>JBCLQX010000041.1:0-23523 GCA_041223805.1 Oscillospiraceae bacterium 44-34 | reverse complement strand
TCTTTTTTTCGCCTCCTCCGCCACAAAACTACATTTTTTCCTCGGCGTTTTTTTACATTTTATCACTGGCGATGACATCTTGTAGCTGCCGCAGATATAGCAGTCCTGCCGCCGTTTTTCGGTCTGATACCTCTGCTGGTACATGACGCTGCCACAGTCGGCACAAAAGAGTATGCCGGAGAACAAGCCCACTTCATCATAGCGGTTAGGGCGTTTGCGCTGCTTGCGTAGCTCCTGCACCCGTTCCCATGTGTCCCTGTCGATTATCTGTTCGTGGTGGTTCTCAAAGATTGCCTGTTTGTCCTCGCTGTTGTAGATAATCTTGCTGCACTTGTAGGATTGTGTGGTGGTCTTGAAGTTCACAAGGCAGCCTGTGTATTCCCGGTTTTCAAGGATATGTACCACGGTATTCGCCGCCCACTTGCACTCGTAGCCGGGGTGGTAGCGGCGTGTGCTTCCCGTCCGGCGGTATTCCAGCGTTCCCGGCGTGGGGATTTCCTGCTCGGTAAGCATACGGGCTATCTTGGTCGGTCCATTCCCCGCAAGGCATAAGCTGTAAATCTGCCTTACTACCGGGGCGGCTTCTTCGTCAATGATGAAATTTTCGTCCTCGTCCATGAGGTAGCCGTACACGGGCTTGCTTGTGACGGGCTTCCCACTCATGCCTTTTGAGCGTTTTACCGCCCGGATTTTCTTGCTCGTATCTCTCACCAGCCATTCGTTAGTCAATCTTACATAAAGAATGACATCACAGCAGTGCATTGGCGGTCGGTTACCTCCGGCGAGATGGAGCGGTGTATTATCGGTAGCGGCTACCGATAATCAAACCAGACTATCATATGGGAGGTAAACACAATGGGCGAACTGAAACCGAGAATCCATGAAGAAGCAACCGGCCTTGATTATGTCCTTGCCGGTGACTACTACATTCCGGCCATCGAACTGCCGGAGGACGATGATCGTCCCATCGGAAAATGGGGGCGGATGCACCAAGCGTGTCTGGAAAAAACGAACCCGCTTTTGTTCAACCACCTTGTCCTGACGGGCAAGCTGCACAACTACCTTGCCGACCTAAACGAGCAGGCGCAGAACCGCTACCAACTTATCGTAAAACAGATGGCCGATTCCGAGGGCGTGACCGGGGACTTGAAACGGCGGTCGCAGTGGGACTGGATCAGAGCCATGAACAGCATCATCAATCGGGCTGAGGAGATTATCCAGCACGAGATGATCTGTGTGTGATGCCTGTTCGGAACTTTTCACAACACAAGAGATATAAAGTGGTCTGGGTCAATTCGGCCCAGACCACTTTTTTAAGGTGCAGAAAAAAGAAGAAAAACTCGAAATTCAAATTGAAAGCAACAGCTCGGCGTGGTACAATATGCTTTAAGAAATCCGAGTTCAAATCTATAGAGCGGGGTATGCTGCTATGAAAGGTTCAGAATGCAAGTTTGTAAAATATATGGAAGGATCGGACAAGCGCTTTGTCATTCCGGTTTACCAGCGAAATTACGACTGGAAGATGGAGAACTGCAAGCAGCTTTTTGATGACCTTGTGAAAATTATTAGAGGCCACCGTAAGAGCCACTTCTTTGGCAGTCTTGTTTCTGTCTATAATCCAGACGGTCATAATGAGGAATTTCTTGTCATTGATGGTCAGCAGCGCCTGACTACTGTTTCGTTGCTGTTCCTTGCCATGTATAACCTGATGGACAAAGGCATCATTGTGCCGCAAACAGTGAATCTGAAACAGCGTCTCTATGAGGAATACCTTGTAGACAAGTGGCAGCCGGAAGATACTCGCATTAAATTAAAGCCGGTCAAGAACGACCAGCGCGCTTTTGGCAAACTTTTTTCTGACCCGTCAGAACATATTCGAGAATCCAACCTGACTGTAAACTATGATTATTTCTACAATCGGATTCAGAAGCAGGAAATCACGATTGATGAGCTTTACGATGCGATTTGCTGTCTGGAAATCATCAACATCCGGCTGGACATGGAGGACAACCCGCAACTGATTTTTGAGAGTTTGAATTCCACAGGTCTTGATTTAAGCGAAGGTGACAAAATCAGAAACTTCATCCTGATGGGTCTGCCATCTAAAGAGCAGGATGAGTATTATGATAAATACTGGAATAGAATTGAGGTTTGCACAAAGTATGATGTCAGTGCTTTTATCAGAGATTATCTGAGCGTGAAACAACAGGCTATTCCACAACAAAGCAAGATTTACATCAATTTTAAGGATTATGTAGAACTTGGCAATATTCAGACAGAACCGCTTTTGATGGAAATGCTGGCATATGCTAAGCGGTATCAAATTCTTTTGGATGGCAAGACTGGCAATGCCGCTCTCAACGCCTGCATCTTCCGTTTGAACCGACTGGAAACAACGGTCACGAGACCGTTCTTTCTTGAGGTGCTTCGGCTGTACGATGAGAGTAAGTTGTCAATGGAGCAGGTCACAGAAATTTTTCTGACCGCTGAAAATTATCTGTTTCGTAGGAGCATTTGTGATTTGCCTACCAATGCTCTAAATAAAATCTTTCTGATGCTGCATCGGGAAATCATGCGCTATGATGGTACGGAGACAGACTATGTTGAAAAATTTAAGTATGCGCTCCTGTCCAAAAAGGAACGCGCCCGCTTCCCGGATGACGAGGAGTTTGCAGAATCTTTTATCAGCAAGCCGGTTTATCTGATGAACAGCAAAAACAAGGTTTATATCCTTGAGAGACTGGAGAACTTTGGGACAGTCGAGGACAAGGATGTTTACCGCCATTGTGATGAAGGCACTTACTCAATCGAGCATATCATGCCACAGCACCTGACTCCGATATGGCAAAAAGAATTAGGTGTGGACTATGAGCAGATACATGAGGCGTGGCTTCACCGAATTGCAAATCTGACGCTGACTGCTTATAATTCCAAATACAGCAACAGCTCCTTTTCTGAAAAGAGAACTATGCAGAACGGATTCGATGACAGTGGCATTCGTATGAATACTTGGATTGCCAAAAAGGATAAGTGGACGCTGGCAGAACTGGAGGAACGAAGCGAATATTTGAGAAATCGCGCCCTGACGATTTGGACACTGCCCATGACCGAATTTCAGCCAGAACAAAAGCAGATGGACTCTTATACCTTGGATGATGATGCGGAACTCACAGGCCGTCTGATTGCCCGGTTTACTTTCAAACACACAGAGCAGCCGGTCGCAAGCTGGGTGGAGATGTTTCAGAAAGTCATTCAAATCCTCTATGCTGAGGACAAGGCAATCATCACTAAGTTGGCACTTTCCGAGGAAGACAATATTGCTCTACATTTTAGTACAAAGCCAGATACCTTTACCAAAAGTGTGGAAATTGGCGATGGCATCTATGTATGGACGAATACCAGCACACAAAGCAAGCTGTCTGTGCTGAGCCGTCTGTTTAAGCTATACGACGAAGATCCGGCAGACTTAGTATTTTATCTTCGAGACGAAAGCGAATTGACTACTGACGAACCAGGCAGCAGGCACGAACTTCGGAGGCGGTATTGGACATATGCGCTTCCGATCATCAAAGAGGCTCATGGCAAAGATGGTTCGTTCTTCAATGTCAGCCCAACCAGAGAAAACTGGATCAATGGCTTCTTTGGTGTCAGCGGATTTTCTATTTGCTGTGTTGCAAACTATGACAGTGCCCGTGTAGAGATTGTTTTCCAAAAGAGTGAGAAAGACGAAAACAAGAAAGCCTTTGATGCTCTGATGACTCATCGAGCAGAAATCGAGAGCGCATTAGGTATTGCCTTGAACTGGAATCGTGCCGAGGACAAAAAGGCATCAAAGGTATATACACAACTTTCTAATGTCAGCATTGAGAGCGAGGTGGACTGGCTACAGATGGCGCGGTTCCATGCAGAGTGGAGCAAAAAATTCTACGATGTAATAATTCCGCTTGTCATCGGAGCTTAAAGAGGGGAATCTGCCGTATATTTTGTAATTTTCAGAACCGTCCTTGCTGTCAGCGGTCGGCTTCCGAACGCGCAGCCAGCCCCGGCAAGGGGCTGTTCAAAGGGTCTGGGGTGCTACCCCAGCAAGCAAAAACGAATTTCCGGCGGCAACGCTGGAAGTCCGTTTTGAGCGTTTGTATATACAAACGCCCTGCTTGCCCAGTAGCGCACATTGGGTCAGATGGCCTCTTACCAAAAGTGGTGATGACCATATTGGTCACCACCAAAATCAACGGAAACATTCTGCCCGTTGGTGGCGGTTCACTTACCTTGCAAGCAGTGTCTTTGTTCCCACAAAGACTCGAAACAGCGGTTCCCGGCGTTGCCGGAAATCGCTGTTTCTGCTTGTTGGGAAGCATCCCAAACCCTTTGAACAGACCGCTCCGCTGGTCTGGCTGCGCAGCATTCTGCCGCTTTCCGGCTACCGCCCGCTGTTGATTTTCCGCTCCCGGCTCCGCTCCGGGGACTGCGGTTTTTCCGAGGGAATGGGGGCGTCCCCATCAAAGGTTTCGTTGTCAGGCTGTCCCGCCTGTTTCCGAAAATCGTAGAAGTCGCCCAGGAACGCCGGGAACTTGCTTTTCCAGAGGGCGTATTCCTCATCGGTCAATTCCCCGGCATCGTGCAGGGCGCAGGCTTTCATAAATCCCAGAATGCGGTATTGGAGCAATGCGCCCGGATTTCTCGTAATGGCGTCTATGTCCGGCTTGAAATTATCCATCGCAATACTGTCACGGAATACAAAATGGATATGCCCATCAACTTCTGTCGGGTACAATCCGTAGATTTCCTCCAACTTGTATAGCGCCTGCAACACTCCCTCCAAGTCTGTGACTTTCTCACCGGCGATGGCGGCATAGTTGACCCGGAGTTTTTCGGCAATCGCATGGAGCGTGAGAAAATCCGGCACCCGGTTCCCCAACTCATAGTTCCTGATGGCGGACTCGCTGACCTCGCACAGGCCGGCGAGTTCTTTTTGCGTCAGCCCCGCCTGCTGGCGGTAAAACCGGATGTGTTCCCCCAGCGTCGCGTCAATCGACAATCCCATGATGTGCCCTCCTGTCCTGATGTTAATTTGAGTATAGCCGTCCTGCTGCCTATTATATCATGCCCCGTTCAAAAATGAAAGGAATTTTTGCTAATCCCTTGACAGCACATTTCTGAACGTCTATAATAATAATAATAATAATACAGTTCAGAAATGAACTCCACAAACTTCCGTATATAAAACAACCCGGCATACATGCCAAATCAGCGGCCAGCCCGGACAGGAAGGAGGTAGCCGGACCACATCGCCGCTTCACCCACTGTCTCCGCCAACGTTATGGTGTTCGCTGGCGGATGCCGTGAAAGGAACTGTGAATGACGGAAGAAAAACAGAAGATCCCTGAACTGAAAGTAATCCCGGCGGAGGAACTGCTGGACACGACCTACGCCCCGTCCGGCACTTTGATTGACGGTTTGATGGGTCAAGGCATCTACATCCTCGCCGGAGCGCCCAAGGTGGGCAAGTCCTGGCTGGTGCTGTGGCTGGCGAACCAGGTCAGCAAGGGCGAGCCGGTCTGGGGAATGAAAACGGAACAATGTGGTGTCCTCTACATCAGCCTGGAGGATACCTTCCAGAGGATGCAGCAGAGACTGAACGATGTCAGCGGTGGAACTCCCGGCAGCATCTGGCTGGCGACCGAGGCCCTGTATATCGGCGAGGGCTTCGAGGAACAGCTTACCAATTTCCTCGCCGCCCATCCCCATGTGAAGTTGGTAATCATCGACACCCTCCAGCGTGTCCGCAAGGCCGGGCAGGAGCAGTACAACTATGCCAGCGACTACGAGACGGTATGCGCCTTGAAGAAAATCGCCGACCGATCCCTGATAACGGTGTTGGTAGTCCACCACACCCGCAAGGCCGGGTCCGCCGACTCCTTCAACATGATCTCCGGCACGACTGGCCTGCTGGGGTGCGCTGACGGGGCGCTTGTCCTGCAAAAGTCCTCCCGGATGGAGACCTCCGCCACGCTGGATGTGACCGGGCGGGAGGTGGCCGACACTCAACTGAACCTCCGCTTTGACAAGCAGAGGAAAGTGTGGGGATTTGTTTCCTTCGGGAGCGAGGCCCCGCAGAAAGAGCCTGACCCCATCCTGACCGCCGTTCAGACTTTTACTCAGGTGCATGGCGTGTGGCGGGGCTATGCCGCTGTGCTGTTGGACGAGTTGAAGGCGGAAACAGAAATCAACGCCGAGCCGAACACGCTGACCCGGCTGCTGAACGCCAATGTCGGAGAACTTGAGCGTGAGTACGGCGTCCGCTACCGTTCCGGGAAACGCACCGGGAAAGGTCGGCTGGTCTCTCTGCTGGATTTGAATGCTCCCTGGGGCAGCACCGACATGGACGATGTAGATAATGTAGGTAATGACGGTATTTTGAGTGCCAGTGACGGTCGTAAAAATATCTGCAATACCTACACAACCTACACGCCCACCCCTGATGATTCGGAAGGGGCGTGACGGTATGGAGAAGCTGAACATGAACCGGAGGGCTGTTCCGTCCCCGGAACCTGTGGAAGGAAAGGAGGTCAGCCGCCTGAACGATTACACCGAAGTCAAAATCGGCGGCGTGGTCTACCGGGTCAAAAGTGTATTTTCTGACAAAGGACAGTTGGGTGATCTGCTCGACTTGGCGGCGATGGAAAAACTCAGCCGTATCGCGTAAAGGGCCTTTGCATCAGAGTGTGAGCGTGCTATAATGGCGGTAGGTAATCGACCGCCATTCGCACTGCGCTTTGGGAGGTAAAATCAAAGATGCAGGAAACTTACAATGTTGGAATTTATTGCAGGCTCAGCCGGGAGGACGAGAGAACCGGCGAGTCCGTGTCCGTGGAGAACCAGAGGGAGATGCTCAGCCGCTATGTCCTGGAGCAGGGCTGGAACCTCTATGCCGCCTACTGTGACGATGGGGTCTCAGGTACGACCTTTGCTGGGGTGAGATAACGTAACCGATTTTGAATGGTACGCTATCTTGCCCCAGCATTTTGCTTTTGGCCCTAAACGACAACGCTTTTGACATCAGCGCCGATCTGCCTGAAATAAGAAACGCTTTCCGTGGGCTGGTCGCCGGTGTCTACCTTGCCCACGAAGCTGTAAAAGATTTCGATTTTGCGGGTGTTGGTGTTCTTGTCCAATTCGTAGATCAAAATACGGTCGATAAACTCATGGACATTCTCATAAGTCAATTCGCTGATCTCCGTGTACCGGCGTACCAGGTCGACAAACCTTTTCACATCGGCGCTGCGCTCGGCGGCGGTGTCGATCTCCTTTTTCAACTCCGCGGCCCGCTTTGTCAGTTCCCGCTTCTCGTCCTCATAGCCGGAAGTCAGAAACACAAACTGTTCATTCGATAACCGGCCCAATGCGTTGTCCTCGTACAGTTTGCGGAATAAAAGGTTGATCTCGCCCAGCCGGGCTTCCGCCTTGTCAAGCTCCTTGCACTGGTGGCCCAGCGCCTTTTTCATAGCCTGTTCGCTGCACTCGGTAGCGGTCTGAATAAACTCCTGCTCATGCCCTTTCACATAGGACATGATACGCTGTAAGTCGGCCAGGACAAGTTCTTTCAGCACACTTTTTCGGATGTAGTGCGTCGTGCAGAGAAAATCATTTCTGGCCCGGTTGCGATAATTGCCGCAGGTATAAGCGTGTTTCCGCTCCGGCGTTCCGGCTCCTTTTTGGAGATACATTTTATAGCCGCAATCCCCGCAGAACAGCAGCCCGGAAAACAGGTCAATTTCATCAGACTTGGTAGGGCGGTGGCGGGTGGCGATGCGCTTTTGGGCAAGTTCAAAGGTTTCCTCGTCAATCAGCGGTTCATGCGTGTTGGGGAAGAAATACCGCTTGTCCTCCGCATTTTTCCGTGTCTTTTTGGACTTATAGGACACCTTGTAGGTTTTCGCCGTGATGGTGTGGCCTAAATACTCCTGCCGGGTGAGAATGTCATACAGTGTTTTGTCCGGCCAGTTATACCATGCGTTTTGTTGAGGACGTGGATGCTGGGTTCTTCCTGTTCGGCGGTAGCGGAGTTCTCCAACAGTCAAAATCTCGTTGTCCCGCAGCCAGTTTTGAATTTCACACATACGGTCGCCCCGCACATACATGGCGAAAATCTGCTTGACAACATGGGCTGTTTCAGGGTCGGGGATAAGATGATTTCGGTCGTTCGGGTCGGCCAGATAGCCATAGGGGACTTCTCCGTTGACACGTTCGCCCCGCTGGGCTTTGGCCTGCTTCACCGCCCGGATTTTCTTGGAAGTATCGCGGGCGTAAAACTCATTAAACCAATTCCGCAGGGGGGTAAACTCGTTATCTTCCCTTGCTGTGTCCACACCGTCGTTAATGGCGATATAGCGCACCTCATATTCCGGGAAAATGATTTCGATAAGCTCCCCGGTTTTCAGGTAGTTCCGGCCCAGGCGGGAAAGGTCTTTCGTTATGACCGTCGCCACGTTCCCGGCCTCAACCTCGCGCAACATGGCTTGCAGCCCCTCGCGCTCAAAACTCACCCCGGAAAAGCCATCATCAACGAAAAAGCGGGTATTCAAAAAGAAATGTTCATCTGCATACCGTTGTAAGATCAACTTTTGATTTTGGATGCTCTCACTCTCGCCTGCCTGCATATCCTCTTGGCTTAACCGGCAATATAAAGCGGTTATCTTGTCTGCCTGCAACATTGTTCCTCCTTTCCGACAGCAGACAAGCATGATATATGTACTGATTACATTATACCATCAACCGCTGTCCTTGTCAGCTCAAAAATATAAAAAGAGCGCCCTATTTCTGGACGCTTCCGGCGTTCTGCTCCATATCCTTGCGGATAAGTTTCTTGATCTTCTTGTCTATGGTGTCGGTCGCTTTCTCGCTGGCCGACGCATAGACAAAGTAAGTCGTTTTGCCAATTTTATGCGTCGTTGTGGCGCTGATCTGATTTTGCGGCAAAGGACTTCCCCCTTTCGCAAATGAATAGCACAGTTTATGAATAGCGGCTTGCCACTATTCTGATAAAGGGGCATAAATCGGACGGCTGGCGGCGACCAGCACCACGGGACTTTCACCCCCGCGTGGTTCTCACGCAGCCCTACCCATTGCCTGCGACGCTTTGAACGCTCGGACTGTGGCTGTAAGGGAGTATCGTTAGCGTATGCGCCGCTGATTATAAGCTGCCGGCTTTTCGGTGTAGGCGGTTCTCGCTCTCCCGCAGGATGCGGGGTCATGGCGCACCCATCGATACGGCGCATACAGAATGTGTCCGTTGCCCTATGCTGCTCCGCCGTTATCTTGCGGGCTTTCTTTGTCAAGGTTCAGCGCCGGGCCGGAGGCAAGGGAACATGGAAAGGGTAAGATGTTCCGCCTGCCCTGCCGGGCCGGTTGCCGTCAGCCTAAACCGACGATAGCCTGAATGAGCTTATTTTCCAGGTGGTGCTTCATCCACTCGTCCAGGCAGATATAGGGATAGCCGTACTCGTCATAGAGCGTCCGGGTACAGAGCTTGTTTATGTAGCCCTCGTAGTACCGCAAGACACGTTCCACAGCCTCGGCATCCCCGGCGCGGGCGGCTTCGATCACCGGCATGGGGAGAAGCGCCCGGCCCTTGTAGCTGGGGTTCATCATCCGCGCTCAACCTCCCTTTGGCATCAACGCCGTCAATTTGTTCCGCAATTCGTCCAGCGTTTTCTTCCTGTGCCGCTGGACGGCGCTGCGGGACATACCCACAAGGCTGCCGATCTCGGCGTCGCCCAAATCCAGCACGAAGCGCAAAATCAAAATGCTTTGCATCTGTGCGGACAGGCTGGCAAAGGCATCGGCTACAAGCTCGTTGTTGATATGCAGGTCATACCCGTGCGACGAAAAAGTGAAACTGTCGCTGGGGTAGTGATCTACCGTACAGAGCTTGTCCATATCTGCCTGCGACAAGGTGCTGATCGACACTTGCCGGTCGCGCTGGCGTTTTAAGCCGCGCCGGTAGTTATGGGCCTCGTTCCGCAGTACCGACTTGCAAAAGGCGTCAAACCGGCACTCGTCATAGTTGCGGGGGATAGCTTCCATCTTCTCACCCCCTTTCGTTGGGGATGGTGGCGGTTCTCTCCCTTTCCGCTAACATGACACCGGCAACGCCGTCTGCTACCCGCTAAAAGCCCCCTTTGCAAAAATAAATTTTCCTGATCGGCGCAGACCGCAGGAAACGACAAAAACTGCCCGGCAGGTCGCAGACCTACCAGGCGGAGGACGGGAATAAAATTGCGCTTTATGGCTGTGTATAGTTCATACTCGTGGCCGGAGTATTCCCAGGCGGTGGACGGGCTTTTTTTGACGGGTCAAACCTCGTCAGGTTTTGTCGAATAGATATGCACCTCATAGCGGCTGCCTCCTGTCAGCCGCCGTATCTGTCAGCGTTACCGCATCATTCTTTTGGGGGATAAAAGAACGGCGGCTTTGATTTGTAAGCCGTCGTTCGCAAATGAGCGTGATTATAGACTACTGCACGACGGCTTTTTTTCTTTTGCCGTCGTGCGGCAGATTATATTTCTATTCTTTTCCTATATGCTAAACGCTAATTTTGTGGATTTCATAAAGATTTGAAAAATAATGAGCGATACCGCAGTATCGCCCACCAAATTTCTAATATGGAATTTTTATAATGACCTGTGCGCCCTTTGTCTTATCAGAATTTTTCAATATGAGCTGTCCGTTATGCTGCTTAATAATGCTGCTCGCAATATATAGTCCCATACCGAAGTGCATATTTGAGGTTCGGCTCTTATTCCCCATGAAGAATTGTTCCTGCGCATGATGTAGGGCTTCCGGCGTGAAGCCGCTTCCCTCATCTATTATAGAGATTTGTAGAATGTCGTCCGGCTTTTGCACCTCTACATAGACGCTCCCTTTTGGTGGAGAGTAATCTATCGCATTGCCTATCACATTCATAATTGCCCGTTCCAGTAGTAATTTATCCGCTTTGAAAGTTCCTAAATTTGACCCCGTTTCCATATGTAAACAAATTTCTTTTGTAAGGCATAATGAATTTGCCTGCGCTTCAATCTGTTCCATATAATCAGCCATGTCAAATTCTTCTAAATTGAGCTGATACCCGGCTACTGTCCGGGATATATCAATCAACGTCCTAATATAAACGCCCATTTGCCCGGAGCTTTCTGTAATATACCCCGCATATAAACGCTGTTCGTCATCAAGCTCTGTTTCGCTTATCAAGTCGATATTCCCTTGAATGACAGTTAAGGGCGTTTTCAAATCGTGAGCAAGTGCTGCGATCTGTTCCCTTTGTAATTGCTCTGCGCTCCATTGTTTCTCTAAAGATGATTTCAAGTTATTTTTCATATCAGAGAAAGAACATAACACATCTTCAAACTCTTTGATTTTTGAATGTCCCACCTCAAAATCAAGACTTTGTTCTGCCACTTTTTCTGTTGCTTCAAAAAGTGGGGAGAGCTGCGCCCGCATATTTTTTGCAAACTTCGCTGTTAATATCACGCAGACCGCGACACAGTTTATCCCCATGAGGATATATAGCAGAATTTCTGGTGAGGGAAAATGATTATAGAACCATTCATCTATAAACTGTGAGCCAATGTAATATTGAAGCACCACATATTCATTTTCGCGGGTAACAAATAGATACTGCTTGTTGAGGTTTTCGTTTATCTTTCCAGATAGGGCATACTCCATAGCCCTGTCTAAATCTTCGCCCTCTAAAGACGTTTCCCGCATTTGATAATTCTTATCCAGTACGAGGTATTTGCACCCCATAGGAAGCTGTACATCTGTTAAATCCGGCGTTGCGGCAATAATGGGAACAAGATTTTTTGCGCTGCGTTCTGAATAATCCGCATAAGTAATAAAGCCCATTCTGGTTCCGGCAAGGATAAGACTAAATGGAATAGCTACCGAAACCATTAGCCCAATCAGCAGCATACATAAAAATTTCCAAAAAGACGCTTTCAATGATGTTGGCTTTTTTATTCCCATTTGTACCCTATCCCCCAAACTGTCGCTATCGGCTGAATATCCAATTTGCTTAATTTCGCCCGGATATTTTTGATATGAGTGGAAATAGTAGAATTATCGCTGTCGCCCTCCAAGCTGAAAACAGCTTCATAAATCTGTTCTTTTGAAAATACCTGTCCTTTATTTCTTGCAAGATATTCACAAATCAGATATTCACTTTTGGTTAGGGGAACAGGTATATTATCTACCCGTAGCTCCTTTGCGGACAAATCAATTTTTATCCGTTCAAAGGTAAGGGCTGTATGTCGTTCCCTGTGTTCTCGGCGCAAGTGGGCATTTACCCTTGCCCGTAGCTCCGCAATGCGGAATGGTTTTGTCAAATAGTCGTCTGCTCCCAGGCCAAGGCCGAATGTAATGTCATTTTCCATTGTCTTAGCTGTCAAAAAGAGAATAGGACAGTCCACCAATGAACGGATTTTATTGCAATAAGAAAATCCGTCCATATCCGGCATCATAATATCCAGTATAATCAGATCGTATCTATTCAGCTTATCAAGCGGAACCTGTGCGGCAGACGTATAGGCAGTAATGAAATGTCCGTCTTTTTGCAGCCCATTTTTCACAAGCTCTAAAATAGGTCGTTCATCATCAACCATAAGGATTGCTGCCATAGTGTCGCCTCCTTTCGTTGCTCTTTTCGTATTATAGCATAATCCGCGAGGGCAGAAAAGCAGTCATTTCTGCTCTGCAATATAGTAGCGGTTATTTATTTTTACCGCAACCGCTTCTGTTTTATCCGTACCGTAAATCTCGTAAACATCTGTGTAAAACCATTGTTCCCGCCCCTGTCCGGCGTTTTTTCCGTTCCAGTCAATCTTGTTCAAATCCTCTTTGGACAAAGGGCGTTTCGTTTCTGTATCGAATGTAACGCTTTCCGCAAGAATATCAATCCAGTTTCCTAATTCATCATTTGATACGGTATCAGAGGTTACTTGATAAATAATCCCGTCACAAAGAAGCTGCGTTGCATTTTCAGGATTGATTTCAAACTTTCCACTCATAGACTGCTCTGTGTCCTTGAAGTCAAAGACCGTATCTGTGTCTTTGATATTTTCTTTTCCAACAGCTTTGTGATACCCTCCGTTTACATCTACAATCAGATAATCGTCAGCGTTGGGGGCTGCGTACACATTCAAGAATGGGATAATATAAGCAGCTTCCGGGGCTTTATCCGCTAAATCTGCTAACGTCCGAAAGGTAGTGGTTTCTATGTTTTCTTGAAGCAATACTTTTCCTGTTTCGTCTACCGCTACAAGCTGCCGGATATATCCAGTCCATTCCCCAAGCCCACCATTAGAAACGGTATCCTCCAAAATCGTGTAGTCGTTTCCCTTAAAGGAAAATTGCGTCACATTCTCTGCGTTCAAATAGCATTGCTCTTTATCACTGGAATATTCCTTGATTTTTTCCTGTAAAGAGCAGCCCGCAAGAGAAAAGCATACAACAAAAGCAAACAGCACGACGATAAACATTTTTCTGTTTTTATTCATAATTTTTCCGTCCTTCCCAATGAGCAAACCATAATAAGGTCAGCAACAAGCTACCTGTCGTTAATGCTCCAATCCATATTTTTTCCGTTCCATAGTTGAAAATTTGTCGGCTCAAAATATCTTTTACCCAATTCATAGACCATGAAAAGGGAATATACCTCGCTATGCCTTTTAGTTCGATATTGCTATATAAGATACATTGCAGACTTTCAAACACGCCCCAAAACAGGGATAACCCTAATCCAAATTTGAAGCTAAGGAACAGGTGCAAGATGTATATTATCAAGTTACAAAAGACCATCCCAGTGGCGGCTCCAATCAGCATTCCGAGCTGTACTGTATCAGCCATTCCTAAAAGATGTATGCCTACCACAAATAGCAGGCACAGAAAGAACAATGCAAATACCCCAGAACCATAAAGATAAGTTAATTTTGCAAGCATATTTTTGTGTCGGTTCGGTACAGCAAGCAGCGTTTGGAAGTGTGAAGCCTTTTCTTCCAGTGCAACATTCAGACCGACAATAACGCTTATCAACAATGGAAAAAACGTTGTCGTAATTTCCAATATCATTTTGAGCTTTTTGCTATCTGCTGTGCTGCCATAATGGAAATAGTAAGCAAGAAATAACAATGCCCCAATAGCAGGTATACAAAAATGGATGGCCCAAAACGGTGTATGCTTCGTTTTTTCCTGTTCAGAACGAACCGCATGAATAAAACCCATTTCCACCTACCTCCCTTTGGAAAAATCCCTTGCGTCGACATAGGACAAAATAAGGAACAAGAGTATTGACAACGAAATGGAAATCATAATGGCTATAGAAAATCCACAATTTCCCGCATAAGTTCCGTTTATTTCAATTCCCATAAGTGGCTTTGCCAGTTTTGCCGCCCAACAATACGGTACAAACCACCATACTATTGTATTTCCTAATGCAGTAGCAGTAGATAGAACAATTCCAAGTATTGTATTTAACACAATCGGCACAAACATTCCCGTTTTGCGCGCTAAGTACAGGCACAAAGGGATTTGCCAGACAGACGCAAGGATAATCCCGATACTTCCTGCAATGCTGTGTAAAAGAGAATATACTGCCGTTGCCGGAGCAATGATATTACTGATAGAAATAAGCAATGCTAAAAATATCGCTGAAACAAGCAGTTTTTCGACTAAGATAATGCCCTTAGCAAATTCAAATTTTGAAAGGTTCACGGGCATAGAAAATACCGAATAGTATTTCCCGGCGCTTTCTTCTTTTCTGTGTGACAAAGAACACAAAATTGCGATTGCTCCCGGAAGCAAAAACGCATACCACCAGTAAAGTGTCATGTATTGATACCCCATAAATCCACCCATAAGCCACGCAAAAATAGCTGTGATTAGTGGAACAATGAAAATCAGTTTGTTCGATATTGTCCGCTTAAATTTCAAATGTTCTGATTTTAGATAGTCCATGCCTTAACCCTCCCTGTGATTGCTTTTTACAACGTCCATAAAAAGCTGTTCCAAATTTTCGTTTGCGTTCAATTTTCCCTCATATCCAAGAACGCCACCCGCGATAATGCCGATATGGTCGGCTATCTGCTGCACTTCTGAAAGAATGTGACTGGACAGGATAACCGTAATACCTTTAGCCGGAAAAGAACGAATAAGCTCTCTAAGTTCTTCAATCCCAATCGGGTCAAGCCCGTTGGTTGGTTCATCAAGTATGAGCAGCTTCGGGTTGTTTAGTAATGCAACCGCAATTCCAAGACGCTGTTTCATACCAAGAGAAAACTGTCCGGCTCGTTTCTTGCCTGTTTCCGTCAGTCGGACGATTTGCAGCACTTCATCAATCCGCTTATCTGTCAGTCCTAAAATAGTAGTCCTTACTTTCAGATTTTCATAGGCAGACAGATTTTCATAGAGCGGAGGCATCTCAATCAAAGCACCAATGTTTTCCAAATCCGCCCGGTTCCACGGATGGCTGTCAAATTCAATCGAGCCGGAGGTGGGGTGGAGAATACCAGTAATCATTTTTAAGATGGTAGATTTTCCAGCGCCGTTTGGCCCCAGCAGACCGTAAACCGAATTGCGCTGGATGTTCAGCGACACATTGTTTACTGCCGTCTGCCCTTTGAAATCTTTACAGAGGGCGGTCGTCTTTAAGATTATATCCATGACATTCAATCCTTTCTTTTGATTGTAAAGGTAGCGTATCGTATGAATTTGAAGATTTCATAAAGATTTTCGCAAAAGATATATGAATTATAAACCGTGAGCAAGTGCATATCATATCATTCCAAAGGACACCCTACGAACTATATACTGTTATAGGGTGATGTGATATGGCGAAAGTCGAGGATTGTCCCGGCTTTGAAACCTTTGGCGAGGATGTGCGGGCCGCAAGGGAAGCGTTGGGGCTTACGATCAAGGCGTTGGCGGAACAGGTGTATGTTGACCCACGGTATCTTTCAGAAATCGAATTGAAGCCTACCATTCCAAGTATCCCTGTCATGCTGCGGTTGGTGCGGATTTGCCGCCTGCCGATAGAACGCTATTTCAGCCCTGATCTTATCGGGGAGGACAGCGCCCAGCGTCAGCGGGTCAGCCACAAATTAAAGCTATGCCCGGAAAAGTATCTGCCCATCGTCGAGGCTACCATTGACGGAGCAATCAAACTGGAAGAATAGGGGCCGTTTTGCGAGAGCGAAGCGGCTCCTATTTTTTTCGCCCTTTTCCCGAAAATGCCTGCCTTTGGTGGGCATTTTTGCTTCTCCCAGGTGTCTTGTTAGTACGGAGGACGGGGGAAGCGGTACGGGGGGAGGGGTAACGTAGCAAGCATATGATTAACTCCTATTAGGAAAACACACTGTCAAAAGGTTTTTTGCTTTTGGCGGGGGTCAGCCCGCCTCGGCGGTATCGGTGGTGTTGATTTCAATGTACTCGGCAATCTTGCGGAACTCGTCCGCGAACTTGAAATGAACGCTGATATTGCCGTTTTCGTAAACCTTGATATGGTCTACCAAGTCCGTGAGGATTTCACGGGTCAGCGTTTCGATGCTTTGATACTTTGCAAAGGCTACCAGCGCGGGGTGTTCCTTGTCAACGCCGTTTGCCAGCTCCGCACGTTCCGCGTTCAGCCGGGCCAGCACATCCGCAAGCTCGGCGGCCTGCCGTTCATAATCGGCTTTCATATCCCGGTATTCCTGCTGGGTGATCTCCCCGTCTTTCCAATCTTGATACAGTGACTGCTTGTAGCGGGTTATCCGGGTCAATTCCTTTTCCTTTGCGGCTATCTGGTCGTTAAGGCGGTGGGATTGACTTTTTTTCAGCGGGGCCGAGTTGATACGGGCTATCAATTCCGAGTAGGAAACGGCGGTGTTCACTTGATACTGGATAGCGAACAGAACGGCGGCCTCCAGACGGTTGTGCTTGATAGAGTGCATGGAGCAGGCCGTCCGGGAGCGGTTCTTGTAAGTGGAGCAGGCGTAATAGATATTTTTCCCGCTCTGGCTGCGGGTGATGGATTTCCCGCAGTCCGCACATTTCAGAAAACCGCTGAACAAGTGAACCTCCCGCCCTTTGGGGGATGTCCGGGTATCGCGTACCAGCAGGGCCTGCACCTTGTCAAAGGTTTCGTGGGTGATGATGGCCTCGTGAGTATCGGGGACGCGCACCCATTCTTCCTCCGGCACAGCCTCAATCTGGTGTACCTTGTAGCTTTTCACCCGGCGGCGGCCCTGTACCAAATCCCCGGTATAGATGGGGTTAGTGAGGATTTCATGTATCATGCGGGCTCCCCACATGGGGTCGTCCGCCACAGCCGAGGAAACGGGCAGGCCCTTTTTCCGGCGGTAGGCCGTGGGGCTGGGTGTGCCGTGTTCGTTCAGATACAGCGCGATGGCCCTTTTAGACGAGCCTTGCAGGAGCATGGAATAAACGCGCTTGACGATTTCAGCCGCATCCGCATCCACAATAAGCTGGTGCTTGTCCTTTGGGTCTTTGATGTAGCCATAGGGAGCGAAAGAGCCGATGTACTGGCCGTTGCGCCGCTTGTAATCAAAAACCTGCCGGATTTTCTTTGAGGTCTGGTAGCAATAGTTATCGTTCATCACGTTAGTTATCGGAACGATAATGTTTGAAACGCTGTCGGGGTTTAGGTAGCTGTCCACGTTCTCCGCAAGGGAGATAAAGCGGACGCCCATCTGCACAAACAAGTTATCAATCAGACTCCCCGCGTCACTGTAATTCCGGGCGAACCGGGAAAGGTCTTTCACAATCACGCAGTTGATTTTCCCGCTCATCACATCGGCCAAGAGCCGCTGGAAGTTTTCGCGGTTGGCATCCGTCCCGGTGTGCCCATCGTCCACATATTCAACCGCGCTTTCAAATTCGTTCATGTGCCGCCGGTAGAAATCCCCCAGCAGGTCGCGCTGGTTCTTCACGCTGTTGCTGTCGTCCTTGCCCTTTTTCAAATCCTCTTTGGAAAGGCGGATGTATGCGCCTAAACGCCAGCGCCGGATTGTATAGGTAGGGGTTAAAGTCTGCTGATACCCTCTGTTTTTAGCTCGTGCCATTGTTCCTCCTTCCCTATCACATTACACTTATATTATAACTCTGTTCCGGGGTATCGACAAGGATGCCGATGCCTCGGGACATTTTGTCTCGAAGTGGGAGCAGGCCGCAACAGCAGTTACAGCCCGCTCTTTTGCCGGATAAGAAAGGCGGTCAGCGTATCCTGGAGGGAGGGGCCGCCCTCGGCAAACTCAATTTTCACGCCCACGCCGCCCACGCTAAAGCAGTACGGATTGACGGCCCGTCTCACAAACCGGGCCAGCCGCTCCTCCCGGGGGAGGGTGCGGTCAAAGGCCATACCGCTCACGTCAGCCAGCGCATCCGCGCTCACCGCGCCGATGTCCACGCTTTTCATTTGTTCCAGCTCTTGTGCGGTCAGTTTCACGGTAAAACCTCCTTTGCGTTTTGGGTTGGTGGGGAAACGCGAAAGGACAGCACCGCGAAAGTGCTGCCCTTTGGCCTGTCCTCACCTTGGGACAATTTGTCTCGAACTTGTTTGAAATGGAAACGCCGGGCCCGTATGTTTGGCCCGTCAAAAGACAGCAGGTAGCGGCCCGGCATTTCCTTGTTTTGTGCGGCGGCCTCAAGCGGCAAGCGGCCAGCTTGTCCCTCGCGGATCGTGGCCGTGGGGCTGGCAAATTCCCCACACGCGGCGGTGGTGTTGGTCGCTCGTCCTCCCGTGGGAGAAGTCACCGCGCACCCGCCGCCCGGCTCCCCGTGTTCACTCGGGGCCGCCCGCTATTCAGTTGTGGAGAAGAAAAAACTTCCTCTCATATACCACCAGAAAAGTGGAGCAAATGGAGACGGCAATCAGAAATTTTTTTGCAGATATTTTTTCATCTGCGCGATGCCGCTCAGGACAGAGCGACGCACCGCGCTCTTATCCACGCCCTCGGCCTGGGCAATCTCCCGGTAGGTCATGCCGAGGATAAAGTGAGCGTCCACCCGGCGGCCTTGGGTTTCCGGCAGGCTGTTCAGCGCGTTCCACAAACGGATAAACCGCTCCTTGAGCTCCAGAACCTCGTCCGGGGTGAGCTCGTGCAGGCAGGCGGAATACTCGATGCCGTCATCCGCATCCAAGGAATAGTATGCCTTGTTGTAGCGGACACGCTCGGTATAGGCCGCCTCGTAGCGGACGCTGGCCTGGAGCGCCTCGGCCACATCGTCAGTAACCTCAATATATTCGTCCTGGGTGTACCAGTAGTAAAAGTCGCGCAAGTTGATGATAGTCATTATATGTACCTCCATATCGTTTTTTGTGGTTGGGTTGCCGGGAAACGATATGGAGGGCGGCGGGGAGCGGCACCCGGGGGAGCCGCCCCGCACCTTGGGACTGTTTGTCCCAAAGTGGAGCCGACAAGAAACGACAACGCCCGCACAGCGTTGTACTGTGCGGGCGCATGAAATGACGCAGTTCTTTATGTACTTGCAAATTTCGTGTTGTTGGCCGGAGTAACCCGGTGGTGGGGCTATACTTTTTTTGACAAGTTACGCGTAGCAGAAATCAAAAAGGACATAACGATACCTCCCGGATACCGCCGTGTCCTTAAAAATGGGCGACCTTAATACACCCTCCGTATTCTATTTTTTCAAAAGAAAACGGCGGCTTGAAATTTGTTATTTCAAAACCGCCGTTAGGCTACTGTATTTTGTTTTGGCGCGCAGATAATCAGCCGCCGCAACAACGGTTTTTTTTATTTCCCGTTGGGCGGATGTTTTATGCTATGCAGTCCTAATTTCCTATTTCTCAGTCTGTTTTTTCAAAGCGTATCCTATCTGTGCTTGTAGGAATACCGTTTTGTATGACATTCCACTCGTTGTTTTGATAAACTTCATATTCCTCAAAGGCACAAGGTAATCCATTAGCAATCGTTATGTCGCTACTGTCCATAAGCTGAAAATGCAAATGCGGTGCATACGAGTTACCTGAATGACCGACCCGACCTATTACATCCCCCGTCTTTACACTTTGACCAACAGAAACTTGAATAGAACCTGTTTGAAGATGAACGAGAGCGGCATATACATTGTTGCCACAGTCTATGATAATGTAGTTTCCGGCAACAGATTGTATATCATCTCTTTCGGGATTAAAATAATGTGCGTTTTTGTACGCATTAACCGTATCTGAAAATAAATTTGTTTTAGAATTTTCCGCATATCCATCTTGAGCTTGGACAACAACTCCATCGCAAGGTGAATATACCTCTTGTCCCCAACAATAATATTGATTTAATGGAATACCCGAAAAAAGGTATCGCAAAAAACTTGTGCGATATGCTGGCCAACCTGTTCTATTCCAATCTACTTGCACAAAGTCAAAAGCATATCTTGTTCCTAATTGGTTTGTGCCGTGACTGGGAATTTTTGTGCCAGGAGTGTTTGGTGCAAGCCATTCACCCCTTAAAGGAAATGCTACAACGATTGGTTCCTGTGCTGTTTCCATTTCATCTCCTCCATTATAATGCTTTTCGCCTACGTCAAATACAATCGAAAAAAAGACAATCCAAATTATCACTGCAACACTGATGTGCTGTTTTCTTTTTAACTTTATGGGATATTCCCTAGCCTTATTTATCGCTGATTTCATAAAAAACTTTCCGTAGTTCAACAAAATAATCATCAAGTTCAGAAATAATGGTAGCACTATCCAAAACAGCGCTTTTCTGCTCTCGAATTTTTTCTAATAGCTGGTCAGCAAATCCAACATTAGACCAAAAGATAAGCTGCTTGCATTTTTCTATGTTCAACCCTTTTCTAAACTTGGTTTCATCTATGTTATCGAACAATTTTGGGTAGCAACTCGATTTTTCTTTATGTGCTCGACTTTCAAGTTCTTCGTTTACCTCAGCGGAATTTGTGGGGCGTGATAGCTTATTAAAGTCCAAAATCCAAGGATATTTTTCAGACATTTTAATCTGCAAAAAGTACGATTGACGCAGTCTAGTGAAAATGTCGCGTTCTTCGTAATTCATCAATTCAAAATACTCTTTTCTGATAAGTTCGGAAAAGTAATCATATACGACAAGAAATAGTTCTTGTTTGTTACTTACATAGTGAAACATTAGGGCCTTAGAAATCCCGGCATTTTTAGCGATGATATTGGTCGATGCATTATCATACCCTTGCATAGAAAATTCTTTTAATGCCGAATTTAGAATAGCATCCCGCCTTTGTGGATCTAACTCCAATAGTTTAATAGACATTGTGTGTTCCTCCGTTTGCAAAAGATTAACCTATTAGGTCAACATCATTATACCTCTTTTTACCTAATAGGTCAATAGCAAATCACTCTATGAAATGTAAAAATTTCACGCAGAAAAAGTGAAAACAAATACTACTAAAATATAAAATTTTATTTCGTTCTCATATTCCGCCCCGAAATGTAAAATAATATAGGGGTGATGTGAAAATGTACCAATACGAAAAGCGCCTGGACTGTCATGCCCTGGGCCAAGAAATCAAGCGCAGACGAAAAGCTAAAGGCTGGACGCAGGAGCACTTGGCCCAGCTTGTAGACCTCACCCCGCGCTCCATCATGTATATTGAAAATCGGGGCCAGCACACCAGCCTCAATGCCTTTTACAAGCTCGTCACCCTTTTTGATATTTCCGTAGATGAATTTTTCTACCCGGACAAGCTGGGCGGCGAGAGTGAGCGCCGGAAACATATTGACCGGATGCTGAACGGAATGGACGAAAAGGAGCTTATCATCATAGAGGGAGCCGCAGAGGGTATCAGAAAAGCCAGAGAGACGGAGGGAGCGTAAGGAAAAGCGCGACCTCCGTTTTTTTTCGCGCCATGTATAGGGGAGCGCACAAACGGCAAGCAATTCGGGTGTGGCCACACCCGAAATTTTTGCTGGGCCGCAGGCCCGCAAAAATGCTTGTTGGGGAGCCTCCCCAAACCCGGCTCTTTGGGACAAAATGTCCCAAAGAGATTGGCTGCGTCACCGCCGCTATCGCGTCTGTTCCTTATCGGTGCGCCCGTCCGTAAGGCCGAGCAGATGGTCGATGTTGGCCTTGACCGCTACGGCCTCCCGCATATCCCGCTGGGCCTGCCGATACTCGGCATAGAGGGCCTTTTTCTTATCCGCCAGCTCCCGCCGCTGTTTTTTCAGCGCGTCCATTTTGGGGAGCTTTTCACCGCCTAACAATTCATTCATAGCGGCCCGGGCCGCCCGGTAGGTGGCAAGCTCCGCCTCGTGCTCGGCCAGATACTTTTTCGAGTACCGGGCCGCCTTGTAGCCGTCAAATACGGGCCGGGCCTTGGCATAGTCCACCACGGCCCCCATCAGCCCGGAGACTTTGGAGAGGGCGGCCTCGGTGGTCTGGAGCTCCCCGGCCAGCGCGTGGGCCCGGTCAACCGCCGCCGTGGTCTTTGCCGCCAGCGCGTCATAGTCGGTCAGATTGTTCTCCTGCAAGAACTGGAGGGCGGCGGCCATCTGTTTCAGATTGTAGACTTTCGCCCAGCGTTCATAAGCCGGGCCCTTGCCCTCGGCCATGCGCTTTTGAATGTCAATGATAAGCCCCACCTGCCGGATCGGGGGCGGCGCGTCTTTGGGGAGCTCCGGGAGGGGCCGCTCCCCGGCGATAACAGCCCGGATGTCCTCGGGGTCAAAGCCCGCGCCCAGGGTGGATGCCCGGAGCCGGGTGTACTTGTCCTGCCCCGGAGCGAGGAACGACACCACGCCGCCCCGCCCGTGCTTGACGGCAAAGCCGGACTCCTCCATTAGCCGCAGGAACGCGGCAAAGTCGGCGGGCTTTTTTTCAAGAGCCGCGATGATTGCCAGCCGCACCCGCTGCTGCGCGGAGGGCGGTTTTTCCCCTACCCACTGGCCATAGTGGAGGAAACGGCCCTTGCTGTGCTGTTTGGGATTTTGTATCACGGACAAATCATGCTCCAGACATACCCGGTCAGACAGCCGCCGGAGGGCAAAGCTGGAGCCGAGGAAATTATGGAATTTCCGGGAGCAGTCAAAGGCCGTGGAATTGAAATAGATGTGGTTGTGAATGTGGCCCTTGTCGGTATGGGTGCAGACGAAAAACTGGTACTTGCCTTTCGTCCAGCGCATCGCCGTTTCAAAGCCCAGCTTATTTGCCTCCTCCGCTGTCACCTCGCCGGGCGGGAACGCCTGCCGTATCTGGAAGAACAGAGCCCCGCGCTCCACGGGCCGGGCGGTGGCCGCCTGGTATTCGCTTTTCACCAGCAGAAACTCGGCGGCGGCTGTGGCCGGGTCGCAAAGGTGGGAGGACACGGCCCCCAGCTTTTGGAGGTTGAGCCCGTAGGCAAACCGCTCCTCCATCGTCTGGACGGCGCTCAGTCCCGCCGCCTGCTTGTAGGGCCGGATGTAGGTCGTGGCCGTGGTAGCACCTCCTCTCGTTGGGACTTTGGGACAAAATGTCCCGAAGT
>JBCLQX010000040.1:0-23746 GCA_041223805.1 Oscillospiraceae bacterium 44-34 | reverse complement strand
GGGTGGTGGAGCGGCCCGCCGTTGGCGGGGCTGGGCTCTTTTGGGCTGATGGGATGGATTGAGTTGATTTGATAGATAGGATTGATTGATTAGCGAGAGAAGAAGGTTTTTCTTTTATGCTGGGGGCCGTAGCCTTGGCCCTCTGTTCTTTCAGCCGGACAGCGGGGCGCTCTTTGATCCGCATGGTGCGGGCGGGCGCGTCTGCTGGTGCGGCGGAAGTTGCTGGCGCGGAGTGCTCCGCGGGGGCCGCTGGCGTGCGCTGCCCCTTCACCTGGGCCGCCCGCTCCTTTGGCGAGGGCCCCGGACGCTGGCGGGGACTGTCACTGGTTTGGCGGTGCGGCGGGCTTTCGCCCTCCGGGGCGTCCCCAGGGCCGCCCGCCTCCGGCATATCCTTGGGCCGTTCCTTGATCCGCTGGTCCGGCTGGCGGTCAGAATGGGGCCGCTCATGGGTCAGCAGCTCACCCACGGCCCAGCTCCCGGCCCCCTCCACCTGATCGACGGCCTGGACCTCGGCGCTGCCGCTCTCCGGCTGGCGCTGGTCAAGCTGCTGGACATATTTATCCTTCAGGAGCTTGGCCGCCTGCTTTGCGGAAATGGCTGGCTGTGACCGGGCGGCGGCTTTCCCGGCGCTCTTTTTCGTTTTCGCCCCTTTGGGCTTTTCCTTGGGTGACGGCATGATATTCCCCCTTTACAAAATAACGTTCCCGGTATGAAAATTGAGATATACAAAACGGCGCGGCCATGGTAGAATGTGGACGATGGGGGTGATCCCGTTGGGCCTTACTCTTGAAATGTTGGTTTCGGAAAATTCCTTTGCCCGCAGGCTGGAAAAGCAGATGGACTTTGACTGGCTGATCGGCCTGGTGAAGCCCTATTTCCCGGACGCCCAGGACAGGACCGCCGCGCCGGTTCGGGCGCTCTGCCTTGTTCTGCTGGAGCACCTGGAGCCCTATGGCCTACCCTGTGGGGACAAGCCCTTCCTGGCGTCGGTCTATGAGAACTGGCGGGACAACAACGCCTATATGTGGCTGCTGCAAGGAGTCCCCTGGGATATTCCAGCCTATCAAGCACTCTCCGATTTTGGAGACATCCCGGCCTTTGCAGATATTGTTTATCCTGTTGCCGATAAGCTCCCGCCGGAAGTGCTGCGGGAAATGCTGGCCCACGTCCTGACCAACTGCGCGGCCGGCCGTATCGCGGCGGAATATCCAGACCAGCCGCTGTATTACATGAACAGCCTCCCGAACGGGGAGCAGGCCGTCGAAGTAGAGCGGCTGGCCCGTGACTATGCGGAGCAGTTTTATCAGGAGATTGCCGCGTACCGGGAGTTGGCGGTTCAATAGAAAATCAGCCCTCCACCAGCAGCGGTGAAGGGCTGATAATGCGTCTCAAGTTGAGACGCATTTCGACAGGATTTTTACTTATCTCCGGGAGTGGTGGTCATCAGTCGGTAGAGCTCGGTGTCCCTGGGGAACTCGTTGGCGAAGGGGACGATGGAGCCGCCCACGCGGATCAGGCCGTGGCCCGCCTCGGCGCTGGTGATGTAGGACATTTGGTTTGTGGAGATATTCAGGAGCTTGGCAAGCTCGGCCCGGTCAGTGGCCGCCTGGTTCAGCAGCACCAAAAACTCACTGTTGGCGAACATAAGCCGGGCGGTATCGGAGCGCAGACATTCCTCCACGTTCTGCGTGGCGGCGGTCATGGCGGCGGCATACTTTCTGAACCGTTTCCAACACTTATACAGGAACTGCGCGGAATAGTAGTAGCGGAAGAACAAATATACCTCATCCACGAATACCCATGTGTATTTCCCGGCCAGCCGGTTCGCCGCCACGCGGTTCTGAATGGTTTCCAGGGTGACGTTCAGCGCCGTGGGCTTGAGCTGTTCCCCCATTTCGTAGAGATCAAAGGAAATGATGCGGTTGGCAATATCCACGTTGGTCTCATGGGCGAACATATTCAAGCTGCCCTCCACGAACAGCTCGGACGCCAGGGCCAGTTCCTCCGCCTCCCGTTCCGGCTGACGCTTCAACTCGTTGCGCCAGTCGGACAAGACCGGCTGGCGGGACTTGCCGCCGCTGGCAATCAGCTCATGGTAGACGCTGGCGGTGCAGCGGTCAATGATAGACTTGTGGAAGGCCCCCAACTGGCCCGCGCCCATCTGCTGTTCGCAAATGCTCATCAGCAGCTCGGACTTCATCGCCACGGGGTTTTCGCCTGTGCCGTAGCCCCTGGTGATCTCCAAAGGGTTGATGTGGTGGGGGCTGTTGGGAGAAATCTCGATCACGGCCCCGCCCAGGGCACGGGTCAGGTCCCCATATTCTCGCTCGGCGTCGATGATGATAATATCATCGCTGGTGGACAGGGCGATGAAGGTAATGGCCTCCTTCATGCTGAAGGACTTGCCAGAGCCGGACACGCCCAGGATAAAACCGTGGGGGTTCAACAGGCGCTTGCGGTTGCAGATCAGAAGGTTTTTGCTGACGGCGTTGACGCCATAGTAAATGCCCCCGGCGTCCTGTATCTCCTGGACGCGGAAGGGCATGAGGACGGCGGCGCTCTCGGTGGTGAGGGTGCGGGTAGTCCTGACCCGGCGCAGGCCGTAGGGCAGGGCGGTGTTCAGCCCGTCCTCCTGCTGGTAGCGCAGGACGGAAAACTGGCAAAGGCTCTCATTCCCGATGGCCTGCAAGGTCTCGGTGTCCGCGTCCAACTGCTCCAGCGTGTCGGCCATGTGGACCAGGGTGACGTTGGCGAAGATCATGCGCTGGTCGCGGGTACTGAGGTCGTCCAGAAATTCCTTGTTCTCCGCCCGAAGCTGCTCCAGCTCATAGGGGACAGTAGCGGTGAAGTTGTTGTTGGCGTTCTGCTTCTGCTGCCAGCGGGTGATGTCGCTCTCCACGCCCAGGATACGGGCCTGCATCTCCTTCACGGCCTCGTTGGTGGGGATGGGGAGAATGTCAATGGACAGCATGAGGTTCCGGGAGAAGTCGGACAGGTCGGTAATCATGCGGTCCTTGATGT
Organism: Oscillospiraceae bacterium 44-34; assembly: GCA_041223805.1. Lineage (GTDB taxonomy): Bacteria > Bacillota > Clostridia > Oscillospirales > Oscillospiraceae > Lawsonibacter. The sequence goes on along the minus strand of JBCLQX010000040.1, from coordinate 20,725 downwards.
AGCTGGCGTACTCCCGGAGGAACAGGACCCGGCCCACCTTGCCGCCCAGCTCGAAGTGATCGGCCTTGAAGTGCATCCCGTCCGGGGCGATGGCGTCCTTGAAATGATGGCCCCGGCGCATGGCGGCGGAGAGGTCGAACTGAAAGTCCCGTTCCTCGCTGGGCCGGAAGAAGTCATGGAAGATCCGCAGGCGCTCATGGTTGTCCAGGGGCTTGGCCCCGCTGTCCAGCTTGCCGAAGCTCTTGGACAGGTCGATGTCCACCCGCTTGAAAAAGGTGCGGGCCTCGTCGATGTTCTTCCGGGCGACGGAGATCGTGATGTACTTGTCCTGGATAAGATTATTGCTCTCCAGCGCCTTTTCGGTGAGGATGCCGTTGTACTCCTGGCGGTAGCGGTCCAGCTCGTCCCCTTTCAGCCGCATGAGGACGCTGTGCTGGAAGTCGGTGCCGTTGAGACGGCGGTTATTGATGGTGATTTTAGCGGTGGCCCCGGTGGGCAGGCTGTTCAAAACACCGCAGTAGGCCATAAACATCTCCTGCTGGTCCTCATGGGACGCCACGGAGTAGTTGATGTCCGCAAAGCGCCACGTCCGGCTGTACCGGCTGCGGCCCGTCTGCCAGATGCCGTCCCGGAACACCCGCTGGATGGGGATGGATTGCTGCACGCTGCGGGGGATTCTGAACGGTTCCCGTTCGCTCTTGTTGGCGGCGGCCAGGGTTTTAATCATAGTCTTGTACCCCCTTCTTGGTCAGCGCCGCGCAGTAGAGGTTTTCCGATTGGAAGCTCCTCGGCCCGGCGCAGAGGAATTGAGATTTCAGATAGGCCCATACGAATTGCTCAAAGGTCATGCCGTTGTACTGGAAAAAGCCGGTGACGGCCACGGGAGCCGCCGCCACGATGCAGGCCCAGCTTGCGGTCTCCGCTCCGGCAATGGTTTTCAGAAGGAAGTACACGCCCACGGCCATGCCGACGGCCAGCACCGCGCAAACGAACTGCCGGACAGACAGGCCGAAGAAAATGGTCTCCTTATGCTGGCGTACTTCCTTGGGGATTTTGATTTCCATGTAGTTGCTCCTTTTCTGAAATGCGTCTCAAATTGAGACACATTTCGACATTACTGTTCATCATTTTATTTGCGAAGAAGGGTTTGCTATGGCTGCCAGGGGTAATTGCTACATCTGCGGAAAAGAACTCAGCAAAGCCGGGGTAAAAAAGCATTTGGCTGTGCATCAGCACAATGAGCCGAACGCCGGTGAGGAATGTGTCCTGCTCAAAATTGAAGGGGCTTATTATAAGGATTATTGGCTGTTCCTCGATGTTCCTCTGACGGCAACGCTGGACAGTCTCGACCGCTTTCTGCGTGAAATATGGCTGGAGTGTTGCGGGCATATGAGCGCCTTTTTCGGAAAAGACCATCAGGAAATAGAGAACAGGCGGAAATTTAGCACATTTGAGCAGGGAGAACAATTCCGGCATGAGTACGATTTTGGAGATACGACGGAGACACTTATCACGGTAGCGGGCCGCACACGACGGGAGCCACAAAAGGCGGCCGTCCGGCTTCTTGCACGGAATATCCCGCCGTTGATCCCATGCTCAAGGTGCGGGGCGCCCGCAGCCTATGTCAGTACGGATAATTACATCTATAAGCACAAGGAGCCGTTTCTCTGTAAAGCCTGTGCCCGTGAGAGTGAAATTGAGGAATTTTCTCTGCCTGTAACAAATTCCCCCCGGATAGGGATATGCGGCTACTGCGGCGATTTGGATGTTTACGCATTTGACGCAGAAAAATTTGTGCGTAGAGAAGAATGATGCTTTTTACAAGCCAAACATCTCCTTCACGATCCGCTCTGCGCCCTTCACCAGTCCCACCAGTACCATCATGTTAAAAATGGTTTCCCCGATGTACTGCCAGCTCATGGTAACAGCGGACAGGGACGTGTCTACCACGGGGGTCCCGCTGGACATAAAGGCGGAGAAGATCAGGCAGGCCAGTACGATGATGGCCCCCTCCAGGCACACGCCCACATAGCTTTTCAAAAAAGCGGTCCCGGCAAAGCTGGTCCCCTCCCCGGCAAAGGACGACAGGGGCAGCGGGGCCAGGGCGGTATAGAAGTACAGCCGGAAAAAGCGGCCATATACGGTGAGGATCAGGATAAAGGACATAACGGTAATGAACAGGCTGCCCAGCAGGGAGACCAGCCACAGGGGGATGCTGGCGAGAAAGCCCACGTCCTCGATGGCGTCCACAATCTCCTGGGGTACGGTGATGCTGGCGGCGGCCATGCCGCCGATGTTGCCCATGACGGTCTGCACAATGCCGCCGCAGACGGAGAAAATGCCGGTCATAATTTCCATGGCGGAGCCGACGGCCAGCTTTGCCAGCACAAAACGGATGAAATGCCGCAGTACAAATTCCGGGCGCTGGAAGTCCCGAAAGCTGGCGGCGGTCTGGAAAATGCTCATGGCGAAGAACAGCACCAGCAGGCCATAGCCCACGGCCTTCATCGCGTCATTGATGGTAACGATGGTCCCCCATACGGCGCCGCCCCGGAAGGTCTCCGGCGTGGTGGTGATAAGGGACCATATCTCCGTCAGCTTTCCATTCCAGGTGTTGAATGCTGATTGCAGGTTTCCAACGATCCAGTTGTCGCTCAAAAGAAAGTCACCTCCTAATGCGTCTCAAATTGAGACGCATTTCGACAATATATTATAAGGTAGGGGCGGGCGCTGCGGCCCGCCCCCCTGGGCGGCTTACAGCGCGCCGATGGTGGTCAAAATCTCCTTTGCAAAGGCTATCATAAGGCCACCGAACAGGCACAGGAAGCCCTGGGTGCGCTGGCTGGCGTCGTGGGACTGGATGGACATACCCACCTGGACGATGCCCCAGCCCAACACGATCACGCCCACGGCTTTGATGATGGAGAAGATGAAGTCGGAGAGGTTATTCACGATGGACAGGGGATCGCCGCTGGCGGCGAAGGCTGGGCAGGTCATGGCGGCACAGAGGGCCAGGGCCAGAACAGCGGTGAAGTAACGGCGCTTGGCCCGGCGCTGGCGGGCGGTGATGGTTTCAGTGGTCTTTTTCATTGGATAGTTCCTCCTCGTCAATGATGATAATATTGTCCAGGCCCTCGAACGGCAGGCTCAGATCCTCCTGCGCGAAGGTCAGGCCGGGATGATGGATGTAGGGGGCGGCCCCGCCGTCCTCGGTCAGCTTGATGTTGGGGTGCTTGAGAATGTCGTACTTTTTGTCAATGACCGGCCTCTCACCCCGGATAAAGACGATGGCATAGGCGTTGTCCATGGCCCGTACTTCATCGGGCGTAAGTAATTCGCGGCCCGTCTGTTGGTACGATGTGGAGCTGGAGCCGTGGGAGCCCTTGGAAATACTGCGGTTCCGGGTGTCCAGCGTCTCCTTGCCCAGCATTTCGGAAATGTATTTGTGGGTACTTTGCTCATTTCCACCGAGATAGATCAGAGTGTCGGCATTTCCCATCAGGCCCTCCCAATCGTCTTTGAACAGGGCTTTCAGCGCGGAGATATTTTGCAGGACGATGGTGGACATGATGTTGCGGGAGCGCATGGTGGCCTGGAGCTTTCCAAAGTCGTCCGGCAGGGAGACGTTGCAGAACTCGTCCATCATCAGCCGGACCGGGACGGGCAGCGCCCCCTGATGTACCTTGTCGGCCTGATAGTAGAGGGCCTGGAACGCGCAGGTGTAGAGCATACCCACAAGGTAGTTAAAGGTGCCGTCATTGTCGGGTATGATGGCAAAGACGGCCTGCTTGCGGTCCCCCATCATACCCAGTTCCATATCGTCTTGCGTGGTGATGCCGACGATCTGCGGCAGGATGAACGCGGACAGCCGGACGGCGGCGGACAGAAGGATGGATTTTGCGGTTTTGCCGGCGGCTTGCTTGAAAATTTTGTATTCCCGCACAGCGATGTGCGCCGGGTCCTCCTCCTCCAATGCCTCAAAGAGCAGGTCCAGGGGGGATTGAAAATCGTCGCTGTCCTCCCTGGCCCCGCCGTTCTCGATCATATACATGACCATTTCAAAATTCTGTTCCTCCGGGGGCGCTTCATGGAGCAGGTAGAGGATCAGGGCGGTGTCCAGGGCAATTTCGCTTTTCTCCCAAAACGGGTCATTGTTGCTGGCGTTCTTGGGGGTGGTGTTGCGGATCAGGTTATGCACCAGCTTCATGGCGTCCTTATCGTCCCGGATGTAGGGGAAGGGGTTAAAGGCGTCGGAGTTGGCGGGGTCGATCAGGTCAAAAACCTTGATGACATAGCCCCTCTGAATGAGCAGCGGAGCCACGGCCCGCAGCATTTCTCCCTTGGGATCAGTCACCAAAAAACTACAATTCGCCTGCATCAAATTGGGCTTGCAAAAAAAGCGGGTCTTGCCCGCGCCGGAGCCGCCGATCACGATTTGCAGGAGATTTCGCCGGTGCTTTTTCCCGTTGAGCCCCATGCGGACATTCTGCGTGAGGATGGTATTTTGCATGGGGTCCTTGTCCCGGTATTTGGCGCAGAGCTGCCGGGGACTGCCCCAGCGGGCGGAGCCGTGTTCCTCTCCGGGCCGCCGGTTCTCCTTGGTGGAGAGGAACAGGGCGGCGGCACAGCCGTACAGGAGCAGGCCAATCAGCATGAATTTCGGGGTATGGGCTGTCCAGCCGATGGCAAAGGGGTACTCCATCAAAACGGTGAAACGCCCCAGCAGGTCAAAGAGGTTCATGCCGTCCTCGTAGGCATAGGCCATAATAGCCGCCGCCCATAGGACGGGGACCGCCAGCAGCACCCACGGGAGGATGCCGCTGTCTTGCTGTTTTTTCATAAGCCCGCCCTACCTTTCCGGGACGCACAGCCGCTCCTGGCGGACAGGCCGGGGCCGCTGTCTGACTTGGAACATGGGCACACCCAGCTCATGGAAGATGGATGCCCGCAGGCGCTCCGCTTCCTCCCGTGTTGCGCCGCCCTGTGTAATGGTGGCGCCGGGGAGGTTCTGGATGCCGCTGGCGGCCACCCTGCCATAACTGCTGCCATCCAACACAGCTCCCAGGAAGTCCACGCGGTCCAGCGTACAGTCCAGTGTCAGGCAGTTTTTCATCCGGGTATCCTGGAAAGACACAGACTTCATATCGCAGTCTCGAAAATGGGAATGGGCAATACTGGCCCCGGTAAAGTTGACCATCTGGAGCAGCGCGGAGTGAAAGTCGGTATCATCAAGGGTGGCGTTGTCAAAGACCGCGCCCCGGATGCCGCAGACGGAAAAGCGGCAGTTTTGGAACTGAGAAAAAGAGCAGTCCACATTGTCGGGCATACAGTAGATGGTCACATTGTCAAAATAGGACGCTGTGAAAAAATCCGGGGGAAAGCCATGCTCCGCCGCATGGTCGAACAGGGGCTGGCTGATGATCTTCAGCGGGCGCTGGGGGTCGCAGTCCCATGTTTCATAGTGGTATTCCTGTGTACCCGTCAGGGTATAAGGCTCTGAACGGCTTGATTTTTGAGCCTGGAACGCCCCCACATCCCGCTTGATTTTTTCAACCCGTCCCATATCTTCGCCGCATTTTTGCTTCAAAATCGAATAGAGCATATCAAAGGACAATTCGGAGCGGCCCTGTAAAATATCGTTGATTTCCCGGATGGTCTGTGCATGGTTGGCGCCGTTGTACTGCTTTGGGTCAGCCCGTTCCAACATATCAGCGATGCTCTGGCTGATCGTAATGCCGCTGCGGACCGCTTGGAAATGCGCCATAAAATTCCCTCCTTTCTGGCGTATTGGTCATGCTGTCAGGTTTGCGAAAAAGGTCGGAAAATGCGTCTCAAGTTGAGACGCATTTCCGACAAAGAAATTTTAGTAGCCGGTCTTGGGCAGGGGCGTGGGCTTGCCGTACACCGTTGTCACCCAGCGGCTCACGGCCTGTACCCATACGCCGTCATGGGTGCCGCCCACGTCGGCCACGTTCACAAAGCTGCTGCCGGGGGTCAGGCCGGACACGGCCTTGCAGTAGAGCATGGGGGCCTCCACCTGGCTAAAGCCTCCGGGCACTTGGCCGAACACGAACATGATTTCGGTGACGCGCTCGTTGGCTCCCAGACCCAGGGCCGTGGGGGACGCGGCCAGCGAGTAATTCCGGCTGGTGCTGAGACTGTCGGCCAGGGTGCGGTAGTCCCCGGTGTTGTTCACCTTATAGACGATCTTATAGGTGCCGGGGAAATTGTAGGTGCCGGTGACAACCTTATCCAGCCGGACGGCGGCGGGCAGGGTGTCGCGCCAGTAGAACGACTGGAGCATGACGTTGCTGGTGTTGCCGATCCGGGAGAACACATAGCGGACAGGCTGGCCGCTGGTGGCCTCCTTGGGGCCGGTCTTTTCGATGGAAACGCCGGTGGACAGGCTCTTGTTGGTGATTTCCAGCTTGACGATCTGGCCGCTGTACTCCAACACGGCGGTATAGGTTTCCGAGGACGCGCCGTAGTTGGCCGGGGCCTTTGTCTCCCGGATGGTGTAGCGGCCCAGGGGGAGTGCCTTGGAGGACGCGAGGCCGTTGGCCCCGGTCACGATGGTGTCCACCTTGTTCCCGTTGCGCTCGTTGTAGATTTCAAAGGTCGCCCCCTCCAGCAGCGTACCGGCGGGCAGGCCGTTGGTGGGGTTGTAGTCTGCGGACTTCTTCACGATCTGGATTTGTCCCCGGACAGCGGTATTGGGCCAGGTAATGGTGGTACAGCCGCCGTACTGGACGTAAATGGTCTTGGGCTGGGTGTCCAGAATGTAGCCGGGGGCACATTCAATTTCCCGGACGGTGTACTTACCGTCCGCAAGCCCGCCGTCCACATAGACATATCCCTCGTTGTCGCTCTGATAGGTGCCCACGGGGTTCCCCCTGGCGTCGGAGAGCAGGAACGTCACGCCGTAGATGCCCTCGCCGGTGAGACTGTCCACCTTATGAATGAGGGCGCTGCCGGTCTGCCGGTTGGTGATCTCCAGGGTGGCGGTGCCGCCGTCCTTTACCTCAATTTGGTGGGGGGTATCGTCCAACTGATAGCCCTTGGCCGCTTTCAGCTCCACCACCTGATACCAGCCCTTTTCGGCCTGGGGCAGATTGATAACGCCGTTGCTGTCGGTGGTGTAGGTGCCAATGATCTCCCCGTTCAGCTTGCGGACTTCAAACTGGACGCCCTTAATGCGCTCCCCGGTTTCCTCGTCCTTTTTGATGATGGTCAAACCGCCCACCTTCGTGTTATACACGGTGATGGTCTGCGTGTCGGAGGAGTTGACGCGAACGGTCTGCGTCCGGGTGCCCTCGTCCATCACATAACCGGGCAAAGGCTTCGTCTCTGTGATAACCAGCATGCCCACTACGCCGGAAATGCGGATTTCCCCGTTGGCGTCGGTCTTATACAGGCCCTTGCTGGACAGGTGGCCGTAGTCGTCGTCCAGGTAGCTCCCGTCCGAGTAGGTGATCTGGAACTCCACCCCGGCCAGCGGCTCCCCGGTCTGCTTGTCCAGTTTCTTCACTACGATGGTTCCCTGCTTGGCGTTGTAAAAACGGAGGGTCTGAACTTCGCCCGCCTTGATAAGAATGGACTTAGGCTGGCCGTCCAAAACGTAGCCCTCCAACGCCTTGATCTCCCTGGCGGTGACGGTGGTGCCGGGGGTCAGGCCGTCCAGCACGATCCGGCCCGCCTCATCGGTGATAAACTCGCCGTTGCTGTTGCCTACCACCGCGCCGGAGCTGTCGGTGATAAGGAAAGTAACGCCTTTCAGCGGGGTCGTGGTGCCCTCGATATACTTCTCGATCACAAGGGTGGTGCTGGGGGTATTGGTGAAGTGGAGGGTCTGCGTGTCATTGGGCCGCACGTCCACGGTCTGCGTCCGGGTGGCCTCGTCGATGGTGTAGCCGGGGATGGTGGCCGTCTCCGTCACCACCAGCGTACCCACCACGCCATTGATGGTGATTTTGCCGTCCTTGTCGGTAAAATACAGGCCGTTGCTGCTGATGTGGCCGCTGGCGTCGGGAACGTACTCGCCGGTGGAGGTAGTCACCTTAAAAGTAACGCCCTGCAAGGGTTTCCCAGTGAGGGCGTCCCGCTTGTCGATCACCAGCGTCCCGGCCTTGGAATTGGTGACAACAACGGTCTGCGTGTCGCCGCCCTGCCCGATGACAACATTGGTACTGGCCCTGTCCATGACATAGCCGGAGGGCGCTTTCAACTCCGTCAGCACATACGCGCCGGGGGCAAGGTTGGTGATCTTGATCTCCCCCTGGGCGTCGGTGGTAAAAATGCCGTTCTGCGTCAGGGTGCTGGTGCCGATCACGCCGTCCAGCCCCACCTCACAGCCTGCCGCCGTCGTTACCCGGAACTCGGCCCCGCTCAAAGGCTGGCCGGTGGCGCTGTCCCGTTTCTGGATAATGATGGCCCCTTTCGGCTGGTTTTTGAATGTCAGGCTGACGGTACGGCCCTCCTTGATCTGGACGGTCTGGCTCTGCGTGTCCAGAATAAAGCCAGCGGGGGCGCGTGTCTCAGTGACAACAACGCTCTTGCCGGGAGTCAGGCCGGTAATGCGGATTTCGCCGGTTTCATCGGTTCTGAAAATACCGTTGCTGTCTCCGATCAATGTGCCGTCCGCATAGGCAACCTTGAACTCCGCATTTTGCAGGGTGACAGAGGGATTGACGGAGCAGACTTTGCGGATCAACAAAATTCCGTCCGGGGCGTTGGAAAATCTGACGGTGACAACGCTCTGTTCGCCGCTGTCGGCCAGCATGATCGTCTCGGAGGACTGGATGATATTGTACCCGTCCGCCGCGTCCACTTCCTCCAGCACATACGCGCCGGGGTTCAGCCCCGTCCACATGGCGGTGCCGTTCTTCCCGGTGACTTTGGTGCCGATGACGGTGCCGCCTGTGCCGGAAGTGCCGCCCAGGTAGCGGAGCTGGAACGTACAGCCGGGGAGGGCCGCGCCGGTCACGCTGTCGTACTTCTCGCAGATGATGGCGTTCTTGGGCACATTCTCAAAGGTGATAACTTTGCTCTCGCCGCCCTTGATATAAAATTCCTGGGTGGCGGGTTCCTTGATGGTGTACCCAGCGGCGGGGGCCAGCTCCGTCACCTTGTACCAGCCGTCCCGCAGCAGGTCAACAAAGAACTGACCGTTCTCATCGGAAAAGAACGTGCCCAGGCTGTTCAGCTCCCCGGTGGTGGTGTTATTGGAGCCGTACCATACCTCAAATTTAGCCCCCTTGATGGGACTGCCGGTGATGCTGTCCACCTTGTTCACCGTCAGGGTGGGCTTCTTGTGGTTCTCAAAATAGATGGTGTGGTCGCGGTTGGGGTAGAGGGTCACAAGCTGGCTGGGGGCGTCCATGAGCCAGGGGGCCGGGACGGACTTCTCGCTCACTTCGTACACTCCGGGCAGGAGGTTGGACAGGGTGGCCTTGCCCTGGCTGTCCGTCTTGATCTCGTCTACGCTGTGGCCGTCTGCTGCCCGGACGGTAAAAATGGTGTCCGGGATGGGCTTGCCCGTGTCTGCGTCCTTTTTGTAGACGATCAAATTGGGCCGCTTCTGATTCTCAATGGTGATGGTGCTGGTCTGGCCGGGGAACAGCTCCACATGGTACTCCTGCAAATCCAGAATGTGGTCGGCAACGGTGGCAGTTTCCTTGACGGAGTACACACCCGGTTCCAGATTGGGGATGTTGATCTCGCCGTCCTGGTCGGTGATACGGTCAAGGTAGTGGGTGCCGTCCTCAATCTTGGCAATGCGGAAATGCACCCCGCCCAGCCGGGTGCCGTCCGAGCTGGTCTTGATAAGCCGCAGGGCGGGCTTGGGGGTGTTGGTGAACACGAAATTGGCGTTCTCGTCCGGGTTCACCTGCACCACCCGCACAGCGTCGTCGATCAGATACCCGTCCGGGGCTTCCAGCTCCCGCACCTCATACGCGCCGGGGGTCAGCTTGGACAGATCGATTTCCCCGTTGATGTCGGTGGTGAACTCCTGCCGGTAGCTCCCACCCACCAGCTTGAACTCAAAGCGGACATTGGGCAAAGATTTCATGGTGATGCTGTCCACCTTGATAAGATGGATGCCCGGTTTCAGCGAATTGAAAAAGACCAGCTCCCGCGTCTGCGTCTCGCCGGCCTTTAGCTCAATCTGCTGGGGGGTGCTGTTCACCACATGGGCGTCGTCGGTGGCGATCTCTTTCACAAGATACGTTCCCGGTTCCAGGTCATAGAGGAAAATCTCGCCGCTGGCGTTGGTGGTATACTCCCCGAACAGGTCGCCGTCATGCCAGACCTCAAAGGTCACGTCAGGCATAGGCTTGTTGCTGGTCAGGTCGTACTTCAGAATACGCAGGGCGGGCCGCGCCCGGTTGGTGACGGTCAAAACGGGGTCGTCCTCAGCGGTGGGGTCATAGGGGTCAATGTGGATGCCGTGGGGCGTCTTATCCAAAACATACCCGGCGGGGGCGGCGGTTTCCACCACCTCAATATAGGCTTCTTTTCGGATACCTGTCACGCGGGCCTCGCCGGAGTCATTGGTGGTAACGCTGGTGAACAGCTTCCCATCCGCGTACACGTCAAAGGTGGCGTTGGGGAGGGAAACGCCGGTCTGCTCGTCCACCTTAACGATGGTCAGGCTGATGTCCCGCACATTCTCCCAGGTGATAAGCACATCCTTGGTGCCATCCCATTTCACTGTTTCCACACGGGAGGATTTCACATAACCGTCCGGGGGCGTCTGCTCCGTCACGCGGTAGGAGCCGTAGGGCAGCTCGTCGCCCTCAAAGGAGATGGTGCCGTCAAAGCCGGTGATGCCGGTGGTCATATAGGAGCCGTCGATCTGCTCAAAGCGGAACACGGCCCCCTGCAAGCTGCCCTTGTTCTGCGCGTCCACCTTTTTGATGGTGAAGCCATGCTCCACATCATCGGTGACAGTCAGATACTCGGTGCGGCCAGGGGTGAGGGTGACGTTCATGGGGGCCACGATCTGATACCCCTCCGGGGCGGCGGTCTCCGTCAGAGTAAATTTTTCGTCGGCGGGGAGGTCTGTCCAGACGATTTGCCCGTTGCGGTCTGTGGCGCCGCTGACGCTGGTGCCCTTATCGCCGGTCAAGGTGAACTCGGCCCCCTCCAGGGGAGCGCCGCCCGCCCCGGCCTTCACCACTTGCAGGCTGGCCGTTTCCGGCAGATCCTCGGTAGTTGTCCATTTGAATGTGGCCTGTGCGTCACAGGTGGTATAGCCGGGGTCGGAGATAATGTAGGACTGCTCTGACGCGGCGGGGTTATAGGCCAGATACAGATTGAACTGGGCTACGCCGCCCATGGCTTTGATGGTAAAGGAGCCGTTGTCCATCACATTGTCCACGGGGATGCAGACCTTGAACGCGCCGTAATACTCGCTGCCGTTGGAGTTGAGGTTGGTACTGCGCTGGGTGCTGGTGTCCACCTTGTAGCAGGTGGCCCCGTTCTCCTGCACCGTTTCCAGCGGGGAGCCGTTCTCGGCGGTGAAGATGGTGCCCTGGGGGGCGTCGGTGGAGTACACCTTGGTCTTGTACTCGTCGATCCAGGTGGAGGTGGCGGACGCCACATACATCACACGGGTAAAGTATTCTTTCCCGTTGATGGTCTCCTTTTTAATGCCCTCCGCATTGTTTTCAGCAGCTCCCGCCAGACCGCGCTCATGCACGACTTCCACACCACGCACATCCCGGTTCTCATCGGCCCGGAGGTACATCCCGGTATAGAGGTTCTTCGTCCAGCCGTTGGCGAGCTGCAAAATGGCCTTCACGCTGTCAAAGACACGGATTTTCTGCGCGTCGGAGGTGGGCGCGGTCAGGGTGGCCCGGCCAGCGGAGAACGAGGTGCCGGGGACGGCGAGCTGGCCGCAGGTGGCCCAAACCGCAAGCTGGGTGGCGTATTTGTACTCGTCCTCCGTCAGACTGTTGATCCCCCGCACGTTGTCCTGGTGCAGCTCCTTAAACTGCGCCAGCGTGCGGTTGGGGTAGCCGTTGGCGAAGGCCCCCATGGTCTTGGGGCTGCGGTTGTACTCCTGGATGGTCAGGGACTTGGAGGGGGACACCCCTTTCAGCCCCCAGTTGACACAGTAGGCGGTGCCGGTGGCGCCGGTGTTGCTGGTGTACTTCCAATAGCCGCCGCCGATGGTGCCCCCGGTGCTCTTGCCCAGGTAGCTGCCATATCCGGCCTGCTGGATGGTGACGCTGCCGCTGGTGGTCAGGGACGCGGCGCTGGCGGGGACAGCCAGCATACCGAAAACGGTGATGGCCGCCATAATCAACGCGATAATTCGTTTTTTCATATAGCCTCCTGTTCATGTTGGTGCATGAAAAGAGGCTATACCCCTAAAAAGTCGGGAAAATCCTCCTTTCATGCGTGATTGAAAGATGTTTTCCCGTTCTCTCTTTTTCGGGGATATTTCAGTGTGTCGAAATGCGTCTCAATTTGAGACGCATTTCCGGGTGGCCGGGCAGAAAAAAGCGGACCGCCTACGCGATCCGCTTTCTCTGATATGTCCGGGTCTTACTTGGTGGAGCCGGGTACAAGCAGCTCTTTCAAAAAAGCTGTGGCTTCCGGCGCTTGGTCGGTACGGCCTGGAACGGTTCCTGCCAGCAGAATATAGTCGCGGCGGTACAGGTCGTTGGCGGACACGTCCACATGGAGCCACTGGCCGTCCGCATAGACCATATTCCAGGAATGGTTGTCGGTGCTGATGGTAAAGCAGGGGATATTCGCCGCCGCGCACAGGAACTTGAAGTTGTGGGCGTAGTCGCCGCAGGCGGCCTCCAGCTCGGCGCTGTGCTGTGAGAAGGTCCGCGCAACCCCGGCGATGCCCTTTCTGTCATAGGCCAGCAGGCCGCAGAGGTAGTCATTGAGGTACTTTACCTTCTCCCTGTCCGTACCCAGCCGGTTTACGGCGGCGATAGCGGGCTGGATAAAATCATAGGCGCTTTGGTAGTTGTCCGGCATGGTGGCGGACACAGCGAAATAATCCAGATATTCGTAGTAGTTGCTCAAATTCTGCGGTACATGGTGCTCATACCGATACAGCCCGTCCAGACGGCCCAGCATACGCTTGACGGCGCTATAATCGTCCTTTGACACCATCGTGTAAGCGCAGCGGTCTCCTGTGCTGTTCTCCGTCCCCGTGTCCACCAGCGTCTGCCGGATGGCGTTATACAGGTCCCGGTCATAAACGCCGGTGAACAGGTTGGGATTGGCCTGCCCGGAAAAATCTTCCCTGCTCCAATGGCCGGTGCTGATGGTGTAGCCGGACTGTGCTGGGGCTGGTGTGGTTGCCGGGGCGGAGGTCTGGCCTGCCGGTGCTGTGCCGGTGTAGGGGGCGGTGGTGTCGATGTAGACCGCCCCATCCCAGTAGACATTAAAGCCGACCGTCTGCCCCACGTCCCGGAGCTTCACATAGTTACTGCCGCCGATGGCGTAAGCCTGCAACTGGACCTGCTGGCCGTCCACATAGAAGGTCTGGCTGGACGGCTCGGCCATCAGGCCCGCCGCATACGCTGTGCCGCCCCCGAACAGGGCCGCGCCCATCAACATTCCCGCGATAAAAGTAAATCCCCGCTTCATGTCAAGTCCTCCTTAAAATGTTATAGTTTTGTGGATTTCTCCACTATTATTATAACATAATTAGAGGAATTTGTCTAAAAATAGCGTGTCAACTCTCGACTGCCCGGACACACCAGCGGTAGCTGGGCTGGTTCTGGACGCAGGTAAAAAGGGTGATGCAGTTGTCGCTGGTGGCCTCCAGCATGGTGTTGTCCATCACATCGACCTTAGCCACGCTGGTGACGGTATAGGTGCGGGCACCCAGGGCCGTGGTGAGGGTGATGGTGTTGCCCGCGTCAAGGGTGTGGATTTTGCCAAAGTGATTTGTCACGCCCCGGTTGTGTCCGGCCAGGGCCACATTGCCGTTCCAGATGCTGGTGTTGGTGAAGTGGCCCGCCCCCTTCCTCAGAGCGGCGCTGTCCGTCCCCTGATAGATGTTGACGGTCAGGCCGATGGACGGGATTTCCAGCGTCCCCAAACTGCCGTTGCGGTAGTAGAGGTCGTCTGTCACATCGGTAAAGGCGGTGACGGGGCCGCTGGTGGTGGGGTAGGACGGGCTGGCGGGCGTGGTGGTGTCAACCGCGCCGGGGAGGGCCGGTGCGCCGCCGCCCATGCCGCCCGTCACGGTGAGGGTGTAGTTTCCGCTCAGGGGGCCGTCCGCCGCGAGGTTCGGGGTCAGGTACTCCCCGGAGTTGGGCAGGTAGCTGGTGGGCGTCCCAAAGCCGGGAGGAATGAGGGCGCTGCTCTTGCTCCTGTCCTTGTTGGCGGGTTCGGCCCCGGTCTGGATGATGTCCTCCGCGCTGGTGGGGGTGCCGAAGTCCCCGGTGGGCGGGCTGTCAAAGGTGTATTCCAGCGCGTGGGCCGGGGTCACAGCCAGAGCCAGCAGCAGGACGGTGGAGAACAGGGTGGTTTCCCATTTCTTCATGTGGTGTACTCCTTCCATTCTTTTTTAGCCTTGTATTTTTTCAGCAGGAATTTCCCCAGGAAAGCCAGCCCTGCCGCTCCCGCCCCGATGGGCAGGATCAGCAGCCATTTCAGGCCGATACCGCCGGAAGTGCCGGGTTCCGTCTGTTCCGGCGGCGGGGTCTCCATACTGTCATTGTTGCCATCATCCGGCCCCGGCTCATTTTGGGCGGGGGCGTTGATGGGGGTGCCGCTGAATACCGCCGTATAGATCATTTCTCCGCTGATGGTCTTGACCACCTCCCCGGCATATTCGGCGGTGATAACATAGCCGGTGGCATATTTGCTGGTGGCGGTGCCGGTGTAGCTGGCGGTGGCGTTGTAAAACTCCCCGGCCTCCAGCCACTGAACGTCCGCCAGGGTCAGCGTCCGCCCGCCGTCCGTGATGGTCTTGGGGATCAGGGAGGAGTCGGCGTCGGACAGATTGGGATAGGTGCGGGTGGCGGTGACGGTGCGGGAGGAGGAGCCGTAGCCCGCGGCCTCCACGGTGATGCTGGCGGTGTCCAGGGTCAGGATGCCGGTAAAGCCGTCCTCGGTGGTGACTTCCCGTGTGGCGGCGAGCTGGGGCATGATCTTGTCCATGTCCTTGGTGCCGCTGTCCAGAGTGACGGTCTCGGTGTGCTCCCTGGTCTCGCTCTCGGTATAGTCCTGCCGGGTCACGTCCAGCAGGGTATAGCGGTAGCCCTCCCGCTCAAAGTCGGCGGTGGGGATGTTGGCCGGGTTGTCGGCGGCGGTGAGCAGATAGACCTTCTCCAGACGGCGGCCGCCGCCAGTCTCGGTCTCCACCACCTCCGTAGGGTACAGGGCGGCGGGCCGGACGGGGGCGGTCCCCTCCGGCGCTTCCGCGGCCAGGGCCGGGCAGGTCATGGCGCAGGCCAGGACCACCGCCAGCAGCAGGGGTGTAATGCGTTTCATGCAGATAACCTCCAATTTTCATAAAATGTCGAAATGCGTCTCAACTTGAGACGCATTTCAGGGGGGCCGGGCCAGGACTTCCCTGATCCCGGCCATGATGTACTCCGCGCAGGGCAGGGCGATGGCGTTCCCCAGGGCCTGTTGGCGCTGGGCGGCACTGATGGCCTCGCCCTCCGCGCCGTATGCCGTCCAGCCTTCCGGCAGGCCCATGAGCCGTTCCGCCTCTGTCTCCGTGACATAGCGGATGCAGCCGTCCAGCGGATCGTCCTCATAGTAGAAGGCGAAGGGATTGACCGCGCTGGCTAATAGGGTGGGAAAAGGGTCATTTGGAAATCCAAAACTGTCCCGGAACTGGACGTGGTATCGGTCTTTGGCGGCGCCGCGCATACGGAAAAGCTGGAAGGGCCGGACGATGGGTACACGCCCCCCTGTTTCAATAACAGGGCCTCGATCTCCGGGGGCGGCGGACAGCCCGCCTTTTCCGCAAGGCGGAGGAACTTGGAACATTGGGCGGGGCTTAAACAGTATTTCGTGAGCACGCCGCCCTCCAAAATCGGCCACGATAAAAATACGCTGCCGTCGTGCCAGCCGGGGGATTGACCAATATTGGGCGTCCATAAGCCGCCAGGAGAGGTCAGGGACATCCCCTCGCACCATACCGGCGTTTGCCCATCTTCCAGAAGGAGGCATTGGAACCTCGGTGTCTGCGAAGGCTGTGAGGACGGCTCTATAATCCAGCCGGTCATTTGAAGAAAGCGATCCCATGACGTTTTCCCAAACAGAGATAATTGGATAGAGATTTCCAGTGGCGCACCTCATTTCTCGAATAATTCTGATTGCGTGAAAAAACAGGTTTGATTTTTCCCCGGCAAGGCCGGACCTGTCTCCAATTTGAGATAGATTTTGGCAGGGGGAGCCGAAGGTGATGATGTGGACAGGCGGTATCTTCCCGCCGTCCAGCTCCGTAATATCGCCCAGGTGCTCCATCTCCGGGAAATGGCGCTTGGTGATGGAGACGGGGGCCCTGCGTATCTCGCTGGCCCATAGGGGCTTGACGCCCTGCCGGTGGGCGGCCAGGGGGAACACGCCGATGCCGTCAAATAAACTGCCTAAAGTAAGCATGGCCGCCTCCTTTCCGTGTTGTCGAAATGCGTCTCAAATTGAGACGCATTTCCGGGCCTGCCGCCCCGCCGACGGCTTGCGGCGGGGCGCTTGAAGGGCTGCTGGCGCTCCCGTCAGGCCCGCCAACCCCAGGATAGCAAAAGCCGCTGACAAGCGGCTTTTGGGGTGTTTTCCCCTTGGTGACTAAAAAATCCGGCGAACGGCCCCTGTCAAGGCCCGGCCAGTCGGCAGACTGGCCGGCTCGCGGGCGATTGCGGAGCAATCGCCCGGCCTTGACGGGGGACGGGCGGCGGATTACTCTCTCGAAGGGGAAAAACACCCCCCGCCGGGGCCTTACCTCACGGGACGGCGGGGCGGGGTCCGGCTCCGCTGCTTGTCGGCCTCCAAATTCTTGTCGATGGAACGGCCCATTTTCTTGCTCATATCCTGAATGCTGTCCAGGGCGTGCCTGCGATCCTGGGTGTCCCAGCCGTCATACAGTTCCGGCAGGTGCTCCAACTCCGGCATGGGCCGCTCAATACCGAACCTGCGGCAGAGGATGTAAGACACGCTCTGGGCATCCAGCTCGCACTCGGCCCTGTTGTAGCCGGGGGTCGCGCCCTTGGCATGGAACCGGGACTGCGCCACTTCCGCGATGATGGCGGCGAACGCCTCATGGTCGGGGAAATCGGGGTTGATCGCCAGCTCCATGTTGCCGGGGTCATAGTAGGCGGGGACAGGCAGCTCCTTGTCAATGACCACGGGGGCCACGGCATAGTTGAGTACCGTAGTCAGCGCGGTCTCCATGCCCTTGCTGCCCTCTTTCAGAACAGGGCGTTTCAGATCCCGGCCCTGGGTCTGCGTCACATCATAAGCGTCGGCCAGAACATAGCCCCGCCCCATGGGGCCCTTGGCAAAAATCTTCACGCTGTTGTTCATTTCCTCGCCCATGACGGAGCGGTTCAGGGCCCGCCAGCGGTCACGGGTGCCGAACACGGTGGCCTGGGGCAGCGCCACCATGACCAGGGCGATATTGCCCACGCTGTACGCCGGGTTGTCCCCCTGCATATCCAGGTATCGGGCGTATGCCTCCGGGCTGCTGGTGATCTGCTCAATGCCCGCGTCCTGCATGGCGACGGTGTTTTCCCGTTCCGCCTGCTGCTGCTCCTTCCAGCGGGTGTCCTTCTCCGCCTTTTGAGTGACAATTTGCTCCAGATTTGCCATAAAAAATTACCTCCGTTTTTATCGTGTTTTGGGTGGGTGTTTACCGGGCTGGCGTTTGGGGGCCATGCCCGGTTCCTTCATGCCCTCGGACGCGGCGCGCAGGGCGGCCAGCCGTCCCTTGACGGTGGGGATGTCCCCGATCTTGGCGGCGGGGGCGTCAGTAGTCCTCGTCGTCGTCCTCCTCTCGCTCTGCGATGGCGTCGAGCCACTCCCGCGCTGTGGTGAGGAGCTGCCGGGTCGAGCGCGGGGGGCGTCTTTTTTTTGCGCGGCGTCCTCCCTGGCCGGAGCGCCATAGCCCCGGCGCTCCATGAACAGGTTGACCTGTGAAACAAAATCCACATTGGTCACAAGGTCCACCACGCCGTCCGTCCTCCGCTTGTCCTTTACAACTGAATAGAGGACGTTTTTCTTGGCAAAATGCCGAAACTCCGCAAGGTCGCTCTCCTTGATCTGGAATACCTTCAGCTCCTTGCTTTCCCGGAGCAGGCGGCCCATACCGGCTTTTCCTACCAGCTTTTTATCCTCCTTCGCCAGCGCCCACAGCAGCGCCGCCAGACTGGTGCCGCCCGCCGCCAGCAGCTTAATGCTGGCCTCGGTAAGTTGGATGCTCTCTTTTACCATCAGGTCGGCCACATCACCGCTTACATCCATTGACTTTCACCTCCTCCCGTTTTCAGATATTGGATAGCCTCCAGCATGGAGCAGTAGGTGACGCGCCGCTGATACCGTTTGACCATCAGGCGGATATGCCGCTCCCGTTGGCTCTCCGGCAGGGCGGAGAAGATACGCACGTCCTCCACGGTGGTCTGATGGTCCAGCAGGGTGACGCTGCCCCAGGGCAGCCCCTCCACAGCCTTGTCCGTGTGGAGATAGAGGGCAACCACCGGCCATGGCGTGACGCCCCGGCAGGCCAGCCAGTCCAGATTGTCCGGGGTGTCCGGCTCATAGACGGCGGGCAGGGTGGACAGGCGGCAGCGCCCGTTCCAGGCCAGAAACAAATAGTCGGTATGCCGGAACCGCTGCAACTCGGCAACTTCCCGTTCAACGTCCAGGGCCTCCACCGCCTGATAAGCTCCGGCCAGTCTCAAAATGCCGCTGAGGTCTGCTTTTATCAGTTTTTTCATGGATCACGCTCCTTGTCTCGCTGGTGTCAGCCTGCACCGCCTCCTTTACCGTGGGGATGTCTCTCTCAATGCGGGCGCACAATTTCAATTCCCGGCGCAGCTCCCGCACCCTGGCGGTCAGGCCGGTGATCTCGTCCGTCACAGCGTCGCCGCCATGACCGGCGCGGCGTATCTTATACAGCTCCCGCCGCTGGTCCGTTAGGGCGTCGATCTGCGCTTGCAGGGCGTCATACTGCATGGAAAGCTGGTTCGCCGTCTCAATACGGTTTTTCATCAGATATTGAAATTGCTTTTGATAGCGGTCAAATTTGATGATCTCCGTCCGGGAGACGAACGCCGCCCGGTGCCTGGGATGGCGTTTCGGGATGGCGCCCAGCAGGTACAGGCATTTGAAATAGAGGGCGCGAAAGCCTTTCAATTTGCGGGGTCTGCGGGGGATGCCGCCTCTTGGCCGGTATCGCCGCCCTGGTGTCAGCGGTTGGATGGTGGGGCGGAGGGAAGGAGCGGAGGAAACGGGCGGCGGGGTCTCGCCGGAGCGGGTGGCCGACAGCCGGGTTTGAATGTCTGCTTCCGTGTAGCCGTCCCCCAGGCCATCCAGCCGGAAAAACCGCTGGCCGCCGGGGGGCCTGACGGCGGTATGCTTGACATTGGCCCCCCGTTTGATGGTATAGCCCAGCTCCTCCAACTGCTTCCAGAAGGTTTTCATGGTGTAGGCGCTGGCGATAGCCGCGTCAATGTCCTGTCGGACGAGGGAGCGGAGGGTGGGCCTACCCTGGGCCTCCGCGTCCCATTCCGCGTAGTGCCTGCCGCCCTCGCCCGGTTCGATCACCGACAGGCCGTGGGCGCGGCTGACCTCGTTGGAAATGCCGCGAATATCCCCAAAGTAATCCTTGAAGGTGTTCTTGTACTTGGCGCCGTCCACAAAAGAAACGGAGTTGAACAGGATATGACAATGCAGGTGGTCACGGTCTAAATGGGTGGAGACGACCGCCTCATAGCGGTCTCCCAGCAGCCGGGCCGCGAACTCCACACCGATCTCATGGGCCTGCTCCGGGGTCACTTCTCCGGGGGCAAAGGCGTGGATCAGGTGATAACCTAAAACGCCGCCGGGCTTCCCCCAGCGGCGCTTGGTCTCCTGCATATCCTGATAGGCGCTCTCCAGATCACAGTTGATGGCCGTTTCCAGAACGGAGCGGCCGTCCGGCAGGATGTTTTTATCCGCCCGGCCAATGTAATCCAGTACAGCGGCCATATCGGTTTTTTCATGGTTCAGCACATAGTCCACACAATGGTCCAGACGGGAGCGGACGGTGATGATCTTATCATAGGCCATTACAGGGCCTCCTTTATCAGCCGGTATACCTGCCGCACCAGCTTCACGGCCTCGTCAATATCGGTCTGGCCCGCCTCCTTCCTGGCGTTGGTGTTGTGGGCAATTTGGTTGATATTCGTCCCGATGGCGTTCAATTCCCGCAGCAGGGCGGCATAGGTGTCGGGGGGCCGGGGCCGGAGGTTCACGCCCATAATGAGCTGGCGGAGCAGCGGCTCCATTTTCAGCCCGGACGCCTCTGCCTGACGGTGCAGGTGGGCGTACTGGCTGGCGTTCAGCCGCAGGGTGACGGTCTTATAGGGCTTTGCCATAGGCAGCACTTCCTTTCAAAATTCGTCGAAAAAATGCGTCTCAACTTGAGACGCATTTCCGGGTAGCGGGGTATTAGGGGCTGTGCCCCTAACAAGTGGAATTTTGCTGTCAAAATTCCGTACTTGCTGGGACAGCGGAGCCAACGGCTCCGCTGTCTACC
>JBCLQX010000039.1:0-24150 GCA_041223805.1 Oscillospiraceae bacterium 44-34 | reverse complement strand
TCGTACATTTTATCCCTCATTAACTTTGCGGCCTGTCTGGTTATGAAGCCAGACAGGCCATTTTTCGACAAGCTGAGCGGCGGTTTGTACAAACCGCCGCTTTTCAGAAATTAAGAGAGCTGTCTTACCGTGGTGTGTTGACGCCGGTATGTATCATTGTCCTTCTGTTTCAGCTCCTGATCCACCTGGGCCAGCTGACGCTCCAGATCCTTGATCTTGGCCTCGTCGGTCTCGGTATTGAGCCGCTGCTCCAGCTCCTGCCGCTTCTTTTTCAGTTTTTCGATCTCCCGGTCCACCTTGTCGCTATTGCCCTCCCAGACCTCGTCCTTGTCCTTTTCCCCCTCCGGGCCCTTCGCGCCCTGGCTCGCCGGATCGGGTTCCTCGGCCTCGGGGGTATCCTCCGGCTGTTTCGGCGCGTCTGCCGCCCGTTCCGGGTCGTCAAAATAGATTTTGGGCTGACCATCCTCGTCCCTGCCCATCCAGTAGCGGCCGGACGGCTCCTGGGGTTCCTCTGGAACGTATTCATCCATCACGGGCTTCAGCTGGCGGCCCTGGGCCTCCTCCTCGGGCTTCTGAACCTTGGACGCTCCCAGCACCTTTTCAGCCGTTGTTAAAGGCTGAACTGCACCGGTGTTCACACCAGAAATCGGCATCATACGTCATTCCTCCTTGAAATTTTACGCGGTAAATGAAACTGTAGGTTCGGTTTCCAGCGGGGCGGCGGCAATTTCGCCAGCCGGCGTATAGGTAACCGGCTCACTGTCAATGGGCTCTGCCGTCTCGGCAGGCTTGTTGTTTTTCAGCGCCGCTTTCGCCGCCTCGCTGAGCTGCACCAGATCGGTTTCCTGGGGGCGGCCCGGTTCTGTGCCTTCCTCCGCCCGCTTGCGCTCCTCCCGGCGCTTCTCGATGGCGGCCTCCTGCTCCAGCTTCGCTTTTTCCTTTTCTGCCTTCGCTTCGGCCTTCATACCCTTGTCCAGCTTCTCCTGGTACTTGACCGCTTTCTCAGTACACTCGCCGGTATAGCCCAGCGCCCGTTTCATCTTCTCCGCATCGCCCTCGGCGCTGGCCTGCCGGTACACGCTCATAGGCGTACCCGACAGCTTGATATTGGAGCTGGCGCCCAGAAGCCCTTCCATCATCTGTACGTTCATGTTTGCATCCCCTTTCTATAGGCTAGTTTTGCAAAAAAGTTTTTTGCTTTTATCAGTCTATAGAGCAAAGGACACCATTTCAAGGTTCTTGTAATGAAATGCTCCCTGGATGTCATGAAATGTTATGCGGAAACACCATCAGGTTCCGGCGCTTCTCGCCGGCGAGGCTCCGCTTCGCCAGCTTCTTCACAATGGCGCCGGTGTCGTTCTCAAAGGGCCAGGTCATATTGAACCTCTCCTTCAGTCCACCGCCTTGATCCGCCCCACCAGAGACAGCCTTCTGGTATAGCGGACCGCGCAGGCGGAGAACGCCCCCTGGACCAGAAGCAGCGCGGCGGCGAACAGCAGCACCTGGAGCGCCGGGAAATGGTAGGTGAGCGTTCCGAACAGGCCGATCTGATCGAATACCTGGCACACAGCCAAACTGCACACGGTCCCCAAAGTCAGCGTGACCAGCAGCGTGATGCCAACATAGTACAGGCACTCAAAGGACAGCATGCTGGACAGCTGCCTATCGCTCATGCCCACGGACTGGAACACGCCGAACTCCTGCTGACGGGTAAGCAGATTGGTAATCAGGGTGTTGGCAAGGTTGATGAGGGAGAACACAAAGATAAAGACTAAAATGCCGTAATCCCGGGCCAGCTCTCCCCGCAGGCCCCGCTCCAGCTCGGCGGACAGGTCGTCCAGGCCGGAAACCGCCACCCGCTGGTCGGACACGGCGCTGAATACCGCCCGCCGCAGCTGATCGCTGTCCTGTTCCGTGTGGAGATTGACGTAGCCGGTAAAGTCCGAAATTTCCGGATAAAGGGCGGACAGCTCCTCCTCGGGCAGAATGAAGAAATGAGTCGAGCTGCCAATCTGAACATCCTGAACGATACCCATCACCGTATAGGTTTTTTCCTGCCCGTTGTAGCAGGAGAGGGTGACAGTATCTCCCACCTGATAGCCGGTCCGGTAGATCTCTTTCAGCGCACTGCCGGCGGGACAGACCAGGATGCCGTCTCCGTCCAGAAGCTGCCGGTAGTCCGCGGTTCCCTCCAGAACCCCGCTGCCCGTATACATTTCCGCCATATCCGCCTGGGAAATGCCCCTGACGACAAAGGGCTCATGCTCGCTGTTGCCCGGAATGGCGCTGATGGCGGGAATCTCCACGCAGGTCAGGCTGTAGGCCGTGACGTAATCCACGCCGGGGATAGCGGCCAGCTCCTCCCGCAGGGTCTGTCCCAGAGGGTTCTCCCTCTGCATCTCCACAAATTCCCGGCCCGCGAAGTCCTCATATTGCAGCAGATACTGGCTCCGATCCCCAAACTGAGACTGGGCCATTTCTTTCACGTCCACTGAATTGGCGTAGGCGGAAACGCACAGCAGCAGAATCCCGGTCAGGCCCAGAGAGAGTGTGGTGACGAACGCCTTTTTCCGGTTTCGGGAGAAGTTCATCCAGGCCAGCCGGGGCATGGTCAGGGGGCGGTGGAGCCGTTTGGAAACGCCCCGGCCCTGCTCCAGGGAATAGGCGGTGGTGCGGATAGCCTCGATGGCGGAGACCTTTCCTGCCATTGCCATGGGTTTCCGGGTGGCGATCAAAACGGTGCCATAGGTCAGGAGGGAGACCACCACGGCGGACCGGAGATTGTCCCCCCAGGACCAGTAGCCGGGAACGGCGATCAGCGCAATACCTGCGGCGCAGACCAGCCCCAGGGGAATGGCGATAGCGGTCAGGAAGCGGCGCTCTCGCTTGACCACCCGCTTGAGCTGCCTGGGCGTAGTCCCCAGCACTTTCAGACGGCCATATTCCCGCATTTTGCCCATGACGGAGATATAGAAGATGTTGTAGATCACGATAGCGCACACCACGGCAATCAGCACCGCCGCAGCGTAGACCTCCATCCCGTTTCCAAGGTACAGGTCCACCATGCCGAAGTAGCTGGAGCTGTAAAAGGTGCGGTCCTCCGGGATGCCCATTTCCGCGAAGAACTGCTCAATGTCCGCCCGAAGCCGGGCCGGCTCCATACCCTGGCTCCCGGCAAAGCGGAACCGGAGTTCATAGGGACTCTCCGGCTCCACGGCGGTCTCCGCAATCCAAACCGTGAAAATACGGCTGATGTTCTCTGTTTCCAGAATACCTGTGACAGTATAGCTCCTTTCCCCATCGCCCAGGTCCAGAACGACGGTCTGACCGACTTCCTCCGGCAAACCGAAGCAGCGGAAAAAGGCGCGCTCCACACACAGCTCGTTTTCCCCCTGGGGGTATGCCCCGGTAATCCTGCCGTAGCCCATCAGGTCGATCATCTCCGGGCTGACATAGCTGATCCGCAAAACGCCGTCCTCATGGCGGGCGGTTCCCGCCTCCACGGTGCAGCCCCATTTTTCAAACTTTCCAGCGTCTACCAGCTGGGCAACCTCCTCTCGGGTCAGCCCGCCGCACCCGGCCTGATACTGCCCCAGGATACCGTCCAGGGTTTTCAGCTGCTGGGCAGAGTAGAGAAAGCAGAGGGTCCCCATGAGGCAGACGGCCAGGGCAATCGTCAGGATGACAAAGACGCTCCGGCGCTTGTCGGCTTTGATGCTGCGGCTTGCCAGCTTTTTCTCCACCGCGCTGGTGTCATTTTCAAACGGCCAAGTCATCGCTGCCACCCCCCTCAGCCCACGATTTTGCCGTCCTCGATCCGCACGATGCGGTCGGCCAGCTGTGCGATCTCGTTGTTGTGGGTGATCATCACGATGGTCTGGTTGAACTGCGTGCTGGTGCGCTTGAGCAGGCCCAGCACATCGGCGCTGGTCTTGCTGTCCAGGTTGCCGGTGGGCTCGTCGGCCAGGACGATGGCCGGTTTGGTAATCAGGGCCCGGGCGATGGCCACCCGCTGCTGCTGTCCGCCAGAGAGGTTGTTGGGCATATTTTGCAGCTTATCCTCCAGGGCCAGCATGTGGACGATCTCGTCCATGAACCTCTGGTCCACCGTGTCCCCGTCCAGCTCCACGGGCAGGACGATGTTCTCGTAGACGTTCAGAATGGGAACCAGGTTGTAGTTCTGGAAAATAAAGCCGATGTTCCGGCGGCGGAAGATGGTCAGCTCCTCGTCGTTCTTCTTCGCCAGCTCGTCCCCCCGGACGATGACGCTGCCGGAGGTGGGGGTGTCCAAGCCGCCCATCATATTCAGCAGGGTAGACTTGCCGCTGCCGGAGGTCCCCACCACGGCCACAAACTCCCCCTGCTCCACCGAGAGGTTGACCCCATCCAGGGCGCGGGTGATGTTCGGCTCGCTGCCATACTGCTTTTTCAGGTCGATGGTCTGTAATACGTTCATTTTCGTCTGCTCCTTTCACGGCTGTCCGCCTGTTGCAGAGCAATTGTAAAATCCAAATGTCTCAGAAATGTCCGAATCGGAGCTTTGAATGTGAATTTTTTGTGAACAGCTCATCGCCGGGGCAGGAACACGGAAAACGTAGACCCGCGGCCGGGTTTCGAGGCCACCTGGATATAGCCGCCCTGCCGGGTGACAATCTCCCGGGCCAGATACAGCCCGATGCCCACCCCCGGCTGGTCGTGGACCTCCTCCTCACGGTAAAAACGCCGGAAGATGGCGGCCTGACGGTTCTCCGGGATGCCCTTGCCGGTGTCGGCCACATCCAGCTTGACGTACATCTCCCACTGCTCCACCGACACGCAGATCCTCCCGCCCGCCGGGGTGTACTTTACCGCGTTGTCCAGCAGATTGAACAGGGCCTCCGCCGTCCACTTGCTGTCGTGGGACACCCGCAGGTCGTCAGGGCACTGTACCTCCACAGAGATGCCCTTTTGCTCCGCCCCGTAGACGATGCCGCTCATGGCCTGGGCCAGAGTGTCCAGCAGCGGCACGTCCTTCTTTTCAAGCGTGATGGCCCCAGTCTCCAGGCGGGAAGCTTTCCCCATGGACTGCACCAGAAATTCCAGCTTATCCGTCTGGCTGCGGATGCCCTGCAAGAAGTCTCGCCGCTCCTGCTCGGTGACGGGCTTTGCCAGCAGGGTGTCCGTTACCATTTTCAGATTTGCCACCGGCGTCTTTACCTGATGGGAGATGTCCGACACCAGCGTTTGCAGCTCCCGCCGCTCCTCGTCCACCTTGCGCCGGTTTTCCTGAAGAATGCCGTACAGCCGGGAGAGGCGGTAGCTGATACGGGCGAAGATGGTTTCACGGTCTTCGGCTCTGGCTGGTTCCTGGCCGCCGGTAATCATGCTGTCCATGGTCTGGCACAGGTCGCTGGTAAATTGGGACAGCCGCTTGGCAAAAAACAGCGTCAGCAGGAACAGCCAGAATAAAGCGCAGGCCGTCAGCAGCGCACCGGCCAGCAGCACCCACCCCTGACCCGTCAGGTTGGAGAGGAGGAAGGAGAGGACCAGCATGGAGACCGCCGCGCCGGTTTCCACCAGCAGGAATATGGTTTTGACGGGCATACGCCTCATTTCCGCTCGCCTCCTGTCCACTGATAGCCGATGCCGTAGATGGTTTTGATATAGGTGTCGCCCTCCGCCTCGATCTTTCCCCGGATGCGGCTGATGGAGGTGGTCAGGGTATGCTCGTCCACAAATTTCTCGTCCACGTCCCACAGCCGTTCCAAAAGCCGCTGCCGGGTCAGAACCTGGCGGGGATTTTTGCAGAACAGGTACAGCATTTTGTACTCCATGGAGGAGAGGGTGATCGGCTTTCCGTTCAGGGTGGCGGACTGTTCCGAGAAGTCCAGGAACAGCCTGCCGTCGTCGTAGAGATCCTTTGCCGGTCTGTGGTGCTCCAGCATGGCGAACATGGCGCGGATCTTCCGCTGCAAGGCCCCGATGGAGAAGGGCTTGGTGATATAGTCCACCGCCCCCGCCTCATAGCCCCGGAGCTGGTCGCGCTCCTGGTCGTTTGCGGTGAGGAAGATTACCACTGTATCCGGGTGTTCCGGCTTGACAAGTTTACACAGGTCATAGCCATTCCCGTCCGGCAGATTGATGTCCAGCAGCACCAGGTCATACTCTGTCCCGGCCAGCAGGGCGGCGGCGGTTCTGGCATTCAGGGCGGGGGTGATCTCCCAGCCGCCGGAACGCAGGTTATAGGCTAAGGTTTTATTCAAAAGGGCGTCGTCCTCTACAAGCAGTATCCGTTTCATAACCCGTCCTCCTTTGGATGATAAGGGCAGTATAACAGATAAATGTCCGCGAAATGTTACAGCGGTCTGTCTTTTTCAAAAAATTTTTGCCGCTTGAGTCTATTCCTGAGATATGAAGGGTCACTTCCTGGGTAGGGCATCCTTGGGGACAGAGGGTGCGCATCCGCTGGTGATCAGACGGCAGCACTCTCCAAGGTTGGCTGCAAAGCCGTCAACGGAGAACTATCGGGATAAGGCTTGGAGCCTTCCTGTGAGTGACCTGCTTTATGTGGGTCCTGCGACTACCAGGAAGCTGAACCAGTATGGGATTACCACGATTGGGGAGCTGGCCCAGGCCAATCCTGATCTTCTGTGCTGGCTGCTGGGCAAAAACGGAATCATGCTCCATTAGTTTGCCAACGGGCAGGACCACTCCGGCGTCCGGCGCTATTATGCCGTACCGCCCATGAAGAGTATTGGTAACTCCACCACTGCACCCCGGGATTTGGTCAATGAGGATGATGTAAAGATTACCCTCATGGCCCTGTGCGAAAGCGTGGGAGCCAGATTCCGGGAGCAGAATTGCCTTTGCTCTACCGTGGCTCTGGGTGTCCGGGACAACCGCCTGCTGTCCTACGACCGGCAGGCCAAGCTGAACCGTCCCACAGCAAACACATTGGACATCTGGGAAACGGCCATGGAGCTGTTCCAAAGGCATCATACTGGCAGGGAGCCTGTGCGCAGCCTGTCGGTGAAGGCCAGCGGGCTGACGCCGGCGGACAGCGTTGTGCAGTTGTCGCTGTTCCCGGAGGAGCAAAAAAAGCCCGGCGCCGGGCCGACATCGACCGGACGCTGGACAAAATCCGGGGCAAGTACGGGTATCGCAGCATTCGCCGGGCCATTGCGCTTGCAGACCCAGCTCTGGATCTGGACGCCAAAGAGGAGCATATCATCCATCCCATCGGCTTTCTGGGGACACTCCATGAATAGCGCTCGTTGTAGGTGTAGGCCACGCCGATGTTCCCGTGGGGGACAAGCTCTGCCGCTTTGGCGGCCAACTGCTCCGGGGACACCTCCACAGTTTGTATCCCACTATCTCCAGCCATAGAAATTTCATGGTTTTGGCAGAAGGGGCAGCGCAAATTGCAGCCGAAACTGCTCACAGATCACAGCGCATTCTCATGTGTGCCGCACCACCTCGAACCGCTCCAGAGTGTATTGCTCCCGGCTGCTGATGCCGCCCTTCTGGCGGGCGATGTCAATTTGCTGTTCTATCGTGTCCACACCCTCCAGGTCGGGCAGCAGCAGGCCCCGCCTGCCGCCGCAGGACACAATGACGCCGTACCGCTTGATATCCAGCTCCGCCGGAGAGGAGATGGCCTCCGGTTCCCCCAGAACGTCCGGCAGTGTGTCCAGCTGTTTTCCTGTGCGTACATAGGTCTCCAGCGACAGCCGGGCCAGCTTGACCCAGGGGTCCTCGGCCGCCTTACGCTCTGCCAGACGGGCGTGTTCCATCTCCTTACACTGCTTTGCGAAACGGCGGTTCTCGTCCGGGCCGGTTACTGTGAAGACGGCCACGCCGTAGCCCACGCCGAAGGTTCCCTCGCAGCTGAGCAAGGCAGGGGACACAGCAAGGCCGTCCAGCGCCCCGGCCATGATTTGGAAGGAGCGCAGGCCGCATTCCGCCGCCCGTTCGCAAAGGCCGACGTCCATCGTGAGGAATTTCAAAAAATCCCCGTCAGCCGGGTCTGGGACGCACCGAAGGCGGACATATCGCCGGACGCGCCCTTGCCGGGGGAGATGTGGAAGTAATCGGCGTACATGACCAGATGGGGCGTGGTGACGATCAGAACCTCCGGCTCCCATGCCGCGGTTTGTCGGGCAGCGGCGCGGTAGGCGTCGATGGTAGCCTGGACTTCCCGTTCCTGGCCGCGCCCTATCGTGGGGATGATGACGGGCGGGTGGGGGACGAGGATAGCTCCAATAATAGACATAATGTGCCCTCCTTAAAACAAAAGTACCAGTTAGGCATAGGCTATCCCATAGTGATTACCAGTTAGCTTTTCTAGTACAAGTAGCTCATCCCAAATGTTTTGAACATTTTTAGGTCGACTTTGTAGCATAGAAATGAATTGCTCGTAGTCAATCAAGTCAAACTGCTGAACATGTCCGAGTTCTATTGCCAGAGAGGCGGTTTCTTGTGCCTTCTTAGAAAAATGCTTTGCAGTAGATACAAACATACAGCTTTTAGAGCGATTTAATAGTGTAGCTCCCAGTAATTCGCGAATTCCAGAAACTGATTCTGTATGTTCTAAATTTTTTCTGCGCTTTACTTGAATCATCGTTGGATTATCGCTATTGATTAAAACAATATCAATTCCGCCATCTGATGATTTTCCAACGACTTTTGCTTCACAGTGATAAAAATCACTGAAAACAGAAGCAACCAATTCTTCCATTTTTTTGTGATGCATAGTAACTATTTTTTCAGGATGGTGATAAATATAGTCATTAAGCACTTCTGTTGGAGTAGCTGAAGAGTCAAGATCATAAGTTTTCAAAATTCCTTCGTGAATAATTGAATACCAGTTTTTGGGGGCTTCGTCTTGTCGCTCATAAATCTTATGCTGCCACCATCCATCGTTGGGGCAATAGTAGATCGATTCATGTTGATCGATATATTCTCCGCTTTTAAAATGCTTATCATTTCGTTGGAAAAAGTATTTCCTTTCTAAAACAGATCCACAATAAGGGCATGTCCTATTGAACATCTCAACTAAACCATAATTGACAGTCGCAAAACTTTCGCCATAATGTGCTTGGATTTCTTTGTACTCTAAATAACTGTTAATCATACTGTGTTATCCCCCCTTTGTATACATCTATTATATCATCTTTCAGACCTTCCGCACACCTGAAAAGCTGACTCACACGGAGATTTTGTATCGGTTGAGCATTTCTGACCGCCACTTCTACCATCTGCGCCAGCAAGCTGTCAACATCCTCTCAATTCGGCTATGGACAGCGCCTGCGGGGTGCCTGGATGCCTGGCTTGAACTGCTGACTTTGCTGGAGGGAGATTGATGGCAGGGCCTATGGCAGAAAATTGAAATAAAATGGCAGTGCCAGCGCCGATGACATGGTGATGAAAATATGTTATTCTGTTATCGTCCAAAACTGGACGATGGCAGTAAGCCGCCCCTGGAGCGAATGGCAGCAGTTCGCACCAGGGGCGTTTTTCTGCCCATTTTTGAGGAAGGAGGATCCAATATGGCACAAAGTAGTAAGAAACTGCGGCACCATGAAGTCCAGAGACGTAATTCGACCGGCTGCAGGTGCTCCAAAGCGAGGCTTTCCGAAGCATCACCCGCCAGTCCGGCATCGACCTTGCCCTCCCTGGACAGCCCAAAAGCCGGCTCAGAATGCCTGGCCGGCGTGGCCAGCGCGTGCTGGTAAGGGTGCTGGAGGTAGACCGATCCGACTGCGGCAGGTTCCAGGTGTCCGTATCCGTCAAGCAGGCGGGTGAGAACCCCTGCGAGAAGGCACTGAAGAAATATGCGCTGGGCATACCCGTCTCAAACGCCATCAATATGTTTTACAAGCAAATCATTTTGCAGCGAGGTATCCCCTTTGAAATGAAGCTGCCGCAGGATAGCAAAAAAAGTCGAGTAGTCCGGCGCTGGACGTGGTAAGATGTGAGGCGCAGGTGGAGGTGATTGACTTGAATCAACAGCTTGAAGCCGTCCAGCGGATGCAGGACTTTATTGAGGTCCATCTTGATGAGGAGATCACGTTGGCAACTCTCTCCGAGGTATCGCTCTTTTCTCCCTGGCACTCTTACCGTCTCTTTAAGGACTGCGTGGGACTCACGCCAGCGGAATATATCCGCCGGATGCGCCTGTCCCGTTCCGCCATGCGTCTGAAGCGTGAGCAGTGCTTCGTCACCGACGCGGCCTATGACTGCGGTTTTCAGAGTGTGGACGGGTTCACCCGCGCCTTTTACCGGGAATTTGGATGCAACCCCGGGGACTACGCAAAGGACCCCGTCCCCATCCGGCTGTTCATCCCCTATGGCGTGAAATTCAAGGAGCTGAGAAAGGATACCGTCGATATGGAAAACCTACAGAGCGTCTTTGTCCAGGTGATCCGCAAGCCGGAGCGCAAGGTCATCCTCAAGCGCGGCGTCCGTGCAGAGGACTACTTCACCTACTGTGCGGAGGTCAGCTGCGAGGTCTGGGGCATCCTGGCCAGCATGGATTCCCTGTGCGGCGAGCCGGTCTGCCTCTGGCTGCCGGATGGGTACAGGAAGCCGGACACCTCCACCTATGTGCAGGGCGTAGAGGTGGCTCCGGACTACGCCGGTGACATCCCGGAGGGGTTTGACCTGATCTCCCTGCCTGCCGCAGAGTACCTGGCCTTCCAGGGCGAGCCCTTCAAGGAGGAGGACTACTCCCAGGCCATCCTGTCCGTGCAGTACGCCATGGACCACTACGACCCGGCTGTCATCGGCTATGAGTGGGATGACAGCAATCCCCGCATCCAACTGGAGCCCCGGGGCGAGCGGGGCTACATCGAGCTGCGGGCCATCAAAAGGAGGAGATCCGTATGAGAGATGAAAAGCTGGCCATTCAAGTGACCGGCCTCACCAAGAGCTACCAGAGTAAAACCGTGCTGAGCGGGCTGGACCTGGCGGTACGGCGCGGCACTGTGTTCGGACTGCTGGGTGCCAACGGGGCGGGCAAAAGCACCACCATTGAGTGTATCCTGGGGACCAGGCGGGCGGACTCCGGCACGGTCTCGGTGCTGGGCCACGACCCCAGGAAGGAACGCGGCGCTCTATTCCAGCGGGTGGGCGTGCAGTTTCAGGAGGGCGACTGCCAGCCAGAGATCAAGGTGTTCGAGCTGTGTGAGGAGATCGCCTGCCTGTATTACCGCCCGGCGGACTGGCGGGAACTGTGCCAGCGGTTCGGGATTGGAGGCAAGCTGAAAAACGCGGTTAAGAGCCTGTCCGGCGGAGAGCGCCAGCGGCTGTTTATCGTCCTGGCTCTCATTCCAAACCCGGAGCTGGTATTTCTGGACGAGCTGACCACCGGTCTGGACGCCAAAGCCCGGCGGGATGTGTGGAGGATTTTATCTGAGCTGAAAGGGGAGGGCCTGACCATCTTCCTGACCTCCCACTTCATGGACGAGGTGGAGGCGCTGTGTGATGAAATCTGTATTTTACGCAGGGGTACGGCAGTATTTTATGGCACAGTGGAGCAGGCCAGAACGCAGAGCGGCTGTGAGAAGTTCGAGGACGCTTATCTTCAGCTGTCCGGAGAGGAGGACGCGGCATGAGGTCGTTTGGTACATTACTGAAAAACGAGTTGAAGCTGAATATCCGCAATATGAACATGGTAATCTTCGCGGTGATCCTGCCGCTGGTGGTACTGGTGATCCTCGGCTTTATCTACGGCACAAAGCCGGCCGCGGAGGGCGCCTCCTACACCTTCCTGGAGCAGTCCGTCGGTGCGCTGTGTACCATCTCCATCTGTGCCAGCGGGCTGATGGGACTTCCGCTGGTGGTGTCGGAGTACCGGGAGCGGAAAATCCTCAAGCGGTTTCAGGTGACGCCGGTCAGCCCGGCCAAGCTCCTGGCGGTGGAATTTACCATCTATGTACTCTACTGCGCGGTATCCCTGGTGACGCTGCTGTTGGCCTCCATGCTGTTCTGGCGGGTGACCATCCCTGGCTCCGTGCCGGTGTTTCTGGGAAGCTGGCTGCTGACGATGGTGTCCACCCTGAGTATCGGACTGATGGTGGGCGGGATTGCCAGGAATGCGAAATCCGCCAGTGTGATTGCCTGCCTGCTCTACTTTCCCATGCTGATCTTCTCCGGCGCAACGCTGCCCCTGGAGGTTATGCCCGGCGTTATACAGAAAATCGTGTCTGTCTTTCCGCTGACCCAGGGCATCCAGCTGATGAAAGCGACCTCCCTGGGCCTGCCCATTGGAGGTCTTTGGGTTCCTGCAGCTGTGATGGGGGCGGTGACTGTGATCTGTATGGGAGTTGCAGTAAAATGCTTCAAGTGGGAGTAAAACGAACCATGAGAAAAAGGAGTGGCACGGCTCATTGCGAGCTGTGCCGCTCCTTTTTTGCCTGGGGGATAAATCAGTCTATTTTCATACTGTGTAGCCCAAAGATCCAATCACGATGGAGTGATTATCGAGTCCGGATTCTTTTAACATCAGACCGGCATAAAAAGCATACAGCCAGATGTTTCCCTGCAGCACTGCTCCGGGAGCGCCATAGAGCAGGAGGCTGTGTGCAGTTCGTTCCAGGATCAGCACAAAGACGGGGAATATGATACAGCCAATGAAGAAAAACCGCCACCGCCCCTTTGACTTTCGCCAAAAGAAAATTCCAAGCCCCAGCGGTAGTACCAGTGTGAACAGACCGGCCAACGCCATGATGATGATAGCTGTTGGGGCTACAGTCAAGCTTTCTAACATTATCAGCAACTCCTTTCTATCCCCACAATACACCATCCACCAAGTAGAAGGCCAAGCGAGGTTTCACCAGTATAGTGGACAAGGATATGAACAACATCAAAATAAGATATGGATTGCATATAAATTTGAAATTTTGATTGCTTTTTCTCTGTAATGCTTCTACAATGTGAGCTGGGGAAATGATTGGTCGTATCCGCATGGAGAATCCACGTTGGGGGCAAAGCTATGATTGGCGTATATTTAAGTGGCACAGGGAACACAAAACACTGTATCGAAAAGCTGATTTATTTATTGGATGAAACTGCGCAGGCAGTTCCCATTGAGGGAAAAGAAACTGTGCGTTTATTATCACAGCACGAGTTTATTGTATTGGCATACCCCGTTCAATTCTCCAATGCACCAGTTATGGTACGGAACTTTATCAAAGACAATTCGGAACTTTGGAAAAACAAGCAAGTGCTTTGTGTTGCCACAATGGGATTGTTCAGCGGGGATGGAGCAGGATGTTCTGCACGGCTATTGAAAAAGTGTGGCGCGAGTATCGTTGGCGGCCTGCATATCTGTATGCCGGATTCGATTTGCGATGTGAAGCTGCTGAAAAGATCTGTTGAAAAAAATCGGGAGATCATAAAAGCGGCGGACAGAAAGATTGAAAAATGTGCGCAGGGGATCAAGCAAGGCAAATACCCAAGGGATGGCTTAAACTTTTATAACAGAGCAGCAGGCCTCTTGGGTCAGCGCCTATGGTATTATGGCAAGACGAAGGACTACTCTGATAAGCTGAAAATCAGTGAAGCCTGTGTGGGCTGCGAACTATGTGCCCGGATATGCCCAACGGGAAACATCACCCTAAAGAATCACAAAGCAGCAGCGGGAGATCGCTGCACAATGTGTTATCGCTGCATCAGTTCATGCCCTGCGCAGGCAATTACACTGTTGGGAAACACTGTATTTGAGCAGTGCCGCTATGACAAGTATAGTAAGGAATAAAGAATTTCTGAGATGTAGGTTGCCTTGTTGTTCTCTCAGTAGCGATTAAAACACGCAAATATCTCCTGGAGCCTGGGCAGCGTCAGGCCGGCGGGGACAACCGCATTGCCGCAGACGGCCCCCAGGCCCTCTGACTCCACCAGCCGCAGCAGCGCTGCTGAAATTTCTTCCACAGACTGTCCCGCCAGATGCTCCCGGGCGTAGCGCACCATGTAGGCCAGGGCCTGGGTCTGCCCGGCATCCACCAGCTGCTCCACATAGCGCAAATCCAGTTCCCGGTCCCCTACAGAGAAGGCGGTTTTCCCGAACCGCTTCACCTTCAGCCGCTCTTGACGGTATCCGTTACCGCGGTAGTTCTTCCGGGTCTGGCGGTCGCCGGACAGATCAACAACCCGTCTACCTGCGGGCAGATGGAACCCAGGCGCAGACAGCATGGGTGCAGATCGGCCTTCCAGCGCCGCTTTGACCTGCTCCGAGATATCTTTGGCGTGGTAGGCATCCATCTGCACCACACAGTCGGCAATATGGAAGTAGGCTCCGCAGCTTCCCACCACCAGAATCAAAGATACCCCCGCTTTCTGCCACAGATCCAACGCCCGCTCCAGGAAAGGGGTGATGGGCTCCTGCTCCCGGGCAATCACCGCCTGCATCAGTTCGTCCCGGACCATAAAGTTGGTAGCGGAGGTATCCTCGTCCATGAGCAGCAGTTTACTGCCCGTCTCCAGGGCCTCGGCGATGTTGGCCGCCTGGGAGGTGCTGCCGCTGGCGTCCAGGGTGGAGAATTTGGCAGTGTCCCGTCCGCTGGGCAGATGATTGATGAACAGAGAGATATCCGTAGCCGTCACTTTACGGCCATCTTCCGCCCGGATTTTTACGGCAGTGGCATCGGTAATGACATACTCCCGTCCATCCCCTGCAATGTGGTCGTAGATACCCCGTTCCAATGCTTTCAGCAGCGTGGATTTACCGTGGTAGCCCCCACCAGCGATCAGGGTGATTCCCCGGCGGATGCCCATGCCCCGGAGCGGTCCCTGGTGGGGCAGTTCCAGCGTCACCGCCAGCTCGTCCGGCGCATGGAAGGGCACAGCGTCATTCATAGGCCGGTCGGATACGCCGCTCTCCCGGGGCAGGATGGAACCGTCTGCTACGAAGGCGGCCAGCCCCAGCCGGGCCAGTTCCTCCCGGATGAAATGCTGGTCCTCCGCCAAGGCGATGACCCTTGCCAAATCCTCTTTCGGTGTACGGGCATACAATAACCCCTGTTCCACGCAGACAGGGAGGAAGTCAAACAGGATCCTCTCCAGCTCCCGGGCGTTGATGGTCCGCCCATTGGCTGGAAAGCCTGCCTCAAAGCGCAGAGTGACGGTTCCGGAGCGC
Source organism: Oscillospiraceae bacterium 44-34 (assembly GCA_041223805.1). Classification (GTDB taxonomy): domain Bacteria; phylum Bacillota; class Clostridia; order Oscillospirales; family Oscillospiraceae; genus Lawsonibacter. The sequence goes on along the minus strand of JBCLQX010000039.1, from coordinate 9,035 downwards.
ACTTCACAGTCCGTCCGATTCAGAACCTCCTGGCCTGGAGCAGTGACAGCCAGAACCCTGCTTTTTCCGGATCCCTTAGCCTGGTGGGAAAAGTGTCCGGCCTGGCGGCCAAAGCGCCGGAGAAGATAGTCCTCCAAGGCAGTGCGATTCCAGGGGGTCCCCCAGTATCCGTCAGGGAAACCCGCAGTCTGGCTGTCCACGGTCACACTGAGCTGGGATGGCGCGGCAAAGGGGTCACCCTGGACGTGTTCAATATTCAACGTGTAATGACCAAAAGACCAACTGCCCGCCAGGGATTTATAGGCAGGGTAGCTTTTGTGGTCGATAGCGCGTAAGATGGTTCGCAGTTCCTCTTTTGTTTTCATGGTAAACCTCCGCTTTCTATGGGCGTGCCGATATTTTACCACCTTACAGCTAATATGTATAGAGATCAGAAGCGGACTGTTCCAATCAATGGGCAGCCCGCTTTATGTGGCGTTGATGGTCTCTTGCCTTTTTGCTTTATTTGAAATATAATCAGGGCTGTCACATAAATTTGCGGGGATGTAGGGGGTACTATGGCAAATATCCTGATTGTCGAAGATGAAAAGGCCATGCAGGACATTATCGTAGACTATATGCGAAAAGGCGGACACGCCTGCTTTACTGCCAACGACGGCATAGACGCCCTTGTCACGTTGAAGAATCATCCTATGGATTTGATGATCCTGGATGTGATGATGCCCCATCTGGACGGCTTTTCCGTCTGCAAGATGGCGCGGGAAATGAGCGATATGCCTATTATCATGCTTACCGCCAAAAGCGCGGAGGATGACAAGCTGAAAGGCTACGACTACGGCGCAGACGACTACATGACCAAGCCCTTCAGTCCCAAGGTGCTGTTGGCCAAGGTGAATGCCTTGCTGCGCCGCTCCTCTGCTGCGTCTTCTGGGGCAATCACTGCTGGGAAAATCATGCTCCATCCCAATGCACACAAGGTCTATCTGGACGGCCAGGAGATCACCTTGACCCATAAGGAGTACGAGCTGCTCGCCTTTCTGATGGCAAACCCCGGGCAGATATTCAATCGGGAGCAGCTTTTGAACCGTGTTTGGGGCTATGACTTTGAGGGGACGACCCGAACGGTGGACACCCACATCAAAACCCTGCGGCAGAAGCTGGGGGACGAGGGCCGCCATATCGTCACACTGATCCGCTCCGGCTACAAATTTGAGGTAACGCCATGAAAGAGCTGTTTTCCCTCCGTACCGTGCGGAAAAAGATTGTAATGCTCTCCAAGCTGGCGGGAATTGTGCTGATTTTCTCCTATATTCTGTCTACCCGTCTGCCTGTCAGCGAGGATGCTTCTTTCTTGATTTGGTTGGGTTTTCTTATGCTGCTGGTTTTAGGGATAGACTTTTTCATGGGCCGCTTTATCACAAAACCGATTGACAAACTGAACGCCTCCGCGAAGCGCATGGCGGGGCTGGACTTTTCCGCCCCCTGCGACCTTGCTTCAACCGACGAATTTGGGGAACTGTCCGCCAGCTTGAACACGATGGCTGAAAATCTGCAACAGGCCCTTGTCCGTCTGGAGGATGCGAATACCCAGCTCGAAAAGGATGTGGAAAAGGAACGGCTTCTGCTGGCCGAGCGCAAGGAACTGGTGGACAGTCTATCCCACGAGATGAAAACTCCGCTGGGCATCATCCGGGCCTATGCCGAGGGCTTGCAGGACGAGATGGACGAGGCCAGAAAGCAGAAATACGCCCAGGTCATTGTCTCCGAAGTGGAGCGAATGAATGGCCTGATCGTAACCTTGCTGGACCTGTCAGCGCTGGAAAGCGGAGCTGCAAGTCTGAATGTGACCCGCTTTGACTTTGTAGAGCTGATGGAGACAGTAGCCGGGCGGCTGCTGATTGACGCCCCGGACACCAATTTTGAGCTGCAATATGAGCTGCCGGATCAAAAGGTTTTTGTGAGGACAGACCAGCGGCGCATGGAGCAGGTTTTAAGTAATCTGATTGTCAATGCCAGGAAAAATGTGCGTCCCGGCGGGATCCTGCGGCTGGAAGTGACAGCAGACGTTGGGACGCTGCATTTCTCCATCTTCAACCAAGGCAGGACGATCCCGGAAAACGACCTGCCAAAAATCTGGACAAAGTTCTATCGGGACAGCGGAGCGGAATACAGTGGCTCCGGGCTGGGGCTGTCTATTGTGGCGCAAATCCTGTCCATGCAGAATCTGCCCTACGGTGCGGAAAACCGGGTGGACGGGGTGCTGTTCTGGTTCTCCATCCCCGTCACAGAATAATTTCACGCGGATTTCACAGCGGCCTCACACCAATTTCACACCGCAACCTTAAACTCTCCTTATCATACAGCTTCCAATTCAAATCTGTGTTCCCGCCCCTCCGGGGGCGGGAACAGGAAGAAAAATTGGGGCTGCAACTAAGGAGGCTTTTTTATGTTCTTTGGGTTAGCGTGGTACTGGTGGCTGGTGATTGGGGCGGTGCTTGTCATCTCCATCCCCTTCAAGATCAAGTTCATGAAGTGGTGGACCAAGCGCCAGCAGGGAAAAGATCAGCGTGGAAAGTGGGGTGACGGCGAGTGATCGAGGTCAAAAACCTGACGTTCTCCTACGGCAAAGACAAGCAGGCCCTCCACGGTCTGAACTTCACCGTGGAGGACGGGGAGATTTTCGGCTTCCTGGGGCCCAACGGCTCCGGGAAATCCACGACGCAGAAGATTCTCACCGGAATTTTGAAGGGCCACGGGGGCAAGGTCTCGCTGTTCGGGCAGGATATCTCCGCCGCTCACGGGCAGGAATTTTTCCAGAAAATCGGCGTGCTGTTTGAGTTTCCTTATCTGTACGCCAATCTGAGTGCCGTGGATAACTTGAACTACTTTGCATCCTTTTACCATAAGGAACAGAGGAGGGACATAGGCGAGCTGCTGGACGCACTGGAATTTAAGCCGGACTTTCTGAAAAAGCCGGTGTCCTCCTACTCCAAGGGGATGCGCCAGCGGGTGAGTATGGCCCGGGCGCTGGTGAGCAATCCCCGGCTGCTGTTTTTGGATGAGCCCACCAGCGGTCTGGACCCCTCCGGGGCGGTGCTGTTTCGGAAGATCATTGAGCAGGAGCGAAAAAAGGGGACGACGGTGTTCGTCACCACCCATAACATGGTGGATGCCGATTTGCTGTGCGACCGGGTGGCGTTCATTTCCAACGGAAATTTGGTAGCCCTGGATACGCCCAAGCGTCTGAAGGAGAAAAACAGCAGCCACCGGGTGGTCGTCGACTACCTGTACCGGGGAAAACGGGAGACAAAAACCATTGAGGCACCGGAGTTGGAGGCGGGCATTCCCTTTGCCCACGACGAGATTATCAGCATCCACTCCCAGGAGCCGACCTTGGAGGATATGTTCATCCAGTACACGGGGAGGGGGCTGTCCTGATGGGAAAAAGCTTTTGCGCCCTGTTCAAAAAGGACTGCCGGATGCTGGTGTCGGGGAAATTTTTCTTGATGACACTTGGCTTTCTGGTCCTCTATACGGCCTATGTGAACCTGGGCTATATCCGCTTCATGCAGATGCCGCCCTACAACGTGTATCTGTATGACCCTACCGGGATACAGACGGAAAAATCGCCCCTGGTGCAGATCGTTTCCTCTATGGAGGCTATGGACGCCGTCCTGCTCTCCGACGCCAACGGCGTTGGTTTGGACGCCAGCGGCGGGGAGGTGCGGGTGGTACTCTATAAGGGAGCGGAACACGTTGACCGCCACCGGGCCGACTATGCCCTGTCCCTGCTGGAACCCTCGGCCAGCCCTGCCCCGGAGGTGCTTGGTACCAACACGCCGGAACAAAAGGCGAGGAAAGAGATCACCTGTGAACTGCTGTTTTTTGAGCTGGCCGCTGTGGGATTTTTGGGCATCGCCGCCGTACTGTTCAAGGAAAAGGGCATGGGGGTCATTCGTGTCCACGCCATTCTCCCGGTGCGAAAAGATTTGTTTCTCCTGTCCAAGCTGGCGGTGTTCCTGCTCTCTGATCTGGCCTTTGCGGTGCTGCTCACCCTGCTGAACGTAGGGTGGAACGATGGAGCGGCGGTGCTGCCTGCGGTCCTGCTCCAGACGGCCATTCTTTCCCTGATGATGGCCTTGGTGGGACTGCTCTGCGCCCTGCTGCTGAAAGATTTCCGTCAGTTTACGCTGGCCTACCTGGTGATCGCCATTTTCGCTGCTACCCCGGTGTTCCTGTCGGCCAACACCTCCATCAAACTTGACTGGATCGGCTATCATCCGTTCTATCACGTCTATATGGGCCTGAAAAATGCCTATTTCGGAACAGACATTTCCCCTGCCTATTATGCCGGCGCTGCCGGTGTGATTGCGCTGCTGTTCCTGGTGGTGCGGCTTGCGTTCCATCGGGAAATCGGAAAGGAGGGGTGAGGGGTGAAAGGCTTGAAATATCAGCTAAAAAGTGTCCTGCGGGATAAATTCTGCCTGATGACATTCCTGCTGCCCATCCTGGTCGCCGTGGCGCTGAATTTCATGGGCTCCATTGATATGTCCAGCCTGGGAGAACTGCACTTCGGCGTACTGGAAAATGATCTGTCCCCGCAGACAATTACATGGCTGGAGCGGTATGGCCCGGTGACGGCCTACAGGACCCAGGAGGAGCTGACCGCCGCCATCAACGAACCGTCTACCAATGTGATTGGCGTAAAAGCAGACGGAGACAGCCTCAAAACCGCGATCAGCGGGGACGAGCTGGAGATTTTCCGGCAGGCGGCGGCTACCCTGCCCACCCTCTATGAGCGGCAAGAAAACGCTGAACAAACAGAAGTCCAGGTGTTGGATCGGCCTGATATTTTGGAAAACTTTCAAGACATTTTCATCCCCGCCGTGCTGATCGTGGCTATGTTTATGGGCTGTACGTTCAACGCCATGAACATCATTTCCGAAAAAGAGGACGGCGTGGCGTTTGTCAACGAGATACTGCCCATGACGCCCTGCCAGTACTTTTTACAGAAAGTTGTAGTGGGATTTCTCTTTGGAAGTCTTTCGTCTATCATAACGGCGTGTATTTGCTTTCAACTGTCCTGGAACCATTGGGGACTAATGCTGGCCCTGATTCTTCTGTCGTCCTTTGTGGCGGCGCTGATCGGACTGTTTACCGGCAAGCTCTCCGAGGGCCTGATGATCGGTGTGGTCTATATCAAGATCATCATGCTGGTATTTATCGCGGTGCCCATTTTATGCGCTCTGATTGGGGTCAGCGGGCTGTCGGCGGTCCTCTGCAATCTCGTCCCATCCCAGCCCGCCTTCGACGGCATTATGGCCCTGTCCGCCGGAAACACAGGCGCAGCAATCAAAGATGCCGGCATACTGTCTATTCATTGTGTGGTATGGCCTGCGCTGTACGTTTTGCTTTTTACACAGCGGAAAAAGCAAGGGGGATATTCAATCTAAATACCTTTTAGTGGAAAACCTGCTTTGGCTATGATGGGATGTATGGAACGATAGTGATCCGTTTTTACGTTCAGCCAAGAAAAATATAATTGACACTGGAAAAGAATTGCATTACAATGTGGAAAACAACATAGCAGGGGAGCTTGTGTGACAGGCTGAGAGGAAGGTAGACCTTCGACCCTTGAACCTGATGCGGATAATGCCGCCGGAGGAAGTCGTAGGAAACGCTACTTTTTTCAGGGGGCATCGTATTCAGATGCCCCCTGTTTTTTGTTGTCAATCAGAGAAAGGGAGTAAAAAACCATGTTTGAACCGATTTTTGAGAATGTCCGCCAGAAATCCCCGCTGATCCACAACATCACCAACTATGTTACCGTAAACGACTGCGCCAATATGCTGCTGGCCTGCGGCGGCTCGCCCATTATGGCGGACGACCCGGAGGACGCCGTGGAGATTACCGCCATCTGCGGTGGACTGAACATCAACATTGGAACCCTGAACCAGCGCACCATCCCGGCCATGCTCGCCGCCGGGAAGCGGGCCAATGAACTGGGCCATCCTGTGGTGCTGGACCCGGTGGGGGCGGGGGCCTCCACCCTGCGGACGGATACCGCCCTTCGGCTGCTGAACGAGGTAAAGTTTGCGGTGATTCGGGGCAATATTTCCGAAATCAAAACCCTGGCCCTGGGCAGCGGCACAACTAAGGGTGTGGACGCCGATGTGGCGGACCAAGTGACGGAGGAGAACCTGGACGGGGCTGTGGCTTTCGCCAAAGACTTTGCCCGGCGGATCGGAGCGGTCGCTGCCGTCACTGGGGCCATTGACATTGTAACGGACGGGGAGCGGGCCTTCTGCATCCGCAACGGCCGTCCGGAGATGGCCTCCATCACCGGCACAGGCTGTCAGCTCTCCGCCCTGACGGCGGCCTTTGTCACCGCCAATCCGGATTGTCCCCTGGAGGCCGCGGCCGCCGCCGTGTGCGCCATGGGCCTGTGCGGGGAGATCGCCCACCGGCGGCTGACCGAGTTGGACGGCAATTCCTCCTATCGGAACTACATCATCGACGCCATGTGCCGCCTCACCCCGGCGGAGCTGGAGAAGGGAGCCAAGTATGAGGTGCGATAAGCGGCATATGCTGCTCTACGCCGTCACCGACCGGGCCTGGACCGGGAAACAGACCTTGTATGAGCAGGTGGAGGCGGCGTTGAAGGGCGGCGTGACCTGTGTGCAGCTGCGGGAGAAGGAGCTGGACGAAACGGCCTTCCTCCAGGAGGCGAGGGAGCTGTGTGCCCTGTGCCGCCGGTATGGCGTCCCCTTCCTTGTAAATGACAACGTGGAAATCGCCATCGCCTGCGGTGCGGACGGCATCCATGTGGGCCAGGAGGACCTGGCGGCAGGTGAGGTCCGCCGCAGGGTAGGGGAGAACATGATCCTGGGTGTCTCCGTCCACACGGTGGAGGAGGCCTGCCAGGCTGTCCGGGACGGCGCGGACTATCTGGGCCTGGGGGCGGTGTTCCCCTCCAGCACCAAGACGGATGTGGACCAGATGCCCAATGAGACCCTGCGGGCCATCTGCGGCGCAGTGGAGGTGCCCATTGTGGCTATTGGCGGAATCAACCGGGACAACCTCCCCAAACTGGCTAGCAGCGGTGTGGACGGCGTGGCTCTGGTGTCGGCCATTTTCTCGGCGGAGGACATTGAGGGGACCTGCCGGGAGCTGCGGACGCTGTCGGAGAAGATGGTGAACGTATGAGGATCCGCGGTGCGGTTTTTGATGTGGATGGAACGCTGCTGGACTCCATGTTTATCTGGGACACCATTGGGGAGACCTATCTGCGCTCCATCGGGTATGAGCCGAGGGAGAAGCTGAACGAGGTGTTTAAAAATATGAGCCTATTCCAGGCGGCCCGTTACTACCGGACTGAGTATGGTGTGACACAGAGCATCGACCAGATCATGGACGGAGTCAACGCCATGCTGGAGCGGTATTACCGTTTTGAGGTATCGCTGAAACCGGGTGTGGCGGAACTGTTGGCGCAGCTCCAGGCAAGCGGCGTCAAGCTGTGTATTGCTACCGCCACAGACCGGTATCTGGTAGAGGCCGCCCTGGAGCGGTGCGGGGTACTGTCCTGTTTTGGAGCAATCTTCACCTGCAACGAGGTTGGCCACGGCAAGGACGAGCCGGATATCTTTGAGGAGGCCCTTCGCTTTCTTGGAACGGAGAAGGCGGAGACCGTTGTGTTTGACGATGCGCTCTATGCCGTTCGGACGGCGAAAGAGGCCGGATTCCCAGTAGCGGCGGTATATGACAGCCATGAGAGGTCACAAGCGGAAGTTCGCGCACGGTCCGATCTATACCTGGAGGATTTGACGCAGCTGGTTGAGCTTCAGAAGTTTCTCTCAGCTTAGCGGCTGGGAGCTTCAGGCGGCGGACCGGGGGCACCACTCTCCGTCGCTCAATAAAAATAATGCAAAGGAGACACAGTCATGAGAACAGCATTATCAATCGCTGGGACCGACCCCAGCGGAGGCGCCGGGATTCAGGCCGATCTGAAAACGATGACCATGAACGGTGTTTTCGCCATGAGCGCCATCACGGCGCTGGTGGCCCAAAACACCACCGGCGTGCGGGAGATTGTAGAGATGACGCCTGAATTTCTCGGGCAGCAGATTGACGCGGTATTTGAGGACATACCGCCCGACGCGGTGAAGACTGGTATGGTGGCATCCTGCGGATTGATTGAGACCATCGCGGAGCGGCTGCGCTTCTACCGGGCGAAGAACATCGTGGTAGACCCGGTAATGGTCGCCACCAGCGGCGGCCGGCTGATCTCAGAGGAGGCGGTAGAGACATTGAAAACCCATCTGCTTCCCATGGCGGCCGTGGCAACCCCAAACATCCCGGAGGCAGAAATCCTGTCCGGTGTGACAATCCACAGCCAATCGGACATCGAAGCCGCCGCCAAACAGATCAGCGATTCCTACGGCTGCGCGGTCCTGCTCAAGGGTGGTCACAATATCAGCGACGCAAACGACTTTCTCTATGCGGACCGTGCAGGGATGTGGTTCTATGGGGCGCACATAGACAATCCCAATACCCACGGCACCGGCTGTACCCTGTCCAGCGCCATCGCCGCTAATCTGGCCAAGGGCTTTGACCTGCCCACATCAATCCGGCGGGCCAAGGACTACCTCTCCGGCGCATTGGGCGCCATGCTGGACCTGGGCCGTGGCCGGGGGCCCATGCAGCACAATTTCAATCTGACCGGTGAGTTTGCCCGGGAAGCATAAGGAGAAAGGAAACCATAGATATGAGAAATTACGCAACACAAATGGACGCCGCCCGGAAAGGGATGATCACGCCTGAGATGGAGGCGGTGGCGAAAAAGGAATACCGCACACCGGAGGAGATTCGGGACCTGGTTGCCAGGGGGCAGGTGGCCATATGCGCCAACCGGCTGCACACCTGCCTGCAGCCCAACGGCGTGGGTTCTATGCTGAGGACTAAGGAAGCACTGATTAAAGCAGGTAAAAGGCAGGCAAACAGACGAAGGTAATGGAAACGTCCAATAAAGGACCATA
>JBCLQX010000038.1:0-24649 GCA_041223805.1 Oscillospiraceae bacterium 44-34 | reverse complement strand
TCTTTTTCCCTTCACCTCCGCCACAAAACTACATTTTTTCCTCGGCGTTTTTTTACATTTTATCACTGGCGATGACAGCAAAGCATACACCGATTTTAGTCCTCACTGACCCATTGCCGTCAGATGATAAGGCCGAACTGCTCCGGGCCGGAGCAAACGCTATTATTGAAAAACCCTTGGATTTGAATATGTGCTTGGCCCAGGCAGATACCCTCATTCAACTTAATACGGACGGATACAATGACTGCCAGATGCTTACCTTTGGAACAGAATGTGTCATTGATTCAACGCACCGGCAGGTCATTGTTGATGGGGAACAGTTGACATTAACACGGAAAGAGTTTGATTTGCTGCTGTGCCTTGCCCGCCGTCCAGGACAGGTCTTGAGCCGGTCGCAGTTATATAGCCAAGTATGGAGCGATGATCTTGGGATCGGCGGCGAAAACGCAGTTAAAGTACGTATCGGAAATCTCAGGAAGAAGTTAGCCGATATGGGGAAGAACTACATCCAAACTTCCTGGGGCATAGGCTATAAATTTGTTCCCCCAGAAGAAGAAAAATCAATTTAACCAGGAATGAGTGCCGCCGAAGTAATGCAGCGGCACTCGTTTTTTGTCGAAACGGATAGAAAATCTTGCCAAAATCTTGCCGGAATCTTGCCGCCAATTTTCCTTTTGCCTGTTATAGTAAAAGTCAAGCCAGCAGGAGCATCCCGTCCTTGCTCCCGCTGGCTCATTTCGTTTCTTCTGTTGCGGTATAACGGCGGCTTAGAAACTGGTCGGCCAGACAGTCCAGTGTATTCAGAATGATCTGCCGCTCATCCTCTGTGCAGGCCGCAAATTTGCAGAGCAGATGCTGCACTTCCTGCTCCACCTGCTCCATATTGGAGAAGAACAGGATGTTAGCTGACATACCCAATCGGTGGATCAGATCAGACAGAACCTCATAGGAGGGATTGGCAAGCCCACCCTCTATATTCTGACACCGCCACGAAGCCGGTATCAACCTCTGGACGGGCCTCCGGCAGCAAGCAGCGGGTGGCCGCCTACTGCCGGGTGTCCACCGGCAGCGAGGAACAGCTCACCAGTTACACCGCTCAGAAAGCCTATTACACCCAGAAGATCGGTGAGAACCCCGATTGGGAGATGGCCGGGATTTTCGCTGACAAAGGCATAACCGGCACAAGCATGAAAAAGCGGACGGAGTTCAAACGGATGATCGCCGCCTGCAAACGGGGCCGAATCGACCTGATCCTCACCAAATCCCTCTCCCGCTTCGCCCGGAATACGGTGGACAGCCTGGAAATGGTGCGGATGCTCCGGGCCAACGGCATCGGTGTGATCTTTGAAAAGGAAAATATCAATACGCTGACGGAGTCCAGCGAGTTTCTGATTACCCTGTTCAGCGGCTTTGCCCAGGCGGAGAGCGAGTCTATCAGCAAAAACGTGATCTGGGGCATCCAAAAGAGCCGGGAGGCAGGGAACGTCCCCTTCCAGTACAAGAAGCTGTTGGGCTACCGGCGGGGGCCTGACGGTCAGCCGGAGATCATCCCGGAGGAGGCGGAGACGGTAAAGCGTATCTTCCGCCGCTACTTGGACGGGTGTAGCCTGGGCCAGATCAAAGCGGAGCTGGAGAAGGACAAGGTTCCCACCTCCTGCGGGGTTCAGAGCTGGACATATCAGGTGATCCACAACATCCTGGTCAATGAAAAATACATTGGCGACGCCCTGCTGCAAAAGACATATACCACCGACTGTATCAGCAAGACGGTAAAGAAAAACCAGGGAGAGCGCCCCATGGTGTATGTGGAGAACAATCACCCGCCCATCATTCCGAAAGAGATATTCTATCAGGTATGGGAGGAGATGGCCCGCAGGGCCAGCAAGCGGAAGGTGATGCAGAAAACGGGCAAGACCGAGCAGGGTAAATACTCCGCCAAATACGCCCTGTCCGAACTGCTGGTGTGCGGGGAGTGCGGTACGCCATACAAGCGGTGTACCTGGGCCAGAAACGGCAAAAAGCGCATTGTCTGGCGGTGCGTCTCCCGGCTGGAGTTCGGCACGAAATACTGCCATACTTCTCCCACGCTGGATGAGGACAAGCTGCACCGGGCCATCCTGGAGGCCATCAACAGCCTCGACCAGACCGGGCAGGAGATCACGGAGGAGTTCCTGGATATCGCCAGCCTCGTCCAGCAGGGGCAGGAGAGCGGCGGAGTTGATCCCCTCGCCCTGCGCCAGCGGCTGGCGGCTCTGACGGCGGAACAGGCGGAACTGATGGAACAGGCGCTGGCGCTGCCAGAGAATATGGAAAACAAAGAATTGAACGCCCGACTCAGAGAGATCGCAGAGGAGAGGGAGAGCATCCTGCACCAGCTTGGATCGCTCCGGCAGGCGGATGAACGACAGGCTGGCCAAGCGGCCCGGATGAACAGCCTGCGGGAATTTGTTGAACAGCGGGAAACGAAATTCGCCGCATACGATGACGCCATCACCCGCAAGTTTGTGGAACAAATCACCGTCCTGGACGCTGAAACCATCCGCATCAAGTTCCGCTATCCGGGGCCGGAGGTTGACAAAAAACTGAACTGACAGCGGTGCAAGTTCAAATACTACATCTTCGGACATTACCACATAGACAGTGTCATCCAAAAGAAATATGTTCTGCTGTACGAGCGGATCATCAGACCGAAGCTGTGAAAAGTGTCCGGCAGGGCGGGAACAAAATTAGTTCCCACCCTGCCGGACGCTTTTCTGTTGTAGCCACAATTCCAGCAGGTCGAGCAGCATTTCTTCAAACCCGTTGCGCCGCAACGGTTACCGGCCTGCATCTTTTTCCTCTGCAGAAGGAAAGCAGTGAGGATGAGTGCCAACACCGTCCGCAAGTATGTGTGCGAGCTGGAGGAGCGGCAGCTCATCAGTACAGAGAGCACGACGGTCACCACCAAGGCCGGTCTGAAGCGCAACGGCAATCTGCTCTACACCATCCGCCCGATCCAACTGGCCCTCGATCAGTTCTACGAACAACAGTTGGCGCAGATGGACGCGGCGGCTGAACGTCATCGAGCCGCAACGGCACTCGCACTCCGCAGTGAAAAGTGCAACTCAGCGTGACAGCCTGTGCGCCGCTGTGTGGCCTCGCTGATGCTCGGAGGGTAAACAAGCCGCAGTCCATCGCAAACGCCGCCGTGTCAAAAGCGTGTGGCCGGTGTGTGCCATCCGGCGAAATCAGCACAACCGAAAGTGGCAGGTGAACCGGGGGGTCGAAAAAAGTGCAGGATAAAGGCCGGGGGTCGCTTATGCGTCTCCCGGCCAGCCACACCGCCCCGCAGAGCGGGTCGGGGCTTTTCAATAGGTGGTCGGAATTTTCACTTTTTGCTGGGGCGGGTGGCCGGTATCAGAAAATTCAGAGAGAAAACCACAGTGTTTCGCCATTCCGCAAGGTGGCTGTCGCAGGTGGTTTTCAGAGGTTGTGCAGGAATCAGTGCGGGGGTCATTTTTCACCCCCTGGAGTCAAGTCGGGGGTCAGTTTTTCCTCTGCCCTTACAGCCGCCGTATTCTCGACGGGTCCAAGCGGGGATATTTGCGAATTTCAGGAAGAGCATCATGCCAGGAGAAAAAACAAATTTGTGTGCGAACCTCCCCTGAGACACAGCAACTCGTCAAAGAGATGTGTCCTCTGGACAGCTGCCGTTTGCTCTTCAAGCTGGCGGTGGAGTTGGACATGGTGATGAATGCGCTGGCTGCAGGGATGGAGATTCCCGATGAGCAACTCCGCACACTGCGGAGTCGGTGCATCCAGGATGTGAAAAATCGGCGGCAGTATCTCGCTGGATGACGCTGTCCGCTATCAGAGGGGTAGTCTGTGATCACCCGTACCCAGTTCAAATTCTGCGTTGCAAAACAAAGAATAAAAGTCCTCGAAAAAAGTAGTAGCTATCTTCCGCAAAGTGTGGTATGTGTTTGTGTTGCAAAGGAGGTAGCCGGAGATGAGAAAAATACTGGAAGATCTCTACTATGGCAACATCATACCCAACGAACAGCAGATGATACCTGGCTCAGAGCTGAAGCGGGCAGTAGACCGTGTCGCCAAATATGAAAAGCAGCTCATGGAACAGCTGAAGGAGACTGATCAAGAAATCCTCACAAAGCTCATCCGGTCACAGCATGAGATCAACAGTATCACAGCAACCGAGAATTTCATCCTGGGCTTCCGATTGGGTGTCAGGCTGATGGCCGAGTGCATGGATGAAAACGACGGTGATATTCGGACTGGAGGTGAGTAACAAATGGCGAAGCGCAGACCGTCTGGCGACGGCATGGTGAGGAGACGCGATGACGGTCGCTGGGAGGGCCGCATCGTGGTGGGCCACAAAGAAAACGGCGACTCTATCTTCCGGTATGTCTACGCTCCTACACAGAAAGAGCTGTCCACGAAGCTCCGCCAGCACATCGACAGCTACCAGGGGGCCGACCTGACGGAGCAGAGCCGGATGACCTTGAGCGAGTGGCTCGACAAGTGGCTAGAAAATATGGCAGATACTCTGCGGCCCAACACGCTGAGGAACTACCGCAGTTACATTGAGAACCACATCAGGCCCAGTCTGGGCGATAAGCAACTGGCCCGGCTTACGCCGAAGGATATCCAGCGATTCTATGAGAAACTGGGCGGCAGTCTGGCCAGCGGCACGGTTCGCCGCATCCACACCACGCTCCACGGAACATTGAAGGCGGCGCAGCAGGCTCACCTGATCGCCAGCAACCCCACCGAACAAATTATCGCACCCAAGTTCAGCTATGGAGCAAAGCAAATACTGACGGACGAGCAGCTGGATGTGTTCATGAAGGTCATCGCAGAGGACGAAGTCTGGTGCGACTTCTTCTACGCAGAACTGACCACCGGCTTGCGGCGGGGTGAGATCTGTGGCCTCAAGTGGGAGGACTTCGATGAGGTCGCCGGCACACTGAAGGTCTGCCGCACCGTCTACCAAGAAACTGGCGGTGGGCTGACTGCTGGGGATACTAAGACCAGTGCTGGTACTCGAAAGATCGTACTGCCAGCCAGTACGGTGCGGGTTCTCGGTGAGCGAAAAAAGTTTGCACTGACCGAGTGGATATTCCCCAACCCCCTGAAGCCGGAACAGCCCACCAATCCTGGCTCAGCATACCGCCGGTTGAAGGTCCTGCTGAAGCAGGCCGGCCTTCCGAACATTCGCTTCCACGACTTGCGTCACACCTTCGCAACTCACGCTCTGGCGTCGGGCGTGGATGTGAAAACCCTGTCTGGTATCCTGGGCCACACCAGGGCGGCGTTCACCTTGGACACCTATACCCACACCACCGGCGATATGCAGAGGCGAGCCTCGGAAGTAGTAGGAGATTTCTTGACAGATATTTTCGGAGAGGAGCTGAGACCGTGGGAAGAAAGCGCAAAAGTGGCGAGGGTACAGTCCGGCTGAGAAAAGACGGACGTTGGGAGGGCCGAGTAGTCATCGGCTATGATGACAAAGGTCTGCCCAGGACGAAGAACGTGCTGGCCAAAACCAAGGCAGACTGCGTAGCGAAACTAGAGTCGCTGAAAGAGTCCGTGGCTCCCGCAACTGCTGTCAAGATCAGAGCGGATATACCTTTCGGTGAGTGGATGACATTCTGGTATGAGACCTACTGTAAACCCGCCGTCCGGCCAAACACGCGGACTGGCTATCAAAATAATATCCGCCTGTACATCCGTCCAAGGCTCGGCGGCATTCCGCTCAACAAGCTGACCACAAACGACCTTCAACAGTTCATAAACTGGATGAGGCAGGATGGTCGGAGCGAATACCGAGAGTCTCGAGGCGATGGACTCTCCGCCAATACGATACGGCACTGCTGTGGTCTGTGCCGCAGGGCTCTGGAGAAAGCCGTTACCGAAAAATTGATCGTGCGAAACCCAGCGGAAGAATGTAAACTCCCACCGGCCAGACGAATGGAGATGCGGCTGCTCAGCCGGGAGGAACTGCAGAAGCTGCTGATCCAGGCCCAGGCCGAGGGATACTATGAGGTATTCCTGCTGGAACTGACCACTGGACTCCGAGTAGGAGAACTGATGGCCCTCCAGTGGGATGACCTGAACCTCAACACCGGCGAGCTGAGGATTGAGCGGCAGGTCTATCAAATTAAAGGCGAGCTGCTGATACAGCCGCCAAAGAATAAAGCGTCCATCCGGACAGTAATCCTGCCGCCCGCAGTGGTCACTGAACTGAAAAAATATAAGCAGACGGTTTTCTCCCGGTGGATGTTCCCCTCCCCGAAGAAAGAAGACGCTCCGATAGCCCCCTCAGTCGTCAGCCACCGGCTGGCCAAAATCCTGAAGCACGCTGGATGTAAAAAGGTACGCTTTCACGACCTGCGGCACGTTTTCGCTACCAATGCTCTGGAACATGGGATGGATGTGAAGACCCTGTCCACCGTCATCTGCCACGTCTCTAGTGCCACCACACTGAATGTCTACGCCCACGTCACCGATGATATGCAGAGGCAAGCCGCCGTCAGGATCGACCGGGGCATCGGCAAGGCGAAAACAGCGGAATCCACACCACCGGCAGAACCCTCAACTGCGATGACCAATTTTCGGCCTACCAGGGAACGAAAGCGCCGGTGGGGAACCGGGTCTCTCAGTAGAAATCAAAACGGTCAATGGGTTGGACGCTATAAAATCACATGGCCAGATGGAAGATTGGAAACACGAAGGGTTCATGCCGATACTGAGGAGGAATGCGAAAGGCTGCTGGCAATCATGATTGCCGAGATGCGAGCGGAGGTAGCCGCTGAAAAGGAGCGGCTGAGGGCAGAGAGCAAGGCTGGTTGACGGACCCGCCCCACCGGGGATGACCCGGTAGGGCGGTTTTCTCTGTCTGTGGGCAAACATGTGGTCAGAGGGTAACCATCCATGATGGACAGGTGAAAAGAATTGCAAAAATAACGGGTTTCGGGGAGTTATCGGAGGCTTTCACAGGTATAAATCTGCTAATTTCTATGAGACACTACTTGCGCTGATACATCCAAAGATAAGCGGTGTGATTCCCCACCGATGTGGAGCGGCAGAATCGATAGCCCAGTTGGTCAAAGGTCTGGAGATCCTCCGGGCTTTTGATTTGGTTCTCCGCCAGCCAGCGTACCATCTGCCCACGGGCCATCTTGCATTTGGTGCCCTTTTCGACGATCTGGCCGTCTTTCCACTCTCCAAAGGCACAGGTGACAAATCGGACGGTTTTGGGCAGATGGACCTCCACCGCTCTGCTGTACTCCCTGGAGGCCAGATTCAGCACAAAATCCGTCTCCAAGGCCAACTGTCGAGCCAGGCGGTTCCCCCAAAATTGATACAGATCCCGGCAGCCGTCCACCTCCAGTTTCGCCTGCATCTCCAGCCGATAGGGGGTCACGCCGTCGAAGGGACGCAGCAGGCCGTAGAAGCCGGAAAGAATGCGCAGGTGCTCCCGGAGATAGTCCAAGTGAGTTGTCTCCATCACGCCGGGGGCCATATAGCGGTACTGAATGCCCTCGTAGGAAAGAATGGCGGGGGTGAGATTACGGCGCAGATCCATCTGTTCCAGCCGCTCTATGTTCAGTTTGGCGATGGAGTCATTACACTTCCAGAGGGTCTGTAAGTCCTTGGAGGACATACCCTGGAGGACAGCCTTCAGCTGCTCTGTCTGCTCCAGAAACTGAGGCAGGCCGTCCACGGCAAAGCTGTCTGTATCCACCACCATTTTCTTCGCCGGGGCGATGATGATGCGCATAGAACCCCCTCCTTTCAGATTTGGGAAAGCATCTCCGTCAGCCGCCCAGCCGCTGTGTCCAGGCCTTCCATTCCCGCGCAGCGGCTGAGTTTGGCGTTGACCAGCTGATCCAGCAGGGGCTGACTTTGGCTGCCTTCGTCCAGAGCCAGCTCCGCAGCCATCACGTCCTCCCAGGCGCGGTTTAAAAAGGCCACCTCCCGGCGGCCATGGGTTCTGGTGAATAGAGACTACCCTGATCCGTACAGTCTCTCTGCTGTTTCTGAGGAAAACCCGACGGCAAACAGGCTGCGGCGCAGACCGTCCAGGAAAATGTCCGGCAGGCGCTCCCATTCCGGATGGCTGAGATCGTACAGCACAAATGTGTATCGCGTATGGCAGTGGACTGCCAGCAGACTGGGCCTGCCCCGCAACGGGATGATGTGGAGGTCCCAGCAGAACCGGCGGTCCGGCTCCTGGCTGTAGGGGAGTGCTTTAATGTGCAAATGCCGCTGGAGAGGAATGGTCAGACCAAGTTCTACCGCCCCCCGCGTCTTCATGAGAAACGCTCCATTTTTTGCAGCGCCGCCACGATGTCTTTCAAAACCAGCGGCTGCATACTATCCGGGTATCCGCTCAAGTCGGCCTGTTCCAATGCCGCCCGGATACGGGGAATGAGATTCGGTTTTGCTTCTGCAATTTCCGGTAAAGCCGCCACGCACTGACGGGCTGTAATTGGCTTTACATCGGTGACGTGGGACAGAAATTCATCAAGCAGCAAGTCAAATTTACCGTCCTTGTCCCAACGGGCATTGGCTGCAAGAATGGAAATAGCCCGGTTGCGAACCAGGGAATTTTTATGGCGCAGGAGGGCGGCAAAGTTGTTAAAGTGAGGATACCAAACGTCGGATGCCCTGCTTTCGGCGGTGATTTGTTGGGCAAGGGCATAGGTGGCCTTGGCGTCTTTTCCCGTCAGACAGGCAATACAGGCGTTGAAGTCCATATCAAATCAGTACCCCCTCGCAGTGGTCGATTTCGTGCTGGATGATCTGGGCCGTCCAGCCGGTAAAGGTTTTGAAGCGAATCTGAAACTGCTCATTCTGATACTGCGCCTTGATAGACTGCCAGCGTTTGGCCTTCCGGATGCCGGTGAGGGAGAGACAACCCTCCTCAGCCTCGTAGGGGCCGGACTTCTTGATAACCTCCGGGTTGAGCATCACCATGTATGTGCCATCGTTGTCAAAGACGATGATCCGCTTGCAGACGCCGATCATATTGGCCGCCATGCCCACACAGCCGTCCTTGTGGGCGGTCAGGGTGTCCAGCAGATCCTGGGCGACAGGCAAGTCCTCCAAAGTGGCCAGTTCAGCCTTTTGGGAGAGAAACGCTTCATCCCGCATAATTTCTCGTACCACGGGCATTGCACCTCCATTGTACACTTCCCCCAGGGGGAAATTTGTGGTATACTCATATAAAATAGCACAAGTACAGGGAAAAGGCAACTTGTGCTGAGGATGGTGTAGGCAGTATAGAGAAGCAGGCACCCGAAATGGATGCCATCCTTTTTATCTGAACGAATAGAATAGGTAAGGGAGATAAAATCATGGCAGATACGAACATCAAATATAGCGATCATTCTATTTCTTCTGCATTCAAGGATCATTACATCGTTCCAGACTACCAACGAGAGTATGTTTGGACAAACGATCAGGTCGAACAGTTGCTCTCAGATCTTTTGGAGGCTTTTGAAGAAGACAACAAGAAACCTTACTTTCTTGGCACTATCGTCACCTGCGATACGGGAAGCCAATTCGAATTGATTGACGGCCAACAACGGCTGACAACATTTTTTCTTATGCTCTGTGCAGTCAAGCATCTGTACAAAACCGCTGGAGAATCAACGGATTTGATTGAGAATCTCATCTATAGTCCAACGATGGATCCAAATGGTGACACTATCCACAGCTACCATTTACAGCTCCAGTATGAGGATGCGGGCAACTGCCTTGAGTTGATCGAAAGCGGGGGGAGCCGGCCGAAGGACTTGGCTCTGAGCGGAGAGAGGCTTTTTGATGCCTTTAAAATCATTACGGATTTTTTGTCTGAGAAGTTCTCCGATTTGCCTCAATTAAAAAAGTTTGTGTATTTTCTTCTGATGGTAACAAGTTTTATACGTATTGAAACCCACGATATTACCGATGCGCTGAAAATATTTGAAACTATCAATCAGCGTGGTAAAGGGCTTGATTCCATGGATCTTTTGAAAAACATGGTATTCTGTCAGGTAGACAGGAATAAGTTCAAGGAACTCAATATGAACTGGAAGGAGATCACCCGTGCTTTGGAGAGTATTGAGGAGAAACCGCTCCGTTTCCTCCGCTATTTTATTATGGCTAGCTACAATACCTCTGCTGTAAAGGATGGCATACTTCGTGAAGACCAAATATATGATTGGCTGAAAAGCAATAATGGTCAGTGTCAATACGAAGAGAAGCCATTTCAGTTCGTTGAAAAGATGAAGCATGATGTAAATCTTTATATGAAATTCCGAAACCCAAAGGATGACCTTGCTGGCAACATCCATTTGAAGAATGTGACCATGCTCGCCGGCAAATCTTATAAGCTCCATCTAATGCTCCTGCTTGCGGCCTCCAACATGGACGAGGATGCGATGATTAGATTCAAGGAAATTATTGAGTCTGTTGTCTACTATACTGTGATTAACCGAATCACTACAAATATTACTGAGCGAACCTTTGCAACTTGGTGCGGGGAGATACGAGAAATTACCACTGTTGAAAATCTGAATGCTTTTGTAAACCGTTCTATCTTACCAATAATTACTGCCTGGAAACAGGACAATCAATCCAACTTCATGCGTTTGAGCCTCAACAGTATGCAGCAATATCGAATCAAATTTATCTTGGGAAAAATCACAGCCTATGTAGATGCCCTGCGCCAGAAACAAACAATCGTGGGGGATATGACCTCCTACGTTCAGTCTACAGTTGAAATTGAGCATATCATGCCCCAGACCTGCCCTGATAAATCACAGTATAGCATAACCGAGGAGGAATTCTCTATTTACATGAACCGGCTTGGCAATCTCACATTGCTGGAAAACAGCATCAACAAGTCTATCCAGAACGAGGGCTATGATGTGAAAGCTAAAGCCTATAAACAATCCAAGTTTTATCTTACCTCTGCGTTGTCTGAGTTGGTGGACCAGGGGATAGATACTGCGATCAACCGCACAAATAAAATCCTGCGAGCATGGCCCAATTGGAACAAAGCCGCCATTGAAGACAGACAGTTGCTTCTCTATGAACTAAGCGAAATGATTTGGGGGATTGCAAAGACTGGAAAGTAAAAATAAGGAGAACAGCTGTTTTCTAGTTCAGAGTCTATTAATGTAATGATCGGCCTTATAAATTGACTTGTGTTCCATATTTGATAGGAATAGGATTCTCATGGCAAACAAGTACCCACTCGTCCTCATTATATTCCAGCCGTACATGCAGCCAGCCATCAGCGTAATATCGGAAGCAATCGCCGCAGTGCAGGCCCCCGTACAGGGTTCCATCTTCCAATGCAATATCTGGGCGATCTCCGTTAAAAATCAAAATTCCAAACATAGATAACTCCTTATAGGGGGATTAGATATGAAACTATTTGACGCGGTTCCCAATGAGCTTTTTTCTGTCCTGGCTTCTCCTAACCGGAGTTTGTATGCAGATGCGCTGGATGTCCTCTATGAGTCGTACCAGGAAAATTTAAAGATTCCTGAAGAGACGTTATACTCCATGCTGCGGGGCAAACTGGAACAGCAACTGGCGGAGGCAACCTTTGAGGGGGAAGACATTGACGAGGAAGAGCTGCGTGATGTCTCCGGTCGTGCCAGATTTCTGATTCGGAAGCTGAACAGCAAGGGCTGGTTAGAGAAACAGCGGGGAGATGATTTTAACGAATATATCACCGTTCCGGGGTACAGCAGCCGGCTGCTGGAGCTGTTTCACCAGCTGAGGGACGACAGCCCCATGCGGGGCTACTCCTACGTCTTTGGCACATATTCTGCATTGAAGGTGGCCAGCGAGGGAACCAGCGTCTATGATAGAATGGCGGCAGTTTACAGTGCCTATGATAACACGCAGTCGCTGATTAAATTGTTGCAAATGGTCTACCACAATGTAAAGCATTTTTTCCAGCTGCAAATCAATATGCAGCAGGTCAATACGGTTCTTGCCTCCCACTTCGATGATTTTGGCCAGAAAGTGGTGGAAGCATACATCCGCCCACTGAAAATCAAGGACTCCGTCCCCAAATATCGGGTACCGATCCAGAAAATATTGACCGGCTGGCTGGAGGACGACGCCCTGCTGACCACCATGTCCAACGCTGCCCTTCAAGACAGACGTGGGAGTGATCTGAACGCCTGCCGGAGCGACCTGCTGCGCAAGATATTCTGGGTCAAGGAGCGCTACGACAATATTGAGCATGAATTTCTGGATGAGATCGACCAGCAGGTCCGGCGGTATACCCGGGCAACCACACAAAAAATTGAGAACCTGACCAACCGGGATCACAATGTCCGGGGCAATTTGAATTATTTGCTGACCGCGCTGTCCAGAAACCGAAGGGCCTCCGAGCTGGTGGAGCAGATCCAGCCCGCCTTTCAGCTATATGAGCAGTCCTTCCTCTCGGAGAAAAGTGTCTGGTACCGGAAGCGGCCGGGCAAACGGACAAAGGCGGCTCCAGTGCTGATTCAGGAGGGAGAAATCGACCCGGAGATGGCCAGGCAGGCCCAGCTTCTACTGCACTCGGAATATGGCAGGAGCGAGATCGCCGCCTATGTGGAACAATGGCTGGGAGAGGCCGAAGTGTGCTACTCAGAGGACTTGAACCTGGAGGACGACAAAGCCTACATCATGAGTTTGCTTGCCGTGTTGACTGGTGGCGACAGGTCTTCCACTTACACAGTCCGTGAGCTGGAAGGAGTTTACTCGGAAAACGGATACGCTATCCCCCGGCTTCAAATCAAACGCAGGGAGGAAAAGACATGAATGTGGACTGGATCAATGGAGCGACACAGAAAGAGCTGGATCAGTTTAAATCTGTCTGCAACCAGCTGCTCAGCCGGACGTATCTTGTGAAGACCCTGTGCAGGGCAGACAAAGTTCGGATCAATAATCCGGACTATCTCTTCCTGTCCAGCCACTATGCGGAGGTGCGGGAATATCTGGCACTGCTGGACTGGGACCTGCGCAAGGACGATTTCAATGGCTATTTCTATGTCATTAACACGGATGAGGCCAACCGCTGTCAATTGGATAAAGATCAGACTGCCATTTTGCTTGCGATCCGTATGATATATGATGAAAATCAGGAGCGCCTGGGGTTGGAGCACGACGCTATCTGTACCGTGCGGGATCTGCTGGAAAAGGTGGTAACGGATTACGCAATCCTTTCGGCACGGCCCAACATGAAGGACGTGAAGCGGGCGCTAACCCTGCTGGACAACCACTGTGTGATTCAGCGGATTGAGGGAAAATACAGCCAGGGAAACTGTAAGTTCGCGATTTTGCCCACGGTATTGTCGGTGGTATCCAGCGAAAAGCTGGACGCGGTGGTGTCGGTGCTGAGAAAGGAGGAAGACAGTGAAGAAGCTGAAGAAGATTCTGCTGATTAATTGGCTCTATTTCTCAAAACAGCTCATCGAGGTGGAGTATATCAACTTCCTGACAGGGAAAAACGGAGCGGGTAAGTCCACCGTAATCGATGCGCTGCAGATTGTCCTTCTGGGCGAGACGAACGCCAGGAATTTCAACCAGGCCGCCAATGAAAAGTCCCAGCGGACGCTGGACGGATATCTGCGGGCCGACATGGACAGCGGTTCCCCCTATTCCAGACGAGGCAGAGACTTTTCCAGCTACATCGTCTGCGAATTTCTGGATGAGGAGGAGGGCAGCCGCTTTGTGACCGGGATCGTCTTCGACTGCCGCAGCGACGGGAGCCGGCAGGAGCGCTTTTTTATTTACGACGGCGGTATTCCGGAGAACTGTTTTCTGGATGGGCAGGAGGCAATGGACATTCCCAGCCTCCGTGTCTATCTGAAACAACAGTATGGCCTGCGTCAAAAGCTGTATGACAGCCACAAGGAGTACCGCACCGATATGCTGGCCAAGTGGAACGTCCACAACGAACAGGTCAGCCGTATGCTGAAAAAGGCGGTCTCCTTCCGCCCTATTGTGGATATCCAGAAATTCATTACGGAAAACATCTGCGACATCCCGGACAAGCCGGATATCGAGGCTATGCAGCAGAATATCCGGGACTACAAGCGCCATGAGCAGCTGGCCCAGCGGCAGGAGGAAAAGCTGGAAAAACTGATGGAGATCAGCCGCCTCTACCGGGATATGCAGACTGCTATCGACCGCTGGGAGCAGCAGACCTTCTTGGTTCTGTGGGCGCAGAAGGAGGACCTGGAGGGCCGGATCAACCGGCATCAGGCGGAGGAGGCGGACTGCAAAGCGGAGGCGGAGAGGGCCGCCGCCGGGTTTGCCAGCGTATCGGAGGAGATCGACCTCAAACGCAGGCGGCAAGATGAACTAAAAGCGGCCTGCGCCCAGAGCAGTGTGGCTCAGGAGGAGGACAGGCTGCGTTCCGGCAGGGAACGTCTGCTCAAGGAACAACGGAATCTGCTGCTCCAGCTGAGAAACACCGCGCAGGAAATTAAGCGGGAGGCAATTTCTCTGTGCAGTTTGTGTGAAAGAATTTCGGAGTGGCAGAACCGACAGCTTTTAGCCCCGGTATTCTCCACGGCTGGTAACATCCAGAAGGCTTATGGGATATTCCTCAACTGTGACGAACAGATATTTGACAGTTCCCCGGCTCCCTTTGAGCAGGCCCAGGAGGCTGCCGCCCAATTTATGGGGGCAGTTCGGGAGGTATCCTACAAGCTGGAGGAGATGCTCCACAGCTTGAGGGAGGAGCAGGACCGCCGGAGGGCCGCTCTGGTAGATCTGCGCAAAAATATCAAGGACTACCCCCAAGGACTGCTCCAGCTCCGGAATCAGATTGCCGCGGAGCTGAAGCAGCACAGCGGCCAGAACGTTCCAATTGACATTCTAGCTGATGTTCTGGAGATCCCGGAGGCGGAGGAGTCCTGGAGAAATGCGGTGGAGGGATATTTGAACACCCAGAAGTTCTATCTACTCATCCCGCCAGAGCACTACCAGCGGGCGCTGGCTTTCTATGACCAGATCAAGCGCGATTATAACAACCGCTCTTTCGGTCTGGTGGATATTGCCAAGCTGAGGGAAAAGGAGCACCTTGCCCCCTGGGATGACAGCCTGGCCAGAAAGGTGGAGACAGAGAATAATTTGGCCCGTACCTATATCGACTACCTCTTAGGCCGTGTGGTGTGTTGTACCCACGTTAGCCAGCTCCGGAAACACAGGACAGCTATCACTGCGGAGGGCATGGTCTATCAAGGCTATGTGGCCCGCCCGCTGCGGAAAGAGTTGATGGAGGACGCCTTCATTGGACGCCGGGCGGTGGCCCTGAGGATTGAAAAGCTGGAATCGGAGCTGAGAACAGCTGAGACAGAATTGTCCGGCTGGGAGCCCATTGGGGCTGAGCTGGCAAAGCACAAGGGCAAGGATCCACTCTTTAGCCGTTTTTTTGTACACAGCACTGTGGAGCAGCGTAGGGATGATTACCAGCGAGGCATAGAGATCACAAAAGAGGTGGAACAGATGGAAGAGGATTTGTCCCACCTGGATTTGTTCTGGCTGGAGGAACAGCGCCGGCAGATCGGCATATTGGATCAGGAAATTAAGGATCTGGATCAGCAAAAAATACAGTATAACAGCGAGAAAACACAGATGGAGATGCGAATCCATACCTTGGAGTATGATGTGCTTCCGGGCTTATATCAGGAGCTGAGCGAAAAGGAGGACAGCTTGTCAGAGCGTTTTTCTCCGTCGTTTATCGAAACGGTAGGCCGTCCCCGCTACCGGCAGGAGTTTGCGCGGCTGAAGAGAGCCTCCGCTGTTGCAAAGAACTTTGGAGACCAGATGATTCGGACGGAAAATGAGAGGAATTCCACCCAGCGAAAGCTGTTTCAGGCCCGGGCCGATTATGTCAGCGCGTTCCAGCCCTGTTCCTTCCGGACCGACGCCATGACCAACGAGGAATTTGACCGAGAGAGGCAGCTGCTGGAGGAGAGTGAGCTGCCCAAGTATCGGGAGAAGATCAAAGCCGCCCGGGAGAGTGCTATGGAGCAGTTCCAGAACGACTTTCTGGCCAAATTGAAGTCCAGCATTGAACAGGTGCAGGATCAGGTAAAGAGCCTGAACAAGGCGCTGAAGCAGACACAGTTCGGCACAGACCGGTACCAATTCCGGGCGGACCGGAACCCTGACTATGCCGAGTACTACGACATGATCATGGCTCCGGAGCTAATGGAGGGGGAGGGAGGACTGTTCGCCATGCCCTTCCAGCAGAAGTACGGGCAGCTGATCGATGAGCTGTTTGGCCGTCTGGCCATGTCTGATGACACACAGCTCAACGCCAGAAAACAGAGCGAGCTTCAGCAGAATATTGAGCGATACACCGATTTCCGCACCTATTTGAAATTTGACCTGGAGACTACCGACCAGAACGGTTCCAAACAGCTGCTGTCCCAGACACTGAACACCAAATCCGGAGGTGAGACCCAGACCCCCTTTTATATCGCTGTGCTGGCTTCCTTCGCCCAGCTCTATCAGGTGAACAACCTCTCGCCGCTGGCCAGCAACACGGTCCGGCTGGTAGTGTTTGATGAAGCGTTCAATAAAATGGACAGCGACCGTATCATTGAAAGCGTGCGCCTTCTCCGGAAGATGGGCTTGCAGGCGATTATCTGTACTCCGCCGGACAAGCTTCCCGACATTATGCCTCTGGCGGATAAAACGCTTCTGGTTCTGAAAGAAAAATACCAGATGCACGTCATGCCTTGGCGGAAGGAGATGGGTTGATGACGGAACAGGGTATTATTCTTACCCGCCTACTAGATAAATACGAAAAAAGTAAGCACCTGTTGGAGCCGGGGAGCTCCAACAGGCGGGTCATGCTGCGTATCGAGAAGAAAGAACTGCCGGAATACAGGCATGAGACAGCCAGCATCCGGGATGCTTTCAATCAGGCTGTGCAGGAATTGGAACAGGAGCAGTTGATTTCGGCTGAATGGCTGAAGGGACGGCCAGTCCTGTCGGCGGTTATCCTCAATTTAGATCAGGTAGAGCGCTGCTACCAAATGACCGACAGGACACATCCCAGACGGCAGGCAGAGATCGTGGAACAGATGGTACAAAGCGCTTTAGACAGGGTAGAAACGGCTTGGATCACCGCCTGGCGGGACGATATATGCGCAAATGCAAAAGATACATATACAGTTCCGGGTTATTGTAGAAAAGATACCGGCTTTCTGGCTGATTTGCTATCCGCACTGGTACAATATGACTTCCTGCGCGGGGAACCAATTACTATGCGGGCGTTCAGCAGCATGTGCTATCATAACAGCAAGACCTTTGAACGGGAAGTGCGTGATACCTTTTTGCATATCGCCGAAAAATACCACCCAGGTCTGGCAGAGGTGTGTGAGCAGGAGAAAATGGGTATCCGGGACAAGCTGGCCTATCTCGGCATCTACGCACGTCCGGAACTCTACGAACTTTCCGGAAATTGCAGCTTTACAATGCTGGCAGGAACAGTAAATATTGGCGCGGCGTATCCTTACGGAATAGCCCTGCCCAGCACAGCGGTAGACTCGATTACAAAAATTGATCTCAGCGGTGTCCACAGTATCATATTTATCGAAAATAAGACAAATTATGATGAATATTTACTTTCTGAATTGAAACCGAATACCCTGGCTGTGTATCATGGCGGTTTCCTTAGTCCCCAGAAAAGAAAACTGTTTTTAAAAATTCGGGATGCAGAGTCTAAAGGTACGCAAACCTATTTTTGGGCAGATATTGATTTGGGTGGTTTTCAGATGTATGCTCATTTGCAGGAGATTTTTCCGGATGTTCAGCCTATACGAATGTTTGGCGAGGATGTTGTGAAGCACTGCCGCAATGGGTTAAAGCGGCCAGTAAAGTATTTAAAGCAATTGGAGCAGATGCTAACAGAGGGGACATATCCTGTGTTTGAGGACGCAATTCGTGAGATTTTGAATCTTGGTGTTACTATTGAGCAGGAGAGTTTTTTGACCTAATTGTTTATCTAAACTTATTTGGGGGCCGCCACTTTGTTGGCCTGACAGCGAAAAAGAAAAACAGTATCTTTGCCAAAAACAGCTGCACTGACAAAGTTGTAGAGTAGAATATTCTAGCCAATCCTTTTAAGAAATTCGAAGGTACACAGACGCATTATCACACCAAGACCCTTGGTATCATTTAGCGTCTAAATCGGGATTCCTAAGAACGTCAACTTCTATGTATAACAAAATAATTGCCCAGTAAAAAGCCAAGAGCAGACTGCAGATGTGGTCTGCTCTTGGCTTTCAGATACTGCGTCTCCATATCCGAAGAAGTCTACAAAGAATTTTGGACAATTTTTGATAGCTTATAGCCGTTTTCGCTCCGTTCCAATTGCTTTCTTGCATTTTTTAAAAATAGTGTTTCCACGTGTTCCACGTCTGTCTGTGGCTAATTATGTGATTAGAAAATAGACCGCATTCCCAAAACCCTCTCATGAACACTATGTAAAATGCTTTGTTTTCACTCTCGAATTTTTCCGTTTTAGACCGCATTTTCTTCTCGACTTTTGACTTCCGTTCCGATATTGTATTGCTTGCAAAAGCACCAAAAAATACGGAATACAGGAGGAAAAAGTATGAACAGCATGAAAAAACGCATTGCCGCCGCATTGACAGTAGCCACCCTGTCCCTCGTCCTCGCCGTTCCCGCAATGGCGGCGGAGGCCCCGGCCATCCGGGTAAGCAGCTACAAGGGTAGTACCCTGGAGGTGGGAGAGCGAAGCGGCATCATCATCGGTCCCAGCGGTATGGACTACTCCGTCACCTCCAGCGACCCGGACACGGTGGCGGTGGAGCAGGTGCTGACCTTCTGGGTCGCTGTCGCCAAGGCAGAGGGGACCGCGGAGATCGCCGTCTCCAACAGCGCCGGGGAGTGCGGGAGCATGACGCTGACGGTCGGCTCCGCCGCCTCCGCCGCGCCGGAAGCCCCCGCCAGCGGGGACAGCGCCAACCTGACGGACAATCTGGAGATACGGCAAGAGATGATCCGGCTCATCAACCAGACCCGCAAGGCCAATGGGGTGCCGGAGCTGCCGGTCAGCGAGGCCCTGATGGACGCCGCCCAAGCCTGCTCCGACCGGCGCTACACCTGGCATCACGCTCCGGAGGAGAGCCAGGCCGCTGTGGACGCTGGCTACCCCTACGGCTTCGGCTCCAATCTCACCGTGTTCACCGGCACCACCGACGCCGCCCAACGCGCCGTCGACAACTGGATCAACTCCCCCGGTCACTTCGAGACGATGATCGACCAGCGATGCGACTGCATCGGCGTAGGCGTGACCCAGTACGATGGCATCACCTACTGCTACATGTTCGTCGGGATACCCAACAGCGTCAATTTCTACAGCTGAAAACACCGCCTATGCGGTACCAGGGGGCAGGCACTCTGCAAATTGCGGAGTGCCTGCCGATATTTTCCACGATAACTCGTACGGTCAGTGGGGCAATCCCTTGTCAAACATTGCGTAGAAATACAAAAAATAAAACTTTCTGGTGTTCTCTTGATTAATTCGACCCGCTCACCCGAGAAAAGATTTCTCATTGAATTCAGGACAAGATTATGGTAAAATTGACAGTATAAAGTTCCGATAATATCGGTTTATCAGAAGCACTACCAATCTTAGGAGGACGTATATGAAGTCTAACTTTGAATTCCTCAATAAATACTGGCCCGTACTTGCTCAAATTGGTGCGGCAGCAGAGAGCTATGTGTATTCTGATGCCAATGCCTGCCTGTATAAATTGGGTATGTTCGGTGAGCGATTAATTCTCGAGATTTTTGCTTTTGAGCATATCAAGGAGCCAACCATTGACAATACACACGCCAACCGGATTCGTTTGCTGAAACGGGAGGGACTGATTCCAAAGAAGATTGACGATATCCTGTTTGTCCTGCGGAAGACTCGTAACAATGCCGTACATGCTGGCGCTGATTCCGTAGAGGACGCTAAAACACTGCTTTCTATGACTTACAATCTTGCGGTTTGGTTCATGGAGGTATACGGTGACTGGGGGTATATTGCCCCTGCTTTTATCATGCCTGAAAATATGACCCAACCGGATTACGCTGCCATCATCAAGGAACAGGAGGAGAAGATAACCGCACTCTCCAAACAGATTGAGGCAGTATCTACTGCGGCATCCTCCAAAACCTCCAAAGAACGTGCAGAAAAGGGCGAAACTGCATCTGAGAGCATGGAACTTTCCGAAGCTGAAACCCGTTATCTGATTGACGAACAGCTCCGCAAATTCGGCTGGGAAGTCGACACCAACGATCTTCGCTATTCCAAGGGAACTCGTCCGCAAAAAGGCAGAAATCTTGCCATTGCTGAGTGGCCCACTGATTCTACTGTGGGAAAGAACGGTTATGCAGATTATGCACTGTTTGTTGGGTTGAAGCTCGTAGGCATTGTGGAAGCAAAGAAAGCCACAGTTGACATTCCCTCTGCAATCGACTATCAATGCAAGGAATATGCTAAGGGAATTAAGGCTGAACACAAGGAGTATATCATCAGCCAGTGGGGTGCATATAAAGTTCCTTTTGCCTTTGCCACCAATGGCCGTAAATATCTAAAGCAAATCGACACCAAATCCGGTATCTGGTGTCTGGATCTGCGCAGTGGAACAAGTGCCCCCAAGGCCCTGCAAGGCTGGATCAGCCCTCAGGGGCTGATGGAGCAACTTGAAAAGGACATTGCCACGGCCAATTCTGTGCTCCAGAACACCCCTTTCGATTTATTGCGTGATCCCGATGGATTGAATTTACGCAAATATCAGATCAGTGCTATTGAAGCTGCGGAGCGGGCTATCATTGACGGGAAACAGACTGTTTTGCTTTCCATGGCCACCGGAACCGGCAAAACACGGACCATCCTCGGCATGATCTACCGCTTTATTAAGAGTGACCGGTTTAAGCGCGTTCTGTTCCTTGTAGACCGTACCGCACTTGGGGAACAGGCTGAAGATGTTTTTAAGGAAGTAAAGATCGAAGAATTGATGACCTTGGATTCTATTTACAACATCAAGGGTTTGGATGAAAAGGAGATCGACAAAGAAACCAAGATACATATCGCAACAGTTCAGAGCCTCGTAAAGCGCATTCTTTATCCCGAAAGTGACACCATGCCATCTGTTACCGACTATGATTTGATTGTAGTCGATGAGGCACATCGTGGATACATTCTGGATAGGGAAATGAGCGAAACGGAGATGCTCTATCGCAACCAAGATGACTATATCAGTAAATACCGTACTGTCATCGAGTATTTCGATGCTGTGAAGATTGCTTTGACCGCAACCCCGGCGCTCCATACTACTGAGATTTTCGGAAAACCTGTTTTCAACTACTCATACCGTGAAGCTGTCATAGACGGTTACCTGGTCGACCATGATGCGCCTCATAATATCCGCACTAAACTGCGTATTGAGGGTATCAACTATCAGAAAGGCGATCAGCTTGCTATTTATGACCCGATTACTGGCGAAGTTCTCAACAGCGCCGAGCTGGAAGATGACATGAAATTTGAAATTGACAGCTTTAACCGGCAGGTAATCACGGAGAATTTTAATCGGACAGTCCTTGAGGAAATCGCTTGGGATCTCAATCCAGACGGCCAGGGTAAAACCCTCATCTATGCTGTTGATGACAACCACGCTGACCTCATCGTAAAGATTTTGAAAGAAATCTATGCTGAGGGCTGCGTTGACAATGATGCTGTTATGAAGATTACGGGAAGCGTAGCGGGCGGCAATAAGAAAAAAATCTCCGAAGCAATCAAGCGTTTCAAGAATGAGTCCCTACCCAAGATTGTGGTTACTGTTGATCTTTTAACCACCGGCATTGACGTACCTGAGATTACCAATCTGGTTTTTATGCGCCGCATCAAATCTCGTATTCTCTATGAACAGATGTTGGGCCGAGCTACCAGATTGTGTCCTGCTATCGGCAAAACTCACTTTGAGATTTATGATCCTGTGGGCGTATACGAGTCTTTACAGGATGTCAGCAATATGAAACCGGTCGTTACTAACCCCTCTGCCAGTTTTGAGGATTTGATGAGAGGGCTGGAGATAGCAACCACCGACGAACAGCTTGCCTATCAGATCGATCTGATTATTGCCAAGCTACAGCGTAAGCGCCGCAACGTAAGTCAAACAGCACGGGAGCAATTCATCCATCTTACCGGTGGAAAGGATTTGGGAGCTTTTGCGGAGCATCTCAACAGCAGCGCCATTAAAGAGGCTTTAGCCGAGTTGCTGAATCATCGTGACGCATTCTCTGTGCTGGATAAGGATAAGTCCCACCACAAGCGCTCGGTTGTCATTGATTATCATGTGGACGAGCTGATTGACCATACTCGCGGCTACGGTGAAGGTCAGAAACCGGAGGATTATTTGGAAGCGTTCAAGGAGTTCATCAATAACAATATGAACGCCATTGCCGCGCTCCGCATGGTGTGCACCAAGCCTTCAGAGCTTACCAGAGAAGCTCTCAAGGGCTTAAAACTGGAACTTGACCGCCATGACTTCACGGAGAAGCAGTTAAACTCCGCATGGAATGAGATGACCAATCAGGACATTGTGGCCGATATCATCGCATTTATTCGTCAGCAGGCCCTGGGCTCTACACTTATCAGTCATGAGCAGAGGGTAAAGCACGCTTTTGCGAAACTGCGCATCAATCATGATTTCAATAAGACCCAGCTTGACTGGCTAAAGCGCATCGAAAAAGTACTGCTGGAGGAAAGCGTGCTGGATGAGCAAATCTTTGAAGTCGGCGCATTTAAGAACGCTGGCGGGTTTACCATCATTGACCGCCGCTTTGGCGGCAAGCTCCGTGAGATCATTACGGAGTTGAATGAGTATCTCTATGAAGATGGAGGAGGCGCAGCGTGAATAATCAGGAGATTGTAGCAAAGCTTTGGAACCTCTGCAATGTGTTGCGGGATGACGGTATTACTTATCATCAGTATGTTACGGAACTTACCTATATCCTGTTCCTGAAAATGTGCAAGGAGACCGGCACAGAGGGAGCGATTCCGGAGCAGTACCGGTGGGACAGGCTCCTTGTCAAGCAGGGTGTAGAGCTGAAGAAGTTTTACAAGGAATTGTTGGAGCATTTGGGCGAAAGCTGTACCGGTCGTGTCCGCGAGATCTACCAAGGCGCGCAGAGCAATATTGACGAACCCAAGAACCTGGAGAAGATCATCCAGACCATCGACCAATTCGACTGGTACACCGCCAAGGAAGAAGGTCTGGGCAACCTTTATGAAGGTTTGCTGGAGAAGAATGCAAATGAGAAGAAATCAGGCGCTGGGCAATATTTCACGCCTCGCGTTCTTATCAACGTCATGACTCGGCTCATTGCGCCCCACCCCGGTGAGCGATGCAACGACCCGGCTTGCGGTACGTTTGGCTTTATGATTGCCGCTGACCGCTACGTCAAGGATCATACTGATGAGTTATTTGAACTGTCCGTGGATCAGCAGGAGTTCCAGCGTACCCAAGCATTCTCCGGTTGCGAGCTGGTTCATGATACCCACCGCTTGGCCTTGATGAATGCCATGCTCCACGATATCAGCGGTCCCATTTATCTTGGTGATACCCTGTCCAACTTTGGCAAGGAATTGAAAGGCTATGATGTTGTACTGACCAATCCGCCTTTCGGCACCAAGAAGGGCGGCGAGCGTGCCACCCGCGATGACTTTACTTTCCCCACCAGCAATAAACAGCTAAATTTTCTGCAGCACATCTATCGCAGTCTGAATAAGACAGGGAAGGCGCGTGCGGCGGTCGTTTTGCCGGACAATGTTCTGTTCGCCGATGGCGATGGCGAGCGTATCCGCCGTGACTTGATGGAGAAGTGTAATCTGCATACCATTCTGCGATTGCCAACTGGTATCTTCTATGCTCAGGGTGTTAAAACCAATGTGCTGTTTTTCACCCGTGGCTGTGAAGATAAAGGGAACACCCGTGAGATTTGGTTCTATGACCTGCGCTCCGATATGCCCTCTTTTGGCAAGACCAATCCGCTGAAGGAAAGCCATTTTGATGAGTTCATTGAGTGCTATAAGGACGGCGATCTGTCCGCCCGTGTCGAAACATACAGCGAGGAAAAACCGAACGGCAGATGGCGCAGATATACCTATGAGGAGATTCTGGCCCGGGACAAAACCAGTCTGGATATCACCTGGATGAAGTCCGACAGCGGAGCTGAGGACTATACGCTCGCTGAACTGCTGGAGCAGATCAAGGAGAAATCCGCCAATATTGCCAAGGCTGTAGCAGTGCTGGAAGAACTGATTGGCGAGGTGGATGAATAATGGATACAAAAGCGTTACGGCAAAAGGTGCTTGACCTCGCCATCCGCGGCAAGCTGGTTCCACAGGACCCAAATGATGAACCGGCTTCTGTTCTACTGGAACGGATTCGCCAGCAGAAGCAGCAGATGGTGAAAGACGGTAAACTCAAAGCCAAGGATATCAAGAATGATACCATTATCTTTGTTGGTGAGGATAATTTACATTATGAGAAGTTCGCCAACGGCAGCGTGAAATGTATCGAGAATGAGATACCATTTGAGTTGCCGGAGG
>JBCLQX010000037.1:0-25828 GCA_041223805.1 Oscillospiraceae bacterium 44-34 | reverse complement strand
GTGGAGAACTCCGGCTTTGCCAAGGCCGTGATGAACTTCGGCGGCGCGTTCAGCTATGGCGGATGGCCCAGCACCCCTGGCTCCAAGTTTATGCCCCGGCCCTGTATGCTGAAGTATGACGGGACGGTGGCTTACTACCTCAACCCCAACGACCTGACCAAGAAGGCGGACGGCTCCGCTTCGGACGTGGCCAACATCAACTTCGGCGGCAATGCCATGATGGAATGGCCCAAAATCTACGTCAAGCGGTGGGAGAGCGGCGGCGTGTACCACTTCCGGTGTTCGGACGTGAAGGTGGACGCCGACTACGAGTGCTGGAGCAACTACGACAAGAACAACAAGGAGATCCCGCACTTCTACACGCCCATCTTCGACGGGGCATGGGACTCCTCCGGGCGGATGCGCTCCATCAGCGGGCAGACCTGCAAGGTCAGCACAACAGCCCAGCAGGAGATCGACGCCGCCAAGCTGAACGGCGCGAACATCTGGTACACCGAGGTCATCGCTGATATTTTCCTGGTGCAGGACCTGCTCACCATGATGTTCAAGAGCACCGACCTTCAGGCCACCGCAGGGTACGGCCGGGTCAGCGCGAGCAACGCCATCGCGACCGGCACCATGAACACCAAGGGTATGTTCTGGGGAGCAAGCGACAAGACCTCCGGCGTCAAGGTGTTCGGCATGGAGAATCCGTGGGGCAACGTCTGGCGGAGGACCGCTGGGCTCATCTGCAACGCGGGCTCGGTCAAGGCCAAAATTACCAGGGGGACAAAGGACGGTTCTACCGCCGCCGACTACAACACGGACGGCTCCGGCTACAAGAGCATCATGACGATGGCTACGGGCGGCGGATACATCAGCGCCATGCGAACGGAGAAGTTCGGACGCCTCGCCACCGCTTTCAGCGGCTCGACAACCACCTATGAGGCGGACTACGCCTACTACAACAACTCCGGCGTCAGATACGCTATCGTTGGTGGCAACTGGAACTATGACCTGGCTGCCGGACCGTTCTGCATCTACCTAAGCTCTACGCCCGGCAGTACGAGCACCGACCTTGGCGCGGCCCTCTCTTGTAAACCACTTGCCGCGGCGTAGCCGCGTAAAGGAGAGGTCTGGAGAACCTTGGGTCTCCGGGGAAACGAAATTCAAAATGGAGCGCCTGTCCATCCATAAACGGGCATAGGGGCCGGGGTCGAAAGATACCCTCCCCTAATTTTTATAGGGGTATGCACTGCGCCCACGCTATCGTTGGTGGCAACTGGAACAATGACCTGAATGCCGGACCGTTCTACATCAACCTGAACAATACGCCCGACAATACGAACACCAACATTGGCGCGGCCCTATCTTATCCACGCGAACCCTCATATATGAGCAATGCAGTGCATATCGCTGCCGAACGCAGTAAGGGGAGGGGCTTCACCGGCCTCTCCCTTTCCTCACCGCTTGGTGAAAATCAACTCGGTGCAAGCACCCGTTAGTATCTGAAAGAGGTGAAAGCGGGTGAGAGGATAAGAGAGTAATGAAATCCTACAAACACTTGTTTGACATCTGCATATCGGAAGAAAACCGCCGCAAAGCCATCAAGCAGGCCAAGCGCACAAAGCGCGTCCGTAAGATGCTGAAGAAACGGCACATGTCGGATGATGAACTGCTGTGCGCCTCCTACGACTGGATCATGCAGTACGAGAACGCCGAGCATGTTCCGAAGGTCATCCATGACGGGACGGCCCACAAGGAACGGGTCATCATCGTGCCGACGCTGGAGGAGCTTATCGTTCAGCACTGTGTCGCTAAGGCCATGGAAGAGATGTTCTGGCATGGAATGTACCAGCACAGTTACGCCAGTCTGCCCAAGCGAGGAGCCCACAAGGCCAAGAAAGTCATCGAGAAATGGATCGAAACCGACCCGAAGAACGTGAAGTATGTTCTGAAAATGGACGTCCATCACTTCTTTGACAGTATCCCGCACGATATTCTGAAAGCAAAGCTCCGCAAGCATATCCACGACGACATGATGCTGGACTTGCTGTTCAAGATCATCGACGTGACTGACGCCGGTATCCCTCTTGGCTTCTATACCTCGCAGTGGCTCTCCAACTGGTATTTGCAGGAGCTGGACCACTTCATCAAGGAGCAGCTTCACGCGGTCTACTATGTCCGCTACATGGACGACATGGTCATCTTCGGGTCAAACAAGAAAGTTCTGCACCAAATCAGACAAGCCATCTCCGAGTATCTTGAGGCCAACCTGGGCCTGGAGCTGAAAGGAAATTGGCAGGTGTTTCGTTTCTCCTACACCGTCAACGGTGAAGACCGAGGGCGGCCTCTGGACTTCATGGGCTTCCAGTTCTATCGGAACCGGACGGTGCTGCGCAAATCTATCATGCTGAAAGCAACCAGAAAAGCCCGCAAGATTCACAAGAAACCCTATCAGGGGCGCAAGCCTACCGTCCACGACTACCGCCAGATGATGTCGTATCTGGGATGGATCGACTGTACCGACACCTACCGGATGTACCTGAAGCATATCAAGCCGAGGGTCAGCTTCCAGCGGATGAAGCGGTACATTTCCCGCTATGACCGGCATGACGACCGTCGTGTGTACGAGCAGCTTGTGCAGCTATATTTGCCGAGAGGAGGAAAGCGCCGTGGAACCCGTTTACATCACCGCAGAAAGTACCGTCCGCCCCAAGGAAATCGAAGTGGGCGTAACGACTGTGTATCTGCGCCGCAACATTGTTGAGACGCAGCGCACCGACCCCATGGATGAGGGCCGCGAGCCCACCCCCGTGTTCGTCTATGAGGAAGCCCAGCTCACTAAGGATGAAGCCCTACTGGTTCTCGCCGAGGGCCAGGAGAACCACTCCAAAGAACTGGCGGATGCCGACGGCATCAACATCGACCACGAGTACCGGCTGACCCTGCTGGAGCTGGGCCTGTCCGAGACTGATATTTGAGGAAAGGAGATGTAGAGCATGTTGTATCGTACTCTGAAGCGCATGATTGAGCGCGGCCAGACTGACGGCATCGAGAGCAAGCTGGATATTTTCTACGCTGCCGGCAAGATTTCCGAGGCCGAGTATTCCGAGCTGATCGGGATGTTGAGCACCCAGCGGTAACTCTACACAATGCTTAAAAGCAGTAGGAGGTGACAGGTATGGACGGAGATTATATCTCTCGCCATGAGCATGAGGAGTTCCGCCGTAGCATGGAGGCTGAGAATCAACGTCTGGAGGATGAAAACATCCGCCAGAATCACCGGTTGAACGCGCTGGAGGAGACCGTCAAGCAGGTTGCCGCTATCAGTACATCCGTGGAAAAACTGGCTCTGAACATGGAAAACATGCTGAAGGAGCAGGTCAACCAAGGAAAACGTCTGGAGACGTTGGAGGGCCAGGACGGAGAGAACTGGCGTAAGGCTGTTTGGTGCGTTATCAGCGCCATTATCGGCATCGCCGTCGGAATGATTTTCCGGCTCCCTGTTTCGTGATGGAGGGCGACGTATGCTGAACATCAAAGCAAAGGAAGTCGCGCCCATTGTGGAGCAGCCTGCTGATATTTCTGAGGACTGGCCGGAGGACGTCGTTGAAGAACCCGCCCTCGACCTCTCTGAACCGAGCAAAAAGAAAGCGACCACTATGAAAATTATCGTGTGGGTCTGCCTGCTTAACGGTATTGCCTGGGTGTGGTGCAGCTACATCCTCGCATGGATGGGCAAGGAGCAGATTGCCGAGAGTTTATCTCAGGTGGCGCTTACCGAGATCATCGGCGTGGTGCTGGTGTACGCCATCAAGTCTGCCGTCGAGAACCTGAGCAAGAACAATTCATGGCCGGATAAACATGGCTCTGCTCCGCCTGATGGGGTCGGATAACATAAGGAGGAATCAAAAATGGAAAGTGTTCTGAACTGGTCCATGGTCATCAGCGTCATCGGTGTGCTGGTGGTGGTGACCAACATCGTCGTCCAGGTGCTGAAGAAGGTCACCTGGGACAAGCTGCCGACCAACATTCTGGCGGTCGCCGTCTCGATGGTACTCACGCTGGTGGCGTTCTTCGCCTACTGTCAGATCAAGGCTATCGCGGTGGTGTGGTATATGGTGGCCGCCGCGGTCGTGCTGGGGTTCATGGTGGCGTATGCAGCCATGTTCGGTTACGACAAGCTCATGGAGGCTATCGGCAAGGCCGGCAAACAGTAATTAGAAGCGGAAAAAGGTGTAGGAGTGTCGTTTATTCCTTGACCACTCCTACACCTTGACCGTTTAGGCCTTGGAAATACTGGACTTTGTGCTTCCACAATAGAAATCATTGAGAACGGTCTCACCGGAATCGCCCACGCTCATACTGTATCCAATGCGATATCGGTCTTGATATTTGGTGGTGCTGATATGTAGCTGCGTCTTTTTAATGAAGTCCATGGACGCGGAGCAGAACGGCATGATCACATGACCATATTCAAGGCCTTTTGATTTATGTACTGTAATACATTGAATGTCAGCCTCATTCTCGTTACTGTCCGGAGTCCGGCTGTCAACGGAGACCTGGGAAATAATGCTATTGTGAAGATGCTCCTGCAGTGTATTGATAGTCAGTCTATCCACATTGCAAGCATTGATGATCTGCTCAAACAACAGGTCAACATTCAACTGATAGTAATGCTGCTTCCAAGGATCGCTGCTAAAATGCTTCCAAGGTTCAAGGGTACTATACACCTTGCGGATGGCCTGCAGAATAGGTTGTGTTCGTAGGCTTGCGACGATGTATTCCCACTTGTTGTTCTTGTCAACGGTGTTGGCAAGCATGAGATTCATAAAATTGATAAGGTAATTGACCTGTTCTTTCTCGTCTGTCTTTGCTCTCCACTTGCCGGTGCGGATCTTCATACGGATTTCATAGAGATTGGATTTGGGGATATCCAAATTAAAGAAGTTCGAGGTCACGAGATTGTACAGATAGTCCGCCTCGTCAAAATGAACCAAGGCATTAACCAATGTGAGCATATCCATAGCAGGCTGCGACATGTACAAGTCACCGCCTGTGTTGGTATGTACGCTGATTCCAAGTTGGGCACAATCGGTACGAATCATATCAGCCTGCCAATTTTCCCGAACAAGGATTGCTATGCTTTTCTCCTTGGCCAAGAGCTTCATTCCGTTGCTTTCTTCGTACTGGATACGTCTCTGGATTCGTTTAATTTCCTCAACGAGAACAGGAATGCGCATTTCCTCGCTTGCTGCCGGGAGGCGACGATAAAAGCGGCTCTTTGAGGACAAATATCTGCTGTTGTAGTCTCTCGTACCGATAAGTTTGTCTTTAGCTGAATCGTAAGTAAGGAGTTCTTCGTCCAATTTGCCCCAAGCCGTAAAAGAGCGATCAAATATATCCAGCAAATACTTGTCTGTACGGTAGTTTCGCTGCAAAGAGAACTCCAACCACTTCTCGGGGTTCTTGTCAATACCCAATTGGTCAAAGGCTTTTTCCTTTGCACCACGGAATCGGTAAATACACTGCTTAATATCACCGACAAGGAACAGATTATAGTCAAGCACTTGGGCAATCCGCAGCAAGGATTCAATCTGAGAGTCATCGGTATCCTGGAACTCGTCAACAAACATAAACTGTTGAGCGTTCTTGTCTGTTTTTAGTTCTCTTATTCTGCTTTCGCTGGCCGGATTATTGATGAAGCGATTGAGAACAGACATCATGGAGCTAAGATGGATTTTGTTGTTTTCTAAAAGCTCCTCGAAATACTCTCGCTCAACAGCCGGAATAACACTGGCTAACAGCTCATGTAATTCGCCATGGGCCTCGTCATCCGAAAGCGTTCCGAAGTCTTGTGGCTCAATAGCATCTATGTTGACACTTTTGTTATGCAGCTTTCCGATAAAATCAAGGATGCTGTCACGGATAGCATAAACAGGCATACCGAGCTTGTCAGTGTAGTTCCTGCCGTATTCCATTTCTTTCTGATGGATATACGCATCGAGCAAGTCGGAGATCTTCTTACGGCGATAAAACTCGCTGGAGGTTATGCCCAAGTCAATTCCATAGCCGAAAGAGGTTCCCATCTGAATAATCAAATTCTTGGCATAGGAATGAATCGTGCTGATTTGCATGTGGTCGATGCTGGAGATCATCTCCAGATAGTCTGGGTTGGAGGTCACAAGATAACAATTTCTAAAGTAAGTCTTGAGTTTTTCCTCCATTTGGTCTGCAGCTTCATTTGTGAATGTAATCATTACAATACGGCCAACCATTTTACGCAGAGGGGCATTTTGTGTATAGCAGATAAAACCAATGCGGGAAATCATCGTATAGGTTTTGCCAGTACCTGCACCAGCACGAATTACAATGTTCTTTTCCGGGGAAGCATGTTCAACTTCATACTGCTCAAAGTTAAACTGGCTCTGCTCGCTGAGCTTTTTAAGTATTCGCTTCTGGGCAGGGCTATATTTGCCGTTCTGAATTACAAAGGATCCGGTGTTCTTTTCAAAAGGCGCACTCAATAGACTCATGGAGCAATGGAAGCCCATGAACATATCTCCAGCAGAAGCAGCCAGAGGAGTATGGCTTTTCTGCTCATCAAATGCGATTTCTATGTTGTCATGATTCCGCACCAAGCCTCTTTGGGTGAGGGCCAGATCGAGAGCATTGAGCACAACCATCATCTGCGCTTTCTTGGAGAAAACACAGTACAGCTTGCAGCCATGCAGATACTGAGCCGTAATGTCACGGATGATATTACGGCTTACCCCATCGGCTTCTGCAAAATAATAAAACCGAGAATAGTCATGCTGGTGGTAAAAGGAAGACAACTCTTTTTCAATTTCAGATTCGCCATCTTCATCCAGGTCGATATCGGTCTCAAACAGGTTGCGGACTTCCAACATGGTTCTTCGATCAAACGAATCTCTGTTCCAGTTGCTCACTTCTCGGAGAGCTTGATCTAACTTATTGAAAAATGCAGCGTTGTCAGCCAAGTCTTCTTTGAGAATGGTAAACTTCTCTTCCATGACAACATCCAGGCGGTGGGATCTAAAAAACACCTTGGAGACTTGAGGCAAACAAACCATTTGGTACACAAGAGGAAACTTACCGATGCTTTGCCGGATGTGCCTTTCAACAGAAAAGCGGTATCCACGAGCCTGCTTTTGC
This sequence comes from Oscillospiraceae bacterium 44-34, assembly GCA_041223805.1. GTDB lineage: Bacteria > Bacillota > Clostridia > Oscillospirales > Oscillospiraceae > Lawsonibacter. The sequence continues at coordinate 18,670 of JBCLQX010000037.1, read as the reverse complement.
GGAGAGGACGAAACCTCACCATCGTCAGTACGAACGATAACAGCGTCATTGTTCTCAACACGCAGGATATTTTCCTCACGCCATCCTTTGAGTTCGACTACAAGGATACCTTTTCCGGGCATTAGAATACAAACATCAAATTCTTTTCCGAAAACTTGACGATTCCAATAAATGATGTTTGTGTCATCAAGATATTCCTGTACCTTTTCGACAAAAAGATTCTCACCAAAGTTATCAGAGTTTCCTGCTCCAATTAGTTTTCCCATTGTATGTCACCTCTATCGCAGTGGAAGATTTTTTAGACTTCATCATAATTCAAAGTTATCGTATCTAAATGGGCATATCTTTACCTACTATGCTTACAATTGTGCACACTCGCAAGAGAATATAACTATACAATGTAAATTATAGCGCAAGGCGGCCCATTTTTCAATGAATTTTGACAATAACCACGATTTTCGTATGAAGGTGTCGAATTAGGACATCGCCTTTTTGCAAAATGGGTCTATTGCCATGTTTGACACAGGGTAATAGGTCCAATACTTAAGCGTGTCTCTGTAAGAAATACAGCCATCTACACTGTTTTAGGTAAAAAATGTATTTTTACAGTGTAAAACTGCCGGTATCTTTACCGTCAATGGCAATACCGAACAGAACTCCCTTAAAAATCACTGTAAAGTAACCTGCTTTTTTATATTTTTCAGCATAGTTCTTTTCAATCACTTCCAGTGTTTCCCGAAGCTGGAGCATTGTTGCGACCTCATGCTTGCAGTTGCAGCTACAGAAGTAGAAGTATATCTGCTCGCTGGTTTCTCCGCCGATGTAGGTGAACTCCGCCTTTTAAGGGCTGCTGCCTTCCATAATCGCATAGCCAGAGGAAAAAGCAAAATGATAATGATAACCCACATAAGCAACTCCCTCGATGACTGCTCAATCGCCTCAATCAGAAGTTTCATCCTCTGTATCTGTTTTCGTTGTCCTCATTTATCATCTCAGAGAATAACATAAACTCCAGCACGCTTTCCGTGGCGCTCATTTCACCGTCGCCATTCAGATCGAATAAACCACCAAAAATGCCTTTCATCGCGCTACCTCCATTTCCTGTCGTTGTACAGCATATCTTTCACACCCCTGCCATTCAATTTTTGCAACATACTATCGCCAGTGTGCTTGAGCCACTCCGTGTCGGGTCATCCAAGTATAAGTAGAGTACGAACAGAAAGAAAATTTGACATCGAATCAGCGATTTTGATAAATAAAGAGGAGTATCCCCCAGACTTAGCGTCTGGGGGGTGTCATTCTATCGTGTCTTCCATTTTCAAACACGCCGCTTCAATTTCTGTAATATCTTCCGGCGTATGCAGTGTTTCTTGAATGTATATGGTATCTTATTGAAGATAGTACAAACTTCTTTTTCACAAGCTGCGGGAGGCGCTCCAAGATGAGACTATATATTTAAACAGAGACTTTTCTCCTGGTTCGACAGCTACGACATCTTTGATGAGGACGGCAACACAGTCTACGTTGTCAAGGGCGGGCTGAGCTGGGGACACCGGCTTCAGATTTATGATGCGATGGGAAACCCGGTCGGCCGGGTGCAGGAACGGGTCCTGACCCTTCTGCCCAAGTTTGAACTGTATGTGGGAGAGCAGCTGGCTGGCGAGATTGTCAAAGAGTTCACCTTGCTTCGCCCCAAATTCCAGCTGGACTGCAACGACTGGACCGTTGAGGGCGACTTCTGGGAATGGGACTACACCGTCATGGATGGGGCCCGAACCATCATGCGGCTGTCCAAGGAGCTCTGGAACTGGACCGATACCTACAGCATGGAGATCGCCCGTCCGGAGGATGCCCTGTACTGCCTGATGATCGTGCTGGCCATCGACGCTGTGAAATGTTCTCAGGGCAACTGATTCCGAGTGAAAGGCCGCCGCTGAGGGCTGTCCCACGAATAACAGCTTGCCATCCGCATTTGCGGAATGGCAGAGCTGTTTCTAATGAGTTGATATTTGTTATTTTGCTGTCAGATATTCCAAAATCTCCGTGGCATTAGTATCGGGCTTCACCTTGGGCATTACCTTTTCAATCATGCCATTCTCATTGATCACAAAGGTGGACCGCACCACGCCCATGCTCACCTTGCCGTAGAGCTTTTTCTCCTGCCACACTCCGTAGGCTTGGATGGCGGTCAGTTCCGGATCGGAGAGCAGGATGAACGGCAGCCCGTGCTTCTCCGCAAACTTCTGGTGGGAGGCCGCTGAGTCCTTGCTGATGCCGATGACCACGACATTGATCTTTTTGAACTCCTCATAGGCTCCGGCGAAAGCGCAGGCCTGACGGGTGCAGCCGGGAGTGTTGTCCTTAGGGTAGAAATACAGCACAACTTTTTTGCCCGCAAAATCGGTCAGGGATACTGGATTACCGTCCTTGTCTGGCAGGGTAAACTCTGGGGCCTTGGTTCCAACTTCCAACATTTTGTTATCCTCCTGTTTCATCAATGAATCTGTATAACAATTCGGGCAGCCTTTACTCCACCTCTGTCTCTTTTATTTCCAAGCACGCCGCCTCAATTTCCGCAATCTCTTCCGGGGTATACAGTGTTGGGAACTGTCTCAAATAGTCCTCCCAGCCAAACAACAGTAAGTCTGTTGTTCCTGCGCTTCGAATCAGAATTGGACTTTCTCCGTTCTCAACCCGTTCCATGACAGCATCTATATCCTGTTCCAACTCTTCTCTGGTAACAGAGGGAAGTTTTTCTATATCAATTTTATCCCGAACGGCTTCCTGCCGTATCCATGCTCTCAGTATATCGGCGTTTTTCGACTCCCCGCAAAAGCAGATAAATGCCCGCACCAACTGTTCCGGTGTGATTCCCCTGGACCCGCACCAATCCATAATCTTGCGGCTCAGTATTTCATCTACCTCAACAGATACTGTCGCCGCATCATCCCTGGGTTCAGAGGGAATTTTCAGCATTGCTTGCATGTTTTGGAGTTCTGCCATTTCCGGCGAAACGGGCAGAATCTGCACCTCACATTTTTGGGTATTGGGGTCACGGAAGATAACAAGCGTCATCTGTCTGTGCAGTGGTAACAGGTCTACGATTTCAAAATCTTTCATTTTATATTCCTCAACTCTTTAAAAGTAAATAGAAATTGCAAATTGAAGCTGTGTATTGTACAATCAAAAACAAATCAACAACACCTGTTTTATTTTGGAGGGCCGGAATGACAATGCTCACTGCACCAGAGATACAGTATTATTGCGATATACTGGGCCACAGGTCAATTACAAATTTTAATAGCCAAGTTGTCTTTGACGACAAGACTTATCAAATTCTGGATATAATTTGGGACCATATCAAGCAGATCATGCCCAGAGAAGGAACTAAAGATGTCTGGGATCTATGGTTTCAGGCTCCTCGCGGTCCCATTGAGAAATTTGGTGATTATCAGGAATGGTTAGGGGCTGGGGAGGTTTCCAACAACGAGGAGTTCCAAGAAATATGGCTGTCTTACTTTCCTGACGAGGAATACTGGTATCCCTTTACTGCCATTGAGCGGAAAGAAGATCAATATAGAGGAATCTTTCTCAACCACACAATGATGATCGAACAACGTGGTGACCCGTCTACCGGCGTTCCACTGGACATTCACAAGTTTGCAGAGTGGCTCTTACAGTCGGTGGACACCTGCATTGACGCCCTTAAGAATGGGAATTACAACCACTTCATCGAAACCCATCTCCCCATTCAGCACCGCACAGGAACGATTTTACGGAAAGATTGGTGGTCAGTATTTCCGGAGATCCGCAAGGAATTCCTTTCGGACCTCTCTCAGGAAGATATAGCCCTTTTTGCAAAATATATGGAGGAAACCGGCCGAGAAAACACCATAACGCCACTTAAAGAGATAAGTGCAAACGACTATTTTAGAGCGTGCGCGATTGGATATGCCGCAAATCACTACTCTGGCGGCGACCAAACACCCAGAGAGCAGTACTATCTCCACGCCGACGGACGTGATGATGGCCTTAGCGAAATTGATCCGGATTCGCCGTCCGCATTTCTCTCATGGTTTACCGACCCAAACCGTCAGGGCGGACATCCCTGGGAAATTGCCAGAGGCGGCAATTCCACCCATATCAGCCTATATCCCCAGCACGAAGAGGATGGCTTCACGTTTTTGCTTGCCGGGTCTTCTGTCAACCGAACCATTGAAACTGTCAGAATTTATCTGGCTTTGCGGAAAGCCGGTTTCCCTGTCTATGTCAGGGACGGATCCGTTCTGGCCAACCGGCTTACCGGCAATGAGAAGATTGGCATTGTCCCTCAAGGAATAATGCCTGTCTACTGTGAAAATTTGTTTCCGGAGGAGCAGATCATATCCTTTATGAATTTAGATCAGGAAAGGCTGGATGAGGTCGCTCAGCATTGTACCTGGCAGCCTGTTCCCCCGGCCAGGCTATTCCCGCATTCTGCTGCTACGCACTAAAGTATCTTGTATTTTTTCCATTTCCTCTTTTCTGAATCAATCCCAGTTCCAGCAGCCTCTTCAGCGCCCGGATCGTCGCGCTTTGAGACAACCCCGTTTCCGTCTCAAGCTCCGTCCTTGAAACGGACTGCCGGGCAGAAACGCACTTCAAAATCTGACGCTCTTTTTCAGACAACAGGCTTTCCTCTGATGCTGTTTCTGCCCTGTAATTTACATTGGGCAGCGTGATTTTGAATACGTTTTCGGATGTCTCCACCACAGGCTGTCAGGGACAGCCGGCATAGCATTCTTTAATTTTCAGCATTCCCGTACCAAACGCCTCAATGAGATGTAAGCAATAAAAAATATTGGCCAGACGGCGGTTGCGGGGAACGGAAACCCCCATCATTACGTCGCTCATGGCGATTCCCTTTGGCAAACCGCCCAAGGTCACAAATTCGATCCGATCATCGAAGATGCGGATGAACGTGGAGCCGCTATAAGAATAGTCCCGGTGAACAATGGTGTTGAGCATGGCTTCCCGCAGGGCCTCTGGCGGATAATCCCGTGTATCTACCCGTTTTAAGCCCGGAAATTCCGCACGGGTCCGATTGAACCGGTCAATAAATGTAAAGAAAATTGATTCGAATCGGTTAGAATGATTAGAACCATATAGTCGGCAATGGACTAGCGCTGAATATCCAGCGAGTCGACAGAGGGAAGTGTCAACAAAAAATGAGCGAATTTTAGATGCCGATCCACAAAAATCAGGGCGAAACATGCCGCTGCTGTCACAGCCTTGGGTGTCAGTCAATCATTTCAGTATATTCAAAAGCACTTAGTTCCGTAAAATCATCCCTTGAGTGGGCAAACCCCCGTCTTAAATAGTCCAAGCCTCCGTCTACATTACAACTGCCACACTTGCAGGTAACAAAATCATGCCTGTATGTGGATTCAATGATATCCCCACACAGATTGCATCGTATTGCGTTCCGGATGATCTTTCTCATAGGCCCCTCACAAAAGCGGTCAAATTTTTTGTATTATCTCGTAAAAAGCCCCTTATGACAATGATGCAGTTAAAATCCCGCGTTCCGCAGTTCCTCCATCATGGCCCGGCGGCGGGTATACCGAGCGCGCCAGTCCCCCGCCAGCTGTGCCGCTCGCTCTGCCCCGTCCGGATAGCTCCTGAGTTTTTTCAGATAGTGCACCAACTCCTGATACCGCTTTCGGTCGGACGCCGCGGCGGCTTCTTTCGTCAGGATACAGGCATATGCCCCCAGCATCTCGTTTGAATACCGCTTTTTCAGAGCCGCTTCATAGCGATTCAGAATGGAAAGATCTTCAGACTTGACGACTGCTTTCATCAGCCGCTCCCAAAGCCCCTCAGATTCCATAAGCTCCAGCTTGTGGTAAGCTCGCCCGGAAAGATACCGTTCTCTGTACTCGACCCACTGCGCCGGTGTACACACGTTCTTCAGGCGGTTCAGCATCTCTATACCGCCGGAGGACAGAACAAAGACATGATACTCCAGCTCCGCGATCAGCTTGTCCCGCTGTCCCTGCCGCTCGTACAGGTCCATCAGCCATCTGCTGTACTCCGCCACCAACCCCCGTTTATCACTGTCGGCGGACTTGCCCTCCTCCAGCAGACGAATGGCCTCGTCTGTCTTTCCATCGTCAAGTGCCTGCTGGATACGCAGCTTGCGGATATCAGAATAGTGCGTGTACCGCGCTAAAAAGGCGTCCAGTTCCTCCTTTGGCTGTAACAACGTTTTCATCAGGTCAAAGCGGCGTGTCAGCAATTCTTCCATCTCATATTCGTTGGAGTAATCCTGCTTGCCGGAATTCTCAAGGTCCGCAATTTGTCTATCTATCAGCTCCAGCTTTTTCCTGTCAAACATTTCTCCGGAAAACCGGGAGAAAATCGCCTGTTCTGCAAAGTCTTGGACCTTCCAGTGTTCTCTGCCTGATTCTGCACATTTCAGGAGGAGGTCAAACATCTCTGAAACGGTGTCTTCTTTACAGGTACAAAATATGTCCGTAAGCATCGTATCCATAGCGTCATCTATATAGCTGCAACCCTCCTCAACTTCATAGCTCGCAAATTCCCGTAGCGCATCTATCCCTGCCCGGAGCGCCAGCAGGGGTTCACCCCGCTCCAGCAGTGTCTGTGTCTGCCGCCCAATGAAATCAGCCATATCGCACTCAAAATCATCCGCCTCTCTGTAGTTGATATAGCCATGGCGGTCAGCGTACTGGTTTCCGATGGAGGCCAGCTCTTTTTTCAGTGTCTTCATACATTCATCCAGAGATGTTTCCCCATATCGAAGGAGCAGCGTCCTGTAAAGTTTCTCATCCGCGGATATCAATTCTGTCAGCAGCGGACGGAGTTGGCTGTCAGGAATTTTTTCCACAAGACTGGCGGGAGTCAGACGTTCTTTTTTTGCCAGAACTTTCTTCTCGGACAGTTCGGCGGCGGACACCGCGAACAGGACCGCCGCCATGTGCTTACAGGCATTTCCATCCTCCGCATAGGGACAGTCACAGATCATATCCTCAATGGAGTCTCCGTCCAGCAGGATCTCTACCTCGTATTCCTCCGTGCCTTCCACCGTGGCGGTGTAGCCGTCTTCCGTGCGCTCCAGATCTGAGACCCGACCCTCATCAAAGTAGGTCCGGCCTCGTTCCAAAATGTGGGGCTGAAACCAGTTCTTCCAGGATTCCATTTGCATACTCTCCTGTTCCCTTCTCCTATGAGGTCATTCCGTTTCCCAACTTCAAATACCTCTTCAATAAAAATGCGCAAAAGTATGGAAACGTATAAATATTGTCGCTGTACCCGATATTCCCCCCTGTGAGCTTGATCCCATGGGAAATATCGCTGTATTTTTCGCTGGAGATCAGCGTGCGCAGGGACTTGGCCCTGCCGTTGGTGGCCTTGACCTCCACCGGGATCAGCTCCGAGGCTGTGCGGACAAAGAAGTCCTCCTCCAGCGTAGAGTCCTCCCGCTTATAGTAGTACAGCCCACAGCCGCTTTTCACCAGCGCCTCTCCCACAATGTTCTCATAGAGCGCGCCCTTGTATACCCCCAGGTTTTTGTTGGCCCGCAGATCCTCTTGGGCCTCCTCATCCAGCATGGCCACCAATAGGCCGCTGTCGGCGAAATACAGCTTATACTTGGTCTCCTCGTAGTTGCCCTTCAGAGGCAGCTCCGGGAAATTCAGGCAGTAGCAGATATTCACCATCCCGGCATCGCTGAGCCATTCGATGCACCCCCGGTAGTCCTTGAACCTTGCCCCGGAGGCCACCTTGGAAATCTGGAATTTCTTGTTGTCCTTGGCCAGCTGAGGCGGGATCTGATTAAATACGTTGAGGATGCGGCCCTGATCCAGCCCCTCGGCGTATTTCCGAATGTCCTCCTTGTAGTCGGCGATAAGCTGCCGCTGTATGTCCAGCGAACCCTCAAAGGTGCCCCGCTCCACATACTCCCGCACCACCGCCGGCATCCCGCCCAAGATGCAGTAATCCAAGAAAAGGGAATTGCAGACGGACAGCTCCAATTCGCTGAAGGAAGTCAGCGTCCTCATATGGCTCAGCAAATCCGCAATGAACCCGTCATCATAGCCCTTTGCCCAAAGGAATTCCTCAAAATCCATGGAATACATTTCGTAGTCTGTTTTGTAGCCCACGCTGTTGCTCTCGATTTTCCGGTAATTGATCCCCAGCATGGAACCGCTGCAGATTACATCAAAGCGGCCGTCAATGCAGAAAAACTTCAAAGCGGTAGCGATATCGGGAAACTCCTGAAGCTCGTCAAAGAAGAGCAGCGTCTTTCCCGGCAGAAATCGCTTGCTCGGGTCCAGGCGGGAAATATTCTTGATGATCTCGTCTGTCTTATAGCCATCGGTTGTGATGAGCTTGTACTTCGGCTCCTCCACGAAATTGATATAGATCACATTTTCGTAGCTGCTCTCAGCAAACCGCCGGACAGACTCCGTCTTGCCCACCTGCCGGGGCCCCTTGACAATCAGCGGTTTGTGGTTAGGGGCAGCCTTCCACTCCGTTAAGAAGCTGTCGATTTTGCGTTTCAGATAGCACATGGACAATTCCCTCCGTCGGTATCATTGATCATAGTATACTCCGGCAGAGAAAGAATTACAACCGCTTCACAAAAAATGAGCGAATATTTTCTTCTGTACACAAAAATATGAGAGAACTTTTACCACATATTGCAAAAATCGGAGCGAATCGGGCGATTCAAAATATGCTCGCCTCAAAGCACAGCATACAAAAACGCCAAAAAAGTTATCAAAATTACCACAAAGCTATTTTTCAAAAATTTGGAAGCCATAAAAGCCCCTTAAAAGCCGGTCCCTTCCCCCTCAAAGCTAAGCAGGAGCATTACAGATATTTTCATCTGCAATGCTCCCGTTTTGCGGGCCGATTCACCTAAATAAGTAATATTTCGTCATAGTTTGTCAAAATGCGTTTTTCCCGTTTCAAGATGGCACAGCTACACCCACCTCGTTGGCGGCCTCCATCTTGAACTTGTTCATAGCCTCGCGGGCATTGGGGACCATAATCTTGCTGCTATTGCTGTTAGACATGATTTGTCTCTCCTTTTTCATTTGTTTTTGATTGGCTCGGATGGAACATCCACACATAGCTTTGCCCCGAACCGCAGAGATATACCCATTTTCCCGCTTTCCTATTTTTGCTATAAGGCTGTCATAAATCACAAGGTAAAGGCAAATGAAACGGCGGAAGCATCGGGGAAGTGTCCGAAACATAGATTATTAATTCTTCTCCGCAGACACTCCCAAGCAGTTCGAATCACTTGCAATTCTTTATTCTTTATGGTATATTTTTCGTGGTAAGAGTGCCGCTGACCATGCAGTGCGCCGATTTCACGCAAGGTCAGCCTCCGCTTTGAAAAGCAATACGCATTGAAAGGAGCTTACTTATGAACAAAACCATTTGTTTCGATCTGACCGGCAAGGTCGCCATTGTCACCGGGGCGTCCCGGGGACTTGGCGTGGAGCTTGCCACCTCCCTGGCGGAGTACGGCGCGAATCTGGCGCTGATGGCCGGCAATGAGGAGAAGCTGAAGAAAACAGCTGCGTCCATTATTGAGCGCACCGGTGTGAAGGTTATGACCGTCAAGGTGGATATCTCCAACGAGGTGAGCGTTCAGAACGCGGTAAAGGCCGTGATGGATGAATATGGCAAAATAGATATTCTTGTTAACAATGCGGGCATCATCCGCTATGGCCGCCCGGAGGAGATCTCCTATCAGGACTGGACCGAGTGCATCAATGTGGATGTCACCGGCACGTGGCTGATGAGCAAGGAGGTTGTCAACGCGTCTATGCTGAAGAACGGCGGCCGTATTGTCAATATCTGCTCTGTGAACAGCTTCAGCGCCTCCCCGGTTGCCCCGGTCTACCATGTGGCCAAAGCCGCCGAGGTGGCGCTGACAAAATCCTGCGCCGCCGCCTGGGCCGGCTCCGGCATTTATGTGAATGGTATCGCCCCCGGGAATATGCAGAACGGCGAGATGGCCCCTGACACGCCGGCGGACATTCTGGAGAATATCCGCAGAAAGGTCCCGCAGAAGAGATTAGGCGGTTATGGCGATCTCTCTGGCGCGCTGCTGTTCCTGGCCTCTGACGCCAATACCTATACGCAGGGGACCACCATTGTCTGCGACGGCGGCTTGATTTTGGAGAGCTTCTAGCCTCTCCCTATCCTGTCTTTTGGCTTCTGTCCCCACGGCCGCCGGCCTGTTCCAGGCGGGCAGCCGTCTGACAGAGGACCACAGTATCAATTGGATGGCGGACTCCTTCGAGTCCGCCATTTCTTTCGGATAACCGCGCGCTTCAGACGTGCAGATTCCGCGTCAGGTCTGGGTATAAAAGGCCGCCGCCTCCTTCCATACTGAGTCAGAAGGGGCGGCGGCAATCGGAGATGAGGTATACTACAACGACGCGTTGGCGTTGATCTTGTCGATCACCGCCTTGATGCCCAGCCAGAGGGAGATGTCGGTGAACACCTCCACCACACTGCCCTGGTCGGTGAAGGGCGGCTCCTGGAGGACAGACAGATCTTTCATCATACCGTTGCGGACGATATACTCCACGATCTGGTTCACGAAATAGATCTGACGGCTGTCCAGACTGGTATCGGTGAGGTATTGGGAAAAGGCCGCTTTTGCCGCGTGCATATCCAGTCCCACGATCTCCCGGACGAACTCCCCCAGAGGCTTGGCCCCCAACTCCGCCTCATAGTCCTGACGGCTGCCCACCTCGCTCCATAGGATGCGCTCCAGCGCAGTCACATCCTCTGTTGTCAGCGGAACATTGCCCTTCAGCTTGGCGATGACCGCCTCGTCCTGGTGCTGGCGGACATAGTACTCCGCCTTGGCCTTGTAGTTTTGCAGGTCATTGTTCTCCAGCTGGGACTCTTTCCATTCTATGGACAGAATTTCATCGTCGAAGTTGGTGGTGTAGCGGGCAAGTTCGACCGGGATGTACTTGATCAGGTCCCGCAGGCTCTCCCGGATGTGCTCAAACTCATTGATACCCGCATTATCCAGATAATTGGTGTGGAGAATCTTGTCAACCAGCTCAGACTGGGCCTGAACGGCCGGGATGTTGGCCACGCTGGCGATCCCCTGGACCTTTTTCAGCAGATCATTCCGGGCGCGGGTGTACTTCTCGCCGGCAAGGCAGGCCAGCTCGATGCCGTATATCAATGCGTCAAAGCGGACCGCCTTGGGGTCATCCCCATCCGGGGCAATCAGCGGGGCCAATTCCTCCCCGATATTCAGTGTATCCTCATAGCTGAGGGCGGCGCAGCTCTCCACATTGCTGAACTTCTCCACATACCGCAGATGCTGGCGGACGGCAAAGTTCTCCCGGTTCAGCACCCGGACCTTGGCCGCCATGTCCTCCACCAGCCCCTGACGGAAGGCGGTCAGCTCCTCTGTCTGATAGGCCAAATCCTGGAGCTTATACGCAATTTGGGCCTTGAGCTGGAAAACCGCACCCTGAAGAGACAGGCGGCTGACTGCGGGCTTTCCCTTGTCATTCATACGGAAAAACTCAAAGTTTCCGCAGAAATCGAAGATATAGAACTTCTCCTTGTCCGCTCCGTCCAGCAGGCCCGGACACAGCCGGGTGCCCCGGCCAATCATCTGCCAGAACTTGGCCTTGCTCATCACTTTCTTGAAGAATACCAGGTTCAGCACCTCGGGTACGTCGATGCCGGTGTCCAGCATGTCTACCGAGATGGCAATTTGAAGCGGTTTGTTCGGGTCGGAGAAGTCGTCAATGGCGCTCTGGGCGTAGGTCATATAGTTGTCGATGACCATGGCGTAGCCGGGCAGATCAGGGTACTCCCGGCCGAAAATTTCCAGAATCTTCTCAGCGTGGCGGTGGTTCTTGGCAAAGATGATGGTCTTGCCCAGCTTCTCGCCGTAGTCGATGCGCAGACCGTGGGTCATGAGGATATTCAAGACCTCTTTGATGGTATCTTCATTAAAGACCCACTCGTTGAGGGCGGAGGAGCTGATCTTCTCGGGCAACTCCCCGTTTTCGTCCTCGAAGGTGTTTTCGTACGCCTCCCTGTCCTCGGCGGACAGCTCGTCGTAGGTGATGCCCTCCTCCAGGAATTTCAGCCGGGTCTCCACCGACATAAAGTCCACCAGGAAGCCGTCGGCCACCGCTTGGGCCAGTTCATAGCCGAAGGTGGGGTCGCCATTGGCCAGCTCGAACACCTCATAGGTATTCTTGTCGATCTCGTCCTTGGGGGTGGCGGTGAGGCCCACCAGGGGGGCGTCGAAGTAGGTGAAAATGTCCCGGTATTTGTTGTAAATAGAGCGGTGGGCTTCGTCACAGATGACCAGGTCGAAGTGGCCGCAGGTGAACAGCTTGCCCTCCTCGTCCTGCACTGCGTCGATGCAGTTTATCATGGTCTGGTAGGTGGAGAAGACGCACCGGGCGGCGGTGTTGTCCTTCTCCTCACAGAGGTTGGTCACCGACAGGCTGGGCAGCAGATTGACAAAGCTACGCTTGGCCTGGGTGACCAGGGAGTTCCGGTCGGCCAGGAAGAGAATATTCTTCACCCAGCCGCGGCGCAGCAGCACGTCACACAGGGCGATCACAGTACGGGTCTTGCCCGAGCCGGTGGCCATGACCAGCAAGGCCTTCCGGCGATTCTGCGCAAAGCTGCCGCACACCGCCTTGACGGCACTCTCCTGATACCAGCGCCCGGCGATGTCCTTGTCCACCGTCACATCGGCCAGGCTTGTCCGCATGGCGCGCAGATTGAACAGCTTCTCCAGGTCCCGCCTGGAGTAGATGGCCGCAACCTTCCGCTCTGGATAGGCCCCGTCATCGATGCGGGTATCGAAGCCGTTGGTGAGAAAGACCACCGGACGGCGGCCGTATTTTTCCTCCAGAATGCTGGCGTACAGCTTGGCCTGCTGGCGGCCCTTGGACACGTCCACGCAGGTGCGCTTGGCCTCGATCACCGCCAGGGGCCGGCCGTCGGAGCCATAGAGCACATAGTCGGCATAGCCCACCCCCGACTTGTTGGGCATCCCGGACAGCTCCACCTCATTCAGCCAGTCCTGCCCCAGGGTCCAGCCGGCGTCCAGGAGCATGGCGTCGATGTACAGCTTGCGGGTCTCGTACTCGGTGAGGTCCAGGGGCTTGGGCACATAGCTCTGCTTCTGCTCCTCCCGCCGGGCGGTGAGCTCCGCCTTAAGGGCCCGGTTCTCCGCAATGAGGGCCTCCAGGTCCACGTCGGGGACAGCCGGGGCCGGGACAACAGCGGCGGGCCGCTCCTCCAGAAGGGAGCGGTCAAACTGTCCCTCCTGATAGTCGGTGCCGTAGCAGTAGGCCACGAAATCCAGGAATATGTACAGGTTCTCCAGACACAGATCCGCCTGGGGCCGGGTCAGCGCCTTGCCCCCGTGGGCGGCGGCGTTGCCCATGCGGCGGATGTGGTCCATCCGCTTCCACAGGTCCTTCCCCACAATCTCCCGGAACTCCGCCGTCCCCATCAGGTTTACCAGGGTGTCCTGCCAGGGCTTGACCAGCGCGCCGTCCACCGAGTACATCCACTTGACCCCGCACTCCATCGCCCGCCGGCAGTTCAGGATGCAGGCGGCCAGGTCGATGTGCAGGATTTTCTCCGCCGCCACGGCGGCCTCGGCAAAAGAGGTGAATTGGGAGTCGGTGAGGAAACGGTCGAAGTTGGTCATGGTGTCACCCCTGTCTTCCTTGAATGACAGTATGAATTTTTCTACAAACTGCGTCAAATTCCGTGTCAATCTCACTATTTGTAAACCGTACCACTTCCAGTCCGTAGCGCGCTAAGCAGACGCTGCGCTCTGCGTCATATGCTTCTCCCTGCTCTGTATAGTGCTGGGAACCGTCCAGCTCAATGACCAGCTTTGCGGAAGCACAATAGAAATCCACAATAAATGATTCAACAATCCGTTGTTTATAAATTTTGACAGGATATTGCCGCAAAAACTGATACCATAGTTTTTTCTCCTGCGGTGTCATGTTCCGGCGCAGCTCTCTTGCCCTGGGGAGCATTTGGCCGTTTTTGGGAACTGTCATGATTACCTCCTGGGCGAACGCCCTCTCAGTCATCGCCTTCGGCGGCGACAGCTCCCCCAAAGGGGGAGCTACGCACAGAATTACTTGATTGCGCCACTTAAAACCTCCCCCTTTGGGGGAGGTGCCCCAGTGCGCACACTGGGGCGGAGAGGGTCTACCCAAAATACTCCTGCATCAGCGATTTTCTCAGCACTTCCAGTTTATCCAAACTTTGTCGAATTGTCAACTTGCTCTGCTCAACTGCTAAACAAAACTGCGAAAAAAGTTGTTGCAATTTCATTGGTGGCACCAGGATTTTATGTACACGCAGATCTGATAAGTTTATTTGCTGCAATGTTGCACCTCTAGTATGTTCTTGAATATAGTTTTGGCTTTCATCTGTTTTGAAATATTCATTCAAATAGATAGGATTTATTTTCATTTCATCAAAGCGGATTACAGCTATACCTCTTGTAACATTCATTCCTACAAAGCGTTTATCTGTCAAAGCAGTTATTCCAGTCGTTCCTCGTACTGTTATGAGCAACTCGTTTCCAATTAGTTCCGTTTTTTTAAAAGCATCTCCGATTTTTCTGTCAATGAACTTTATAGATTTTTCTGAAATACCCCCATCAATCAAATCAACAGGTCTCAAAACACCCATTTCACCTGTCCCGTCATCTCCTGGCTGAACAATCCCATATGATAACCCTGACCCTTCGACGATTAAATCTATCAAATCATAATGTGGATACACACTTTTTCCAAACATCTCCACAAACTGCGCCTTGACCAGTTCATCCAGTTTGGCAAGCTGCTGTTTGCGGAGGGAAATCAGGGCGGTGAGCTTGCCTAAAACAGCCGCTATTCGATATTGTTCACTTTCGCTATGTTTCTGGAGTTTTTCTGTACAGTAATCTTTGAAATAGATATGCGGAATAGTAGCTCCTGTATAATATTTTGCCAGATTCATGTGTTCCATCGCATAAGCCAAGTATTGGACACTGATTCCCTCATTAGGGATGATATATTGCATAGTCCCTATGACCGATGATTTTGCAGGTAATTGCATTACTCTGCCTACGCCTGCTCCATCTTTTACAACCGCTACATATGGATTTTCTTGCTGATAAAAATCCACATATTTAATCAGGCCGCTTGCCCCATAAATCGGATAAGCACCGTTGCAATGTTCCAAATCTTTTTGTGCAATACCAGAAGAAGCTTTAGTGCAAATATCGCCTAATTGTATCATCACACCATCCCCTCCAATTCCTCCAGCCCCTTCTGAATCTCCGCCTCCAGATCCCGAAGCTGGGCGAAAATCTCGCTGGTGGGCGGGTACTCCACGGGGACGTACTCAGTTTTTTTGTACTTGTTGATGGACAGGTCGTAGCCATTCTCCACGATCTCCCCCTTGGGCACCAGGAAGGACTGCTCAGTCCGGGCCCGGGCCGTCTCCCCTGCCATGTCATGGAACCGGGCGACGATATCGGGGATGTCGTTCTCCGCCGTGGGGGCGCGCTTGTCATCCAGGGAGAGTCCGTCGGCCCGCATGTCGTAAAACCACACCTGGTCCGTCCCGCCGTGGCCGGTCTTAGTGAAGATAAGCACCCCGGTGGACACCCCGGCGTAGGGCTTGAACACCCCGGAAGGCATGGAGATGACGGCCTCCAGCCGGTGATTCTCCACCAGCTCCCGGCGGATGTCCTTGTGGGCCTTGGACGACCCGAACAGAACGCCGTCCGGGACGATGCAGGCGCACCGCCCGCCCACCCGGAGCATTTTCAGGAAGAGGGCCAAAAACAGCAGCTCGGTCTTCTTGGTCTTGCACAGCTTCAGCAGGTCGGCGGACACGATATCGGCGTCCAGGCTGCCCTTGAAGGGGGGATTGGCCAGGATGAGGGAGTACTTCTCCCGGTCGGTGTTCTGGTCGGACAGGCTGTCCCGGTACTGGATGGTGGGGCTGTCCACCCCGTGGGTCATCATGTTCATCGCCCCGATGCGCAGCATGGTGCGGTCCATGTCGTAGCCGTGGAACATGACGTTCATGTAGTGGTCCTTTTTCTGGCGGTTGAAGAAGATTTCCTCTCTGTGGCGCTCCTTCAGGTACTCCCCCGCCGCCACCAGAAAACCAGAGGTGCCGCAGGCCGGGTCGCAGATGACCTCGTCCGGGCCGGGGGCCATCAGCTCCACCATCATTTTGATGATATGCCGGGGGGTGCGGAACTGGCCGTTTACCCCGGCGATGGCAATCTTGGACAGCAGATACTCATACACGTCCCCCCGCACGTCCCCATCCCGAAGCTGGGCCATCTGGTCGTAGATCTCGTCCAGGGCGGTGACAATCTTTTCCAGCATCAGTGGGGTGGGAATTTTGAAAATGGCGTCATCCATATACCGGGCATAGGCGCTGTCCTTGTCTCCGTGGAGGTTCTTGATGAATGGAAACACCTGCTCCTGCATGACGGTGTACATCCGCTCAGCAGGGAAGTCGTGGAACACCGACCACTTGAGCCGGCTGTTTTCCTCAAAGATGCTCCTGTGGGGCAGGCCCAGCATAACGCTCTCCTTGGCCTTGCGGCTGTCCGTCTCATCCAGATCATGGATGAACATCAGGTAGGTCATCTGCTCCACCACGTCCAGGGGATTGGTGATGCCGCCCGTCCAGAAAATTTCCCAGAGGGCGTTGACCTTGTTCTTCAGTTCGCCAGTTATCATAATACTTCCCTCTCTCTGCTTATAAATACTATCATATTATAGTAATTTTGACGTTCTGCGCTGTCAAAACTCGCCCTTGACATCGCTTTGAATTACGGCTTTATGGCTCATGTATCGGACAGGGGGCAGACCTCATCTCACAGGCGGTCAAGGTATACTCCGGCCAACAGGCCCACATCACATTAAATTAGAAAATACCGCCAGTATTTCAGTCCGGCGAGCGCTGCCGCACCCTCCCGCTTATCCGGCGGCAGGGCGTTGAGCACCTCGTCGAACTTCCTCAGGCGTGAACTCAGCAGCACGTCGTCGCAAAGTCCACTCGTCTCCGTTTCTGCCTATGGCGAAAACTGCATAGTGATGGAGGCCATGGGGAACTATCACCTTTCAGTGGCCAATTTCCTTTACGATTCTGGGTTTTATGTCTCCGTAGTGAACGCCATGCTGGTGTATGGTTATGGGAACAACAGCCTGCGGCGGGCCAAGACCGATAAGAAAAACGCGATCAAGCTGTCCAATTACAGCCTCGACCGCTGGCTGATGTTGTACTGCTTTGGGGAGTTTATATACGAGCAGATTGCGGATATGGAGGGATACACAAAAAGAGCTGTGAAATTCAGTGTGGATATAGCGCTCAAAAATCTCAAAGAAATTTTTCAAGGGTGACTATACTTTTAGCGTTTGAGTGAGGAAACAAGTGGAGGGCGATGGAAAACCCTTCACCTGTTCTTCGTTTGTGCGGCACTTGTGCTGACGCTTTTCGTGGCACAGGTGCTTTGCTTTGCGGGAGGCCGCGCCGGGACAGGCTGAAAAGGAGGTCTGCGTCTACTGCGGCCAGCGCCCCGGCGTGGAATATGTGGTCACGCCGAAAGGAGGGGCGGGCGTATGAGTTATCCTGATGTGGCCCATTGGGGAAAAGTACACGCTGACCATTGAGGAAGCAGCCAAGTATTTCCGCATCGGGGAATAGAAGCTGCGGAAACTGGCGGAAAACCTGGACGTCAACGGGCTGATAATGAATGGCAACCGCATCCAGATCAAACGCAATCCTTGCTGGTCATCAGTCTCATGTATAGGCGCATAGTTTCATAGTAGTCCCTAATTTTTGTAGATGCTCGTAGCTTTTCTTCATTCAGCGAATCATAAAACTTTTCTCTCGATGTAGTGGCAGTGCCGACATCTATGATTCGTCTCGCTAAAAGCGAATCAATCGAAAACTCATACCGAAACGCCAATCGTGCGTAGAGTTCGCCGATTTCTTCCTCTGCTATGATCCCATTCTCCCTTTTTCTGCAAGTATATCAGAAAGAACAGGGCTTGTACAGCTTCATTCCATTTCTAGGGAAGGAGATTGGTATCTAGTCGATTTCCTCGGATGCCCAGCTTTATCATAATCCACATTACACCGGCGACCCCTTTCGAATTGAGCATCCATGTACTCGCTTACACCGACAATTGGGATATATTTCTTATTGGTCAGGACCTTATCAACAGCCGCCCTGAACCATTTGGTATTTCCAGTCGGAGAAGCCATGCCCTTCACAAAGAGCATATCAACTATTTTCCCCAAGCTGGCTCCTGCAAGATAATCCTCAAATATGCTGCGGACAACATCTGCCCTTTCCTCTTCTAAAACATAAATAAAAGCAGGTTTAAAGGAGATTAAATCTCCTCAAATCTGCTTGCCGGCCTCTGCCAATTTTTAATTATAGACAAATATGAATTGAGTTTTTATATAATTTTATGGCAAACGAAAAAACCTGCGTATAACTATCGTTAAACGCAGGTTTCAGCCTGTCGAAAAAGTCTGCCAAGAGGCAGACTTTTTCATGTAAAGATGATAAAATAGGGAGTAAGGGGTGAGG
>JBCLQX010000036.1:22532-26908 GCA_041223805.1 Oscillospiraceae bacterium 44-34 | reverse complement strand
CACAAGATTTTGACGGATGCGTATGAGAGCGGCATGACCTATGACGTGACTGATATGCGCAACGCCGTCCTGGCCTTTGCGGCCAACAGCACCAACCAGGCCGACTACTGCATCAAACTCGTGAACAAGATGCCGTTCAAATCGGCCGAAAACGCTCCCTCGGCTCCGAATGACGAGGCTGACCTTGTCTTCTATGACGTGGAGGTGTTCCCGAACCTGTTCTTGGTGAACTGGAAGTTTGCCGGAAGCAAGACAGTGGTTCGGATGATTAACCCCACTCCCCAGGAGATTGAGGGGCTGATGAAGTTCCGGCTTGTCGGCTTCAACTGCCGGCGGTACGACAACCACATCCTCTACGCCCGTCTGATGGGTTATACCAACGAGCAGCTCTACAATCTCTCGCAGAAAATCATCAGCAGCGAAAAGAAGACCAAGAGCAACAACTGTTTTTTTGGAGAGGCCTATAACGTTTCTTATACGGACGTTTACGACTTCTGCTCCAAGAAGCAGAGCTTGAAGAAATGG
Organism: Oscillospiraceae bacterium 44-34; assembly: GCA_041223805.1. GTDB lineage: Bacteria > Bacillota > Clostridia > Oscillospirales > Oscillospiraceae > Lawsonibacter. The sequence continues at coordinate 26,383 of JBCLQX010000036.1, read as the reverse complement.
GAGATTGAGCTGGGCATCCATCACCAGGAGCTCGGTCTTCCCTGGGACCAGCCGGTGCCGGAGAGCATGTGGCAGAAAGTTGCGGAATACTGCGACAATGATGTCATCGCCACCGAGGCCGTGTTCAATGCCCGCAAAGCGGACTTCATCGCCCGAGAGATCCTGGCCGACGTGGCCGGCATGACGGTCAACGACACCACCAACACCCTGACTGCCCGCATCATCTTCGGTAGCAATAAGCGTCCGCAGGATGCGTTCCGCTATCGTGATATGGGCGATGTGAGCCAGATCGATGAGCTCCCGTTTACCATGGGCGAGCCTGAGTACGACCAATACACCGCCTTTGACAAGAAGGGGCGGCCTATCTTTCCCGGGTATAAGTTCGAGAATGGCAAATCCACTTACCGGGGCGAGGAAGTTGGCGAGGGCGGTTATGTCTATGCGGAGCCTGGCATGTACAGCAACATCGCTCTGCTGGACATCGCGTCCATGCACCCCTCCAGCATCATCGCCGAGGAACTGTTTGGGCCGGAGTACACCAAGCGGTTCCAGGAGATTCGTGACGCCCGCGTCGCCATCAAGCACAAGGAGTTCGATAAGGCCCGGAAGATGCTGAACGGCGCATTGGCCAAGTACCTGACGGACGAGAGTGCTGCCGATGCTCTGGCTCAGGCTCTGAAAATCGCCATCAACTCTGTCTATGGCCTGACGTCAGCCGGCTTCGAGAACCCATTCCGGGACAATCGGAACAAAGACAATATCGTCGCCAAGCGCGGAGCCCTGTTTATGGTCAACCTCAAGCACGAGGTCCAGAAGCGGGGCTTTACTGTTGCCCACATCAAGACGGACTCCATCAAGATTCCGGATGCTACGCCGGAGATCATCCAGTTCGTCATGGAGTACGGCAAGATGTACGGTTATATTTTCGAGCATGAGGCTACTTATGACCGTATGTGCCTGGTGAACAACGCCGTCTACATCGCCAAGTATAAGGACGGCAAGCACGCCGGCGAGTGGACCGCCACCGGCACTCAGTTCCAGATCCCCTATGTCTTCAAGAAGCTCTTCACCCATGAGGAGATCACCTTCGACGACATGTGCGAGACCAAGTCCGTTACGGGCGCTCTGCATCTGGACATGAACGAGAACCTGCCGGACGTGTCCGCTGCGGAAAAAGACCTTGCCGACCTGCTCAAGCGAGTTGACCCTGACGGCAGCAGACCGTTCGGCGCTGATGAAGAAATCGAGCGGCTGAAAAAGGTTATCGCCGAGGGGCACGACTACGTCTTCATCGGAAAAGTGGGACAGTTCTGCCCCATCAAGGATGGCTGTGGCGGCGGGCTCTTGTGCCGGGAGTCTGAGGACAAAAAGACCGGCGAGAAGAAGTATGACGCCGCAACCGGGACAAAAGGGTATCGTTGGCTGGAGTCCGAGATGGTCAAGCAGCTTGGCAAAGAGGGAGACATCGACCGGGCTTACTACGATACCCTCGTGGACACCGCGGCCACCGATATTTCCAAGTTCGGCGATTTCGAGTGGTTTGTGTCCGAGGACCCGTATGTCAAGGACGACACGCCTCCCTGGTATGGTCCGGACGAACCCCATGGTGACGGCTCCACGCCGTTTGACGTGAGGTGAACTGGATGACGATAGCCTTAATAATTGCGATTGTAAATGCTTTTGCCGCACTGGTTGCGTATGTCACCAAGCATACCATCATGTGCGGCTTTAACATTGCATCGGCCATTGTGTTCATCCTCTCCGCAATGGTCTGTGAGGGCAAAATCCTCAATCGCATCAAGAAACTTGAAGAGGAAATCGAATATCTGAAAAGGAGATAATCACTATGCCGCGCAAAAAACTCTCCCCTCTCTCTATCGAGAACGCTACTCTCCGTTTCCGCAATTTCGCCGGTCGCCCCAGCCAGTATAACCGGGCTGGTGACCGAAACTTCTGTGTCGTCATCGATAACCCCGAAACGGCTCAAAAGCTGCTTGATGACGGCTGGAACGTCCGTGTCCGTCAGCCCCGGGACGAGAACGATTCCCCCATGTACTACATCCAGGTGGCGGTTCGGTTCGACAACTACCCGCCCAACATTTATATGCTTACCCGTCGGAACAAGACCCGGCTGGATGAGGAGTCCGTTGAGACGCTGGACTACGCTGACATCAGTAACGTTGACCTTGTCATCAACCCCAGCCCTTGGGAAGTTAATGGTAAGTCCGGTATCAAGGCTTACCTCAAGGTCATGTACGTCATTATCGAGGAGGACGAGTTCGCCGAGAAGTACGCCGGCGAGAAGTATCCGCAGGAGTAACGGGCCGTGGGGCGCTGGTTAGGAGGTAGCCGGCGCCCCTCCGTTTTTTTGAAAGGAGAATATCGTTGTGCCTCTTTGGAGAAAGAAGCCCAAGAAAAAATCGGCTTACAGGCCGAAACCCAAACCCAAGAAAGCACTATCCCCGGTTCCGGCAAAACCGAAGTTTGAGCCGAAGCCTTTTGTTCCACCCAAAATTCCTGAATACTTTACTCCGCCTGCTATGCCGACACGTCCTACGAAGAAAAAAACAACAGGTCCGAAGCCGGCAGTCGACATGGAGAAAGAGTTTATAAAGACCTTCAAGCAACTCACTCATACCAGGCGTCCCTGGGGAGTTTGGGAAGATTTCATTCTGATGGCAGCCTGTGCACTTTCAAACCCTGTTGATAAGGCGCACTATGAAGAGCGGGAAAATCGTTATCTTCTTACCATCAAAAAGTACAATAAGCAAGAGCAAGAACTCTTTCCCACACTCTTCGCCCAGGTGGTCATGGCAATGGAGGCCAACCCGGATCAGGACTTTCTCGGACGAGTCTGCACCAATCTCAACATGACTGACGAAGGCAAAAAGCAAATTTTCACTCCTTATTCAGTGTGCCAACTCATGGCGAGACTCACGTTACACGATGTTGTGCAAAAAGTTCGAGAAAATGGCTACATCACAATCGACGATCCTTGCTGCGGGGCGGGTGCGACACTGATTGCGGCTATTATGCTGGCCAAAGAATCCCTGGAAAAAGCCTGTCTAAACTTCCAGAGCCATATTTTAGTGTCCGGTCAAGACATCGATGAGACGGTAGCTCTCATGTGCTACATCCAACTGTCTTTGCTTGGCGTCGCCGCATACATCAAAGTTGGAAATGCTCTCACCGAACCTATGACAACCGCCGATTTGCTCGAAAACTATTGGTTCACCCCCATGTATTTTTCGGACGTTTGGGCCATGCGGCGGGCTGTTCAGCAAATGGACAGATTACTTCAGAAAGGAAATGAAGAATGAAAAATCCTTTGAAATGTAATGGGTGCACCCATAATGGAAGTCTCACCAGCGGCTACAAATGCGATGCGTGTCAGGCCGGAAGCATGTTCAGGCCCCGGCAGCGTATCAGCTATGGCGACAGCAGTCTGGATGCCGCAATACATGCTGTGGCCGCTTACGGTGGAGCCAGCATGATCCTCCCCGAGATCAAGGAAGTCATGTTCAACGGAACGGCCACCATCGTTTTCTGGGCCGATGACACCAAGACGGTCGTCAAGGCTGTTGGAGAGGCTTTTGACCCCGAGAAGGGGCTTGCTATGGCAATCGCCAAGAAAGCCCTTGGAAATAAGGGCAACTATTTCAACAAAATCAAGAAGTGGACAACCAAGCGGCCGTAAAGTGCCGCTTATATTTTGAAAGGAGAACCATGTTATGAACACTACCCATATGCCGTCTATTGAGGTCATCGAGCGGTGGTTGAAGGACGAGGACTGCGATGTGCGGGCTGCGGCCATGAACGCCTGCCAGGGCCGGGAGGTGCCCCTTGAGGTC
>JBCLQX010000036.1:0-22432 GCA_041223805.1 Oscillospiraceae bacterium 44-34 | reverse complement strand
GGACGAGGACTGCGATGTGCGGGCTGCGGCCATGAACGCCTGCCAGGGCCGGGAGGTGCCCCTTGAGGTCATCGAGCGGTGGTTGAAGGACGAGAGCTGGCGTGTGCGGGCTGCGGCCATGAACGCCTGCCAGGGCCGGGAGGTGCCCCTTGAGGTCATCGAGCAGGGGTTGAAGGACGAGGACTGCGATGTGCGGGCTGCGGCCATGAACGCCTGCCAGGGCCGGGAGGTGCCCCTTGAGGTCATCGAGCAGGGGTTGAAGGACGAGGACTGCGATGTGCGGGCTGCGGCCATGAACGCCTGCAAAGCCAACAACATCCCCGTTCCGGTTATCCGGACGATTGAGCCGCCCGAACTGGTCTACAAGAAGTGCGTAGGCGGTATCATCGTTGTCGCTTCCATCCCCAAGGACGCACAGATCCGCGGCAACTTCAACCACAAGTGCCGCGCCAGCAAGGCCGTTATCAAGGAGATCATCGGCGACCTCTGTGGGGAGCAGGTCGGCATTTCCAAGTATGACCTGAGAACCCTCTACTACGCCGGCGACGAGGTTGAGATCGACAACTTCGACTACAGCAATGAGGAGTGCTCCACCGGCTTCCACTTCTTCTGCACAATCGAAGAAGCCCGGAGCTACTAATCATGGGAGGCATCAGCCTCTACGACCACCAGGAAAAAGCCCTCACAAAAATGCATAACGGCTGTATCCTCTGCGGCGGGGTCGGTTCTGGTAAATCTCGGACCGGCCTCGCCTACTATTACCAACAGCAGGGCGGAAATCTCGATGAAGCCGACAGCATCATGAAAAAGCCGAGAGACCTCTACATCATCACAACAGCAAAAAAGCGGGATAAATGTGAGTGGGGCGAGGAAATGGCTCCATTCCTGCTGTCGGTGCATCCGGAAGCCAACTACTACAAGAACACGGTGGTCGTTGATTCTTGGAACAATATTGCCAAGTATAAGGACGTCAAAGACGCTTTCTTCATATTTGACGAGCAGCGAGTTGTCGGATATGGCGCATGGACAAAGGCGTTTCTCAAGATTGCCAAGGTCAACAAGTGGATACTCCTCTCCGCAACCCCAGGCGACACTTGGCAGGATTACATCCCCGTTTTCATTGCCAACGGCTTCTATCGCAACAAGTCTGACTTCATTGACCAGCATGTTATTTATGACTGGAAATCCAAATATCCCAAGGTCGACCGTTACCTCAACACTGGTCGGCTGATTCGGCTGCGCAATCGTATTCTGGTTGAAATGGAGTTTGAGCGCCATACCACGTCCAATCATGTTGATATTCCGGTAAGCTACAACATCTCGAACTACCGGGACATCACCAGGAAGCGATGGAATATCTGGGAGGACAAGCCCATTGAGACTGCCGGAGAACTGTGCTATTCCCTCCGGAAAATCGTAAACTCGGATGACTCTCGCAGCGTTGCAATTCTGGAGCTTATGGAGGACCACCCAAAGGTCATCATCTTCTACAACTTCGATTATGAGCTGGATATTCTCAAATCACTCGGCTATCCGGAGGGTACGGAGGTTGCGGAGTGGAACGGTCACAAACACCAGGAAGTTCCCACCGGGGATAAATGGGTCTATTTCGTTCAGTACACTGCTGGCTGTGAGGGCTGGAACTGCATCACCACAGACACTATCATATTCTACTCGCAGAACTATTCCTACAAAGTCATGGTACAGGCGGCCGGGAGAATTGACCGCTTAACGACACCATACAGCAACCTTTATTACTACCATCTCAAGAGCTTTTCCGGCATCGACCTGGCTATCACGAAAGCCCTCAAGGCGAAGAAGAATTTCAACGAGGGTAAGTTCGTTGGGTGGTCTACGAAGCCCATGCCTAAAATCACGTCGTTGCCGAAAGTTTCATGATTGAAAGGAGAACATCGTGGAACACAAAGATAAAATCCCCGCGGAAAGCCTCGCTTGGGCTATCCGGGAAATCGAGCTCGCCTGTGAAAGCGAACGGAAGAGAGCTGAGAAACCTGAGGACGCAACCTATGGCGTCGCTTGCTATGAGAGCGCCCTGTGTGGTTACAAGAGCCTGATGCAGGCCGACCATGACGAGTTCAGCCTCCAGGTCACTAAGGGCATCCTCAATCGCCTGGTCGACGGCAAGTGTCTCACCCCCATCGAGGACACCCCTGGCGTTTGGAGCGATATCACCGGCGAGTGCAACTGGAAAGACGGGTATCAAAAGTACCAGTGCATCAGGATGTCTTCGCTCTTCAAAGAGATCGCTCCGGATGGCACCGTGACCTACAGCGATATTAACCGCGTTCAGGTGGTCAATGTGGACGAGCCCGATATCGCCTATACCAACGGCTTCACCACCCGGCTTATCGACAAGCTGGCCCCCATCACCATGCCCTACTTCCCCGCCGACAAGAAGTTCAAGGTGGTTCGGGAGGAGTTCCTTACCGACCCCAAGAACGGCGACTACGACACCGTGGCCTACCTATACGTCATTACGCCGGAGGGCAAGAAAGTGGAGCTCAATGGCTACTTTAAGGACGGTGAGAACGGCTTGGTTCGCATCGATAAAGCTGAGTACGATGAACGCAAGGCCAGAAAGGTGGAGAAGAAGTAATTCGTGATATGCGGTGGTGGAATAGGTAGACACTAATGTCAGATAGGACGGCCTATCGGTTCGATTCCGACGGCTCTTAACCACGGTGAAATAGCCGATAGAGCAGGGGCTGATTTGGTACAAGGGAGTGGACGTCCATGTGAGGTGCAAATCCTCACCCGCATACACATGATGCTTGAAAGGAAAAAATGTGATGAAAAGTTCTGACACGCTCTTGGTCGGGTTTGACCACTCTCATGGCGACATCGCCGTTCTCATCATTGGCCGCAAGGACGCCGGCGAGAACGCCCAGATCATCAACCAGTTCCAGGGCAAGGAGGCCGAGGAGCTGTATAAAAAGCTGGTGGGAAAGGAGGCTTCGGATGATGGCCGGTCTTAATCTCACGGTCGAGCATCCAACGCGACTTTGCGTTGTTCGTGATGAGGTCGGATATTTCCATATGTGGGAGCACTACTCAAAGCCTATCCCCGCAAGCCCTATTATGGGCGGAGAACCTGCCGGCACTTTTAGCAAAGTATTCGGTATCGTGGAGTTTAAGGATGGCGTCAAGCGGATCGATCCGACTGAGATCATCTTCCGGGATGAGACTACCGATATTCTCTACCAAATTGATAAGGATGAGGAAATAAGGAAACGGATCATCCAAGGGCCATCGGCGAAAGGAGAAGCACAATGATCCTGATTGAGAAAACCCAAATCATGGGCCTGGAGCCCACTATCCGCGGAATGCGGAACCCGATGAACAGTTGGGATAAGTCCGACAGCGAGTTCAATGTGCAATGCGGCATTTGTGATAGCGAGCACTACAACTGTGACAACTGCCCCACGAACCCGTTTTCTGCGAACGGCACCGATAATGCTCTGATCGGCCCAAACGACCTTGACCTGATGCTGAGGTTGGCCAGGGCCGGCTCGGTGGATGGCAAGTTCCGCCGGATGATTGCGGTGTACGTCGACATCACCGCCCCGCTCTACTGGTGGAAGGAGTTCGACACCTATAAGGTGGGTACGGTCGCCAACTCCTGCTCCACCATGCACAAGATTCATGCTAAGGAGTTCACGCTGGAGGACTTCAGCCATGAACATTTGCTTGGGGAAGGCTGTATTCCCGACCATGCCTATCAGAACCCTCATGATATTTTGGCTCTCACCGTTGACTGCCTCAATTACTGGCGGGAGAAGTATCTGGAACTTTCAAAGATCGACGAATCAGCATGGAGAGCGGCCCCGAAAGCCAGGGGTTTAACAGATGAATCAGTTACTGCCGCTAAGAAGAGATGTTGGTGGCAGATGATTCAGCTTCTCCCCTCCAGCTACAACCAGAAGCGGACGGTCATGCTGAACTACGAGGTCCTGTCCAATATCTACCAGCACCGGCGCAACCACAAGCTGGACGAGTGGCGGGAACTCTGCAAGTGGATTGAGGGCCTGCCGTACAGCGAGGTTATTACCTGCAACGTGGCCAAGAAGGGAGATTGAGTCATGGAGGAGAAAATCTTTATCGCTTCGTGGCAGGAGGCCCACACCATCGTCGACGACGCTATAAAAAAAGGCGACCGGTCGGTCTCCATCTACATCTCCCCTGATGGCGGCATGTCCATCAGTGTCTATCCCTGGCCAGACGAAGAGACGCTGCGTGCGGCCTATGAGCAGGGAAAGATTTCTTACAACGACTACCGCACCAAAATCGGATTGTGTGCGGTGAAGCCGTAAGCTGATTGACACCTACCTTCCAAACATGGTATGATGGATAGAGACAAAGTAACCATCGGCCATGCGCAAAAAACGCAGTCCCTATTGTGGAAGGAGGTTGTTAAGGCTATGGCTGAACGCGACAATTTACGCCTTCTGGATGGAGGTGATTCTGTGGGCATGACAGATAACCAGTACAAGGGTATGCTCCTTGACCAGTTGGAAGACTGGCAGGAGATCCTTGATCTGGCAATCGAGGCCGCGAACACCGAGATTCAGAAGAAGGCGGAGAAGCAGATCGCGAAGATCAACGAGAAGCTGAAATTCTAATCTCAACCCAAAGGGGGGAGAGCCTGCGGAAACGTGGGCTCTTCTCTTTTTATATTCTTTTTGAGGAGGAACAAACAATGCGTAAATTTCTCAGGAACATGGCGCGGGCCAAGATGAAGAGGATGGGCTACTCCAACGTCAACCTCAAGATGCGCGGTCACTGGCGCGAGATCATCGGCGCCTATCCGGTCAACATCATCACCGGCCAGCAGATGAGCAAGAGCTTCCGCGGGCGCAAGAAGAACAAGAAGGGCTCCTACAGCTCCCTCTTCGCTTACTGAGGAGGGAGTTTATCATGTCTTGTCAATACAAAGACCAGTGCCCCAGCTACAGTGGCTGGTGTGATGGGCCGAAGCAGGACTTCTCCAAGTGCGTGGAGTTCCTCGTCACGGCCTATGAGAACGAGAAAAAGCGGATGACGCCCAATGAGTATCAGAAGCTGGCCATGCGGACGTGCAGCATTCCCTATGACCAGAAGCAGGATATGCTCATGCACGCTGTCCTGGGACTGACTTCCGAGGCCGGCGAGGTTTCCGGTCTGTTCCAGAAGAAGTACCAGGGTCACAAGCTCGACCCTGAGCATCTGGAAAAGGAGTTGGGAGACTGCCTCTGGATGATTGCGGAGGCTTGCGCCGCTCTCGGTTGGAATATGGAAACGGTCATGCAGACCAACATCGAGAAACTCCGGGCCCGGTATCCGGAGGGCTTCGATGCCGAGCACAGCCTTCACCGTAAGGCCGGCGACGTTTAGTGGGGGGGGTGCTTTATGGAAAACTCCTCCCTTATCAACGACGGCGGCACCCGCATGTCTTATGGCGATGGAAAGGCTGTCAGAGAACCGTCCACTGGAAAAGGTCGCTTCGACCTGGTGACCCCATTTGGCTGGATGCGGCTGGCAAAATGGTACGAGCTCGGCGCTCATAAATACAGCGACAGGAACTGGGAGAAAGGGATGCCGTTCTCTCGGTATATTGATTCCGCTTTGCGGCACATCGTCAAGTGGATCATGGGTATGACGGACGAGGACCATCTCTCCGCGGCCGTGTGGAACCTCCTCTGCATCATTCACCACGAGGAGCTCGGCCAGACTGAACTGGACGACATGCCGCATTATTTCAACAAGAAAGACACGCTTGAAAGCAATGACCTTATCAATCAGATGCGCCGTCTTCATGAATACGGGCAGTCTTTACCGGCAGCCGCCTATATTCTCGGTATTGACGACATTACTGCTCGTAAACTTAACCGAGAGGCAGGGATCGGATATGAAGAATAAGCTCCACGCTCTCCTGCTCATCACCTGTACCCTGCCGGTCATGTTCCTGGAGGGCGACGCTACAGCCACAGTCTTCGTTTCGGTGATTGCCGGACCGATGTTTTTCGCAAAAGAAAACTGGATTTATTAGAAAGGATCTGTGAAACATGAAAGACACCATCAGAAACATTCTCCTCGCGTTGCTCGCCGTCATCATCGTGGTGGGCGGAACCTATACCGCTATCCAGTGGGACGCCATCGTCGGCAAGTGGGAGACGGAAGCAGAGCGGGAGGTCTTCAAGCAGACAACCACCTACTCCGAGGCTGCTGCGTCTTTCCTCGCCGACAGCTATAAGCAGTATAACGATGCGGAAACCGAGACCGACAAGAACACTATTATGGAGTATGTCATCATGCGGTATCCCAACCTTGACATAGACTCCATCGACAACGACACCCTGCGCCGGTTCTACAACCAATGCCTTAACCATTAAAAAAAACGGAGGAAACGAAAATGAAAAAAGTTATGAAGATCGCGGCCCTGTTCCTGTGCGCTGTCATGATTACCTGCTTGATGGCGGGATGCGACGAGACCACTCGGATGAAGGAAGAGAATTACACCGAAAACACCAAGACGCAGATATTGGATATGTATGGGCTCCCTGAAGTGACCAATTTCTTTGAGTATTCCCAGCTCAAGGAAATTTACGAACTTCGGGATAACCCCAACTTGATCTGCTACTGGTACACAAAGAATGATATGTCCGGCAAGTGGGTCTACCAAGGTACCTGTGTGGGATATGGCATTCCCTATGGGGCGAACATCACAAACCCTGAGCAGCGTGTATATAGCGGTCTTACGCTGCCTCTTGCGGAACCGAACGGGCTGTACACAAACGGCCTTTCCACTTCTGCAACCTGGATTCTGACTACGGATGCTAAGGGCAACATCACTCCTACTTACGTTGAGAGCGAAATCACTATCGGCCAGACCAAGATGGAGGCCCGGCTCTGCGAGGACTGGTCGATTCCGTCCGACTATTAACGCCATGCCATGAGAGTCAAAAAAGCAGGCGGCAGGATATTCGGAGGCGCGATGTCCGCTGCCGAGAAAAAAGCCATGGATTTGGAGATCCAGCGCCAACTTGCCGAGTACGACCAGAAGCATCTGGTCGAAATCGACGCCATGATCCTGTGGGTGCTGCACGAGCGATTCGGGTTCGGCCCAAAGAGGCTGAGACAATATTACGACAGCTTCCGGGCCTGTACCAACGAACTGGTCGAGCGGTATCAGATGGACGCTGGGGATGACGTCTGGCTCTGTACGCAAATGCTGAAACGCATCGGAGTAGACGTCGAGCAGTGGCATAAAGAAACGGGGTGATTAACTTTTGGCCGCAAAAGACAGGAAAAATTCGGAGGGCTATTCCGACCCGACTGCTTATGTAGCCATGAGGAATATCGCCCGAGACGAGGACCGCTTTCGGAAACTGTGTAAGGTCATCCTGAACATCTGCGACGTGGCGGGCTTCGAGATTCGGGGCCCTATCGTTTTAGTGGATAAGAAATCCGGAAAGGTCTGGAGGTGAAAAAGTGAGCTGTGCAAGAACTTCTGTTGGCGTTGCTCTTACTGAGGAAGACATGCGTTACTGTTCCGAACTCATCAGTAAAATCATCGCCGAGGAAATGGAGAAAATCCTTGCCGCTTTTGAAGTGATTGGCGAGGCTTTCTCAACCGCATTTGACATCGGACTCCTAGGCTGGGCGGAAGCGTGCGAGGCCATCCAGACTGTTTTCGGTGAACTTGAGGACGTCGCCAAGGTAGAGAGTGGGACCCCTCCGAAAAAATACGGGATGTCTCTCCGCAAGTGCCAGCGCCGGACATCCGTACACTACCATTACATCCCGACAACTCCCCGAAATCTGCCCTACATGAGGAGGGCGTACTAATCCATCAACTACACACTACATAAAAAGGAGTAAAGAAAATGATTATTCTGCTTGTTATTCTCGCGATCATTGCCATCGCTGGCTTCGCCGTCACCACCGCCCTGCGCAAGGGGCTCGACCCCAAGGACGAGTGCGATAAGGACCGGTTGAAGATCCTCGGCATCATCCGAGGTGCGGTTATCGGCGTCTGTGTTGCTATCTTTGCTATCGCGATGCTGATTGGCAGCGTCAAAATCATGGATCAGACCGAGGTTGGTATCGTGAAGACCTTCGGCAAGGTCGACCATACTGTCTCCGGCGGCCTCAATTTCGTGAATCCGATCTCTGACACGGTGGAGGTTATGGATCTGCGGGTACATGTCAATGAGGCGTCCTTTGCAAGTTATACCAAGGATGCTCAGCCTTTGACGGCCGCAATCGAGTATCAGTATGAGCCCATCGCCACCCAAGCTATGCAGATTGTCTCCCAGTATGGCTCCTATGAAATCCTCGAAACCAAGCTCCAGGCCGCTGTTGAGGAGCGTGCCAAAATCGTGTTCGCACGCTACGGCGCTATGACGCTGCTGGAGAACCGCGCCACCCTTTCCGCTCAGGTGCAGGAAGAAGTCAAGGAGTTGGAGGAGCTGTTCCCGGTAAACTTTACCCAGGTGGTCGTGAAAGACATCGACTTCTCCGATGCCTTTGAGCAGGCCGTCGAGGCCAAGATGCAGGCGGAACAGAATGCGTTGCGGGCTGAGAACGAGAAGCAGGAAGCCATTACCAGAGCCGAGCAGGAACGTGAGGTCGCTCGTGTTGAGGCGGAGGCTGCTGTTCTGGCTGCCGAGGGCGAGGCCCGCGCTCTGGAAATCACTCGTGAGGCTCTTGAAAATATGCCTGACACCTGGATCGCTCAGCAGTATTTGGAGAAGTGGGACGGCAAGCTGCCCCAGCTCATTACAGGTGATGGCTCGGGTTTGATGCTGACGCCAAATCTTGAGTAAGGCGCAACCTGAAGTAGTCCAACAGGCATGATTTTGCCCCGGCTCTGTCTAAGTTAGAATAGGAATCTCTCTAACCTAAGATAGAAGTCGGGGCATTTTCATGTCAAAAAGTTGGGAAAATTTCTGCCCACTTTTACTGCCCGAAAGTGGGCTTTGGCCACTTTTCTTGGCCAGTCTCTTAAAATTGGGGCGGTTTGGCAGAGGTGTACGGATGTTTTTGGCCAGAAAAAGTGGGTTTCTGCCCGGTTTTATTTCAAAAGTGGCCAGCCCAAAACCGTTGGGGCGCAAGGCTTTGCGGGTTTTCTGCCCACTTTCCCACTTTTTTCTTTAATTAGTGTGAGGAAAAAAGTAATAAATTATATATAATTGGCGAAAAAAAGTGGGCATTTGGCCAGAGAGCGATTTTCAGCAAAAATCACGGCTCCGCGAGATTTCCTCTTCCTTTTCTTTTGCAGGTGTGGTATACTGAAACCGCCACACAACTCTATATTTTCGTAGCTACGAGGAAATACCTTGGCAAAAGGTGTTTTCTCTCTTTCCTCATACATATCGTAGCTACTGAGGGTTGTGTGGCAGCAATGGAGAGATACACTTTTGCAGGTGCGTCTCTTCATCGGGGCGCACCTTTTTTATGCCCCTGAGCATCTGTAAGGGGAGGAAACGAGTATGGATGATTCTTACGATGGCGGCTGCGATTGGATTTGTGACAACTGCGGAGCTTATATGAATACCCAACCGGGCTTTGATATTCATGGTGGGACCTGGGTGTGTTCCGAGTGCGGAGCTCTGAATAGTGTGGGTGCCGATAATGTTCTCGACCTCTTGGGGATGCTACTCAAAGGGGTTCATAAGTTTATCACTCGACCTTTACAGGAACCGCCTGAAGACGATGACTAATTGATATTTTGAAAGGAGTGCCGACTGATGGCTAACAGGAGTGGAAAGAAGCGCGGCACACTCGGGTTGTTACTCGATGTGGTGCTTACTCTCTGCACAGGTGGGCTGTGGCTTATCTGGATACTGATTCGCTACCTGCGTAATAATAGCTGACTACCGACAATCGAATACTTAACCGCTGCCGAGATGCTTACGAGTGTCTCGGCTTTTTTTGTGCTTATTTTGGCTCCCGCCAAAAAAACAGCCTCTTTTATGGAGAGGAGAGAGATGTGTCACGCATTTTTCATTCTTTCTATTATCTTTGTCAAGAAAGGAGGCCTCTTCATGGCCAGAAGCTCCAGACTGGAAAGCGGTTTTCAGGATAGACTCATCGAGACACTGAAGACGCTCTTCCCCGGCTGCATGGTTTTCAAGATGGACCAAATTCAGGGCATCCCTGACTTGCTCGTTCTCTACGGAAAGAAATGGGCCTCCCTGGAATGCAAGAGATTTGCGAGAGCCAAGAAGCAGCCGAACCAGGACTACTACGTTGAAAAGATGGATGAGATGTCTTTCTCCAGGTTCATCTCTCCTGAAAACCAAGAGGAGGTATTGGATGAACTTCAACAAGCATTCAAACCTTGAGGGCCAACATGCATTTCTTGGCGCAAGCAAATACCACTGGATCAACTACAGTGAGGAAAAAGTTGCGGATGCCTACGCAAAATTTTTAGCAACGCAAAGAGGTACGATGCTCCACGCCTTCGCTGCTCAGTGCATCCTCCTCGGGCAGAAATTGCCCAGGTCGCAAAAGACCCTCAATATGTATGTGAACGACGCCATCGGTTTCAAGATGACGCCGGAGCAGATCCTCTACTACTCGCCAAATTGCTTTGGGACTGCGGATGCTATTTCGTTCAGAAACAATATGCTCCGCATCCATGATCTGAAGACCGGCGAGGCGGCTACCCATATGGAGCAGTTGATGGTCTATGCTGCTCTGTTCTGCCTGGAGTACCATGTCAAACCTAGCGAAATCGAAATGGAACTCCGTATCTACCAGTATGACCAAGTCCTTTTCCATAATCCGACGGTTGCGGATATTCTCCCTATCATGGATAAAATCGTCACGTTTGATAGAGTAATCAACAAAATCAGAGAAGAGGAGGGGTAAACCATGAATCCCATTCAGGAAGACATCCTGATGCATTATGGCGTCAAGCGACGTTCTGGGCGCTATCCCTGGGGTTCCGGTGACAACCCCTACCAGCATGGCGGCGATTTTCTCAGTCGTGTCGAAGAACTTCAGCGCCTCGGTAAAAGCGAAAAAGAGATTGCTCAGGAAATTGGGCTGTCCACCACCGACTTGCGTATGCAGGTTCGGGTCGCCAAGCATGAGCGCAGGGCTCTCCAGGCCGACCGGGCCAGATCGCTGCGGGACGATGGAAAGACTCTCGATGAGATTGCGTCCATCATGGGGTTCAAGAATGACTCCTCTGTTCGGGCCCTGCTGAATGAGAACACGGCCGAGAACAAAAACAAGGCTCGTGCAACGGCTGAGATTTTGAAGAAAGAACTCGCCGAAAAAGGGGCTTTGGATGTCGGTACGGGAGTTGAGCGTACACTTGGCGTCTCGACCGGTGTTCTTCAGGAAGCCCTCTTTATTCTGGAGACCGAGGGTTACAACCGATATGGCGTCGGCGTTCCCCAGGTCAACGACCCCAAGAAGCGGACTATCACCCCCGTCATCTCCGTCCCTGAAATCGACCAGAGAGAGGTATATCAGAACCTTGACTTGGTGAAGTCCGTCGGTGAGTATCATTCCTCTGACGGCGGCGATTCCTGGGATAAGCGTGAGTATCCAGCCAGTATTGACTCAAGCCGGGTGAAGATCCTTTACGGCGATGAGGGCGGCGCTTTGAAAGATGGCGTCATAGAAATTCGGCGTGGCGTGGCGGATTTGGACCTTGGTGATTCTCACTATGCCCAGGTCCGTATCCTTGTGGACGGAACCCACTATCTCAAGGGTATGGCGATGTATTCTGATGATATGCCTGATGGAGCCGACATCGTGTTCAACACGAATAAACACTCCGGTACTCCGAAGATGGAAGTTATGAAGCCTATTCAGGCCGACCCGGATAACCCATTTGGAGCATTCATCAAAGCGAATGGTCAGAGCCATTACATCGGCGCTGACGGTACGGAAAAGCTGTCGGCTATCAACAAGTTAAAAGAAGAGGGCGACTGGGATAAGATGAGTAAAAACTTGTCTTCCCAGTTTCTTTCTAAGCAGCCGCTTCAGCTTATCAGGAAGCAGTTGGATTTGACCTACGCGGATGCCGCCGACGAGTTCGCCGAAATCTGCGCCTTGACCAACCCCACTGTCAAAAGAAAGCTGTTGCTGGACTTCGCCGACGAGTGCGACTCCGCCGCCGTACATCTGAAAGCCGCAGCTCTTCCCAGGCAGAGCACTCAGGTCATTCTTCCCCTAAACGCGATGAAAGAGACTGAAATCTTTGCCCCAAATTATCGGGATGGCGAGCAGGTAGCCTTAGTTCGCTATCCTCATGGCGGCACATTTGAAATCCCCGTCCTCACAGTCAACAATAAGAACCCCGCTGCCATTTCCATCTTGGGTAAGAACATCCGTGATGCTGTTGGCATCAACCCAAAGGTTGCGGAGCGCTTATCCGGAGCGGACTTCGATGGCGACCAAGTCGTTGTCATTCCGACCGGTAGAGGGGTGAAGATCCAATCAACCCCAGCCCTGAAAGATTTGGAGGGCTTCGACCCGAAAACACAGTATTCCACTGAGGGTAAGACTGGCGTTCGGCTGCTTTCCAAAGGTGCTGCTACACAGCGGCAAATGGGTGAGATTTCCAACCTTATCACGGACATGACCCTTAAGGGGGCTCCTGAGAGCGAGATTGCCAGAGCTGTCAAACACAGCATGGTGGTCATCGATGCGGCCAAGCACAAGCTGGATTACCGGCAGTCTGAAAAAGATAACGGTATCGCCGAGCTTCGTAAACGTTACCAGGGGTATACCGATGAAGAGGGAAAAGAGAGGGGCGGTGCCTCTACTCTGCTGTCCCGTCGGAAACAGACTGTCGATGTCCCTGAGCGTCAGGGCAGCGGCGTTATTGATCCCACCACCGGCAAAGTGGTCTATAAGGAGTCCGGTAGGACCTATGTTGACCCGAAAGCCGGGAAGACCGTTCTTGCCACTACAAAGGTCAGCCGCATTGAGGTCCTGGACGATGTTCGTAAACTGTCCTCTGGCACTCTTCAGGAAGAGGCCTATGCAGAGCACGCTAACCGTATGAAAGCCCTGGCCAATCAGGCAAGGCTTGAATATAAAGCGACGCCTACGCTGAAGCGTTCGGCCAGTGCTGCAAAAGCCTTTGAGCCTGAAGTAACCAGGCTTATGTCCGCTCTCCGTGTGGCTCAGTTGAACGCCCCTCGTGAGCGTGAGGCCCAGCGCATTGCCAATGCCCGTGTCAAGGCCAAAGTGCAGGACAACAACATCACCGACAAAGACGAAATCTCTAAGATTCGTCGGGCCGCCATCAATGATGCAAGAGTTGCTACCGGTGCCAGCGGCAAACGGACTCGCATCACCATCAGCGATGGCGAATGGACAGCTATTCAAGCAGGCGCAATTTCTGATACAACGTTGAGCGAGATCCTTCGCTATGCGGAACCGAAGACTGTCAGGGAACGCGCTACCCCAAGAGCAACGACACAGTTGTCGCAAGCGCGTATCAATCGCATCAAGGCTTTGGCAAACTCTGGTCACACAAACTCTGAGATTGCTGAGGCTTTGGGAATTTCGACTTCTGCTGTCTCAAAGTATCTGAATGAGTGAAAGGAAGTGAGAGCAAATGGCTCAATGTGCGCTGACTACGGTAGACAATCCGTATGACCCCTTTACACAGACCGAGGCCTGGTATCGCTTCGACGAGGACAAAGGTTATCACTCCTGCTCTTACTTGGCCCGCATCGCCCGCACTTCCGATCAGCTCTCCGATGCTGAGAATGAGCAGGAAATGGAGCGCGCCATCGACGACATCGTCAAGTACAATCCCCTCGGTATCTACAAGAAAGTCGTAAGTCCTTTTGAGTCTGGCGTCACTGCGACTGCTTAGTGAGGACTGGCACCCACATCGAAACCTTGAGCTTGCTTTCAGCGAGCGATGTCAAACAATTCTTGGTTTCGTTGATGCTTTGCGCCTGCAATGCGTGGTGCTTCAGTCTTCATAGAAGATATAGGGGGGGCAGCGAAAAATACACCCCCTATAGCATCGCGGCGGTCCTCAAAAATTCTCCGGGGGATATTTTTGGAAAACAGTTTCATCCGGGGCAGCGTTTGAACGAGCTCACAAGGCCTATATTTTCCTGTCGGGACCTTTCGTCACCTCCACGAAGGTTCTCCTTTCTGCCCGACCGGTTTAACGGCTTATGTGGGCTCCTTCAAACGCTGCCCCAACTACTGCAATACTCACCAAAACGCAACAGCAATCGTCATCAATCTTAGCGAGAGGAGGCGGTGAGGATGGCTAAAGCTGTGGGAAAGAGACGCGCGGCTTCGACGCCCGAGGCCAGAGAGCAGCAGCTAATAGCTTTGGCAGTCGACCTTGCCGAAAAGCAGCTCATTGAAGGGACAGCTTCCTCTCAGGTCATCTCGCATTTTCTCAAACTCGGCTCGATACGGGCTCAAATCGAAAAGGAATTGCTTGAAAAGCAGCGAGACCTTGCGGCCGCCAAGGCGGAGTCTATCAAGTCCGGTGCGCGAATGGAAGAACTGTACCTCAATGCCGTAAATGCTATGAAGAGCTACAGCGGACAAGAGGAGGAACCAGATGAAGAGTATTAAATGCTACTCCGAACTGATTCTGCTTCCGACGTTCGAGGAGCGGTTTCAATATTTGCGCCTCGACGGAATTGTCGGTCAGGAGACCTTTGGGTTTGACCGGTATATGAACCAATACTTCTATCGCTCCAAAGAGTGGAGGCGGGTGAGGGATATTGTCATCGCCAGAGATGCCGGATGCGATTTAGGCGTTCCTGGGCATGAGATATTTGCCAGGGTACTGATCCATCACATGAACCCGATCAGGCCAGAGGACATCCGGAGCCGAAGCGATATTTTACTCAATCCGGAGTATCTTATCACCACCGTTCACGAAACTCACCAGGCAATTCACTATGGCAACGAAAGTCTTCTGATTACAGCTCCCATCGAGAGAGTAAGAAACGATACCTGTCCCTGGAAACATTGAATGAAGGAGGAAGACCACCATGCAAAACAATCCCCAGCACCGAACGACCCGCCCCGATGTGAAAGAGGCGGCGCCTAAGCAGCCTGTTCCGGATAAGCCGTATATCGGCATCGTTACCGACTGTCTGAGGCTCAACGTTCGCCAGGAGCCTGACGAGAACGCCAAGGTCGTGGCCGTCATCGACTGCCTGTCTCAGGTGGACGTTGACCTGGATGGCTCCACCAAGGACTTCTGCAAAGTCCGCACCCCCGATGGCATCGAGGGCTTCTGCATGAAGAAGTACATCCAACTCCGGCGTTAGGAGGGAACCTATGGAGACTACCGAAAGCATCCTGACGTCAGTTAAGAAACTGTTGGGCATCGATGAGAGTTATACTCATTTCGATCCGGACCTCATCATGCACATCAATTCTGTGTTCTCAATTTTGGCACAGATTGGCGTCGGGCCGCCCAACGGTTTCTCCATCACCGGCGAAAGCGAAACGTGGTCTGATTTCATCGGGCAGAACGCTAATCGCTTTTCATTGGTAAAATCCTACATGCATCTCAAGGTAAAACTGCTATTTGACCCGCCTCTCAGCTCCGCAGCCATTGAGTCAATCAATCGGCAGATCAGCGAGTTCGAGTGGCGGCTTTCTGTTGCGGCGGACCCTGCGGATGACAACCGTGGAAAGGAGAAAACTCGAAATGGATGAACTTCAGCATCATGGCATCAAAGGCCAAAAGTGGGGAGTTCGTCGTTTTCAGAATGCAGACGGCAGCCTGACCACCGCCGGAAAACAGCGAGCGTCTGAGACGAAGAAACGAACGGATGCCAAAAACCGCGGAACCTTGACCAATGCCCAGCTCAAGCAGAAGATCGAAAGGCTCCAGTTGGAAAAGCAACTCAGAGAACTTACAAACCAGGAGGTCAATTCTGGCCGCGTCTATGCCCAAAAAATTCTGAAAGACGTGGGGAGTAAAGTGCTGACTACTGCTGCCAGCGGAGCCCTTTTGTATGCTGGAAAAGCAGCCATCACGAAGTCGTTCAGCCCGCAAGAATTTGCAAACGCCATCTTTAACGGCGGACCCAAAAAGAAGTAGGTGAGCCGATGGCCTTATCAAACACTGCTGTTCCCAAATACTATGGTCAATTCCGAGAAAAGGTGATTCGAGGCGAGATTCCGGTATGCAAGGAAGTCTCAATGGAGATGAACCGAATCGATGACCTCATTGCCAATCCTGGAATTTACTACGACGACAAGGCGGTTGAGGGCTGGATCAAATACTGCGAGGCTGAACTTACTCTAACAGACGGTTCGGATCTTTGCCTCTTGGATAGTTTTAAGCTCTGGGGAGAGCAAGTGTTTGGTTGGTATTACTTCGTTGAACGCTCTGTTTACGAACCTAATGTTGGCGGACACGGGGGGCACTACGTTACAAAAACAATCAAGAAACGACTTATCAATAAGCAGTATTTGATTGTTGGTCGTGGTGCTGCGAAATCGCTCTACGATTCATGCATTCAATCGTTTTTCCAGAACATTGATACATCCACGACTGACCAAATCGTTACAGCTCCCACGGTTCGTCAATCCGAAGAGGTCTTGACACCGATCAAAACCGCAATAACCAGAGCGCGTGGCCCTTTGTTCCAGTTTCTCACAGAAGGGTCACTCCAGAACACCACTGGCTCTAAGGCCAACCGCGTAAAACTTGCCTCGACCAAAAAAGGCATTGAGAATTTCATCACAGGGTCTATCATACGGATCATTCCTATGTCGATTGACAAGCTCCAAAGTCTTCGCTGTAAAATTGCAACAGTCGATGAATGGCTCTCCGGCGACATTCGCGAAGACCCTATTGGCGCCATAGAGCAAGGAGCTTCTAAGAATGATGATTGGCTGATTACCGCCACGAGTTCCGAGGGTACTGTCCGGAATGGAGCGGGAGACACCATCAAAATGGAGCTCATGGACATCCTTAAGGGAAATTACATCAATCCACATGTGTCTATCTGGTGGTATAAGCTGGATTCGGTTGATGAGGTTGCCTATCCCGAGATGTGGATGAAAGCAAATCCCAATATCGGAAAAACAGTCACTTACGAAACATACCAGTTGGATGTCGATAGAGCCGAGAAAGCTCCTGCTGCTCGAAACGATATTTTAGCAAAGCGGTTTGGGCTCCCGATGGAGGGCTATACCTATTACTTCACTTATGAAGAAACGCTCCCCCATCCATATCGGAGTTTTTGGCAGTTGCCTTGCGCTCTTGGTGGTGACTTATCTCAAGGCGATGACTTTTGCTCTTTTACATTCTTATTCCCGTTACGAAATGGGTGTTTTGGAGTAAAAACTCGGAACTATATTTCTTCGCGAACGCTAAATAAACTTCCGGCGGCCATGCGGATCAAGTACGAGCAGTTCATGAACGAAGGAAGCCTGATTGTTCTTGAGGGGACGATTCTTGACATGATGCAAGTCTATGAGGACCTGGATAATCACATTGTTCAATGCGGTTATGATGTCCGGTGTTTTGGATACGACCCCTACAATGCCAAGGAGTTCGTTGAGCGCTGGGCCGCCGAGAATGGGCCATATGGTATTGAAAAGGTCATTCAGGGCGCAAAGACGGAGTCAGTACCTCTTGGCGAACTGAAGAAGTTGGCCGAAGACAGACTGCTCATTTTTGATGAAGAGCTTATGACTTATGCCATGGGAAACTGTATCGCTATGGAAGACACCAACGGGAACCGAAAGCTGCTGAAAAAGCGGTATGAGCAGAAGATCGATGCTGTTGCGGCCATGATGGACGCCTACATCGCCTATAAGCACAATCCCGAAGCATTCGAGTAATTTTACGGACTCGCGGGCCTATTGGTCTGCGGGATTTTTTATGTCATGAAGGAGGTGATGAGTTCCGAATGGAAATGACGCTTGGTTCCAGGCTTCGGCACGCATGGAACACATTTCTCAGCCGCGATCCGCTCAGCTACCGCTATTCCTTTGGTCCCAGCTACGCCTATCGTCCGGACCGGCCTATTTTCAGTCGGGGAAACGAACGCTCCATTGTGACCTCGGTTTACAACCGTATCGCTTTGGATGTGTCTTCCATGACGATCCAGCATGTTCGGTTGGACGAAAATGACCGATTCAAAGAAGTCATTGAGAGCGGCTTGAACAACTGTCTGAATTTGGAGGCGAATATCGACCAGACAGGCCGGGCATTCGTTCAGGACATTGTCATGTCCATGCTGGATGAGGGCTGTGTTGCCATCGTCCCTGTGGACACGACGTTCAATCCAAAGGAGACAGGCTCCTTTGACATCTCCACGATGCGGACCGGAAAGATCTTTGAGTGGTATCCGCAACATGTAAAAGTTCGGGTCTACAACGACCGCAAGGGGGAGAAAGAGGACATTCTGGTGCCCAAAAGCACCGTGGCCATCGTGGAAAATCCTTTCTACTCGGTCATGAATGAGCCCAACTCCACTATGCAGCGTTTGATTCGTAAGCTCAACCTGCTGGACGCAATCGATGAGCAGAGCGGTTCCGGAAAGCTCAACCTTATCATTCAGCTTCCTTACGTCATTAAGACAGCAGCGAGGCGTCAACAGGCGGAAGAACGCCGTAAAGATATCGAGGAACAGTTGTCCGGTTCCAAATATGGTGTTGCGTACACCGATGGAACGGAGCATGTGGTTCAGCTAAATCGACCAGTCGACAACAATCTTATGAGCCAGATCGAATACCTGACGAGTATGCTTTACAGCCAGTTAGGATTGACTCAGGGCATCATGGACGGTTCCGCCGACGAAAAGACGATGCAGAACTACTACACCAGGACGATTGAACCCATCCTCTCCGCCATTGTTGACGAGATGAAGAGGAAATTCCTCACCAAAACCGCTCGGTCACAGAAGCAGTCCATTCTGTTCTTCAGAGATCCGTTCAAGCTGGTGCCCGTGGGTGAGATTGCTGAGATCTCCGACAAGATGACTCGTAACGAGATCATGACCTCGAACGAGATCAGGCAGAAGATCGGCATGAAACCCTCGACTGACCCGAAAGCGGACGAGCTCCGGAACAGTAACCTGAGCGCGCCGGCCGAGAACACCCAAACATCGCAATCCACTACAACACCAAAGGAGGACAATATTCAAAATGGAACTGAAGTATGACTTTAGTGGCTGGGCAACCCGAAATGACATTGTCTGCGCCGACGGACGCACGGTTCGCCGCGACGCTTTCAAGCACTGCGACGGGATGTCGGTTCCCATCGTGTGGAACCACCAGCACAATGACCCCGCCAACATCCTGGGTCACGCCATTCTGGAGAACCGGCAGGACGGCGTGTATGCCTATGGCTTCTTCAACGAGACGGAGAGCGGCAAGGCCGCCAAGCAGTTGGTACAGCATGGCGACGTGCAGGCCCTGTCTATCTACGCCAACGGGCTGAAACAGCAGCCCAACGGCCGCGGCAAGGACGTGATCCACGGCGATATTCGTGAACTCAGCCTGGTCGTCGCCGGGGCCAATCCCGGAGCGTTCATCGACTTTGTGGACCTGGCCCACGGTGAGGGCGCAGAGCACGAGGTCATCATCGGAACCGGCGAGCCCATCAGTCTCTGCCATTCCGACGAGGGCAGCGATTCCGGCTCCAATCCCAATCCCCCCAAGAGCGACCCCAAGCCTGATGGAAACCCCAACGAGACCATCGAGGATGTGTGGAAAACCCTCACTCCCAAGCAGCAGCTTGCTATGGGGGTCATGCTCAAACAGGCCGCCGAGGATGGTGGCCAATCGGGCGATCCTGCTCCCAACCCCGACGGAACCGGTGGTTCCGTCCAACATTCTGACAATCCTGAAGGAGGAGACAACATCATGAAGCACAACGTTTTCGACAAGCCTGACGAGGTTCAGGGTGTTACCCTGAGCCACTCCGCCCAGATGGAGATTATCGCCAGCGCCAAGACGAAGAGCGTCGGCACCTTCCAGGGCGCCCTGAAGCTCTATGCCGAGCAGAACAGCGACACCCTCAAGCATGGCATCGACGACATCGAGGCTCTGTTCCCCGAGTACAAGGATCTGAAGACCGGCGCTCCCGAGCTCATCACCCGGGACCAGGGCTGGGTCGGCGTGGTCATGAGCAAGGTCCACAAGAGCCCTATCAGCCGCATCCGCACCAAGAACATGGATGCCCGCGGCGACGACATCCGGGCCCATGGTTACCAGAAGGGCAAGCGCAAGACTCCCTCCGGTAACATGAAGCTCATGAAGCGCACCACCGACCCCCAGACCATCTACATCCGGGATTCCATGCACCGGGACGACATCATCGACATCACCGATTTCGATGTGGTCAACTACCAGTACGGCGTCATGAAGATGGCCCTCAACGAGGAGATCGCCATCGCCATCATGATCGGTGACGGCCGTGACGAGGCCGACGAGCAGAAGATCTCCGAGGAGCACATCCGCTCCATCTGGAACGACGATGACCTCTACACTATCCACTATGACGTGGATATCGAGGCCGCCCGGAATGAGATCCAGGGCTCCCGCACCGACATGAACTTCGGCGAGAACTACATCTACGCCGAGGCCATCATCACCGCCGCCCTGTACTCCCGTGAGAAGTTCAAGGGCACCGGCACGCCCGATCTGTTCTGCACGCCGCATCTGGTCAACGTGATGCTGCTGGCGCGCGATATGAACGGCCGCCGCATCTACAACTCCAAGGCCGACCTGGCCGCTGCCCTGAACGTCGACAACATTTACACCGCCGAGCAGTTCGAGGGCCTGGCCCGCACCGACAAGGACAACGTCCAGCACAAGCTCCTGGGCCTCTTCGTCAACCTGGCCGACTACACCGTCGGTTCCACCAAGGGCGGCGAGATCACCCGCTTCAACCAGTTCGACATCGACTTCAACCAGGAGAAGTACCTGATCGAGACCCGTCTGTCCGGCGCTCTGCACCGGCTGTGGTCTGCCATCGCCCTGGAGGAGCCCGTGAAGCCTGCTTCTGGCGCGGCCGCCTAAGGGAGAAAGTTCAAAATGGCAAAATTTTATGGACCGGTAGGCTATGCTGATACGGTTGAGACAGCGCCCGGCGTTCACGAGGAAAAGATCACCGAACGGATGTATAGCGGTGACCTGCTTCGGAACACCGGGCTTCTTCAATCTGCCGAAACGCTCAACGACAACGTCAACGTTGCAAATGAGATCAGCATAGTCGCCGATCCATTTGCCTATCAGAACTTCTACCGGATGCGCTATGTCGGGTTTATGGGCACGAGATGGAAAGTGACCAAAGTGGAAGTACAGTATCCGAGGCTGATCTTGACGATTGGGGGTGTCTACAACGGAAAGAAGAATCGAACTTCACGAAAATCTGTGTAACATCCTCGATTGTCCTGACAGAGGCGATGAATGCCGGGCCTATTTCCAGCCCCCTGCTGATGTGGAGATGGAATATGACTGCATCGTCTATGAGCGGAAGCTCATGAAACCAACGTTTGCCAACAATCAGCCTTATTTGCTGCACGACTGCTATCAGGTGACTCTCATTTATAGGAACCCTGACAGTGACCTGCCCAAAAAAGTTGCGCTGCTGCCGATGTGCGTTCACGAACGCCATTTTACAGCGGACAACCTGCACCATGACGTGTTCACCCTATACTTCTAACCTTATAAAGGAGGAAATCGACAATGAGTAGAATGAAATGGGACCAGATCGGCGAGCGCCTGTTTGAGACTGGCCTGGATCACGGCGTCCTGTTCCCCATGGGCAACAACGGCAAGTATGCCAAGGGTGTGCCCTGGAACGGTCTGTCTGCTGTCAACGAGACCCCCTCCGGCGGCGAGCCCAACGCCGTCTGGGCCGACAACATCAAGTACCTCAACCTGATGTCCGCCGAGGACTTCGGCGCCACCGTGGAGGCCTACACCTATCCCCCCGAGTTCGAGGAGTGCGACGGCTCCGCCGAGGTCGCCCCTGGTGTGACCATCGGCCAGCAGATCCGCAAGATGTTCGGCCTGTCTTACCGCACCCTGATTGGCAACGACGTGGTCGGCCAGAACTACGGCTATAAGCTCCATCTGGTCTATGGAGCTCAGGCGTCTCCCTCCGAGAAGAACCGCCAGACCGTCAACGACAGCCCCGAGGCCACCGCTATGAGCTGGTCTCTGACCACCACCCCCGTGGACGTCCCCGGCTACAAGGCCACCGCCCACATGACCATCGACTCCACCAAGACCGACAAGGCCAAGCTGGCCGCTTTCGAGGACATCATCTATGGCAAGGATGCCGATGGCGATAACGCCGCCATCGAGTCCCGGCTGCCGATGCCCGAGGAGGTCATCGCGTTCTTCAAGGAAGTCCCGCTCGCCGGCTGATTTACTGCGCAACATCCCTGCACCCTGCAAAGCGGGGCTCTCTTCACCGAGGGCTCCGCTTTCTTTA
>JBCLQX010000035.1:0-27074 GCA_041223805.1 Oscillospiraceae bacterium 44-34 | reverse complement strand
TTTTTCCCTCATCAACTCGCTATTTTTCAATCTTTTTGGAGGTAACTTTTCATTTTGTATCTCTTTTCATTATCCTTGTTATGGAAAGCTTTCCATAACAAGGACAGCACGGTACTTTTAGACCTGGCACGGCGGGCGTTCCCTGACATTCCCGCCGTGTTCGTCGATACCGGGCTTGAATACCCGGAGATACGGGACTTTGTAAAATCCATCCCGAAAGTGACCTGGCTTCGGCCTGAAATCCCGTTCCCAAGGGTGATCGAAACCTACGGCTATCCCGTCATATCAAAAGAAGTGGCACACCGTATCTACTACGCCCGCAGGGGCAGCACATGGGCCAAGCTGAATTTGTGCGGTCTGGACGGCAAAGGAAATTCAACAGAATTTAATAAGCGGTTTTTGAAGTGGCGCTTCCTGATGGACGCGCCATTTCCTATTTCCGCGCTATGCTGCAACGTAATGAAAAAAGCGCCTATCCATCGTTTTACCAAGGAAAGCGGAGTTATGCAGATCGTTGGGACAATGGCCTGTGAGAGTGTCCGGCGTCAAAACGCTTATCTGAAAAATGGCTGTAATGCTTTTCACAAGCGGGAGCCGACTTCCCAGCCTATGTCATTCTGGACGGAACAGGACGTGTTGGAATATTTGAGGCTGACCGGCATCCCTTACGCCTCCATCTATGGTGACATCGTGGAGAGCGGCGGCAGGTTTGCTACTACCGGGGCGCAGCGCACTGGCTGTATGTTCTGTATGTTTGGGGCACATTTGGAGAAAAGCCCCAACCGCTTCCAGCGCATGGCCCTGACCCACCCCAAGCAATACGACTACTGCATCCACAAATTAGGCTGTGGCAAGGTGCTGGATTATATTGGCGTCCCTTACACAGCCGGAAAGGAGGTGACAGCTTTTGAGCAGGAAGCACCTGAAACCCCGTGACAAGGTGACACAGCGCATGACCCGCGACGGCGTGGTGCTGGAAAATCAGACCACCGGCGAGGAAATCAATATCTCCGACCGGGAGGCGGAACAGGACTTCACCCCCGCCGGGGCCACCGGCAGGGCCGAAAAGGTGCTGGAACGGGCCGACCAAGTACGGGAGCGCCGCAGTATGAAAAAGGCGGCGAAACAGGCCGGGCAGGTGGAGGCCGACACCGACCCCCGCTCGTCCGCCCGCCTGCAATTCTCCGAGGAAGAACGCTCTACGCCGGAGCTGAAGAAGTACATCCGCAAGTCCGACCGGCGGGCCGACCGTCTGGACGCGGCGCGGGCCGCTATCCCGAAAGAAACCGTCAAAATCAAGGAAAAAGTCTTTGACGAGGCCAGCGGTAAAGCGAAAACCCGTATACGCCGGGAAACGAGGGACAAGCCGCCGGCCGCTATGAAGCCCAACCCGGCCAGCCGCCCCGTTCAGGAAGTTTTACTGTTCACCCACGGCAAAATCCATGAGGTGGAGCATGAGAATGTGGGCGTGGAGGGCGGTCACAAGGGGGAGGAATTGGCCGAGCGGCAGGCGGGCCGGGCCGCCCGGGGTGCAATCCGCCGCCACCGTATGAAACCCT
Source organism: Oscillospiraceae bacterium 44-34 (assembly GCA_041223805.1). Lineage (GTDB taxonomy): Bacteria > Bacillota > Clostridia > Oscillospirales > Oscillospiraceae > Lawsonibacter. Next base: position 25,515 of record JBCLQX010000035.1, on the reverse strand, counting down.
ATCGGGAGTTGTCCAAGGCTGAACGTCTGGCGGAAAAGGCAAATATCGAATATTTCTATCAAAAGGCCCTCCATGATGACCCCCAACTTGCACAAGCGGCCAGCAACCCCATTTCCCGGTTCTGGCAGAAGCGGCAGATCAAGCAGCAGTATGTCAAGGCGGCGAGGGCGGCAGGCCAGACAGGGGCCGGGGCCACGCAGGGGGCGGCGAAAGCGGCCAAGTCCGGCAGTAAAGCCGCAAAGGAAGCGGTCAAGGAGAGCGAACGGCTGGCCTCCTTTGCCGTCCGGCACTGGAAAGGCTGTCTTGTGGCCCTGGCCCTGCTGATTATGACGGCGTTCCTGATGGGCGGCTTACAGTCCTGTTCCTCCATCATCGGCGGCTTCGGTTCCGGCTTCACGGCCACCTCCTACCTCTCAGACGACGCAGACCTGATCGCCGTGGAAAACGCCTATGTGGGCATGGAGAACGACTTGCAGCGGCAGATTGACAACATCCCCAGCACCTACCCCGGCTACAATGAATACCGCTACAATCTGGACGAGATCATGCACAACCCCCACGAATTGGCCTCTTTCCTGACCTCCATATTGCCACGCTACACACTGGCGGAGGTTCAGGCGGAGTTACAGCGGGTATTTAGCAAGCAGTACACCCTTACCACCACGACGACGGTTGAAGTCCGCTACCGCACGGAAACCCGGACAGCCAGCGACGGCAGCACTTACACCGTCCAAGTCCCCTATAACTACTATATCCTCAATGTGAAGCTGTCCGCCCGGTCTATCGTTTCCATCGCCCCGGAGCTGTTGACCCCGGAGCAGTTGGAAATGTTCAACATCTATCTGCAAACCAGCGGCAACAATCCGCTGGTGTTCGGCGGCGGTTCCCCCAACATCAGCGCGTCCGAGGACATCAGCGGCGTTCATTTTGTGGACGGCGCACGGCCCGGAAATACCGCTGTGGTGGACATCGCGAAATCACAGGTGGGGAATGTGAACGGCCAGCCCTATTGGAGCTGGTACGGCTTTGACAGCCGTGTGGAGTGGTGCGCCTGCTTCGTGTCCTGGTGCTATAACCAAATGGGCCTGACCGAGCCGAAATTTGCTGGCTGCACCTCCGGGGGCATGGCCTGGTTCCAGTCACGGGGCCAGTGGGCCAACCGGGGGTACAGCGACATCGCCCCCGGCGACGCAATTTTCTTCGATTGGGACAACAGCGGAAACGCCGACCATGTGGGCATCGTGATCGGCACGGACGGCACGAACGTCTACACCGTGGAGGGCAACAGCGGAAACGCCTGCAAAATCAAGAGCTATCCCCTGAACAGCAGCGTTATCCGGGGCTATGGCCTGATGAATTGGGACTAAAAATTGGAAAGGAGTTTTGACTATGGCGAACAAACTTGACCGCATCGAAAAGGACATCCAGAAAGTGAAGTCCAAGATCGCAGAGTACAACAAGCAGCTTCGGGAACTGGAGGGGCAGAAAACCGAGCAGGAGAATTTGCAGATCATCCAGCTTGTCCGGGGCATGAACATGACGAGGGAGGAATTTGCGGCGTTCCTGCGGGGCGGGGCCTTGCAGACCGCCCCCACCCTGACGCCCTATCACGAAAAGGAGGACACCGGCCATGAGGAATAAGATCATTACCCGTTTTCTCTCTGTCATTTTGGCTGTGGGCCTGTCCGCCGCCATGTTCACCACGACGGCCTTTGCCGGGGGCGGTGACGAGGAAGGGGATGTCATACCCACCCAGCCGATCGGGGAAGTGGTGTCCACGCCTGCCCCCAAGCCCCTGACCCCGGAGGGCAATATGTCGTTGGTGGACGACATCGACGGCGAGGCGTCCGAGGATAAGCAGTTTATCACCGTCGTTTCCAAGGCCGGCAACTATTTTTACATCATCATCGACCGGGCCGGGGACGGCGAGAACACGGTGCATTTTCTCAATCAGGTGGACGAGGCCGATTTGCTGGCGCTGATGGAGGTGGAGGAAGAACCGCCCGCTGTCTGCTCCTGCACAGTGAAATGTGAGGCCGGGGCCGTCAATACCGCCTGCCCTGTCTGCGCCAACAACATGAACGCCTGCGCCGGGAAAGCGCCGGAGCCGCAGGAGCCGGAAGAACCTGAACCCCCGGCCAAGGAGAACAAGGGCGGCATGGGCGGTCTGCTGGTGTTGCTGATTGTGGCCCTGGCTGGCGGCGGCGGGGCGCTGTACTACTTCAAGCTCCGCAAGCCCAAGGCCGATGTATCCGGCAGTTCCGACCTGTCCGAATACGACTTTGACGACGAGGACGAGCCGGAGGATGAAGAAATGGAGGACGAGGAATGAGCTATCAGTTGGTTATCGCGGAAAAACCCAGCGTGGCCCGGAGCATCGCCGCCGTGATCGGGGCGACCGACCGGCAGGAGGGCTACTTGCAGGGCAACGGCTACCTGGTGTCCTGGTGCATCGGGCATCTGGTGTCCTTTGCCGACGCCGGGATGTATGACGAGCGTTTCAAAAAGTGGCGCTATGAGGATTTGCCCATCATCCCGGAGAGCTGGCGGCTGACCGTCCCCCCGGACAAGCGGGAGCGGTTCGACACCCTGCGGACACTGCTTCGCTCCGAGGAAGTGAGCGAGGTAATCAACGCCTGCGACGCCGGGCGGGAGGGCGAATTGATCTTCCGCACGGTCTACCACCTGGCGGGCTGTACCAAGCCCATGAAGCGGCTGTGGATCTCCAGCATGGAGGACAGCGCCATCCGGGAGGGCTTCGCCCACCTGAAACCGGGCCGGGACTATGACCCCCTGCATCAGTCGGCGCTGTGCCGGGCCAAGGCGGACTGGCTGATCGGCATTAACGCCACCCGGCTTTTCTCTGTGCTGTACCACAAGACCCTGACCGTGGGCCGCGTCCAGACCCCCACCCTGAAAATGCTGGCGGACAGGGACGCCAAGATCACCGGCTTCCAGAAAGAGAAATATCACATCGTCCATATCGCCGGGGGCAGCATGGAGGCGGCAAGCGACCGCTTCCCTGACCCTGCCGAGGCGGAGAGCGTCAAGACGGCCTGCATGGGAGCGCGGGCCGTCTGCGCTTCCATCCAGCGGGAGCGGAAAACCGAACAGCCGCCCAAGCTCTACGACCTCACCACCTTGCAGCGGGAGGCCAACCGGCTTTTCGGCTTCACCGCCAAGCAGACCCTTGACTACGCCCAAACGCTGTATGAAAAGCGCCTGCTGACCTATCCCCGGACGGACAGCCGCTTTCTCTCCGACGACATGGAGCAGACGGCGGCGGGCATCGTGGCCGGTATCGTCCCCATTCTCCCGTTCATGGAGGGGGCGGCGTTCTCCCAGAACATTTCCCGCGTCCTGAACAACGCCAAGGTGAGCGACCACCACGCCATCATCCCCACGGCGGAGTTCGTGAAGCAGGGCTTTTCCGGGCTGGCGGACAGCGAAAGGAAACTGCTGTCCCTGGTGTGCTGCAAACTGCTGTGCGCCGTGGCCCCGGCCCATGAGTACGAGGCCGTCACCGCCGTTTTCACCTGCGCCGGGCAGGAGTTCACCGCCAAGGGCAAGACCGTCCTGGCCGCTGGCTGGAAAGACATCGACCGCCGTTTCCGGGCCTCCCTGAAAACCGACGCTGACGAGGACGGCGGGGACGTGGCGGAATTGCCGGAGCTGGCCGAGGGGCAGGTTTTTGAGGATGTGGCCGCTTCCGTCACCGAGCATTACACATCGCCCCCCAAGCCCTACACGGAAGATACCCTGCTGTCGGCTATGGAGCGGGCCGGGGCGGAGGATATGCCTGACGACGCCGAGCGCAAGGGGCTGGGGACGCCCGCTACCCGCGCTTCCATTCTGGAAAAGCTGGTGCAGATGGGCTTTGTCCAGCGCAAGGGCAAGCAGCTTCTCCCCACCAAGGACGGCATCAATCTGGCGGCGGTTCTGCCGGAGGCGTTGACCTCCCCGGCCCTCACCGCCGAATGGGAAACCCGACTGTCCGAGATCGCCAAGGGGGAGGCCGACCCGGACGAGTTCATGGCCGGTATTGAGGCGCAGGCCCGCGGCTTGGTGAAAACCTATTCCTGCATCAGCGAGGACAAGCAGAAATTGTTTCAGTCCGAGCGTGTCGCCATTAGGACGTGTCCCCGGTGCGGCGAAGCCGTCTACGAGGGCAAGAAAAATTACTACTGCGGCAACCGGGCCTGTCAGTTTGTCATGTGGAAGAATGACCGCTTCTTTGAGGAACGGAAAAAGGCGTTCACCCCGAAGATCGCCGCCGCCCTGCTCAAACATGGAAAGGTGAAGATCAAGGGCCTGTTCTCCCCCAAGACCGGCAAGACCTACGACGGCACGGTGCTTCTGGCCGATACCGGCGGCAAGTATGTCAATTTCCGCATGGAATGGAAAAAGCAATAATATTTTCAGCCGCAAGGCCCTGTCCGATTGGATGGGGCCTTGTGCTGTAATCAGAAAGGAGCGACCGAGTGAGCGAAGTATTTTCGATACAGATAAGCAAACATGGGACAGACCGGCACGTTTGGCTGGACTTGCCCGCCACGCGGGAACAGGTGGCGGCGGCGATGGGGCAGATCGGCGTCACGCAGGATAATCCGTGGGATTACTCTGTCACCGGCTTTTCCACCCCGGAGGGCCGTCACCTGGCTATCCCCTACGACCTGGCGATGGCCTCCGGCGTGAACGAGCTGAATTTCCTTGCCGCCCGGCTGGAAAAGCTGGACGCCTACGAGATCGGCACACTGAACGCCGCCTTGCAGCAGAAAAACACCGAATTGCGAACGATCAGCCGCATCATCGACTATCCCGACAATCTGGATTACTATGTCAATCTCCCCGACATCCATACCGTGGCGGCGCTGGGGGACTACTACCTGAACCGTTCCGGGATGGTGGATATGCCGGACGAGTGGAAGCCCGCCATCGACACGGCGGCGCTGGGAAAGCACATCGCCGGACTGGAACAGGGGGCCTTTACCGAGTACGGCTATATCGTCAAGAGCGGCGACCAGTGGCAGCGTGTCTATGAGGGCCAGCCCGTGCCGGAGGAATACCGGGTGCTGTCCTTTCCACCCCCGCAGGTGGAGCGGGACGAGGCCAGCCGTCCCCAGCGGTCGCAGACCGCCCCGGCCTCCCAGCCCGTCATTCCCATTGTGCTGACCGGCAGGAACAACGCCGAGCGCATGAAAGAGATCACCGACAGGCTGGAAGCCGGTATTCAGGCCCTTTTTGAGAGCGAACAGTATAAAAACTATCTCACCGCCATGTCCAAGTTCCACAATTACAGCTTCAACAACACCCTCCTGATCGCCATGCAGAAGCCGGACGCCTCCCTGGTGGCGGGCTACAACAAGTGGAAGGACGAGTTCGAGCGCCATGTGAAGCGGGGGGAGCGGGCCATCAAGATTTTGGCCCCGGCCCCCTACAAGGTGCGGCGGCAGGTGGAAAAGCTGGACGCCAGCGGCAGGCCCATCCCCGGCCCGGACGGGAAGCCGCTGACCGAGGAACAGGAAGTGACCGTCCCTGCCTTTAAGGTAGTGTCGGTGTTCGATGTGTCCCAGACCGAGGGCCGAGAAATTCCCGACATCGCCGTGGACGAGCTGACCGGCAGCGTGGAGCGGTATCAGGACTTCTTCACCGCCCTGGAGCGGACTTCCCCCGTCCCCATCGCCTTTGAGAACATTGAGAGCGGGGCGCACGGCTACTATCACCTGGAGGAAAAGCGTATCGCCATTGACGAGGGCATGAGTGAGCTGCAAAACCTGAAAACGGCTATCCATGAGATCGCCCACGCCACCCTCCACGCCATTGACAAGGACGCCACGCCGGAGGAATTGGCCGGTCGTCCCGACCGCCGTACCCGTGAGGTGCAGGCCGAGAGCGTGGCCTACACCGTCTGCCAGCACTACGGGCTGGACACGTCGGATTACTCGTTCGGCTATGTGGCCGGTTGGAGTTCCGGCAAGGAGCTGTCCGAGCTGAAAGCCTCCCTTGAAACCATCCGGGCCACGGCCAATGACCTGATTACCAAAATCGACGGCCACCTTGCCCAGCTTCAGCAGGAGCGGGAAGCCCGGCAGGAGCAGGCCCCGGCCATCTGGAACGGGCTGGACGGCCTTATCAACGACAAGCCTTTCATGCCGGGGGCCACCCCGGAGCAGCAGGCCAACGCCCTGATCGACTTTGCCGAGCGCGACGGCCAGCGGTTGGGCAACGGCGAACGCCGCCTGATCGTGGACTATGCCAATGTTATCCGGGACTATCACAAAGTTGCCGACCTTATCAATGAGCTGTGCGAGGACGGCTTTGAGATACAGCACGGCCATGTGGACGCTTCGGTGCAGATGCGGGTGGAGCGTGAGATCGCGGAAGCGCCCCCAATTCTCCTTGACCCGGAGGCGGAGCCGCTGGTGACGGTCATTTGGAGCGAGAGCGCCGACCTGCGGGAAGGGGAGCAGATGCCTCTTTCCCAAGCGGAAGTTGTGTTCAAGGCCCTGGACGACGCCATGAAGGACGAACCGGGCTATGACAAGACCAAGTTCCGCATCGACTTCACCATGAACGGCAAGGCGGACAACTACGAGGGACGGCAGGACTTTGGCGACGGGGACGGTTCCCTAATCGAGCATATCCAAGGCTACCATGAGTATTACGCACAGGACGAAAGCTGGAAAAACCATGTGCTTCACCATGAGGGGCCGGAGGCATGGGAGGCGGACAAGGCCGAACGGGACATGATTTTGGGCGAGTTCATTCCCTATCTGAAACTGCACTGTAACCTTTCAGCTATGGAACGGGAGGCCCAGCGGCCCTTACAGTCCGGGGAAACGCTGCCCCCGGAGCAGGTCGCCTATTTCAACGCCGTTCTGGACTATGTGCGCCAGTGCCGCCCGCTTCTCAATCAGGGCCAGTATCAGCTGCCGGAGCCGCCCCGCCTGGCCGACTTCGACGTGGACTTGCAGGAATACAAGCAGCAGGTGGAGGCCGAGATCGCACAGGAAGCCGCCGCAGCCGGTATGACCGTGGAGGAATACGCCGCCAACGGCTACGAGCCAGCCGCCCAGCCGGAAGCGGCGCAGACCACCGACACGCCCCAGCCGGAAAGTTCTGTCCCTGAAAAGGTGGACACGCCGGAGCCGCCCGGCCCGGTTCTGACGGAGTTGGAGAAAAAGGCCGTCGAGATCGCCAAGGGATATGAAAAGCTGCCCTTGCAGGAGAGGATAGATGTGATCGCCCGGACATTTGGCTGTACCACGGGCAAGATCGAAACCTCTCCCTGCCGGGGCAAATGGAGGGGGACAAGCGATATTTCCATCCGCTTTGACAACGGTACTTCCTTGGCTATTGGCAATTACCGCACCCCGAAAGCCAAGACGGTAAAGGTGCAAAGTGAGTGCGTCAACGCTGTTCTGGTGCGGTATAACCCGGAGATCGTTCAGGCTACGAAAGAGGCCGCTATTCCCGCCCTGCTGCGGAAAGAGGAAAAGGACAACGCCATCGCCGCCCAAAAGGGCTTGAAGCCTTACACTTTCCTCAATGTGGAGTTGCACGACGGCGCGGACAATAAGAGCGGCTACATGGGCTGGTACTATGTGACCCTGGCCGTTGACGGGAAAATCTGTACCCATCTGGAAACGGGACTTGCCCATGACATCGCCAGCGGCACGGTGAGCGACACCCCCACAAGGGAAAAGTATTTTACCGCTGGGGCCTTGAAAGACGATCAGGTTGACTATGTGATGAACAATGTGGGCTTTTCCTCTACCTCCGATCTGTACTCCCTGCCTCTCCATGACGATGTGCGGGAGCGGGCGGAACGGACACTGGCGGAACGGGAGGCCCAAGCCGCCCCGCCCACTGTGGAGCCGACGCCGGAGGGCATTTCCACCGAGCTGTACGACCTGATGTGCGCCTATGACCCGGAATTTATGAAAGATTATGCCAACCGGGAAGATCAGATCGGCGGGACTATCCGGGAAATTCAGACGGTTGGCCCCACGTCCTTTGAGCTGGTGATCGTGGGCATCCGGGACGACGAACAGGCCCCCGCCGCCCTCCGGGAACGCGCCGCCGCCCTGATGGACACCATCGACCGCTACAAGGAGCTGAACAACACCTTTTCCATCTATCAGGTACGGGGCGGGCCGGAAACACGGGATTTCCGCTTTGAGCCGTATTATCGCCTGCTGGCGACCGGGCGGACGGTTGACCCGGCGAATTATGACCTGGTGTATACTGCCCCGCTTCGGGACACCGACACGCTGGAAAGCATCTACCGCCAATTCAACACCGACCACCCGGCTGACTTCAAGGGACACAGCCTGTCCGTTTCCGATGTGGTGGTGTTTCGCCACGGCGACCGGCAGGAGGCCCATTTTTGCGATGATGTGGGGTTCCGGGAAGTGCCGGAGTTTTTCGCTCAACTGGAACAGCGGCTTACGCCGGACGCCCTTTTAACTGGGGAACGGGTACAAACGCCGCGGGGCAGCTTCCGTGTTACCGATATGACCCGCGAACAGATGGAAGCCGCCGGATATGGCTTTCATCATCAGTCGGAGGACGGAAAGTATTTTATCATGGGTAATGGCACAAATGCTTACGCCATTGCCGCCCAGCGGGAAAATCCCCTGCGTACCGCCGAGCTGTCCACCGAGCAGAACGAGAACATGATCGACGGCGTTCTGAACAATGCCCCGTCCCCCGGTGAGGTCGCGGCCAAGGAGAGTAAGCCCAAGAAGTCCCGCAGGGCCAAGCCGGAAAAGCCCTCCATCCGGGCGCAGTTGAAAGCGGCCAAGGAGGGCCAGCAGCCGAAAGCCCCTACCAAGGATAAATCGCAGGATTTGGAGGTGTGACGATTGCGAAAATATGAGGATGTGGACATCATCGCCTCCCTGGGGGCGGTGATGGAGCTGAACACCGAGCATTACAAGAGCGATTTCCGCTATGATATGGAAATGTTCATGGAGGCGGCGCGGCATCCCACCGAGGAAAACACCCATTTGCTGTGGCTGTCCCGCCGCTGTGGAACCGAGTGCTTCCGGGAGCGTGACGTTTATCTGAAAGAGAGCCAGGCAAGCCACACCTGGGCGTTCCACGCCACCACGGGGGACAGCATTTTGCCCTACGCCGTGGAGATTACCGGCCTGCGGGACGGCAAGGTGATGGGCAACCTCTATGAGTTGGACTACCGCCAGCACGCCGCCAAGCTGGGGCAGCAGGCGCTTCCCATTCAGGAAGTCAGTCTGAAATTCGAGGACGGAACCGAAACCCGCTGCTCCTATGAGCAGTATAATCATGGTGTCTATGGGATGGTGGCGGAGCATGGCAAGGTGGTGAGCAGGCACTATGAGCCGGAGAGTGAGGACGCCTTGCGGGGTCTGCTTTCCGCCGCCCGCCAAGGCAGGCAGAAGAACCGTGCGGCCACGTTCAAGATCAAGATTGGCCGCAAGCCCTCTATCCGCAAACAGCTTGCCGAGGCCAAGAACGCCGCCGCCCCGAAAAAGGCCCCGGCCAAAACGAAAAATCAGGAATTGGAGGTAGGATGATGGTACATTTCACGGTTGAGGAAGAAAACCTGGTCTGTGTCTACTACAAGGCCGACCGGCGCAGGACGATGGGCCGCATGACCGCCGCCCTCCCCGATATGGACGGGGATATGCAGGCGTTGGCCCGGCAGACGATCAGGAAGCTGGAGGCCATGACGGACGCCGACTTTGGGGATATGCGTTTCCTCTTTACGGACGACTGACAGGGAACCGGCGCGGCAGGTTAGAGGCTGACAGGCAGCAGAATGGGTAACAAGACCTGCGGAAAAGGTGCAGACGCGGAGCGGATGCACCTTTTCCGCAGGTGCCGCAAGCGGCCCGCCGGAGGTGGGGCGCTTGCGTAAACGGTAGACGCTGGGGGTATCAGAAAAGCAGGACGGAGAATAGACGGGGCAACCCTACGCTTCACCCTCTTGCCCAATCAGCGGAAACTTGGGAATTTCTTCAATCAGGTGTCGGGTGACAGTCTGCTTCATATCCTCGTCAACATATTTTCTGACAGAACCATCCGGCCCTTTGGCTTCTACGGTGCAGGCTTCTTCGATGTAATCCGCATAGTGGGCCACCACCTTTTCAATCGCCCACACCTCGCCAGCGACGGCGGCTTTGATGGTGGGATAGTCTATCAGTTCTTTTTCCTTACCCATTCTGAAAACCTCTCTATTCAGATTTGACAGTATCATATCACAGTTGGAGGCAGATTACCAGTATAAACCGGGACGCGGGAGCCGAAATGTTGGCCCCCGCGTCCCGGTTTTTTGCGTTTATTTTCTACGCATTTAGACCGCCGTTTCAGCGGGTATTTGATAAATCATTCAGCCACCCCACCGACCGGCCCTCGGAAGCCCTGAAAACAGCGGGCTTTTACCCCTCTAAATGCGTAGGACGGTGGTATCTTTTCCGTTGCCGTTCAGCCTCCTGGCGGCGGCGCATTTTCTTGGCGCAGGCGGGGCAGTATTTCGCCCGGTTGGATTTCGGTGTGAAGCTGACCCCGCACTCACAACACAGCTTCAGGTGATCGTGGCCCTTTGTGATCTCGGCGCACAGAACAGCGTCCAGCGGAAGGACAGCCGCCCGGAACCAGCGGCACAGCAGGGAGTAGGAAATGCTCTGCACACAGATACATTCCTCCCCGTCGTCCAGCAGGAGGCAGTTACCGCCCACGTTGTTGCAGCACTCCCGCGTCAGCCTCCGGGCCTTGCGGTACTGCGGATAGTTCATCTTCGGTATGCTCACAGCTCTTGCTTCCTTTCCTGTTGCCGGGGCGTCACCCGCAAAATGCCGTCCACATTCTGCTTGATGATGCCGTACTCTTTCAGCTCCTTTTTCACTTCGCCGTATTTTGCATACAGCCGTTCCTTTTCCTCCGACAGCCGGGCATACTCCGCTTTCAGCGCGGCCAGATCGGGCAGCTTCTTCACGCCGCCCTCCCGCAAGGCACGGCCCGCCGCCTCGTACAGTATCAGGGCGCTTTCATGCTCCTGCCGGAACCGGGACTTGTCCGCCGCCCGGCGATACTCCATCGCCACGGGCCGGGTCTGCTTGTAGGTAGTGACATTCTTTATCAGCACGGCCATTTCCCCAAGACGATGTTCCACCGCTTTCAGCGCGGCGGCGGCTTCCTCGCTGGCGGCGCTGATCTCCGCCACCCGGCTTTCCAGATCAGAATAAGCGTCGATGCCATGCTCCGTCAGGAAGTTCATGGTCTTTGCCGCCTGCTGCAAGTTGTGTATCTTCGCCCACCGGGTATAGCCCGCCGACTGCTGGGCCTTGATGCTGTTCTCAATGTCGATACGCAGGGAGATACCCTTGCGGACTTTCGGCTTCCGGGCAGCGATGAAGCGGCCCTGGATGCGCTCGGTGATGGCTTCCTCGGTGTAGGCTTCGCCCAGCGTCTTGCACCTGGTAAACCGCTCCTGGCCGGGGGCGCGGAACGACACGAATTTCCCCCGCTTGATCTCATAGCCCTGCTTCTCCATGATCCGCAGAAAATCGTCAAAATCCTTTGCCTGGGGGATAGCGGCGTCGATGGCGATTTTCAGCTTTGCTTTCCAGCTCCGGCCCCGCCGCTGGGCGTCCCACTCGGCATAGGACTGGCCTCTGTCCCGGCCCGGCTTCACCACGGATAGGCCCTGCTCCCGGCACAGCCGGTCGCTGGTGCGCCGGATGAAAGAATAGCTTTGCTTATTGGAAACATACTTCCGGCAGTTCACCATATCCACGGCGCAGAAAATGATGTGATTATGGACGTGGCCCTTGTCGATGTGCGTTGTCAGCACATAGGGATATTTGCCCTGCAAAACCTCGTCGGCCAGCCGCCGCCCGATCTCATGGGCCTGCTCCGGCGTGGCCTCGCCGGGGGCAAAGGACTGTATCAGGTGATGGGCCAGATTGTTCCCTTTCTGCATCGCCTGGGCCAGCAGCATTTCAAACTCTATATCCGCCGTTTCATAGGAACAGCCAAAGGAGGACACCAGCATTTTGTTCTCGGTTTTCTCCGGGTTTTCGATGTAGTCAAGAGCCTTTTTCAGCGTTGACTTGATAGGATGTATCTTTGTAACTGCCATATCTCCGCCAGTGCCCCCTTGATGTCCTCCATGTCCTGCGCGTACACTGTGCCGGTGCTGTTCACCCTGCGGGCGATCTGATTGACATTGACGCCGATCTTCTGTATCTCCGCCGTCTGCGCCCGGATGTCGCTGGTGTCCACGTTGACGATATAGCCGTCAATCAGCATCTTCCGGGCATAGGCGGAAAAATTGGCCGTATGGAGCAAGGCCATTTTCTGCTGTATCAACGCCTGTTCCTCCGCCGTCACCGGGACACGCAGCACGATCTTCCGCTTCCTGTTCGCCATGCGTCACCTCCGTTCTGCATAAGGGTTTGGGATTATCCCAACAAGCGAAAACGGACACGGCCCGGCAGGGGCCGGGGCGGGCCGTTTTCCGGGAGTGTGGCTACACTCCCTATGAATGGCTCCTATTAGGAACACTGTAATATCAAGGCTTTTCGGAGCCTGCAACCACAAAAAATAAAATTAGAGCTATCACATTACGCAGAAAGCCGTCCGGGAAGAAAAAACGGGCGGCTTTTTTGCGTGGATAGCCGGGAGGGAGGCGAAAAAATAGTAACAAACTTTTAACACAAAATTTGTGCAACATTCACGAAAATAAAAAGGAGGTAACGAATGGCAGACGAAAAGCTGAACACGAGCCCGGAGGAAAATCCCCAGCCCAGCCTGTTCGATACGGGCCCGGCTGAGGCTCCCACGCCGGAGCCCCCGGCCCCGGAGAAAGCCCCCGAGCAGGCCGCCGGGGAACCACCCGCGCAGGATGCCCCGGCTGGGGCCCCCGGCGCGGTGAATGTCTCCGCTGACCAGATTGAAAAGCTGATGGCGGAGCGGCGGGCGGCGGAACGTGCGGAGGTGGAAAAGAACGAGCCGCCCGAACCGGAACAGCCGCCCACCCCGGCCCCGGAGGAAAAGTCCGTCGGGGAAAAGGGGCCCGCCAAAAAGGACAAGGCCGCCAAAGAAAAAGCTCCCGAGCCGGATAAGTCCAAGGGCAGGCGGGGCCGCAAGCCCAAGGAAGAAAAAGCGGGGCCCGGCGAACCGGGAGGGACGGGGGCCCGCCGTGGCCGCCCGGCCAAGGCTGATAAGGCGGCCACGGACAAGCCCCCGGCCCAACCTCGAGACAAAATGTCCCAAGGCAAGGGCGGAAAGGCCGCCACGGTAAAGGGCAAGGAAGAGGCTCCCGCCGCTCCCCCGCCTGCGCCGGAAGTGCCGCCCCAGCCCCGTGACGCGACCCGCGCCGAAAAGGAAGAGATTGTTTACCTCAACCTCTCGGAGCTGTTCCCGTTCAAAGACCATCCCTTTGGGGTGCGGGACGATGCGGAAATGAAAGGGCTTGTGGAGTCCGTCAAGGACAACGGCGTACACCAGCCCGCGCTGGTGCGTCCCCGCGAGGGCGGGGGCTATGAAATCATCGCGGGCCACCGACGCCAGCGGGCCAGTGAGCTGGCCGGGTTTGCAAATATGCCCTGTATCGTCCGCAACATGACGGATGACGAGGCCATCCTCGCTATGACAGACGACAACCTGCGCCACCGGGAAAAGATTTTGCCGATGGAAAAAGCGCAGTCGCTGAAGATGCAGGTGGAGGCCATCAGCCATCAAGGGACGAAGATGGAGGGCGTGGCCGCCGGGGACGTTGGAAAACGCTCCACGGAAATCGTGGGGGAACGAAACGGCATGAATTACAAGCAGGTACAGCGGTATATCCGGCTGACCGAGCTTGTGCCGGAGCTCCAGTCTATGGTGAACGAGAAAAAGCTGTCTTTCACCCCCGCTGTGGAAATCTCGTTCATCAAGCCCAAAAACCAGAGGTTTATCGCCGTTTCCATTGAGGGCGAGCAGGCATCCCCCTCGCTCTCCCAGGCCCAGGAGCTCCGCAAGCTGGATAAGGACGGGAAACTGAACGGCGATGTCATTGACGGCATTTTGAGCCGTGAAAAAAAGGAGGTAGACAAAGTGATTATTTCCGCCGCTGAACTGAACAAGTATTTCGGCAAGGACGCCACGCCCCGGGAAATGAAAGACCAGATTATGTCCCTGCTGGCCGAATGGAAAGAGAAACAGCCCCCGGAGCGCACCGCCCCGGAGAAAAAGACCGACCGGGAAAAGTAAGCCTTGAGACATTTTGTCCCGAGGTTTTTCTTTTTCCCGCGCCCCTCCCCCGCGCCTTTCATGGCGTTCTTTATGGGGCCCCCACGCAAGCCCAGCGCATCGGGTTGCGTGGGGAGAGGAGGAGCAAGGAAGTGTGCGTAGTTTTCGCCGCAGGCGGAAACGGAGCTAAACGGACTTTGCGACGACGAGGCTCTGGTGGTATATCCCCCGTCGCCGCCTGCTACTGAGCACAGCCGGGAGTGGGCGGTCAAGGGGCGGAACGCCCGCCGCCTGCGGCGGCCTGCCCTTGACGGCCCGCCCCGGCTGTGCCACCCCTCCCGGCGCGGCGGGGGATATATCCTCCAGAGCCGCCCCCTTTCCCATGAATGGGAAAGGGCGGGGGGATTGGGTTGAACGACAATTATTAAAATATCGGAGGTAAACGACTATGAAACGACCCCTTGCTTACATCACCGCCGCATGGTATGGCGGCGACACGGAAAACGCGGAGCTTGCCGCGCAGTACTGCCGGGCGGTTTACGATGCGGGCTTTGCCCCCATCTGTCCGGCTCTGTTCCTGCCCCTTTTCCTCAATGACGCGGTTCCCGAGGAGCACAAGAGCAGCATCGACATTGGCCGCGACCTGCTCCGGCGTTCCCGGGTGCTGGTGGTGTGCGGTCATACCGTCACCGAGTCCATGAAGAACGACATCGCCGTGGCCCAGCGGCTGGGCATCACCGCCACCACCCTTGAGGGCATTTTGACCGTCAAGGGGCAGGGCCGCCGCTGACATGGCCGCGCTGTTCGAGGCGCAAGTCACCAATCTGGAGAAATATACCGAGGGTGTGCTGGCCGGGGAGCCGCTTGCGTTCCCCACCAGCCCCCAGGCGGTGGAGGCGCTCCTAAAGGAAATCGGCGTGGACGGCATACGGTACGAGACAATTTTCATCACCAACTATGACTTCGGCGGCATCCTGCCGGAGCTTTCGGGCTGTCTCGGGGAATATGAAAGTCTGGACGAGCTGAACCATCTGGCCTGCCTGCTCTCGGGAATGGCCCCGGACGATTTTGTGAAATTCGGCGCGGCCCTCAGCATGGGGACGCATACCTCCAGCTTGACGGACGTTATCAACCTTGCGGAAAATCTGGACTGCTTTGAACTTTACCCGGAGATTGAAAGCGAGGACGATTTGGGCCGCTACTATGCGGAGGACTTGCCGATACCCGCCGAGCTGAAAGACTACATTGACTATGAGGAATACGGGCGGGACGTATCCACCAACGAAAACGGCCACTTTTCCCCGGGCGGCTATATCGTCCAG
Source organism: Oscillospiraceae bacterium 44-34 (assembly GCA_041223805.1). Taxonomy (GTDB): domain Bacteria; phylum Bacillota; class Clostridia; order Oscillospirales; family Oscillospiraceae; genus Lawsonibacter. The sequence continues at coordinate 9,976 of JBCLQX010000035.1, read as the reverse complement.
ACTGAAAACCTTAAAGAGATTTACCACGGGATAGAGGACATTCCCAAGGAACACAAGGTTTTTTCCTACCCCCAGCTCAATATCCGGGAGCAGATGGCCGCCTACAAGGAAGTGATTGACCGCTTTCCCCCGGCGGCTGACCGGGCCCGCCCGGAGCCGGGCCGGGAGGGGCGTTGACTTCGAGACATTTTGTCCCAAAGGCCGGAGGGCCTATCCCCCATGAAAGGAGGCGGTTTTGATTGATTGACGAGGATGTTTCCCGGCGCACGATAGCACTTTCTATCAGAACGGGAAAACTTTCGGCCCGGGTGCTGGCCTATGCGCTCCGGGCGGCTGGCCGGAAGATACAAAAGGAGCACCGGGCCCACCAGACGCCCCACGGCAGGCAGTCCGTGAAAAAGCTCATGGCCCACGGCGCGGCCACGAACAGTATCGAGCTCACCGGGGCCCCAAAAGAATTTGACCGGGTGGCCCGGAAGTGGAACGTGGATTATGCCTTTTACAAGGCCGGGCCGGACAAATATCTGCTGTTCTTCAAGTCCGGGCAGGCGGATGCAATCACAGCTTGTTTTGGGGAGTATTCCCGCCGGGTGCTGGATAAGGCAAAGACTGACCGCGTACCCATCCGGGAACAGCTCAGACGGGCCGCCGCCGAGATACTGCGCCAGCCCGCGCCCCAAAAGAAAGACCGCGTAAAGGAGGCCGCCCATGAGGACAGATAAGCTGAAAAAGTACCTTTTGCCGAACCTCCCCTATCTGTTCATCGCGTGGGCCTGCCTGAAAGTGGGGACGGCCTACCGTCTGGCGGCGGGGGCGGATTTGGCCCACAAGCTGGTGGGGATGGTGGCGGCCCTCGGCCCGGCCTTTGCCGACTTCGCGCCGGGGCTCAATCCTTTTGACTGGCTCACTGGCATCGCGGGGGCCGTGGCGATCCGGCTGATTATCTACCAGAAAAGCAAGAAAGCCCAAAAATACCGCCGGGATGAAGAATATGGTTCGGCCCGCTGGGGAACGGAAAAAGACATCAAGCCGTTCACCGACCCCAGGTTTGAGAACAACATCATTCTGACCGGGACGGAATTTCTCACCACCAACACCCGGCCCGCCGTCCCCGCCAACGCCCGGAACCTGAATTGCTGTGTTGTCGGTTCCTCCGGCTCCGGCAAGACCCGGTTCTGGCTTACCCCGCAATTACTCCAGGCCCATTCCTCCTATGTGGTGGTAGACCCAAAAGGCGGGGTGCTGGAGCAGGCGGGCTTTTTCCTGCAACGGAAAAAGGGATATAAAATCAAGGTTTTTAACAGCATTGATTTTTCCCGCTCCATGCACTACAACCCGTTAGCGTATATCCGCAACGAGGCCGATATTTTGAAATTCGTCAATACCTTAATCGCCAACACCAAAGGCGAGGGCAAGGAGGGCGACCCGTTCTGGACGAAATCAGAAACGCTTTTATACTGCGCCCTTATCGCCTATATCATCTTCGAGGGCCCGGACGAGGACAAGAACATGAACACGCTGGTAGACATGATTTCCGGCATGGAGGTCAAGGAGGACGATGACGATTTCATGAACGCGGTGGACTATATGTTCGCCGGGCTGGAAAAGCGCAAGCCGGACTGTTTCGCGGTCAAGCAGTACAAAAAGTACAAGCTGGCCAGCGGCAAGACTGCCCGCTCCATACTGATTTCATGCGGTGCGCGGCTGGCCCCCTTTGACATCCCGCAACTCCGGGAGATTATGAGCTATGACGAGATGGAGCTTGACAAGCTGGGGGACAGACGGACGGCGGCGTTCTTCATCATCAGCGATACCGACACCACCTACAATTTTATTGTAGCTCTGGCGTTTTCGCAGATGTTCAATCTCTTGTGCGAAAGGGCGGACAACGTACACGGGGGCCGCCTGCCCCATCATGTGCGGGTGTTGTGGGACGAGGCCGCCAACACCGGGCAAGTGCCCAACCTCGAAAAGCTGGTGGCGGTCATCCGCTCCCGGGAGGTGAGCCTGACGCTGTTCTACCAGCAGTTGGCCCAATGTAAAGCCATCTACGATAAAAACGCGGAAACCATTTTAGGCAACATGGACAGCGTGGTGTTCCTTGGGGGCCGGGAGGCCAGCACCATCAAGGAAATATCGGAAAACTGGCTGGGCAAGGCCACCATCTCCATGCAGACCGAGGGCCGCTCCCGAGGGCAGTCCGAAAGCTACAACCAGAACACCCAGCGGCTGGGCCGGGAGCTTATGACCCCCGCCGAGCTTGCCACCATGCCCGGCGACAGGTGCATCCTGCAACTGCGGGGCCTGCCGCCGTTCTATTCCAAAAAGTACGATTTGAAACAGCACCCCAACTACCGATACACGGCGGAGGCGGACAAGAAGAAAAACGCCTTTTCGCTGGAGCGGCTTATCTGCCGCCGCATGAAAACGCTCAATCCCAACGAGCAGTACACCGTGTACGAGGCGGACGTGCCGGACGGAACGCCCATAGACGAGGACGAGGACATCCTCAACTATGACGATTTGGACGACCCGGACGCTTTTGTATAGCTTTGGGACATTTTGTCCCGAAGTGTCACCTGCCGCCTATACCGGGCGGCTTTTCTTGTGCCCGGGAAAATCCCGGAGAAATGGAGGACTATATGGCATTTTTCGCATCCGCTATCACCACTTTGCAGACCCTTGTTATCGCGCTGGGCGCGGGCCTCGGCGTTTGGGGCGTTGTCAATCTGCTGGAGGGCTACGGCTCGGACAACCCCGGCTCCAAAAGCCAGGGCATGAAACAGCTCATGGCCGGGGGCGGCATCATCGTCATCGGCACGACCCTCATCCCGCTGCTGTCGGGCCTGTTTTAAGGGCGGCGGCTTATGGACTTTCTCACCGACTGGCTCACAGACTGGCTCAAGGAGCTTTTGATTGGCGGCATCATGGGGAACCTTGAGGGGCTCTTTGATACCGTCAATGCCCAGGTCGGAGAGATTGCGGTGCAGGTAGGGACGACCCCGGCGGCATGGAACGCCGGGGTTTTCTCCCTTATCCGCCAGCTTTCCGAGACGGTGATTTTACCCATCGCCGGGCTGGTGCTGACCTTTGTTGCCACCTATGAGCTGATACAGATGCTCCTTGAAAAAAACAATATGCACGAAGTAGACGTGGCGAACCTCTACAAATGGATGTTCAAGACCGCGTGTGCGGTGCTGATACTTTCCAACACGTTCAATATCGTGATGGCCGTCTTTGACGTGTCGCAGAGCGTGATATCCCGTTCTGCCGGGCTGATACAGGGCTCCACGGCGGTTTCCCCGGATATGTTAAGCAACCTCCAGACCACGCTGGAGGGGATGGATTTGGGGCCGCTTTTAGGGCTGTGGCTCCAGTCCTCCGTCATCGGGCTCACCATGCAGGCGCTGGGCATCATCATTTTCGTGCTGGTGTACGGAAGAATGATAGAAATATATCTGCTGACCAGCCTTGCGCCCATCCCCGTGGCGACCCTCTCCAACCGGGAGGTGGGCGGCATGGGCCAGAACTACTTAAAATCCCTTTTTGCCGTGGGCTTTCAAGGGATGCTGATTTTAGTCTGTGTCGGCATCTATGCGGTGCTGGTGCAGGGCATCGCCGCCGGGGGCGACCCCATCGGCACGATATGGGGAACCGTGGGCTATACGGTGCTCCTTTGTTTCATGCTGTTCAAGACCGGGACGATTGCCCGGAGCATCTTCGGGGCCCACTGATTTAGCGGCACTTCGGGACATTTTGTCCCAAAGTCCGGGAAAGGAGGCCGGATATGCCGAGACGGTACAAGCTGGACCCGGAGGGTGAGATGCGCCGGGCATGGGGCGGAAAGCTCCCGGAGGAATTTGACCAGCGGGATATGCTGGCGTTCATGGCTGAAACCGACCTGCAACTGCATGGGGCGGTATCAGCGGAAATACTGTCCGCGATACACGCGGCAGGCTATGACTATGAGGGCGGGGCGGTCATCCCCCGGCCCGGAAAGGAGGAAGAAGATTTGAGCAACGACGTATTACTTACCCCGGAGCAGATTGCCGCCGAGGAGCGCCGCTGGCTGTTCGAGTCTCCCATCGCGGAGCTGGCCGAGGTCAAGGGCGTTACCATTGACGAAGCGGTAAAGATGCGGACGGACGCTGTTCTGCAGGAGGCTGTCATCCCCATCGAGGTGTCGGTGCGGCCCATTGAGCCCCAGGGCAAGCTGATTGGCTTTGCCAGCGTCAACTTCGGCGGCGTGGTGGTGGACGATTTCAAGGTGGTGAACGGGCAGAACGGCATTTTCTTAGGTGCGCCCTCAAAACCCGACCCCACCAGCAGGACGGGCTACCGGGCCACGGTGCGTATCAATGACCGGGCCACCCAGGAGCGGCTGAACGCGGCGGGGGTGGAGGCGTACCATTCGGCGGTTGAGAAACTTATCGCCCGGGCCGAGGCGGTGCGCCCCGCGCCCATCCGGGAGCAGATGGATAAGGCGGGAAAGGAGGCCGCGCAGAAAAATGCCGCCCGCTCCGCCCCGGCAAAGGGAAAGGAGGGACGGGATGGCAGATAGCTTGGCCTTGGGACAAAATGTCCCAAAGTCCCCGGAGGGCCCGGTGCTGGAGCCCCCCGGTCTGTTTCTGATGGACGGCATCGCGGGCCTGCGCTCCCTCCCGGAGCACTCGGTTGATATGCTTTTGACCGACCCGCCCTACGGCACGACCCGCAACTATTGGGATGTGCCTTTGCCCCTCCCGGAGCTGTGGGAGGCGGTGCGCTGGGCCGTCAAGCCCTCCGGGGCGGTGCTGTTCTTCGCACAGTGCCCCTATGACAAAATCCTCGGCGCGTCCAACCTCTCCATGCTCCGCTATGAATGGGTGTGGTATAAGAGCCGCTGTACGGGATTTCTCAACGCCCGCCGCGCCCCGCTGAAAAAGACGGAGAATATTTTGGTGTTCTATCAAAGGCTCCCCCTCTACAACCCGCAGTTTGAGCAGGGCAAGCCCTATAAGAAAATCGCGTCCCACCGCGACCAGAGCCCCAACTATGGGAAGTTCGTCCGCTCCGGCAGCGGCTCGGAGGACGGGCGGCGGTTCCCGGGGAACCTGCTTTCGTTCCAGACCGTGGCCCATACCGTCCACCCCACGCAGAAGCCCGTGGAGCTGTGCGAGTATCTGATAAAGACCTACACCGCCCCCGGCGAGGTGGTGGCGGACATCTGCGCGGGCTCCGGCACAACGGCCATCGCCGCGCTGAACACGGGCCGGGAATTTATCTGTTTTGAGACGGCCCCGGCCTTTTACGGCCCGGCCACGGAGCGCATCACCCAGGCGCGGGCGGCTGTGGCCGCTGGCGGAAAGGGGGTGTGACTATCGGTAAATATAACGTGATATACGCCGACCCGCCGTGGCGGTACGCCCAAAAGGGCCTGCAAGGTGCGGCGGAGCGGCACTACCCCACAATGGGGATTGAGGAATTATGCGCGTTGCCCGTGGCGGAATTGGCGGCCCCGGACAGCGTTCTTTTTCTGTGGGCCACGTTCCCCCAGCTCCCGGAGGCCCTGCGGCTCATCAAGGCGTGGGGCTTTCAGTATAAGTCCGTGGGCTTTGTCTGGCTGAAAAAGAACAAGAAAGCCGATAGCTGGTTTTATGGGCTGGGCTTTTGGACGCGGGCCAACGCGGAGGTGTGCCTGCTGGCGACCCGTGGGCATCCCCGGCGCAAGGCCCCCAACGTCCACCAGTTCATCATCTCCCCTATCGAGGGCCACAGCAAAAAGCCGGACGAGGCCCGTGAAAAAATCGTGGCCCTTATGGGGGACGTGCCCCGGGTGGAGCTGTTCGCCCGCCAGACGGCCCCCGGCTGGGACGTGTGGGGGAATGAGGTGGAGCCCACCGAGGGACTTCGGGACATTTTGTCCCAAAGGAAAGGAGGCTAAAAATGCCCTATGTGAACGTACCTAACGACCTATCGAAAATCAAGACCAAAATCGCTTTCAATCTGACAAAACGCCAGCTTGTGTGTTTCGGCGGCGCGGCCCTTGTGGGAGTCCCCTCCTACCTGCTGGCCCGGAGCTCGTTTGGGAACACGGTGGCGCTTTTTTTGATGCTGGGCATCATGCTCCCGGCGTTTCTGCTGGCAATGTACGAGAAAGACGGCCTGCCGCTGGAAAAGGTGGTAAAGAACATCATCCGGGCCAAGTACCTGCGGCCCGGCGTGAGGCCCTACAAGACCAGGAATATCTACGCGCCCTTTACCGGGCAGGCGGGAAAGGAGGCAGTGAATGGAAAACCGAAAAAGCAAAAGAAAGAATAAGGCGGCCTTATCCGCCCAGCAGTCCATCCCCTATGTGGCGATGCACCCGGACGGCGTGTGCCAGCTCCCCGGCGGGCTCTACACAAAGACCGTGGAATATGAGGACATCAACTACTCCGTGGCATCCACCGAGGATCAGTCCGCAATATTCAGCGGGTGGAGCTCGTTCCTCAACTACTTTGACAGCGCGCTCCCCGTCCAGCTCTCCTTTATCAACCGCCGCTCCCACTCCACCAGCCGCTACCATGTGAACATCCCCGCCCAGGCGGACGATTTTGACAGCATCCGGGGCGAGTTCGTGGGGATGCTGAAACGCCAGATTGCCCGCTCCAACAACGGGATTGAACGCTCCAAATATATCACCTTTGGCGTGCCCGCCGAGGGCATCGCCGCCGCCCGGCCCCGGCTTGACCGGGTGGAGGCGGACGTGATGGGCAACCTCCACCGGCTGGGCGTGCCCTCGTCCCCGCTGGACGGGCGGGAGCGGCTGGCCCTCTTACACGGGCAGATGCACCCCGGACGGCGGGAGCCGTTCCGCTTTTCGTGGGCGGATATTTCCAGAACGGGGATGGGGACAAAGGACTTCATCACCCCCAGCGGCGGCTTTGACTTTAGGGGCTCCCGGTTCTTCCGGGTGGGCGGCTTTTGGGGCGCGGCGTCCTATCTTCAGATTTTGGCGTCCGAGCTCTCTGACCGCCTTTTGCGGGAGGTTCTGGAACTGGACGCGGAGCTCACCGTCACCATGCACATCCAGACCGTTGACCAGCTCAAGGCGATAAAGACCATCAAGGGGAAAATCTCGGACATTGACAAGATGAAAGTGGAGGAGCAGAAAAAGGCCGTCCGCGCCGGGTACGACATGGATATACTTCCCCCCGACCTTATCACCTTTTCCAAGGACGCGGCGGAGCTTTTGGGGGATTTGCAGTCAAGAAATGAGCGGATGTTCCTTTTGACGTTCACCGTCATCAACCTCGCCCCCACCCGCCAGCGGCTGGAAAATGACGTGTTCACCGTCTCCGGCATCGCGCAGAAATACAACTGCGCCTTAAAGCGGCTGGACTGGCAGCAGGAGCAGGGCTTTATGTCCTCGCTGGCCCTCGGCTATAACGAGGTGCAGATACAGCGGGGCATGACCACCAGCTCCACGGCGATTTTCATTCCCTTTATGACGAGGGAGCTCCGCATGGGCGGGCAGGCCCTCTACTACGGCATGAACGCGCTTTCCCACAATGTCATCATGGCTGACCGGAAAAAGCTGAAATCCGCCAATGGGATGTACCTCGGCTCCACGGGCTCCGGCAAGAGCTTTGCCGCCAAGCGGGAATTGATAAACGTCTTTCTGGCTACCCAAGACCGCATCGTTATCGTTGACCCGATGGGGGAATATTCCCCGCTGGTACGGCGGCTGGGCGGGCAGGTCATTGAGATTGCCCCGGACAGCCCCCACCACATCAACCCGATGGATATTGAAATCGGTTTGAATGACGAGGACAGCCCCCTTTCCATGAAAGCGGATTTTCTGCTTTCCCTCTGTGAGCTGGTGGTGGGCGGCAAGGACGGCCTGCAACCTATCGAAAAGACCGTGATTGACCGCTGTGTGCGGCTGGTGTACCGGGAGCTTGCGCTGGGGCTGGAGGGCGCAAAAATGCCCCTGCTCCAGGACTTGTACGAGGAGCTCTTGAAACAGCCGGAGCCGGAGGCAAAGCGCGTGGCAACGGCCCTTGAGCTCTACTGTACGGGCTCCCTCAATCTGTTCAACCACCCGACCAACGTGGACTTGAGCTCCCGGGTGGTGTGCATCGTGCTGAAAGGGCTGGGGGAGAACCTCCGCAAGATTGCGATGCACGTCACCAACGAGTTTGTCACCTCGGCGGTGCATACCAACTACCAGAACGGGGCGGCGACCTGGTGCTACTTTGACGAGTTCCACATCCTCCTGCGCGACCCGCTGACCGCCAGCTATTTCGTGGCGGTGTGGAAGATGCTCCGCAAAAAGGGCTGTGTGCCATCGGCCCTCACGCAGAACGTGAAAGACCTTTTGGCCAGCCGGGAAATCGAGAACATACTGGATAACACCGATTTTCTCGTTCTGCTCTCCCAGGCCCAGAGCGACCGGGCGATTATCGCAAAACAGCTCGGCATTTCCGAGCACCAGCTTTCCTATATCACCCACAGCAATTCCGGCGAGGGCCTGCTGTTCTATGGGAATGTGACTATCCCCTTTGTTGACCGTTTCCCCAAGGGTGAGATTTACAACCTGCTCACCACCCGCCCGGAGGACATAGCCAATGACCAGAGGAACGAATAACGCCGGGCCCGCCGGGGACAAGGGCACTTCGGGACAAAATGTCCCAAAGTCCCCCAAGGGGCCCAAAACCAAAAAATCGAAATTCCGCATGGAAAGCGAACAAGAGAAAATCAGCAAATCCAAGCTCCGCATGGAGACGCGGGAGGATAAGCTGAACCGGGCCCGGAAGAAGCTGGAGGGCAAAAAGCCCCCTAAACCCCGGGGCCCGGTGCGCCGGGTGCTGGGGGCCGCCGGGTGGAGCGCACACGGCTTTGTGCATGGCAAAATCTACGAGGTGGAGCATGAAAACGTGGGAACCGAGGGGGCCCACCGCTCCGAGCTTATGGGCGAGGCCGTGGGCCGGGCGGCGGTGCATACCGTAAAAAAGCGTATCCGGGAGCACCCGGCCCGGGCCGTCCATAAGGCCGAGGCGCAGTACATCAAGGCCCGGGCGGACTACCAGTTCCGCATGGCCGCGCAGGAGAACCCGGAGCTTGCCAAAAATGCAGTTACCCGCTACTGGCACAAGCAAAAGCTGAAAAAGCAATACGCCAAACAAGCGCGGCAGGCGGCAAAGCAGACCGCCAAACAAGGGGCCAAGGCCGCCGGGAAAACCGCCGCCGCCACGGAAAAGCTGGCGGAGCGGGCCGTGGCTTTCGTGAAACGGCATCCCGTGGGGGCGCTTATCGCGCTGGCCTGCGTGGTGCTCGTTTTATCCCTCCAGTCCTGCGCGTCCTCCCTTATCTCTTTGGGGAACGCCGCCGCAGGCGCGGTTGGGGCCACCACCTACCCCGCCCAGGACGGAGATATGCTGGGGGCCGAGGCCGCTTATTGTTCGCTGGAGGCGGAGCTCCAGAATTATCTTGATACCTACGAAAGCACACACGACTATGACGAGTACCATTTTGATTTGGACGCTATCGAACATGACCCCTATGTGCTGATTTCCTTATTGAGCGCATGGCATGAGGGCGAGTGGACGCTGGCGGATGTCCAGCCTACGCTGCAGATGCTCTTTGACCGCCAGTACACGCTGACAGAGAACGTGGTAAAGGAGCGGCGGTACTACATCGAAACGGATACATGGACGGATGAGGACGGCAACACCCACACCGACAGCTACCGGGTGTATTACGATTACTTCATCTGCTATGTGACGCTGGATAACTTCAACCTTTCCCATCTCCCTATCTACATCATGGGGGAGGACAAGGTTTCCCGGTATTCCCTCTACATGGCTACGCTGGGGAACCGCCCCGACCTCTTTCCCGGCTCGTCCTATGTGGGAAAATACACCAGCCCGCCGGAAGGCTACGAAGTGCCGGGGGAATATCTGGACGATGAAACATTCGCGGCGATGCTCTCCGAGGCCGAGAAATACCTCGG
>JBCLQX010000034.1:0-28099 GCA_041223805.1 Oscillospiraceae bacterium 44-34 | reverse complement strand
TACATTTTATCCCTCATTAACTTTGCGGCCTGTCTGGTTATGAAGCCAGACAGGCCATTTTTCGACAAGCTGAAACCGGCGCAGCCCTATGGCTGCGCCGGTACTCTTTTATCTGTCGGACAGACAGCTTATTCCCCCTTGATCTCTTCCCAATACCGCTTGGCGGCCTGTTCAGTCTTGTTGTCTCCGTATTGATAGTAACAGGTCCCCACCAGCTCGTTGGGCAGGTATTGCTGGGCCACCCAGTGCCGGGGGAAGCTATGGGGGTACTTGTACCCCTGTGCCCGCTCCTGACCGGCGGAGTCGGCGTGAACATTTTGCAGCTCCCGGGGGATTCCCCCGGTGCGCCCCGCCCGAACGTCGGCCAGAGCGGCGTCGATGGCCATGCAGGCGGTGTTGGACTTGGGGGCGGTGGCCAGTAAAATCACCGCCTCGGCCAGGGGCAGCTTGGCCTCGGGCAGACCCAGCTGAAGGGCGTTGTCCACGCAGGCCTTGACGATAGGCACGGCCATAGGATAGGCCAGACCGATGTCCTCGCTGGCGGAGCACAGGATGCGCCGGATGGCGGTAATCAGGTCCCCCGCCTCCAGCAGCCGGGCCAGATAGTGGAGAGCGGCGTCCGGGTCAGAGCCCCGAAGGGATTTCATCAGGGCGGAGGCGATGTCAAAGTGGGCGTCCCCCTCCCGGTCGTAGCGCATGGCCGACTTCTGGGCGGCGGTCCTGGCGTCCTCCAGGGTGACAAGGAGTTTTCCTTGCTCCCGCCTGGCGGCGGTGAGAAGCAGCTCGATGGCGTTCATGGCCTTGCGCACATCCCCTCCGCAGGCGGAGGCGATGTGCTCCCGGACCCCCTCCTCGCACTGGACCTCCGCCCCCAGCCGCTGTCCCATGATAGCAACCCCCCGGTCGATGGCGGGGAGTACGTCCTGGGCGGTGATCTGCTTGAACTCGAACACGCTGGCCCGGGACAGCACCGCCCCAAAGACGGCGAAGAAGGGATTTTCCGTAGTGGAGGCGATGAGGGTGATCCGCCCGTCCTCCATAAACTCCAGGAGGGACTGCTGCTGCTTCTTATTAAAATACTGGATCTCGTCCAGATAGAGCAGGACGCCCTCCGGGGCCAGCAGGGTGCCGATGTCCGCCATGATGTCCTTGATGTCGGAGATGGAGGCGGTGGTGGCGTTGAGCCGGTGGAGGGGCCGGTTGGTCCTCTGGGCGATGATGTTGGCCACGGTGGTCTTGCCCGTCCCCGAGGGGCCGTAGAAGATCAGGTTGGGGACGTTCCCCCCCTCCACGATCCGCCGAAGCAGGCCGTTCTTGCCCAAAATATGGCCCTGGCCCACCACCTCATCCAAGGACTGAGGCCGTATCTCGTCCGCCAGGGGGCGGTATGCCATAACGCTTCACACCTTTCCGATTCATTCCCGCTCCAGCGCGCCGCTGTAGCGCTTCAATGTTCTCCGCCGGTTCCGCCAGTCAGGCATAAGGACGTCCATCCGGGCGTAAAACCCGGGGCCGTGGTCGTGGTGGAGGAAATGCACCAGCTCGTGGAGGGCCACGTAGTCCCTCAGTTCCTCCGGGCACCGGGCCAGAGCGGTGTTCAGGGTGATGTACCCCTGAGCCCAGTGGCAGTTGCCCCACTGGCTTTTCAGGGCCCGCAACTTCAAAGGTGGGAAGGAAACTCCCAGAGGCTCCACCAGGGGGTAGACCCGCTCCAGCGCCTCTGTCAGCAGCCGGGCGCACTCCTCCCGGGACACCGGGGGCAGGGGCTCGACTTGCCGACTTTCCCGCCGGGTGATGGCATCCAGAATCCAGCCGCTCCGCTCCCGGATGAAGTCGTCCGCCTGCCTGACCGGGCACCGCAGAGGGATCGAGACCATGATCTCGTTTCCCGCCCCCACCCGCAGATTGAGGTTTTTCACCCGCTTCCGGGTCAGGGTGTAGGTAAGCGGTCCCCTCGGAGTGTCCACCACCCGCAGCTGGGGCGGGCCGGAGGCTACCATTTATTTTCCACTTCCTCGGCAAAGCCCAGAAAGTCCTTGACAAAAATCTCCGTGCCGTCGTCCAGCAGAGCCAGGCCGGTGAATTTGCCAAAAATCTGGTGCTGGTCTGACTTAACCAATCCTACCGCGCTGGTGTGGGCAGAACGGTCCAAAATGGGGTCGAAGCGCATTTCAAACCGGCCATCGTCGCTGGTGAACTCCCACTGCTCCATATACCGGCGCCGCCGTCGCCGGCCTGGAATTTTAAACCGCACCTTGGACAGCTTGTGAGCTTTGCCGTTGTAAAACAGCATATTCTCGGTGGCGGCGGAGGTGTCTCCAAAGCCATAGCCCAGGTTGAAGCCGAAGGGCACCCCCTCCGCCAGACCGGAGGCGGAAGCCCAATACCAGGTGTTGTGGTAGGTCCACACCCCTCTTCCCCAGTCCAGCACGCCAAAGGAATCGGCGGGATCCAGCATATACTCCTCCTCCCCCACCGTCACCTTGCCCTTGGCCCGGAGGCAGTTGATCTTCTGGTTGAAATAGAAGTGTCCTGGCTTGTCAAAGGGGGTGCAGATGACCATAGATTCCTCCGGCTCCCCGGTGAGCTCCACACAGGCGTCCAGGCTCTCCCTGCCCCGGAAATTGTCCATGTGGGCGTGAAGGGTCCTGCCGTCCTCTCCCCGGCGAAACAGAAGAGAATATCCTTTTCCGGAAGAGGTGCTGTCCCCCTCCAGAGAGCTCCGGGGCAGTCCGGTCCCTCCCATAGGCATCAGCCGCATGGGGCTTCTGGTTATCTGCTTGTTCTCCCAAAAATCCAGAAAAGAGATGGAAACCATCCCCATATAGCCGTTGTCCGCAATGGTCAGGGCCAGGGCAAACTGGCCGTTCATCACCAGATAGTAGTCCCACTCCTTGATCCGCAGTCCGGAAACCTTTATCTGATTCCGGTCGTAGACGGGCAGCAGCCTTCTGGCAAAGCCCGGCTCCCGGAGATTTCCCTGCCCATCCAGCAGCGGCCCTACCTGCGTGATCTCATGCTGTTCCATAGCCGTCCGCCTCCTTTTGTTCCCGCCTATTATACTGTATAATCCAATTGCCTGCAATTGTTTTCTTCGGAGGATGGGCATTTCCTGTAAATTTTCCCCCGACACTATGCACCCAGCATATTGGAAAACGGGATTGGTTGTGGTAAAAAGCATGATGGTATCATGTTTCCTTTGCAAGGCAAACGGCGTCAAGGTGGACCTGACCGCCTATAAGATCGAAAGAAACAACTTCTTCCGCCTGCGGGACGTGGGTAAGGCCCTGAATTTCTACGTGGGCCGGACCGCTGAACGGGGCGTTTTCATCGAGACCGACAAGTCCTACGCCGACTGAGCACGAAGGCCCACCCAAACGGGGCGGGCCTTTCCCACGTCAAAGGGCCACGCCGGTGGATTTTTATTGCCCTGGACAGGCAAAAATTCCCTCTCCCCCGCATATCCTTGCAAAGGAATTTCTCTGGGGAGGCGCGGTCATGGGGAAAATTGTAGGCAAGGCCCAGTATCGGGATATTTTGCTGGGCGCCGGTCTGCTCTGGGCCACCCTGGCCCTGGTGCTGTGGCCCGAGCAGGCCATGTCCGCCATGCGGGACGGGATTACCCTGTGCGGCAATGTGATTCTGCCCTCCCTGTTCCCCTTTTTTGTCCTGTCCTCCCTGGTGGTAAAGCTGGGCATGTCCCGATATCTGGGCAGGCTGCTGGAGCCGGTAATGGCTCCCCTTTTCCGGGTCAACGGAAACTGCGCCGCCGCCCTGGCTCTGGGCTTTGTGGGCGGATATCCGGTGGGGGCCCAGACCGCCATCCAGATCTATGAGAATGGCCAATGCTCCCGCACCGAAGCGGAGCGGATGCTGGCCTTCTGCAATAACAGCGGCCCCGCCTTCATCCTGGGCGTGGTGGGGGCGGGCATCTTCGGCAGCGGGGCGGCGGGACTGCTCCTCTATCTGGCCCACCTGCTGGCCTCTCTGGCCGTCGGATTCCTGTTCCGATTCTATAAGCCCGGCGAGGGAATCGAATGCCGGGGCCGGCAGGGGCCCCAATTCCAGACCGCCAGCTTCCCGCAGGCCTTCACGCAGTCCATCACAGGCGCACTGCAGTCTACCTTGAATATCTGCGCTTTCATTCTGTTTTTTGCCGTGTTTCTGCGGATCTTGGCCCATGCCGGGATTCTGGCGGGAGCCGCCCGGCTGCTGTCCGCTCTGCTGGCCCCCCTGGGGATGGATCAGACCTGGGCGGAGCGGCTGCTCACCGGCCTGGTGGAGGTGTCCTCGGGGGTGTCCTCCCTCACCGGCGGCTCTCTGTCAGGACGGCTGTCCATGGCGGCCTTCATGCTGGGTTGGGCCGGGGTGTCCATCCACTGTCAGGTGCTGGCCTTCCTGGGCGACAGCGGGCTGTCTATGGGGACCTATGTACTGGGAAAGCTGCTTCATGGCGGCATCTCCGCCCTGCTGGCCGCGGCGCTACTCCGCGTCATCCCGCTGAGCAGCCCGGCCTCCGTCTACCTGGCGGAGCAGACCGAGGCCATCGCTCAGCTGGACTTTCAGCGGGCTCTCACTCTCTCCGCCGCGGCCGCCTGGGGGATGTGGCTGGTATTTTTAGCGCTCACCGTTTACGTGGTACAAAAAAACAGTGGAAAAGGGCGGCGGAATGTAGTATAATGCTTTTCAGCTATTCTACATGTAAGGAGTGAGCCGACATCAAGCTGTTTCAAACCTCCATAGAGCCCCGCTGTGCCTACTGTGCCCGGGGACGTGAATTAGACCCCGGACAGGTGGTCTGCTCCAAGCGGGGGGTCATGTCCGCCGGCTCCCACTGCGGGTCCTTTCTGTATGACCCGCTGAAGCGGGTGCCGCCACGTCCGGCTAAGCTTTCCGCCGCCCATTTGAGCACTGAGGATTTTAAGCTGTAACCTCCAAAATGGAAAATCCATCTGTAATGGGAATTACCTTTACAGATGGATTTTGTCATTTTTTGAATGTTTCCTGATAATTTCTCTCCCTGCGACCACATCCTCCAGCAGTCGTCACTCTCTTTGCCGAAACAGGTCGTTTGAGACATTTTTCTGCGATATCTTTCTCTTTCCCCAAAAGAACAAACACTATATAATGTGGCTGTTAATTAAAAAACAAGAAGGAGGCCACTACATCATGGAGCTAAAGATTGCCACCCGTCAATGCCGGGATCAAGTTGGAAAGGATCGCTGTTTCCACTATTTTCTGACGATTGACCAGGAGGAAACCTCTCGTCTGTTCTTTGAAAGCTATGGCGTTCGAATTGCTGAGGAAGCTGGAGACGAGACCACCATCTCAGCCATCACCACCAATGCCGCCCGCATCGACGAGCTGCTCACCCTCCTGGTGGACAACCGGGTCGGCCCTGCGGGACTGGCCGATGTGGTGGCGGACTGGCTGTAAGGTGATTTAGCCTTACGCATTGCGCGCGCCGGTTACTTTCCGCCGCCCAGCTTCCCCATCAGCACAACCAGCAGGGCGATGATGCCCAGCACCACGAAGATGCCCAGCATCCCCTGCCCTAGCATCTCCAGGGCGCCAATCAAATTTTCACTCATAGCGTTCTCCTCCTGTCAGCCCAGATTGGCAAAGTATTGCAGCACCACACCGCCCGCCACCACCGAGGCGATCTGCCCGGACACATTGGCGGCGATGGCGTGCATCAGCAGATGGTTCTGGCTGTCGGCCTCCTGTCCCAGCTTCTCGATGACCCGGGAGGACATAGGGAAGGCGGAGATGCCCGCCGCCCCCACCATGGGGTTGATTTTGTTCCTAGGTGTGAAAAGGTTCAGCGCCTTGACGAACAGCACGCCCACCACGGAATCCAGCACAAATGCCACCAGGCCCAGGCCCATAATCATGAAGGTCTCGGGCCGGACGAACTGGTCCGCCTTCATGGAGAAGGAGATGGTGATGCCCAGCAGCAGCGTGACGAGGTTGGCCAGATCGTTCTGGGCGGTGTTGGACAGGGTGGACAGCACGCCGCACTCCCGGATCAGATTGCCGAACATGAGGAAGCCCACCAGCGCCACCGACGCGGGG
The DNA here is from genome assembly GCA_041223805.1 of Oscillospiraceae bacterium 44-34. Classification (GTDB taxonomy): domain Bacteria; phylum Bacillota; class Clostridia; order Oscillospirales; family Oscillospiraceae; genus Lawsonibacter. The sequence continues at coordinate 22,024 of JBCLQX010000034.1, read as the reverse complement.
GCCACCAGCCCGGCGATCACCGTCACTACAATGGGGAACAAAATCCGCATCCGTCGGGTGACACCCTGGGGCTTGTAAGGCATTTTCATGGCCCGGTCCCTTTTGGTGGTCACCAGCTTGATGGCGAAGGGCTGGATGATGGGCACCAGGGCCATATAGGAGTAGGCCGCCACGGCGATAGCCCCCACAAAGTTGGACTTCAGCGTCTGGGACACCAGCAGAGAGGTGGGGCCGTCCGCCGCGCCGATGATGCCGATAGAGGCGGCGTCCTTCAGGTCGAAGCCCAGCAGAACGGCAATAATGATGGTCAGGAAGATGCCCGCCTGGGCTGCCGCGCCGCACAGGAACAGCTTGGGGTTGGCCAGCAGAGGGCCGAAGTCGATCATGGCGCCAATGCCGATGAACAGCAGGAGAGGCATGGCTTCGCTGGCCTCGATGCCCACCTCAAAGAGCCATTGAATGATGCCGTGGGTCTCCCCCACCCCGGCGCTGAACTGGTCGATGACCCCGGACAGGGGCAGGTTGACCAGGATGGCCCCGAAGCCCATGGGCATGAGCAGCGCGGGCTCAAAGCCCTTCTCAATGGCCAGGTAGATGAGCAGTCCGCCGATGACATACATGACCATTTGCTGCCAAGTGATGGACATGATCCCCTGCCAAAGAAATGAAAAATCCATTTTCCTGCACTCCTTTTTTCTTTATCTTTTCCCAATTTTGGGACATCTATCAAAAAAGACCTGCGCTCCGAGTCGTCGGAACGCAGGTCTGGTCATTTCAGGCACAGCCAGAGCGGCCTCACGGACCGCACATGCTTGTTGACTGGTGCCGCGCACCCAAAAGGCGCGCCGACTACTCCCCTTTGTTGTAAGGGGCATGTTACCACATCTCCCATATCGCTGTCAAGAGATTTTCAGAACAAATTTCCTCTGGGCAGCCATTATTATTAGGTTACACAAGGCCACACGGCCTTGTGTGGCCTGATTTTTTTATCGTTTTGGGGTGAGGACGTGGCCCAGTTGCGGGTGCAGCAATCGCTGGAGAAACGGGGCAAGCGGGCCGTACAGCCCACCGACAGCGGTCAGGCGGCAGAGGACGCCGACAGATAGAAGGATGGTGCATCGACCAGCAAGCCCAGCAACCGCCCTCTCGCTCAACACAGGTCGCTCTGCGCAACTTCGATTTAATATACCCCCGCTCTGCTGCTCCACTTCGACGAGATTGTCACCGGCGGACACAATGCCCCAGGACGGTTTGTCTATTCCCTGTTCTGGCTGGCCCCCAGGAGAAAGAGGCCGTTTGCTTTCGGAGAATAAAATACACTTGATTTCGGCAACGGGAAGGACGGGGAAAGAAAGCGTGTGTCAAATTCTTCTGGAAAAAGGGCGGATATCAATCTCGCCCCTGACCGTGTTCTTGCGGAGATTTACACCGCCCTGGAGTTAAAAGACCTTGCTGCACCAGTGCGGGCTTCCGGTCAGCGGCAGCAAACATTGGCTAAAATCAGATCAATCCCCTTCCGCACAACTTTTGTCCTTGTCTTGTTTTGTTTTTTGCAGTATTCCTGAATTCTTCTGTCCGTCTCTGCGTCAAAGCGGGCTTTGAGTTCGATGTCTTCTGATCTCGGCCTTCCTGTACGTAGGCTCAAATTATCACCTACTTTCTGAGCCACAAGTATATTGTAATATCTGTAGCTCAAAAAGTTAAGAAAATATAGTCAAGACCACCCGTATAACGGGTGGCTTGCACTGCCCCTATAAGGGGCTTTTACTGGCAAAGCCTAAAGGCTTCCGAATTTTATTCCTACTGCATCTGTGCCCTACTGCCGATTTTGATCGGCGGTGGGGTGCAGTCTTTTCGTCTCTCCGAGACTTTCCCCTACTCGATTCTTCGCTTCAGGTCCTAATGTCTATATTCACGCCTTTACTCAACCATTTTGCTTTTTTTACACACCTTTCTTCTTATTTTTCTCCGCATAGGCATAGCCTTTTTGGTACCACGGGCATAGCCCGTGGTTTTCTTTTTTACAATAAAAACAGGGACGGCATACCGTCCCTGCTTCCTGTTGAAAAATCAGCTTTCCATGTGCCGTCCCAGAAATCCGGCGATGGACTGGACCAGCTTGTACTCCACCTCTCCGCTGGTGAGCTTTTCGCTGCCGCCCACAAAGAGGACACAGCCCAGCACGTCTCCCTCAGACAGAATAGGCGCAGCAGTAGACAAGAAATACTTGTCGCTGTCGGCGCACAGGGGTACCGTCTCCTCCCCCGGCTTGAACTGATAAACCTGCCGCCCCTCCATCAGCCGCTCCATCTGGGGAGAAACCGCTTTGTCCATCAGCTCTCTGCGGGGGACACCTGCCACAGCGATACAGCTGTCCCGATCCGTGATGACCGTCACCTGACCAGTGGTGCGGTTCAAAGTTTCGCACAACTGGCCGGCAAAGTCTACCAGCCCGCCCATCAGGGAATACTTCTTAAAAATCACTCCACCGTCCTTGTCGGTGTATATTTCCAGGGGGTCGCCCTCCCGGATACGCATAGTCCGGCGGATTTCTTTGGGGATCACGACTCTTCCAAGGTCGTCGATCCTCCTGACGATTCCAGTTGCTTTCATCTCTCTCATGCCTCCTGCGGTATTATGATACAATTCCGGAACTCAAGATTGTTAAGCCAAAAATAGTATCCGCAGGAGTTGCCAGGATATACAGAAATTTGCATGGCTTTGTTTACCAATCATACCTGAATGGCCGGGTACTGCAAAAGGGCGGCCGCATGACCCATAGGCATCATGCGACCGCCCTCAACAGACGAAACAACCGGCTTTGCAGCCACAGAAATATTATTTCTGTCAAGTATCCTTATCCGCATCATAGATAGGCCTTCCTCCATTCTGAACAGCGGAGGCCGCCGAAGCGGTGGTAGCGTTAGCGGCAGCGCGGAAACGCACGCGGGACTGTTTAATTTCGTCATAGGCTTCCGCCACGGCCTCCTCCGTACGGCGCAGGGCATCCTCACAGTACTCATTGGCGGAGCGTTTCAGGGCGCGGCTGCGCTCCTCCGCCTGACGAATCATCTCATTGGCTCTCTGCTTGGCCTGGAGCGCAATGGCGTCAGAGGCCAGCATCTGTTTGGCCCGGTCCTCCGCAGACCGGACAATTGAATCCGCCTTGCGTTTGGAGTCCGCCTCCATCTCTGCCCGGCGGGCCATCATTTTCCGGGCCTCCGTCAGCTCCATAGGGAACTGGCTGCGGATATCGTCGATTAGGTCCAAGGCCCGGTCCCGCTCAATGATGCACTTGTCGCTGGACAGCGGGGCATTTTTCGCCTCGTCGATCATTTCAAAGAGCATGTCCAAAAGTTCTTCCACACCGCTTGCCATAGGTCAGACTTCCTTTCTTTCCATTTCCCTCATACGCTGGTTTACATCGTCCACAATCTCTCTTGGAACAAAATCCGCCAGATTCGCCCCATATCGGGCCATCTCCTTGACAATGGTAGAGCTGAGATAGGTATACTTTTCGCTGGACGCCAGGAACATAGTCTCCAACTTGGGGTTCAGGTGTCGGTTGATCACCGCCATCTGAACCTCCTGCTCAAAGTCAGACACAGCCCGCAGGCCCTTTACCACCACATGGGCCCGGCGCCGCTTGGCGTAGGCCGCCAGAAGCTCATCTGAAAAGTCCACCTCCACATTGGGAAACCGGGCGGTGGACTTTCTTAAAAGCTCCACCCGTTCCTCCGGGGAAAACATCCCCGTTTTTTTGGAGTTTACCATAACGCAGACAATCACCTTGTCGAAACAGGCGGCCGCCCGCTTGATAATATTCAGGTGCCCCAGCGTCACTGGGTCAAAGCTTCCCGGATAGATAGCTGTGCTCATCTTCCCACGCTCCCGGTCCGGCGGCAGAGGCTCAGCTTGATCTGTCCATACCGGTACTCCCGGCCCACCTCGTAGGGGGGCTCCAGGGGCGGAACCGTCCATTCCGTCCCGCTTTCGCAAACTATTATACCATGTTCCCGCAAAATGTCAAACTGTGTCAGCAATTTTAAGGATTTTTCCAACAAACCGCTCTGATAGGGCGGGTCCAGGAAGACAATGTCGTACTTCTCCCGGCAGACGGACAGGAAGGACAGCGCATCCTCCTGGGCCACCCTGGAACATTCTGTAAAGCCACAGAGCTTTACATTTTCCCGTACCAGGGCAACCGACTCCCGCCACTGGTCCACAAAGACGCAGTGCTCCGCCCCCCGGGACAAGGCCTCCAGACCAAGCTGTCCCGTGCCGGCGAAAAGGTCCAGCACCCGCCGGCCCTCCAGCTCAAATTGAATGATGTTGAACAGCGACTCCTTCACTTTACCCGTGGTGGGCCGGGTGTCCATTCCCTGGGGCTCCTTCAACTTTCTGCCCCGGGCGGAACCGGATATGATGCGCATTGCACTCATCCTTTACTGATTAGATTTAAAGTAATCATACACCGCCTGGGCGGTATTCCTGGGAACTACCTCCTGGAGCTGCTCCAGGGAGGCCCCCTTGATGGCCTTGATCGTCTTGAAGTGTTTTAAGAGCTGAGCGCGGCGCTTCTCCCCTACGCCAGGTATTTTCTCCAAAACAGAGGTCTTTACATGCCCCGCCTGAAGCTGACGGTGGTACTCGATGGCGAAACGGTGGGTCTCCTCCTGAATCTGCCCAATCAGCGCGAAGACCGCTGGGATGGACTGAATACCGATCTCCCGGCCGTCCGGGTGGACCAGGGCCCGAGTGCGGTGGCGCTCATCCTTCACCATGCCGTAGGCGGGGATGTCCAAATTCAGCGTCTCCAGCACCCGCCGGGCCACCTTCACATGCTCATGGCCGCCGTCGATGAGAAGCAGGTCAGGTTTATCGGAAAACTTCTCGTCCCCGTCCAGATACCGGCGGAATCGCCGGGTAAGCACCTGTTCCATGGAGGCGTAGTCGTCGGGGCCGTCCATGTCCTTAAGCTTGAACCGGCGGTAGTCCCGTTTCAGAGGCTTGCCGTCCACATAGACCACCATGGAGGCCACAATGTCGCTGGCCCCCTGGTTGGAGATGTCGTAGGACTCCATCCGTTTGGGGGGAGCTTCCAGGCTGAGCATCTTCCCCAGGGCTTCCAGGAGCTTGTTCCGCCGCTCCTCGTGGGTGGTGGCCCGCTCCACCTCCTCCCGGGCGTTCTGGTTGGCCATTTTGATCAGGTCCATCTTGGCCCCCCGCTGGGGGGTAATAAGTTCCACCCGGTGTCCCACCTGCTCGGACAGCATCCGGGTGAGGGGGACTTGGTCGGGCAGCTCGCAAGGAATGAGAATCTGCTTGGGGAGCCGAGTACGGCCCACGTAATACTCTCGCATCAGTGAGGACAGCACCGCCCCCTCCTCGTCCTCCATGGGGGTCTCCAGCAGATCAAAGTCTTTGGCGGCCAGCTCGCCGTCCACAAAGTGGAGGACCACGAAGCAGCTTTTGGCCGTCCCCCGGAAATACCCAGCCACATCGGTGTCCGCTAGGGAGGCGGCGATCACCTTCTGCCGCTTGCCCAGCAGTTCAATGGCCCGGAGGCGGTCCCGGAGCTGGGCGGCCCGCTCAAAGCGCAGTTCCTCCGCCGCCCGCTCCATCTCCTGGTTCAGGTCCTTCTGTACGTCCTTAAACCGCCCCTCCAGCAGGGAGACCGCCTGGGCGATGGCCTGGGCGTGCTGCTCCTGGAGCTCATCCCCCCGGCAGTATCCGTCGCACTTGCCCATGTGGAAGTTGAGGCAGGGCCGCTCCTTGCCGATGTCCCGGGGGAACTTCTTATTGCAGGAGGGCAGGCGCAGGGCAGTGTGCAGGGCATCGAGGATGCCCTGAGTGCTGTGCCGGCCGGCGTATGGGCCGAAGTATCGGGCTCCATCCTCCGCCGCCCTGGAGGCCAGGGAGAATCGGGGATAGGCCTCGTTGGACAGCCGGACATAGGGATAACCCTTGCTGTCCTTGAGGAGGATATTGTACCGGGGTTGGTGCCGCTTGATAAGGGAACACTCCAGCACCAGGGCCTCAAACTCGCTGTCGGCGATGATCACGTCGAAGTGGTCGATTTGGGATACCATGGCCCGGGTCTTTTCGGTATGGGAGGCGGAGTCCTGAAAATACTGGCTCACCCGGTTTTTCAGCGCCTTGGCCTTGCCCACATAGATGACAGTGCTCTGGACGTCCTGCATGATGTAGACCCCCGGCTTCAAGGGCAGGCTGTGAGCCTTTTCCTTCAATTCCTCAAAGGTCATTGTGTCCCTCCTTTCCTGGACAACATCAAAAAAGGCGCCGCGTTGCGGCGCCTTTCAAGATTGGGGTGTTTACTCGGAGAAATCGGAAGAAATCATCTTGTACAGAGCCTCTACTGCTTCCTTCTCATCGGGACCGTCAGCAATCAGCTTAATAGGAGTACCCTTCACGATGCCAAGAGACAGAACGCCCAGCAGGCTCTTCGCGTTGACCTTGCGCTCCTCCTTCTCCACCCAGATGGAGCTCTTGAACTCGTTGGCCTTCTGGATGAAAAATGTAGCGGGTCTGGCATGGAGACCGACCTGGTTGTTTACGACGGCTTCCTGACTATACATATTGCGTACCTCCGCCCTATTCATTAGGATGTGTGATTAGCATAGCAGATTTATCCCGGTTTCGTCAATGGACAATTGCACAAATATTACCGGTTTTTTCACCTGCTTTTACGGAATAAATTCCTCTTTTTGCTCTATTTTTTCCAGTTAAGCCAAAAAAATCGCCATTTAACCAGTTTTTCGTCCGATTTCCCCAATGAATCCGCATTTGTCACAAACATAAAACTTTTTGCCTTTTCCCGGGATTTCCAGCCCGTCACAGGTAGATATTCCAACTATTTTTTCAAAATCGCCTGTCTGTATTTCTTTTTTCTCTATTCTATGAGAAAATGGAAGAGACAGCACAAAATTTTCTCTTATGTGTGACCTTTCCCCGCCCCAAATCGTTTTACCTGTGAAAGGAGGTCAAACGATGAAGCAAACAGTCAGCGCTGACAAATTTGAAACGGCTTACGATACACACAGCGGCGCGGTGTACCGGCTGGCCATGGTCTATCTGGGCCGGCACGCCGACGCGGAGGATGTAACCCAGGAGGCCTTTCTCCGCCTGCTGTCCCGCGCCCCCCAATTCGCCGACGAGGCGCACCAGAGGCGGTGGCTCCTGCGGGTGACGGCCAACCTGTGTAAGGACCAGCTGCGGGGCTTCTGGCGCAGGCAGGTCGCCGAGCTGGAGGACACCCTCCCCGCCGCTCCGCCGGAGGAGCGGGAGGCTCTGCTGGCGGTAATGGCCCTGCCGGAGCAGTACAGGCTTCCCATCCACCTCCACTACTATGAGGGCTACTCGGTGGCGGAGATCGCCGAAATTTTGAAGCTGGGACAGTCCGCCGTGAAAATGCGGCTGAAGCGGGGGCGTGAAACGCTGAAACTGGAATTGGAGGGATCGCTTTGAACATCAACGACTATCGCCGGGGGATGGACAAGATCGTCCCTGACATAGAATTAAAGGAGCGTATTATGAATCAGACAAAGAGAAAACATCGTTCGGTCCGGCGGGTTTTTACCGTCGCCTTGGCGGCGGCGCTGACCGTCACCTGTCTGGCCACGGTTGCCTTCGCTGCCAGCCCGGAGCTGCGCGCGGCGGTGCTGTCCTTCTTCCGCATGGAGGAGCGGGAGCAGGTGCCCAGTAGCAGCGCCAAACCGGACGGCCCAGATATCAGTCAGGCGGAGATCGGGGAACTGGTCAAGGCCCAGTACATCAAAATGGACAGCTATCAGTATGGCCTCTCCGGCGGCCTGCTCCACTACCTGACCTGGAGCGAGGACCGGAAGACCCTGGTGGACGCCAAATTTTGGGAGACCCAGGAGAATGAGCTGATTCCCGTTGAAGTAGATATGCACACCAGCCAAGTGGACATCATGTTTAAAGGTCTCCACTATCAGGGGGAGTTCTGGTGGTTTATTCACGAGGGACAGCTGGACTATTTTACCACCGATAACCGCACCTGGGACGAGGAGGGTGAGCACGCATGGGACTGGAATTTCTCCCTCGTCCCCGGCCGCACCGACGTGCTTCTGCTCCGCCTGTCCACCGGGACACAGATGGAGTACAGGGAATACCCCCTCCTCTACCACCTGGACACCGGCGAGACCGAGGAGCTGTTCGCCGGGGTGGACCCCGCTGTGCTGGCGGCATCCGACGGCGCTGTCTGGTCCGACAACTTCCAGATGGCCCTGATCACCGGCCGCGCCAACGAAGAGTTCCCCAATGGCCGGGAGTGGCTGTATGACCGGACGACACAGACGCTGACCGACGTGCGCACCCTGGGCGGCATAGGCGCGGACACAGCGGCCTTCGCGGACGACGATACCCTGATTCTCTACTGCTTCCACTGCGATGAGGAGGAAATGATCCAGGATGTGACCTTCTATTCCTATGATATCCCCTCTGGGCGCGCGACGAAGACGCTGGACGCCGTCCCCTATTACCGCAGCCGGGACGAGAAACCCAGCGGCGTGATGACCTTCGGCAGCCGCTGCGTCCTCATTTCAGAGGAGGGTCAGGTCCAGGTGGTGGACCTGAAAACCGGGGACCGGACCCTGCTGGGCGGCTTCACCTTCCGGAAGGGGGACAGTTTCCAGCTGAATCCCTCAGGAAACAAACTGCTGTACTTCTCCATGAATCCCAACTCAGACGGCTTGGGCATCTCCCAAATCGGCGTGGCCGACCTGGAGAAGGGCGTCTTCTTCGCCTTTGACCGGGAGGGCTATGAAAACCTCGACGAGGGCGGCATCGGCTGGAATGACGACAACACCGTGAGCATTCGCGCCAGTACCTTGGACAACGAGACGCATTATCTGCTTGTGTATCAGTTTTAAGAAGAAGCGGCCGTAAGGCCGCTTCTTCTTATTTCAGCTCCGCCACGGTGACACCGTCCTCCCCCTCGCCGTAGCGGCCGGGGCGGAAGGACTTCACATAGCGGCTGCGCTTTAAATAGGTCCGCACGGCGGAGCGCACCGCGCCGGTGCCCTTGCCGTGGACGATGGTGACGGTTTCCAGCTTGCCCATCATGGCGGTGTCCAGAAAGCGCTCCAGCACGATCAGGGCCTCATCGGTCATCATGCCCCGCAGGTCCACCTGGGAGGGAACGGCGGCGGTGCGGATGGTGTGCTCCGCCCTGGCGATGATTTTCCGGGCGTCCTTCTGGGCCTGGGTCTCCCCTTCCACCACATGGACCTCCTCCTGTCTGGCGGAGATCTTCAAAATACCCGCCTGGAGCTGGAGTACGCCGTCCTTATTGACCGACAGCACAGTGGCCTTGGTCCCCATAGACACCAGCTCCACCGTGTCCCCCTCCTTGGCGGGACGGGTGGGGGGCGGGGGCTCCATCTCGGGAGCCCCACCGCCGAGGTTCCGCTCCGCCTCATTGAGCAGGCGGCGGGCCTCCGCCCGGCCGTCGTTCACCTGCTGCCAGTCCAGATCCTGGCGCTTTTTCAACTTCTTCAGCTGGGAAATGGCCAGGTCGCTGGCGGCGCGGGCCTCCTCAATGATGGCCCGGGCCTCGGCGTTGGCCTTCTCCACCACCTTCGCCCGCTCGGCCTCCAGCTTCTCCCGGTACTCCCGGGCCTTCTCCGCACTCTGCTCCATGTCCAGCTTGAGCCGGCGGGCCTCCGCCCGCTCCCGCTCCATCTCCTGGCGCTGCTGGTCCAGACGGGTGAGCACATCCTCAAACCGGACGTTCTCCGCATCCAGCCGGGCGGCGGCCTTTTCGATGATATACTCGGGCAGCCCCAGCCGCCGGGAGATGGCAAAGGCGTTGGACTTGCCGGGAATGCCCAGAACCAGCCGGTAGGTGGGGGCCAAAGTCTCCACGTTGAACTCGCAGGAGGCGTTCTCCACCCCGGGGGTGGTCATGGCGTACACCTTCAGCTCGGCGTAGTGGGTGGTGGCCGCCACCTGGGCCCCGATGCCCCGGGCGCTCTCTATAATTGCCGCAGCCAGGGCCGCCCCCTCCACCGGGTCGGTGCCCGCCCCCAGCTCATCGAAGAGGATGAGGGTCTCGCTGTCCGCCTCGCCCAGGATGCCCACGATGTTGGTCATGTGGGAGGAGAAGGTGGACAGAGATTGAGCGATGGACTGCTCGTCGCCAATGTCGGCCAGCACCCGTGAGAAAACGCGGACGGTGGAATCATCCTTCGCCGGGATGTGGAGGCCGCACTGGGCCATCAGAGTGATAAGCCCTAGAGTTTTCAGTGTGACCGTTTTGCCGCCGGTGTTGGGGCCGGTGATGACCAGGGTGTCGAACCGCTCCCCCAGCTCCAGATCGTTGGCCACCGCCTTTTTCGGGTCCAGCAGGGGGTGGCATGCCCCCCGCAGGTGGAGATACTTGTCGGACAGCCTGGGCTCGGTACACTCCAGCTTCACCGACAGCTTGGCCCGGGCAAAGATGGCATCCAGCCAGATGAGGAGCTGGTAGTCCTCGGCGATGTCCACCTTGTGGACGGCGCACTGGGCGGACAACTCCGCCAGGATTCGCTCGATTTCCTTTTTCTCCTTTGCCAGCAGCTCCCGCAGCTCGTTGTTGGCCTTCACCACCCCCATAGGCTCGATGAAGAAGGTGGAGCCGGAGGAGGACACGTCGTGCACCAGGCCGGGAATGGCGTTTTTGTGCTCCGACTTCACTGGAACCACATACCGGTCGGAACGGATGGTAATGATGGACTCCTGCAAGTATTTGGACTGGTTGGAGGAAATCAGCTTTTGCAAAATGTCCCGCACCTTGGACTCGGTGGCCCGCATGTGCCGCCGGATGGAAGCCAGCTCCGGGCTGGCGGAGTCGGCCAGTTCGTCCTCCCCCACGATGGAGTTGGTAATGGTGTCCTCCAAAAAGCGGTTTGTAGTCAGGGCACGGAACAGGTGGGAAATGGGGGTCTTTTCCTCCCCCACCCCGTAGTCGGAGGCGGTGCGAGCCGCCCGGAGAACGGCGGCGATCTCCAGCAGCTCCCGAGTATTCAGACTGCCCCCCATGTCCGCCCGCTGGAGGCTGGCGTCAACGGGGCGTATCCCCGCAAAGCCGGGGGTGCCCCGGAGGACCAGCAGCTTTACCGCTGCGGTGGTCTCCGCCTGGGCCCGTTTTACGTCGTCCATATCGCCCATGGGCCGCAGCTCCAACGCCCGCTCCCGGCCCTCGTCGGTCACGGCGCACTGGGACAGAAGCTCCAGTACACGGGGCAGCTCCAGGGTGGCCATGGATTTTTCAAATAATTCGCTCATAGGCTTTCTCCTTTTGATTTATTCCTTTTTCTTGAAAAAAAGAACCGAAAAAGATCTTTAGCCGTTTTTCCTTTTTGCAAATTTTTCTTTTGCAAACTCATAGCTTTCCAGAATAAGAGGTTTCAGCTCTTCAAAGGTATGCTTTGAGGGGTTAAGGGTACATACCCAACCCATCCACGCATAGACCGGATGAGGCAGGAGGATATCTGTCTGAGCAAAATCCATTTCCAACTCCACCACGCCGCCCTTGGGCGGGCGCTTGGGGACAGAACCAAACAGATTGACATAAGTCTGCTTCCTCGGTCCCAGGTTCACCCGGTACATACCAGGACGGTCCAGCTGGGAAGCTTGGTCATTTTTCCCGTCCTTCTCCTTGATAGTGAGGACATAGATCCCCCGCTTCAACACATGGCCGGGGTTGTAGAAAACTCCCGTCTCCCCCCAGCTGTTCATCAGAACGGTGCCCTCAAGATGTTCCAGGCACCAGTTCAAAATCTGTTCAGCTTCCATGATGCTCCTCTCTCCATATCACCGACGGCGCAGCCGATAGATCAGCTCTTCCACAAAAATCGCGGCAGTCATGCATACCCCGCACGCCGCACCCATATGGGGTCCTATCGTCTCGCCAATATATCCTCCGGCGGATTTTGTGATATGATAGATGGACAGCCCGCAGAGTCTCACCGCCACATCATCTGCGCCCGTTCCATAGGCCTCACGATAACCGAAATAAATCGCAACCGCCATAAACAGCATAGCGGCTCCAAAACCCGCCGCACAGGCCAAAAGCAGTCTCTTGCTCCGCTTCAACACGACCCCTCCTCCGCTTTCCATTCCGCCATCAGGGGACGGAACTGCTCCGGTACCTCCTCCGGGGGCATGGTGTCGTGAACGGCGCAGGTGCCCGCTTCCTGGGCGGTCCGGTAGTACCACTGTTTATAGTCCAGCATGAGCAGGGTGTCCTCCAGCTGCTTCCGCTGATCCAGCACCGACTGTCGCTGTCTCTCAATAAGCTCCAGACGCTGGTTGATGGTGGCATCCCCCTGGCGAGACCATTCCATAAAGAATTTAATCTCTTTCAGCGGCATCCCCGCCTTTTTCAGGCAGCTCAGCATTCGCAGCCACTCCATGTCCTCGTCCTTGAACCTGCGGATGCCCCCACTGGACCGCTCCACAAAGGGGAGCAGCCCCTCCTTGTCGTAGTATCGCAGGGTAGACGGAGCTACATTCAGCTTCTGGGCCATCTCTCCAATAGTGTAAAACATAAAAATCCCCCCAAAAAGCCCAGTTTCCAGTTGTATAATCGCCTTATACTTCCAGATTTATTATATCGTTTTTGTGGCAGCCCGTCAATGAAAAGCTAATTTCAACACAAAAATGCCCCCTCAACGGGGGCATTTCGCTGTTCAAAGAGTGATTAAAAAATCGTCAATATACCGCAGGGCCGTACCGGCGCAGGCACTGTGAGGGCCAAAATGATCCAGCCGCAGGAAAAAGCGGTCCCCATCGAAGAGAGTCTTCTCTCCCAGCTCCCAGCAGATCTCCGGAAGCAGTTCCTCCAGATAGGGGGACAAGGTTCCTCCCAGAACGATATCGCAGTCAAAATTGGTGCGCAGGTTGGCCAAAGCGTCGGTAAGATGGTCCCGGTACTCCTCCCAAATAGCGGCCGCCTGTTGGTCCCCCTCCTTCAGCGCGTAAAAGAACTCCTCCAAGGTGAGCCCCAGGTCGTCACTCAGCCGGGAGATGGAGCAGTATGCCTCCAGACATCCCCGGCGACCGCAGTGACAAAGCCGGCCGTTTGGGACAATGCGCAGATGTCCGAACTCGCCGCTGCGCCCATGGTCCCCCGCATACTGCTTGTCACCCCAAAAAATAGCTCCGCCGATCCCCCGCTCCAAGGCCAGATAGACCATGTTGCTCCGCCCTTTTTCTATCCACTGCTCCGCATAGCCGCTGGCATTGGCATCGTTTTCAATAAAGACCGGGTAGCGGGAAAAATAGCGGTATACCTCCTCCAATGGAACATCCCACAGCTCCAGAGTGGGGGCCATCACCAGCTTGTTGGCCGTCTGATCAATGATGCCCGGTAAGGTGATTCCCACCCCCAGCAGCTTGTTCCGCTCCAAGCAGAAGTCGTCCAAAAATTCTTCCAGACACTGGGACAGCTTCTTATAATATCCGGCAGTGTGGGAAAAGGGCAGTGCTGTCTCCCGGTACCCCATCTCCTTCGCCCGCATATCGACGGCCAGCAAACGAATCTCCCCGCTCTGGATCGTGATGCCTACGGCTATCCTGGCCTGGGGCTCCAGGATATAGGCTCCCTCTCCGGAGCAGACCGCCAACCCCTCCCGCACCAGCTCCGCCAGGCTGTCTGAAACTGTTGACATATCAAGGGACAGTGCCTTGGATATCTCCTCTCCTGAGACCGGTTCGACCGTGTCATAAATATATTGATAGACCCGCCGGCGGTTGGTCTGCCGGACGACTGCGCCTGTCATTTGTTGTTCCACAACCTTCAGACCCTTCTCTACCAGTTTCTTTTCCGTCCCAGTGAGCCCGGAATTCCCAGCTCTTCCCGATATTTGGCCACCGTCCGCCGGGAGATGGGGCAGCCTTCCCTAGCCATATTCAGAGCCAGCCGCTGGTCGGAGAAAGGCTCGCTCTTATTTTCCTCGTCAATGAGCCGCAGCAGCAGCTTTCGGGCCGCTGTGCCGCTGGGACCGCTCTTTTTTCCAGCTCCCGCAGACCTGGAAAAGAAATAGCTTAGAGGATAGAGCCCCCAGGCACACTGGAGATACTTCTCCCGCACTGCCCGGCTGACAGTAGATTCGTGAAGCTCCAGAACTTCTGCCACCTCCGCCTGTGACAGGGGGAGCAGGGCTTCCGCCCCAGCTCGAAAAAAACCATCCTGCCGTTCTACAATCACCTGGGCACAGCGCAGCAGAGTATTCCCCCGCTGTTCCGCCGCCCACAGCACATTTTCCGCCTGCCGCAGCTTCTCGCTTAAATATTCCCGAACCTCTCTGTCCTCGGACTGGTCCAGGAGAGTCCGATAATAGCGGTTTACCCGGAAGGGCGGCCGCTCTCCCCGGAGGGAACGGACGGTAAACTGGCCGTTCCGCTCCTCCACCACAAGATCCGGCTGCGGATATTGGATGGTCTCGGCCCGCTGAAATACAGTGCCCGGCCGGGGATCCAGTTCCCGGATGGTCTGCCGGGCCTCCTCCACCTGGGCCACGGTAATGCCCAGTTTGGCCGCCAGGGATTTGTCGTGCCTTTTTGCCAGCTCCTCCAGGTGGCTCTGGACAATCATCAGTGCCGGGCCTGTCTCCCCAATCCGTTCCAGCTGGAGCGCCAGACATTGGGACAGCTCCGCCGCCCCCACACCCGCCGGCTCTAAAGCCTTTAAAACAGCCAGCGCCTCCTCCAGACGGGGCTTCGGAATGGCCCCCTGGCGCGACAGCTCCTTCAGTGGGGTGCGCAGATAGCCGTCGTCGTCCAGACAGTAGATCAGATACCTCACCAGCCGCCGAAGGTCTTCCTCCAGACTGAGCCTGTCCAACTGACGGGAAAGAAAGCTGACCAGCGTCTCCTCCAGTCCCCCGCTGGTGCCCACCCGGGCCAGCGGGTCCAGCTCCTCGTCAGTGAACTGCTGGTAAAACCAGTTCTGCCGGTCATTATCCTCCAGCCAGCGAAGACGGCCCAGAAGGTCGCCCCGCTCCCCCTCCTGAACGCCGCCCCCTGTCTCCTCCAGCTCCACCAGCGGGTTCTCCTGAGCCAGCTCCCGTATACAGGCCTCCAGCTCCAGCGCGCTCAGCCGCAGCATCTCCACGCTGTACAGCTGTCTCTGGCTCAGTCTCTGCGTCTGTGTCTGCTGGAGTTCCATAGGCGCTTCCCTCCTTGTATCTGTGCTATTAGTTTAGGACGGCCTTTGAAAAAAGTCAAGCAAAACAGGAGAAACCGCACTTGGCCGTTCATCTATGCTTTTACACGAAGGCAACGATGCAAAGAACCCCCTCTGATCTCCATAAAAATCAGAGAGGGTTAGCAATTCTCCGCTGAATTGCTGGAATACAACGCCGTTTATGCTGCTTCGATCTGTTTTTCGGTCTGAGCAGCAGATATCGCTGTCTCGTCTTTTCGCATAAACAGCAGGCCGAACGACCCCGGTCCGCAGTTACTCGCAACGGCGGATGAGGCTTTTTGCAGGTAAATCTGTTCAAACGAACAGTACTGTCGCACCAAATGTTGAATGTACTTCAGTTTTTCCTCGTCCAGCCCGGAATATGTAATAAACAGAATGCGCCGATCAATAGTTCTGGTCTCCTGAAGCACCCTCTTGATATATTTTTTCGCGACATTTGTAAAGCTGCCCATTTCCACACCGCCCACCACCATCTTGCTTTTTCTCAGCACAAGGATCGGGTGTAACAGCAACGCATCACAAAGAATCTGTATGCGCTTTGAAATTCTCCCAGACTGGCACATCATATGGGTATTATTGATAATAAAGGCGGAGGAAATAAACTGCTCTATCCGCTTTACAGACGCGATAATCTCCGTCTTTGCGGCGTGATGTTCCGCCAAATGCGCTGCGTACAGAACCACCAGTCCCAAGCTACTGGAGAGATGTCCAGAGTCAATCACAGTGACATTATCAAAGGCCTTTGCCGCCTCCAGCGCATTTTGATAGCCGGCGCTGACATGCTTTGCCATTGTAATGTGGATTACATTCTGTGCTTCTGTCAGCTTCTCCGCAAAAAACCGCTCATAGTCCTCCACTTCAGGCGGCTGGGAATATCCCTTCCGCCCTTTGGCGATATGCGACAGCAGCTCATCCGGCCTTAACTCCTGACCGTCCAGAAAACGGCCCTCATCTGTACAGATATAGTAGGGGCAGACAGAAATATCAAACTCCTTTCTGAGAGATTCCGGGAGGTCGCATACACTGTCTGTTGTGACCAGAATAGAACGTCTTTTCGCCTGTTCAAAAATCAGGATGTCCTTTTCCAGCTCTGACTGCCCGGAATCCTCGCACTGCCGCACCAGCTCCTTGGGCAGGATATTCAGCACAGCGGCCTCCAGCAGCGCGCCGCTGACCGGTTTTGCCAGATAGCCGCTGAACCCCTCCTTTCGGTAAAGCAGCTGGTTGTCACTGCCCGCATTGGCGGTCAGGGCTACCACAGGCACATTCTGACACAGTCCACCCGGCTGGGCGCGCAAAGCGTGAAGGCACTTGATCCCGTCCATCTCCGGCATCATATGATCCATTAAAATACAGTCATAATGGTGATTTTGGGTCAGCTTCAGGCATTCCGCTCCACTGGACGCGGTGTCAATCTGAATTTTTGTGGCTGAGAGCAGCTTGGTCACCACCATCAGGTTCATGTCATTATCGTCCACCACCAGGATATGTGCATCCGGAGCCTCAAAGCTCTGCTGGTATCCCCCCTCGTCATGAAGCTTTGCCCGGGAAGCCAGTGTAAACGTCCCCAACTCTTTTTCATCCACAATATCCTGCTCCAGGGTGACGATAAATTTTGAGCCCTTGGTATAGACGCTGTTTACACTGATCTCACCACCCATCAGCTCCACAAGCTGCTTGACGATGCTCAGTCCCAGTCCGGTTCCCTCAATATGGCGGTTTTTTTCCTCATCCACTCGGCGGAACGCATTGAATAGGTATGGAATATTTTCCTTCTTCACGCCCTGGCCAGTGTCCTCTACTGAGTACCAGACCAGCACCCGGTTGAGCCCCTGGCGCTCGCAGCGGACGGAGAGGGTGACAGAGCCCTCGCTGGTGTATTTCACCGCATTATTCAGCAGATTAATCAGAATCTGTTTGATACGCACCTCGTCTCCGCAGAGCATGCTTGGGATAGACGGGTCTATGTGGAGCTTGAATTCAAGCCCCTTCTCCTTAGCCTTGATCCAGATCATATTGACAATTTCTGAAAAAAGCGTTCCGGTCTCATAGGATGTATTGATAATCTCCATTTTTCCGGACTTGATCTTGGAAATATCCAGAATATCGTTGATCAGGGTGAGCAGCAGCTTGCTGGCACCCTGGATATTCCTGGCGTTCTCTGCCACCTCCTCCGGGATGTCACCCCGCAGCGTGATCTCATTCAAGCCTATAATGGTATTGATTGGGGTGCGGATCTCGTGGCTCATGCTGGAAAAGAAATGGTTCTCCGCCTGATTCAGCTCCTCAATCTCCTTTTTCTGCTGCTGAGTAAGCGCGTTTTCCTCCTCATACATCCGGTTCAGAAACATGAGCAACACACTGGTGAGAAGCCCGACCATGACCATGGAAAACGCAGAATCAAAAAAGGAACGTTGCTGGGTATTCAGGGCGGCCAGCTCCGGGAAATAGAAGGCAATGCCATAGCACAGCAGCGTCTCCGCCGCACACAACACAAAAAACACGGTCATGCGCCTGCCCTGTAAGGTAATGCAGACGTAGATAAAGCAAAGCACAAACCATTCCGGCACCCCGCTGTAAAATCCGCCCGCTGTGAAAAATGTAAAGGGAAACAGCGTAAGCAGCAATACCACAATGGCTGTGGCCCCTGTTTGGACACGCCCCTTCCGAATACTGACCCTTACAATCGATGCGATAGTCACCAGGCTTACCGTCAGGATGACAATATTCAAAATACTTCTGCCCATAGGCAGGGTAAATATTAGCGCGACCATGCAGATCGCAGTTGCGATACGGAACATACGCTCGCTCAGACTGATTTTGTGGTCAGAGATGATATCAAACCATTTTTTTATCACGTAAATCCCCGCTCCTTTTCAGCAGCTTTCGGAAAAACCGTCCGAACAGACTATATTTCAGCAATCTGCCCACAGATTGCATCATATGCGCACATCAACTCGTCGTGATGCGCCAGGATAAAATCCACGTCTCCCCGTTTCCCGGCCAGCTCCAGCTCTTTTGCCTGTGCAGAAAGGCTTTCCGCACCGATGGTCAATGACGTGCTCTTGAGCGCATGGACCTTTATCGCATAGTCTGTCCAGTTGGCGGCCTCATACAGCGAAATAATCTCCGCCTTTTTGCTTTCGCTTTGGACGCAGAACATCCGCAGCATCTCCCGGAAGAAATTCTCATCTTCGCCACAATAATCCAGCCCCAGCTCCACATTAATGCCGGCCTGAACCAGACGGTCATAGAAAGGTGTTGATTCGCCCATAGCTGTTTCCGCTGAGCCTTCCGGCTCCACAGGCTCTATCTGTCCCACCGGTGCGGAGTTTCTGTCAGACGCTTCAGTTTCTTCCTTTGCCGGGGCAGCCTGAGCGTCGTCCTGGGAAGCCTCTTTTTCCGCAGTTTCTTCACCATACTGGATAAAGCGATTAGGCAGCACCCTTCGCAATACCCGTTCCAAAACGGTACGTTCGATGGGCTTTGGGACAAATTCCGTAAAGCCTTCGCTGCGGAACATCTCCCGTGCACCGCTGACCGTATTGGCGGTCAGCGCAATCACCGGCAGGTCCTGATAGGCGCCGTCCTGAAGCTCACGGATCTTTCTCAGGGTTTGCACACCGTCAAATCCCGGCATCATGTGGTCCAAGAAAATAATGTCATACGCAACATTTTCGCACTGCGCCACAGCTTCTTTTCCACTTAGGCAGATATCCACCTCAATCCCATAGCTTCCCAGGACCCCTTTGGCCACTACCAGGTTCATTTCCTCGTCGTCCACCGCCAGCGCCCGCACACCTTGGCATGTAAAAGGCCTCCGACCGGCGGCCTGAGCCTCGGCGAACCCCCGCGCTCCCATATCCCCGTTCAGCAGATTTGCGACAGAGAGGGCAGAAAAGGGCTTATGCATGATAAACAGCTCGCTTCCGCTGTCCAAGGTGAACTCCTTCTCCGCAATCACAATGACCCGGAGCGTGCCAGCCAGTTCCTCATAATAAGCCTGATTCTCTTCGTACTCCGACTGCGCAATGAACACATGGGTCAGGTTGTAACTACGCTGCAGCTTGAGCAATCCCTCAAAATTGTGTGTCTGATACCCGTTAATGCCCAGTCCTTCCAGCAGATTCTGAAGCAGGCCGTCATAATACCCCCGAACCTCATCACAGTTGTATCGTTCCGGTCTGAAATAACAAGCGACACATACCTGATCCGCATGGTTCAGTACAATACACGGCTGATGGTCCGCCACCCCCTGAGGAATCACGATATGGGCGTGCAGGCCCTCCTGCCCCTTGCTTTCAAAGTGGATAAACCCGCCCATAGCGTTTAAAAGCCCCCGGGCGATGGGAAGCCCAAGTCCCAGTCCGCCCACCAGGCGGCTGCTTCCGGAGTCCGCCTGGTAAAAGTCGTCATACATTTGCAGCATCTGGGAATCTGTCATGCCTATGCCTGTATCACAGATGTCTATCAGCAAATTTATGCCATAGCTCTCCAACCGGTACCCTATGCGGACGTTTACGCCGCCCTCTTCCGTAAACTTGATAGAATTTTCCACCAGAATCTTGAGCACATGGGAAATTTTCTCCGCGTCCCCAACAAGGACGGCCGGTACCTTGGGGTCGATATCAAATACGATCTCCAACTGCTGCCGGTTGCTCTGCAGCGCGGTCATTGTGATCACATCGTTCAGCACTGAGGTAATCATATATTCCTCTTTTGCCGGCGTCAGCGTACCCTCCACGATTTCCGTATAGTCAAGCATCTTATTGATCTGGCTGGACAGACGTTTCCCGGCCAGCTTGATAGACGTCATATCTGCCCGAATATCCGGGGAAAGCTCTTTTCCCAGCGCTACCTCACTGATTCCAATTACCATATTGATCGGTGTGCGAAGTTCATGAGAAACGTTGGATAAAAATACGGCGTTTTGCTTTCCTGATGCCTCCAGGTCGGCAAACACGTGGTCATACCATTTCCGCTGAACACTGCGCTGCTTGATCCAATATCCCGCCAGCGCCGCTCCGCCAAAGGTTATGACAGCCCCCAGCCCCAGATGGAACCCCTCCTGGAACTCAATACCATAAAAAATTGTACGGAGAACCAGTATATGGTATGTCAGAACCAATACATAGAGAGCTGTAAGCGCATACAGAACCCACTTTTGATTCAGCATGAACAGCGCAAGAATGGTGATGCAGGCCATAGCAGGTATATCAAACAGACTGTCCTTATGTACACCAAAGAAAAAGAAGTCCAGCAATATCAATCCAGCGCAAAGGTTCTCATAAAACGTACCCGAACCAATCTTCGCAATGTGTAAAAGCCATACGCTGAAGCAGCCGGCAGCCATTAGGGGGATTGTCCAAAATTCCCAAGACATAGCTACCGTGATCACCCCCAGCATTCCACTGAATACCGTTGTGATAACTGCCAGCAGCAGGTGCCTGCTTGTCTGCCCACCTGCCCTCATTTCTTTTCAAACTCCTGTGCCACTCGCTTCAAAAGCTCTTGCGGCCGGTAAGGCTTTCTCAGGTAATCTACCGCCCCCAGCAGGAGCGCGCCAACTACATCTCCTACCTCTCCCGACGCCGTCAAAAAAATGACAGGAATTTCCGCGGCAAACTCCTTCATATGCTCAAAGGTTTCCATTCCATTCATCAAGGGCATATCGATATCCAGAAGAACCAGATCAATTTTCTGCTTCTTTAGTATATGAAGGGCTCGTACCCCAGAATCCGCCAACACCACGTCATATTTTTCCCCCAGAATAATTTGGGTTCTCATCAGATTCATTTCTTCGTCATCTACCACTAAAATACGTTTCTCCATTTAAGCCTTCCTCCCATTTCATAATCAAGTCCTCCATGACCTATATATTCTATTCTATAGGAAGACTATAAGAAAATCAAGCTCAATCTGAAAATAATTTTGCATATTGTACCTCCGAATTCAGTTGCTCGTCCATCGTCGTTAATGGAAGAAAGACCATTGCCAGCGCGGGCAGTCATATGGTATAATAACAACAGACGAAGCCGGAACCCTTGATTTTTCAGGGGTTCCGGCTTTTCTTGTTACTAATGTGTTAAAAGTTCACTGTTCAAACCACGATTATAAAGGTTTTCGCTGAACCAGTTCAAGGGCGGCTTTGAGTTCGTCCAAAGTCTTGTGATTATAGACCCGGTTGCCGGTATCTTTGGAAACGTGGCCCATAAGTAAATCAATACATTTCCGGTTTGCCCCGGCGCTGTCCAACATAGATTCAAACGTGTGGCGGCAACCGTGAGGGGTTCCGGGGATTTGGAGCCGTTCAGCAAGGCCCTTCCAGATAACCCGGTATTGGGATTCTGAACACCTGTGGCCGTCCCACTGGATCAGGTATTCCCCGCCTTCAGCTATACGCCCTTCCACCATAGGCCGGATCAGGGAGTGAATAGGAACCAGTCTGTTTTTTCCGGCTTTGGTTTTCGTCCCGCCTTTCATCGTTCCGGCCTGAAGGTCAATGTCCGCCGTTTTCAAGCCCAGCAATTCAGAAATCCGCCAACCGCTGTAAATGAAAATCAACACGGTATCCACCCACGGTTCTCCGCTGTGGTTCCAAAGCCGTTCAATCAGTTCATCACTGAACCTGTCCCGGCTGGTGGGCGGCACCGGATCAGAAGTCAACAAATCAGAATAGCACCGGGAAACCACGTCCAATTCCAGGGCGAAGCGGTCAAGATGGCCCCAAAGGTTTTTGATTGCCGCCTGTGTACTGTACCCCTTGCCGCAACCGTCAATCGTTTCTTG
>JBCLQX010000033.1:0-29358 GCA_041223805.1 Oscillospiraceae bacterium 44-34 | reverse complement strand
CGCTGTCCTGGGCGTGATGGTGATATGCAAAATTTTTTCTGACCACGCCGCTGTACTACCGCTGGCCGGATGGTCAATGGTCTCCTCCGACACAGCGATCCTGGTCATATCCCAAAATACGGCGGTCAGCCTGTTTACCCTGTCCGGGTCCAGCGTGGCCACGTCCAGGCCATCCACATCAGCCCCGGCTGTCTTGACGGCAAATACCGCCAGCACGTCCGCCCAGTCCGGGGCCTGTCCGTCCAGGGTGATTGTGTCATAGTCCCCGGTTTGCAGCAGCTCCAGGCGGCTGTTGTAGGCCATGTTGACCGTTCCCACCGCCTGGGCCACGGAAACGGTGCCCGGTGCGTTCGGCTCCTGGGCGAAGAACAGGCCGAAGGGGGAGTTGGCGATGGCGGCGATCACCACAACTACCACCAGGGCCAGCAGCAGGATACCGCCTCCGACGATACCGGCCAGGGCGCTGACAAGGGCAGACGCCGCCTTTGTCACAGCCACCGCCGCTTTTTTCAGGATCACGGCTGAGGTTTTGGCGGCCTTCCCCGCCTGCTGTACGGTCCGCTGGGTCATGCGCCGCTGGGCGTTCTGCCGTATGCCCCGGACAGGCCGGGAGACAGCGGACTTGATCGGGGCACGGCCCGCTTTGGGGCCGGAAACGCCTTTTCGGTAGGCGGCTCCCCGGATTTTGGGGGCGCTGCTCTTGCTGGCAGTCCCTTTGCGCGGGAGTACATTTCGTCCTGTATTCCGGGCGGAGGGTGCGGCACCGGGGGTTTTGCGCAGGCCAGCGCCCTCCGGCTGGCGTGAAAAACTATGGCGGGATCTGTTTATCATCTGTCGCTTGACCTCCCGCCTGGGCTGGGGGGAGGCCGGCCTAAATCCTGGCTGGCTTGCGGCAGGGGTGGTGGAGCGGCCCGCCGTTGGCGGGGCTGGGCTCTTTTGGGCTGATGGGATGGATTGAGTTGATTTGATAGATGGGATTGATTGATTAGCGAGAGAAGAAGGTTTTTCTTTTATGCTGGGGGCCGCAGCCCTGGCCCTCTGTTCTTTCAGCCGGACAGCGGGGCGCTCCTTGATCCGCATGGTGCGGGCGGAAGCGTCTGCTGGCCCGGCATTGGCGGGCGACGCAGAAGGTTCTGCGGGAGTTGCCGTCCTCTGCGGGTGCGTCCCCTTTACCTGGGCGACCTTTTCTTTGGGCGTGGGCCCTGGCCGCTGGCGGGGGCTGGTATTGGCTTGGCGGTGCGGCGGGTTCGCACTCTCCGGGACGGATGCCGGGGTGTCCGCAGGTGCTGGAGCGTCCGCTGGCGCCGGGGTCCCCGGCACATCCCTGGGCCGCTCCTTGGTTCGCTGGTCCGGCCGGCGGTCAGAACGGGGCCGCTCATGGGTCAGCAGCTCGTCCACGGCCCAGCTCCCGGCCCCCTCCACCTGATCGACGGCCTGGACCTCGGCGCTGCCGCTCTCCGGCTGGCGCTGGTCAAGCTGCCGGACATACTTATCCTTCAGGAGCTTGGCCGCCTGCTTTGCGGAAATGGCGGGCTGTGACCGGGCGGCGGCTTTCCCGCCGCCCTTTTTCGTTTTTGCCCCTTTGGGCTTTTCCTTGGGTGATGGCATGATGTTCCCCCTTTTGGCAAAATAGTTCTCCCGGTACGAAAATCGGGATATACAAAGCGGCGCGGTCATGTTAATATAGGAACAGAAAGATCAAGTTCCGTCACCTTTTACGGGGAGTGCAGAAAATGATAAAGAACAACATAAAAAAGCTGCGCCGTTCACAGGATTTGTCCCAGCGTGCGCTGGCGGAAATCCTTGGCGTTAAACAGACGCTTATCAGCGCATGGGAGATGGGAAAGTCCGCGCCGAGTGAGGAAAACGTGAACGATCTGGCAGATTATTTCGACGTATGCCCAGCGTATGTCCTTGGGAAATCGCAAACGCGGCATGATCCGCATATTTTAGACTTCGACCCGGAAACTGTGCCGGAGGAATACACGGCAAAAAATTATGATGAAGTATTTTTATTGGAAACATTTCGGTTCCTCCCGGACAGAGGGAAAACACATCTTCTGGAAACAGTGAGGATGCTTGAAAAGTATTATGGATAGATAAAAGGGTGTCGAAATGCGTCTCAACTTGAGACGCATTTCGACAGGATTTTTACCTATCCCCCGGAGTGGTGGTCATCAGTCGGTAGAGCTCGGTGTCTCTGGGGAACTCGTTGGCGAAGGGGACGATGGAGCCGCCCACGCGGATCAGGCCGTGGCCCGCCTCGGCGCTGGTGATGTAGGACATTTGATTGGTGGAGATATTCAGGAGCTTGGCAAGCTCGGCCCGGTCGGTGGCCGCCTGGTTCAGCAGCACCAAAAACTCACTGTTGGCGAACATAAGCCGGGCGGTGTCGGAGCGCAGACATTCCTCCACGTTCTGCGTGGCGGCGGTCATGGCGGCGGCGTACTTTCTGAACCGCTTCCAGCACTTATACAGGAACTGTGCGGAATAGTAGTAGCGGAAGAACAAATAGACCTCATCCACGAATACCCATGTGTACTTTCCGGCCAGCCGGTTTGCGGCCACGCGGTTCTGAATGGTTTCCAGGGTGACATTCAGCGCCGTGGGCTTGAGCTGCTCTCCCATTTCATAGAGGTCAAAGGAAATGATGCGGTTGGCAATATCCACGTTGGTCTCATGGGCGAACATATTCAAGCTGCCCTCCACGAACAGCTCGGACGCCAGGGCCAACTCCTCTGCCTCCCGTTCCGGCTGACGCTTCAACTCGTTGCGCCAGTCGGAGAGGATCGGCTGCCGGGATTTGCCGCCGCTGGCAACCAGCTCATGGTAGACGCTGGCGGTGCAGCGGTCAATGATAGACTTGTGGAAGGCCCCCAACTGGCCCGCGCCCATCTGCTGCTCGCAAATGCTCATAAGCAGCTCGGACTTCATAGCTACGGGATTTTCGCCGGTTCCGTAGCCCCTGGAAATTTCCAGAGGGTTGATGTGGTGGGGGCTGTTGGGAGAAATCTCGATCACCGCCCCGCCCAGGGCGCGGGTCAGGTCGCCGTACTCCCTCTCGGCGTCGATGATGATAATATCATCGCTGGTGGACAGGGCGATAAAGGTGATAGCCTCTTTCATGCTGAAGGATTTGCCGGAGCCGGACACGCCCAGGATAAAGCCGTGGGGGTTCAGTAGCCGCTTTCGGTTGCAGATCAGAAGGTTTTTGCTGACAGCGTTCACGCCATAGTAGATGCCCCCGGCGTCCTGTATCTCCTGGACCCGGAAGGGCATGAGGACGGCGGCGCTCTCGGTGGTGAGGGTGCGGGTGGTTTTGACCCGGCGCAGGCCATAGGGCAGGGCGGTGTTCAGCCCGTCCTCCTGCTGGTAGCGCAGGACGGAGAACTGGCAAAGGCTCTCGTTGCCGATGGCCTGTAAAGTTTCCGTGTCCGCGTCCAACTGCTCTAACGTGTCGGCCATGTGGACCAGGGTGACATTGGCGAAGATCATGCGCTGGTCGCGGGTGCTGAGGTCGTCCAGAAATTCCTTGTTCTCCGCCCGGAGCTGTTCCAGCTCATAGGGGACGGTAGCGGTGAAGTTGTTGTTGGCGTTCTGCTTCTGCTGCCAGCGGGTGATGTCGCTCTCCACGCCCAGGATACGGGCCTGCATTTCCTTCACGGCCTCGTTGGTGGGGATGGGCAGAATGTCAATGGACAGCATGAGGTTCCGGGAGAAGTCGGACAGGTCGGTAATCATGCGGTCCTTGATGTAGCTGGCGTACTCCCGGAGGAACAGGACGCGGCCCACCTTGCCGCCCAGCTCGAAGTGGTCAGCCTTGAATTGCATCCCGTCCGGGGCGATGGTGTCCTTGAAATGATGGCCCCGGCGCATGGCGGCGGAGAGGTCGAACTGAAAATCCCGTTCCTCGCTGGGCCGGAAGAAGTCATGGAAGATCCGCAGGCGCTCATGGTTGTCCAGGGGCTTGGCTCCGCTGTCCAGCTTGCCAAAGCTCTTGGACAGGTCAATGTCCACCCGCTTGAAAAAGGTACGGGCCTCGTCGATGTTCTTCCGGGCAACGGAGATCGTGATGTACTTATCCTGAATAAGATTGTTGCTCTCCAGCGCCTTCTCGGTGAGGATGCCGTTATACTCCTGGCGGTAGCGGTCCAGCTCGTCCCCCTTCATACGCATAAGGACACTGTGCTGGAAGTCCGTACCGTTGAGACGGCGGTTATTGATGGTGATTTTAGCGGTGGCCCCGGTGGGCAGGCTGTTGAGCACTCCGCAGTAGGCCAGAAACATTTCCTGCTGGTCCTCATGGGAGGCCACGGAGTAGTTGATGTCCGCAAAACGCCACGTCCGGCTGTATCTGCTGCGGCCCGTCTGCCAGATGCCGTCCCGGAACACCCGCTGGATGGGAATGGACTGCTGTACGCTGCGGGGGATTTTGAACGGTTCCCGTTCGCTCTTGTTGGCGGCGGCCAGCGTTTTAATCATAGTCTTGTACCCCCTTTTTCGTCAGCGCCGCACAGTAGAGGTTTTCCGATTGGAAAGCCCTGGGCCCGGCGCAGAGGAATTGAGATTTCAAAAAGGCCCATAGGAATTGCTCAAAGGTCATGCCGTTGTACTGGAAAAAGCCGGTGACGGCCACGGGAGCCGCCGCTACAATGCAGGCCCAGCTTGCGGTCTCCGGGCCGGTGATGGTTTTCAGAAGGAAGTACACGCCCACGGCCATGCCGACGGCCAGCACTGCGCAAGCGAACTGCCGGACGGACAGGCCGAAGAAAATAGTCTCCTTGTGCTGGCGTACTTCCTTGGGGATTTTGATTTCCATGAAATGCTCCTTTTCTGAAATGCGTCTCAAATTGAGACACATTTCGACATTACTTTATATGCCCGTCCAATCACAGGCCAAACATCTCTTTTACGATCCGCTCCGCGCCCTTCACCAGTCCCACCAGCACCATCATGTTAAAAATGGTTTCCCCGATGTACTGCCAACTCATGGTGACGGCGGACAGAGAGGTGTCCACCACGGGAGTGCCGCTGGACATAAAGGCGGAGAAGATCAGGCAGGCCAGCACGATGATAGCCCCCTCCAGGCACACGCCCACATAGCTTTTCAGGAATGCGGTCCCGGCAAAGCTGGTTCCCTCCCCGGCGAAGGACGCCAGGGGCAGCGGGGCCAGAGCGGTATAGAAGTACAGCCGGAAAAAGCGGCCATATACGGTGAGGATCAGGATAAAGGACATGACGGTGATAAACAGGCTGCCCAGCAGGGACACCAGCCACAAAGGGATGCTGGCGAGAAAGCCCACGCCCTCGATGGCGTCCACGATCTCCTGGGGGACAGTAATGCTGGCGGCGGCCATACCGCCGATACCGCCCATGACGGTCTGCACAATGCCGCCGCAGACGGAGAAAATGCCTGTCATGATCTCCATAGCGGAGCCGACGGCCAGCTTTGCCAGCACAAAGCGGATGAAATGCCGCAGTACAAATTCCGGGCGCTGAAAGTCCCGGAAACTGGCGGCGGTCTGGAAAATGCTCATGGCGAAGAACAGCACCAGCAGGCCGTAGCCCACGGCCTTCATTGCGTCGTTGATGGTAACGATGGTGCCCCATACAGTGCCGCCCCGGAAGGTCTCCGGCGTGGTAGTAATAAGGGACCATATCTCCGTCAGTTTTCCGTTCCAGGTGTTGAAAGCCGATTGCAGGTTTCCAACGATCCAGTTGTCGCTCAAAAGATTCACCTCCTTCGTCGGGGCTAAATCCATTTCACTCCGTTTCCGCCTAACGGCGAAAACTGCGTTCCATTTCTTTGCCCCTCCTCTCCCCGCCAAAACCGCTTTGCTGGGTTTTGGCGGGGGCCCCGAAATAAGTCTCAAATTGAGACGCATTTCGACAATATATTATAAGGTAGGGGGCGGACGCTGCGGCCCGCCCCCTTGGGCGGCTTACAGCGCGCCGATGGTGGTCAAAATCTCCTTAGCAAAGGCTATCATAAGGCCACCGAACAGGCACAGGAAGCCCTGGGTGCGCTGGCTGGCGTCGTGGGACTGGATGGACATACCCACCTGGACGATGCCCCAGCCCAGCACGATCACGCCCACGGCCTTGATGATGGAGAAGATGAAGTCGGAGAGGTTGTTCACGATGGACAGGGGATCACCGGTGGCGGCGAAGGCCGGGCAGGTCATGGCGGTGCAGAGGGCCAGGGCCAGCACAGCGGTAAAGTAGCGGCGCTTGGCCCGGCGCTGGCGGGTGGTGATGGTTTCAGTGGTCTTTTTCATTGGATAGTTCCTCCTCGTCAATGATGATAATATTGTCCAGGCCGTCAAACGGCAGGCTCAGATCCTCCTGCGCGAAGGTCAGGCCGGGATGATGGATGTAGGGGGCGGCCCCGCCGTCCTCGGTCAGCTTGATATTGGGGTGTTTAAGAATGTCGTACTTTTTGTCAATGACCGGCCTCTCGCCCCGGATAAAGACGATGGCGTAGGCGTTGTCCATGGCCCGTACTTCATCCGGCGTAAGCAATTCGCGGCCCGTCTGCTGGTACGATGTGGAGCTGGAGCCGTGGGAGCCCTTGGAAATGCTGCGGTTCCGGGTGTCCAGCGTCTCCTTGCCCAGCATTTCGGAAATGTATTTGTGGGTACTTTGCTCGTTCCCGCCGAGATAGATCAAAGTGTCGGCGTTCCCCATCAGGCCCTCCCAATCGTCCTTAAACAGAGCTTTCAAAGCGGAAATATTTTGTAAGACTATGGTGGACATTATGTTTCTGGAGCGCATGGTAGCTTGCAGCTTGCCGAAGTCGTCCGGCAGGGAGACGTTGCAGAACTCGTCCATCATCAGCCGGACCGGGACGGGCAGCGCCCCCTGGTGTACCTTGTCCGCCTGATAGTACAGGGCTTGAAACGCGCAGGTGTAGAGCATACCCACGAGGTAGTTGAATGTGCCGTCATTGTCGGGGATGATGGCAAAGACGGCCTGCTTGCGGTCCCCCATCATGCCCAGCTCCATATCGTCCCGTGTGGTGATGCCGACGATCTGCGGCAGGATGAACGCGGACAGCCGGACGGCGGCGGACAGAAGAATACTTTTCGCGGTTTTGCCGGCGGCTTGCTTGAAAATTTTGTATTCCCGCACAGCGATGTGCGCCGGGTCCTCCTCCTCTAAAGCCTCAAAGAGCAGGTCCAAGGGGGATTGGAAGTCGTCGCTGTCCTCCCTGGCCCCGCCGTTCTCGATCATATACATGACCATTTCAAAGTTTTGCTCCTCCGGGGGCGCTTCATGGAGCAGGTAGAGGATGAGGGCGGTGTCCAGGGCAATTTCGCTTTATAGTGATAGGTAATCCTTTGAAGTAATCGCCGGATTTTCCCCCACTCCACACCGGACATGCGACTTTCACCGCATCCGGCGTTCCATCGATTGTGTTATCAGGCATTTAATCAATCACCAATAGAAAGTTATTCAGATTGCCGCCAGTTTTGCGGTTGCGCGCAGGTTGTTGATTTTGGCCAGTTGTTTTCTGGTTACAGTCAGTTGCTTGCAGATACTCTTGAGAGCGGCAGCGTCCTGGCCGATCAGCAAGGGCAGATACCGCCTGTGGAGCAGCACCAGATTGCTGTATCGCTCCTGGCCGCCTTGCTCCTTTGGAACCTTCATGTGACACACGATACTGTCCGGCTGCAAGAACCATTCGCCGCTGACGGCGCACTTGCCCTTCTGTGCCGACAGCAGGGAGAACCTGCAATCGGCATATTCCAGGCTGTGGCCTTGCGGCGGATGTTCCCGCAGATACGCAAACAGGGTTGTATCCATCTCCAGATTGTCGTGTATCTTTTTCCGTCCCGCCGGAGAGAAGCAGCAGACTGCGGCGCTGATTCCGATTGCGGTTTTATACTTGATGAACGCAATAGGGTAGATTGGCCGGTTGATACCAGACACATACCGCACCATTTGAGAAGCGCCGAAACGCTCCTTTTCGCTGTCCGTCATGGCACCGCCCTCCCGGACGAGCTGAGAGCCGGTCTCCGTGTTCAGACGGTTGGTCAGCACTGTCATGACTCTGCGGTGGATTTTCCGGCAGTCCAGACTGATGCAGG
Organism: Oscillospiraceae bacterium 44-34; assembly: GCA_041223805.1. GTDB lineage: Bacteria > Bacillota > Clostridia > Oscillospirales > Oscillospiraceae > Lawsonibacter. Next base: position 21,268 of record JBCLQX010000033.1, on the reverse strand, counting down.
TAGCAATCCTGTAGTAGTTCTGGATGCCCAACACCATTTCGTCAAACAGGCCAATTTCCTCTGACTGCGTTCGCCCTTGGGCTGGTTTTGCGATGCGCTTTGCCTGCTCCACGAGCTTGCTTTCTTCCAACTGTAGCTTTTTGTCACAGATATGGGACTTCACGACATACTTTCCGCCCTTGTGGTATACCATGATTTTGAAGCCGAGGAACTCGGAGTATCGCTTTCGCACATTGACAATGCGTGTTTTCTCTGGGGAGACCTCCAGCTTCAATCGTTCGGTAATCCACCTTGTGACAGCTTCCATAGTCCTCTCCGCGTCCTCTCGGTTCCGGCAGAAGATACGGAAGTCATCCGCATAGCGCACAATGAACATTTCTTTGAGATTGCTGTTCCGCATTTTCTGGTAGCCCTTGCTTTTGTCAAAGACCTCAGAGGTGCGGATGGTGCGCCATGTTCCGTAGCGGTTTGCCACGGGGTGTTCCGTCCATTGGCTGTCGATCCAGTGATCCAGCTCATTGAGTACCACATTGGCCAACAGTGGGGAGATGATCCCGCCCTGGGGCGTTCCCTTTGTCGGGTAGACGGTGCTGCCGTCCGGCATACGGATAGGAGCCTTCAGGATACGCTTGAGGACAAACAGAAGCTGTTTGTCCTGGATGCCCAGCGTCCAGAGCTGCTTAATCAGTTTGCTGTGGTTCACATTGTCAAAGAATCCTTTGATGTCAAACTCCAAAACATAGTGTAAATGCGCCCGTTGCAGCAGGGAGTAAGTACGGGAAATTGCGTGCTCTACTGACCGATTCGGGCGGAACCCATAGCTGTTGTTGCTGAACTTTGCCTCACAGATGGGGTCCAGAATTTGTTTGATGCATTGCTGCACCAATCTGTCCCAGATACAGGGAATACCCAGCGGCCTGGTTTTGCCGTTTGGCTTTGGAATGTCCTTCCGGCGCACTGGTTTGGGACGGTAGCCGTGTTCGCTGCCTGTGACAATTTTTCTGACCTTACCGATGACCTCAGCCGGTAGAAGCCGTCCAATGTCACCGATATTCTGCTTGTCTGTTCCTGCTGTGTAGCTGCCTGTGTTGGTCTTGATATTTCTGTAGGCCAGCATGATGTTGTCCGGGCTTAATACCAGTTCCATCAGACCGGTGAATGTTTCACCGGCTTTGCTTTTGGCGTACAGTTCGTCAAATGTCCGCTGCATACCGTAATACTCGGCGTGCCGTTGGGCGTCCATACACAGGACTTTTTTCCTTTCTTTTGGCATAAGGCATCACCTCCCGTTTGGAAAAGTGACCCTTTTGGTCTTACTCGAATCCTTATGATTGGATTGAATAATGCCTGTTTCCACAATTCGACTTGTGACCATTCCTCCATCCCCATTACAGGGACTTCTTCGGTTCGATCACTACTTTTCAGCAGCGGTTCACCCGCTTATTGTTCTTCGCCGGGTTCTTTCTTGCGAAAGCCGCTGCCTTTCCTCGTTCTAGTAATTCTATCTGTGCATCTATACCTTTAGGTTTCTGCTATGAGCCTGCCGGCTGGGATGTGCCTGTAACACAACATGGTCGTTCGTAGGGCAAATTTCTACTAAACCACACCGGCTGCGCTTGAACGCACCCATATATTTCTATATGGTCTTCTTATAGACCCGTACATTCGCAGATTCGTCAGTCCGCCCGCTACGGCGAACATTCTAACCATGGGCATTTTGTAGACCCTTGGCCTATAGGCAACACAGTCTGCCTCCAGACCGCTTTCGGCCGCCGTTGACGGCGGCTACGGTTGCTCTCAGCCGTTGTCGTGGGGCTTCGTACACCGGCTTTGCAGCCAATGCACGCCCACCGAGGGCAGGCGTTTCAGGGCGTTACCCCGTCATTCCACCTGTCGAATTACCAGTTATCCAAACAACTGTATTTTGTTGTTTGTCCGCTGACTTTTTACCGTCAGCGAACGAGTCGCACTCTCCCAAAACGGGTCATTGTTGCTGGCGTTCTTGGGGGTGGTGTTGCGAATCAGGTTATGCACCAGCTTCATGGCGTCCTTGTCGTCCCGGATGTAGGGGAAGGGGTTAAAGGCGTCGGAGTTGGCCGGGTCGATCAGGTCAAAAACCTTGATGATATAGCCCCTCTGAATGAGCAGCGGAGCCACGGCCCGCAGCATTTTTTGCGATAGGTAAGCGTTTGAAGTAATCTCCGGCTTTTCCCCCGCTTAGCACCGTGCGTGATAGTTTCCCATCACACGGCGCCCCATCAATGTTTACCTATATTCGATTTTACAGTTGCCAGCCAACAGCCGGAATTTATTGAGTTTCGCCATGTTGAGCTTGCAGTGTTTCAGCTTACTAAGATATTTTTGGATGATTACCGGGTCGGTTGCGTGGATGAGCTTATGAACATCCCCCGTTACCAGCGCCAGATTGGAGTAGTTGTCCTTTCCGCCGCTGGATTTTGGCATGATGTGGTGGACTTCCATATCCCCCAACAGCAGGGGTTCTTTACAAATGACACATTTTCCGCGCTGGGCAACATAAAGGGAAATGCGGTTGTCGTTCAGCTCGGTACTCTGCCCCTGTATGGGGTGCTCCATGAGCTTTTGCAGGATGATAGGGTTGATTGCCTTTTGCAGCTCATGGATTTTAGCCCGTCCCTTTTCAGAGTAGTTGCAAATATCGGGGGAGAAGCACATGGGCGGCGTGGTTTTCACTCCGTTGATTGGAAAGAGCGCCAGCCCAGCCACATTGAATATTTTCCCGGTAAAATCACCATAGAATTGCTGAAATGCCTGACTCCGCAGGCCGGTCTTGCTGCGATGGCTTTTCGTTCTGCATAGAAGTGTCTTTCTGACATCAAAGGCGATGCGGTCAAAGTCGAGGTATACGTTGGTTGCGATTTTGTAGTATTCATGCAGGCCCAGCACGATAGCGTTGAACTGCATCACGCTCCATTGGTTCGGCTCCCTGCCGATACGTCCAATGGCCGAGCGTATGTTTTCCCTGCACTTTTTCTGCGCCTTGTCTGCCATGTGCGATTTCAGCACCCATTTTCCGCTTTTGGGGCGGAGTTTTAGCTTGAAGCCAAGGAAGTCTGAGTATCCCTTTTTCAGATTGACGATTTTGGACTTCCCCGGACTGATGTCCAGCCCCAGTCGTTCCTTCAGCCACATTGTCGTTGCCGCGAATATTTTCTCAGCGTCACCGCGACATTTACAGAACAGCTTGAAGTCATCCGCATATCGTACCAAATACACCTGCTTCAGCGTGCCATTTCCCTTGTAATGAGGGCGGCTTCTGTACCGTTGCAGTTGAGGAAATTCCTCCCACTGGCTGGCAATCCACCAGTCCAGCTCATTCAGTACCACATTGGATAACAGCGGGCTGAGAATACCGCCCTGCGGCACGCCTTTTGTCGGTACACCCTCACCTTGGATGGGCGCTTTCAGCATTTTAGAGAGAACGCACAATAGTTGTTTATCCCTTATGCCCAGCGTCCAGAGCTGTTTCAGCAGCTTGCCATGGTCTACATTATCAAAGAAGCCCTTAATGTCCACGTCCACCACATAGCGGTATTTTGAGATGTTCACCAGAAACATTGCCCTGGCTACCGCATGGTGGGCGCTTCGGTTTGGGCGAAAGCCATAGCTGTGTTTGTAGAATTTTGCTTCACAGATTGGCTCCAGCACTTGCTTGATACACTGCTGAATGATACGGTCTTCCATGGTGGGAATGCCCAGTGGGCGTATACGCCCATCCGGTTTGGGGATTTCCACGCGGCGGACTGCGTGGGGATGAAAATTTTGCAGCCGTTTCCGCACATAGGCAATCAGCTCCTCCGGCTGTTTCTCTCCCATTTCAACGATGGTGGTTGAGTTTACGCCCTTGGTCTTACTGCCTTTGTTTTTCTTGATGGCGCGGTAGGCCAGCAGGATGTTCTGCTCACTGGCAATCAGCTCCATCAGGTGCGTGAAACTTTCGCCGCGCTGACTTCTCTCGTATAAATCGTCAAATAGTGCCTGGGTGCTGTAATACTCGTTATTTCTGAGAATTTGCTTTTTCTTTGATTTGTTGGCTGCCATAAGTCGGCTCACTCCAATTTCTTGAAGGTTTCGCCTCTCTTAGTCATACTCGAACCTTATGCAGAATGATTTTACTCAATTGAACTGTAACTTCGATTTACTGTAGAACACTGACTGGCGGCTATCCCTCCACGGCTTTATTAGCTCCGCTTCATTGGTACTGTGCCGCCACATTCACCAGCACAAGGCAGGTTGTGTCCGAAGATTTTTCCCTGCCGCCGCTTCACAGAGGTCAAGCTCTCCGCGTCGCTGGCTTACCACGTTCCGATTGTCCTATCCTGTTTTCAGCACCTGTAGGTCTTCTCTATAAGCCTGTCTGCTTGCCGCCGCCTGTAACGGCGCAGGGACTTTCATAAAGGGCGAGTTTTACTTATCCCCACAGACCTCACTCGATGGTGAGATTGGCCAATTAGACCAATACCCTATTTAGACCCGTACAATCAAGAATACGTCTCCGCCGTGCTGTAACACGGCGGATTCTAACCATAGATGCTTACTTGGACTCCCGGCCTATCACGCACTCGACCACCTCTGGTTCGCTGTTCCTGTACCGAGTCGCCGCGTCTTTAGGGTGCGCTCTCAGCCGACTTCACCGAGCTTATGACACTTCCGCACTTGACTGCGTCCATGCCATTCGGAGTATCAGAGCAGGCGTTTCCGGGCGTTACCCCTTCATTCCACCTGTCGGACAATCAGTTCTATGAAACCTTTCCAGTAGCTCCTTTCAATCTTCTGTTCTTCTTTTGGCTCCACGCCTAACCTTTTCAGTTAGGAACGTGTCGCACCTCCCTTGGGGTCTGTCACCAAAAAACTGCAATTCGCCTGCATCAAATTCGGCTTGCAGAAAAAGCGGGTCTTGCCCGCGCCGGAGCCGCCGATCACGATTTGCAGGAGATTTCGTCGGTGCTTTTTCCCGTTGAGCCCCATGCGGACATTCTGCGTGAGGATGGTATTCTGCATGGGGTCCTTGTCCCGGTACTTGGCGCAGAGCTGCCGGGGACTGCCCCAGCGGGCGCTGCCGTGTTCCTCGCCGGGCCGCCGGTTCTCCTTGGTGGAGAGGAACAGGGCGGCGGCACAGCCGTACAGGAGCAGTCCGATCAACATGAATTTCGGGGTGTGGGGCGTCCAGCCGATGGCAAAGGGGCGCTCCACCAAAACGGTGAAACGCCCCAGCAGGTCAAACAGGTTCATGCCGTCCTCATAGGCGTAGGCCATAATTGCCGCCGCCCACAGGACCGGGACCGTCAGCAGCACCCACGAGAGGATGCCGCTGTCTTGCTGTTTCTTCATAAGCCTGCCCTACCTTTCCGGGACACGCGGTCGCTCCTGGCGGGTAGGCCGGGGTCGCTGCCTGACTTGGAACATGGGCACGCCCAGCTCATGGAAAACGGACGCCCGCAGGCGTTCCGCTTCCTCATGCGTCGCGCCGCCCTGGGTAATGGTGGCGCTGGGAAGATTCTGGATGCCGCTGGCGGCTACCCTGTCATAGCTGCTGCCATCCAGCACAGCCCCCAGGAAGTCCACGCGGTCCAGCGTACAGTCCAGCGTCAGGCAGGATTTCAGCCGGGCCTCCTGGAAGGAGACGGAGACAAGGGAGCTGTCCCGGAAATGGGCGTGCGCGATGCTGGCCCCGGTGAAGTTGACCATCTGGAGCAGCGTGGAGTGAAAATCGGTATTATCAAGGGTGGCGTTGTCAAAGACCGCGCCGCGGATGCCGCAGACGGAAAAGCGGCAGTTCTGAAATTGCGAAAAAGAGCAGTCCACATTGTCGGGCATACAGTAGATGGTCACATGGTCAAAGTAGGATGCTGTGAAAAAATCCGGGGGAAAACCATGCTCCGCCGCATGGTCGAACAGGGGCTGGCTGATGATCTTCAACGGGCGCTTGGGGTCAAAGTCCCACGTTTCATAGTGGTATTCCTGACTGCCTGATAGGGTATAGCGCAGCGTCCGGCACAGCTTCTGATGCCGAAACGCTTCCGCGTCCCGTTTGACCTTCTCTACCTGTCCGGCCTCGCCGCCGCATTTTTGCTCCAATATCGAATAGAGCATATCAAAGGACAATTCGGAGCGGCCCTGCAAAATGTCGTTCACTTCCCGGATGGTCTGCGTCCGGTTCGCGCCGTTGTACTGCGCCGGGTCAGCCCGTTCCAGCATATCAGCGATACTCTGGCTGATTGCAAGGCCGCTGCGGACCGCTTGGAAATGGGCCATAAAATTCCCTCCTTTCTGGCATAGTTGGATATGCTGCCAGGTTTGCGAAAAAGGTCAGAAAATGCGTCTCAAGTTGAGACGCATTTCCGACACAGAAAAATCAGTAGCCGGTTTTGGGCAGGGGCGTGGGCTTGCCGTACACCGTCGTCACCCAGCGGGTCACAGCCTGTACCCATATGCCGTCATGGGTGCCACCCACGTCGGCCACGTTTACAAAGCTGCTGCCGGGGGTCAGGCCGGACACGGCCTTACAGTAGAGCATGGGGGCCTCCACTTGGCTAAAGCCTCCGGGCACTTGACCGAACACGAACATGATTTCGGTGACGCGCTCATTGGCCGCAAGGCCCAGGGCTGTGGGGGACGCCGCCAGTGTGTAATTCCGGCTGGTGCTGAGACTGTCGGCCAGGGTGCGGTAGTCTCCGGTGTTGTTCACCTTATAGACGATCTTATAGGTGCCGGGGAAATTGTAGGTGCCGGTCACAACCTTATCCAGCCGGACGGCGGCGGGCAGGGTGTCGCGCCAGTAGAACGACTGGAGCATGACGTTGCTGGTGTTGCCGATCCGGGAGAACACATAGCGGACAGGCTGGCCGCTGGTGGCCTCCTTGGGGCCGGTCTTTTCGATGGAAACGCCGGTTGACAGGCTCTTATTGGTGATTTCCAGCTTGACGATCTGGCCGCTGTACTCCAACACGGCGGTATAGGTTTCCGAGGACGCGCCGTAGTTGGCCGGGGCCTTTGTCTCCCGGATGGTGTAGCGGCCCAGGGGGAGGGCCTTGGAGGACGCAAGGCCGTTGGCCCCGGTCACGATGGTGTCCACCTTGTTCCCTGTGCGCTCGTTACAGATTTCAAAGGTTGCCCCCTCCAGCAGCGTCCCGGCGGGCAGGCCATTGGTGGGGTTGTAGTCCGCGGACTTCTTCACAATCTGGATTTGTCCCCGGACGGCGGTGTTGGGCCAGGTAATGGTGGTACAGCCGCCGTACTGAACGTAAATCGTTTTGGGCTGGGTGTCCAGAATATAGCCGTCCGCACATTCAATCTCCCGGATGGTGTACTTACCGTCCGCGAGGCCCTGGTCGATATACACATAGCCCTCGTTGTCGCTCTGATAGGTGCCCACGGGGTTGCCCTTGGCGTCGGAGAGCAGGAAGGTCACGCCGTAGATGCCCTCGCCGGTGAGACTGTCCACCTTATGAATGAGGGCGCTCCCGGTCTGCCGGTTGGTGATCTCCAGTGTAGCCGTGCCGCCGTCCTTTACTTCGATTTGGTGGGGGGTATCGTCCAACTGATAGCCCTTGGCCGCTTTCAGCTCCGTTACCTGATACCAGCCCTTTTCCGCTTCGGGCAGGGAAATGACGCCGGAGCGGTCAGTGGTGTAGGTGCCGACGATCTCCCCGTTGAGCTTGCGGATTTCAAACTGAACGCCGCTGATACGCTCCCCGGTTTCCTCGTCCTTTTTGATGATGGTCAAACCGCCCACCTTCGTGTTGTAGACGGTGATGGTCTGTGTGTCGGTGGGGTTCACCTTGACCGTCTGCGTCCTGGTGCCCTCGTCCATCACATAACCGGGCAGGGGTTTGGTTTCGGTGATGACCAGGGTGCCCACCACGCCGGAAATGCGGATTTCGCCGTTGGCGTCGGTCTTGTAGAGGCCCTTGCTGGACAGGTGGCCGTAGTCGTCGTCCAGGTAGGAGCCGTCCGCATAGGTGATCTGGAACTCCACCCCGGCCAGGGGTTTGCCGGTCTGCTTGTCCAGCTTCTTCACCACGATACAGCCCTGCTTGGCGTTGTAAAAACGGAGGGTCTGGACTTCGCCGGACTTGATAAGGATGGACTTGGGCTGGCCGTCCAGCACATAGCCCTCCAATGCCTTGACCTCCCGTGCGGTAACGGTGGTGCCGGGGGTCAGGTCGTTCAGAACGATGCGCCCGTTCTCGTCGGTGATGAACTCGCCGTTGCTGTTGCCCACAACGGCCCCGCTGGAGTCTGTCACAAGGAACGTGACGCCTTTCAGCGGTGTGGTGGTGCCCTCAATATACTTCTCAATCACAAGGGTCGTGCTGGGTGTGTTGGTAAAATGGAGGGTCTGCGTGTCATTGGGGTTCACAACTACTGTCTGCGTCCGGGTGGCCTCGTCGATGGTGTAGCCGGGAATGGTAGCCGTTTCCGTCACTACCAGCGTCCCCACCACGCCGTTAATGGTGATTTTGCCGTCCTTGTCGGTGAAATACAGGCCGTTGCTGCTGATCTGTCCGTTTTCAGCCGGTACGAACTCGCCCGTGGAGGTGGTCACCTTGAAGGTGACGCCTTGCAAGGGCTTCCCGGTGAGGGAATCCCGTTTATCGATGACCAGCGTACCGGCCTTGGAGTTTTTCACGATGACGGTCTGCGTGTCGCCGCCCTGCCCGATGACAACATTGGTGCTGGCGGTGTCCATGACATACCCGGTGGGGGCCTTGATTTCAGTCAGGACGTAAGCGCCGGGGGCAAGGTTGGTGATCTTGATTTCTCCCTGGGCGTCGGTGGTGAAGATGCCGTTCTGCGTCAGGGTGCTGGTGCCGATCACACCGTCCAGTCCCACCTCACAGCCAGCGGCGGTGGTCACACGGAACTCGGCCCCGCTCAAAGGCTGGCCGGTGGCGCTGTCCCGTTTCTGGATAATGATGGCCCCTTTCGGCTGGTTCTTGAACGTCAGGCTGACGGTGCGGCCCTCTTTGATCTGGACGGTCTGGCTCTGCGTGTCCAGGATAAAGCCAGCGGGGGCGCGGGTTTCCGTCACCACCACGCTCTTGCCGGGGGTCAAGCCGGTAATACGGATTTCGCCGTTTTCATCGGTTCTGAAAATGCCGTTGCTGTCGCCCACAACAGTGCCGTCCGCATAGGCAACCTTGAACTCCGCATTTTGCAGGGTGACAGAGGGGTTGACGGAACAGACTTTGCGGATCAACAAAATGCCGTCCGGGGCGTTGGAAAATCTGACGGTGACAACGCTCTGTTCGCCGCTGTCGGCCAGCATGATCGTCTCGGAGGACTGGATGATGTTGTACCCGTCCGCCGCATCCACTTCCTCCAGCACATACGCGCCAGGGTTTAGGCCCGTCCACATGGCGGTGCCGTTCTTGCCCGTCACTTTGGTGCCGATCACGGTGCCGCCCGTTCCGCTGGTGCCGCCCAGGTAGCGCAACTGGAACGTGCAGCCGGGGAGAACTGCGCCGGTGACGCTATCATACTTTTCAACAATAATTGCGTTCTTGGGCACATTCTCAAAGGTGATAACCTTGCTCTCGCCGCCCTTGATATAAAATTCCTGGGTGGCGGGTTCCTTGATGGTGTACCCAGCGGCGGGGGCCAGCTCCGTCACCTTGTACCAGCCGTCCCGCAGCAGGTCAACAAAGAACTGGCCGTTCTCGTCGGAAAAGAACGTGCCCAAGCTGTTCAGCTCACCCGTGGTCGTGTTATTGGAGCCGTACCAAACCTCAAATTTAGCCCCCTTGATGGGACTGCCGGTGATGCTGTCCACCTTATTCACCGTCAGGGTCGGCTTTTTGTGGTTCTCAAAATAGATGGTATGGTCGCGGTTGGGGTAGAGGGTCACAAGCTGGCTGGGCGCGTCCATGAGCCAGGGGGCCGGGACGGACTTCTCGCTCACCTCGTACACTCCGGGCAGGAGGTTGGACAGGGTGGCCCTGCCGTTGGCGTCTGTCTTGATCTCGTCTACACTGTGGCCGTCCGCCGCTCGGACGGTGAAAATGGTGTCCGGGATGGGCTTGCCGGTGTCCGCGTCCTTTTTGTAGACAATGAGGTTGGGCCGCTTCTGATTTTCAATGGTGATGGTGCTGGTCTGGCCCGGAAACAGCTCCACATGGTACTCCTGTAAATCCAGGATGTGGTCGGCAACGGTGGCCGTTTCCTTGATGGAGTACACGCCCGGTTCCAGATTGGGGATGTTGATCTCACCGTTATCGTCGGTGATACGGTCAAGGTAGTGGGTTCCGTCCTCAATGCGGGCGATACGGAAATGGACGCCGCCCAGCCGGGTGCCGTCCGAGCTGGTCTTGATAAGCCGCAGAGAGGGCTTGGGGGTGTTGGTGAACACAAAATTGGCGTTCTCGTCCGGGTTCACCTGCACCACACGAACGGCGTCGTCGATCAAATATCCGTCCGGGGCCTCCAGCTCCCGCACTTCGTATGCGCCGGGGGTCAGCTTGGAGAGGTCGATTTCCCCGTTGATGTCCGTGGTGAACTCCTGCCGGTAGCTGCCGCCCACCAGTTTGAACTCAAAGCGGACGTTGGGCAGGGATTTCATGGTGATGCTGTCCACCTTGATAAGATGAATGCCCGGTTTCAGGGAATTGAAAAAGACCAGCTCCCGCGTCTGCGTTTCACCGGCTTTCAATTCGATCTGCTGGGGGGTACTGTTCACCACATGGGCATCATCCGTGGCGACCTCTTTCACAAGGTAGGTGCCCGGTTCCAGGTCGTAGAGGAAAATCTCGCCGCTGGCGTTGGTGGTGTACTCCCCAAAGAGGTCGCCGTCATGCCAGACCTCAAAGGTCACATCGGGCATGGGGGAATTGCTTTTCAGGTCGTACTTCAAGATGCGGAGGGCGGGCCGCGCCCGGTTAGTGACGGTCAGCACAGGGTCATCCTCGGTGGCGGGGTCGTAGGGGTCGATGTGGATGCCGTGGGGCGTCTTATCCAGGACATAGCCAGCGGGGGCGGCGGTTTCCACGATCTCAATATAGGCTTCCTTTCGGATGCCGGTCACGCGGGCCGTGCCGTCGTCGTTGGTGGTAACGCTGGTAATGAGTTTACCGTCCGCGAACACGTCAAAGGTGGCGTTGGGGAGAGATACGCCGGTCTGCTCGTCCACCTTAACAATGGTCAGGCTGATGTCCCGCACATTCTCCCAGGTGATAAGCACGTCCTTGGTGCCGTCCCACTCTACCGTCTCTACGCGGGAGGACTTCACATAACCGTCCGGGGGCGTCTGCTCCGTCACGCGGTAGCTCCCGTAGGGCAGCTCGTCCCCCTCAAAGGAAATGGTGCCGTCAAAGCCGGTGATGCCGGTGGTCATGTAGCTCCCGTCGATCTGCTCAAAGCGGAACACGGCCCCTTGCAAGCTGCCCTTGTTCTGCGCGTCAATTTTTTTAATAGTAAAGCCATGCTCTACATCGTCGGTGACGGTCAGATACTCGGTGCGGCCAGCAGTCAGGGTAACATTCATGGGGGCCACGATCTGATAGCCCTCCGGGGCGGCGGTCTCCGTCAGGGTAAACTTTTCGTCGGCGGGGAGGTCCGTCCAGATGATCTGCCCGTTGCGGTCGGTGGTGCCGCTGACGCTGGTGCCCCTGTCGCCGGTCAACGTGAACTCGGCCCCCTCCAGGGGAGTGCCGCCCGCCCCGGCCTTGATAACTTGCAGGCTGGCGGTTTCCGGCAGATCCTCGGTAGTCGTCCATTTGAACGTGCCCTGCGCGTCACAGGTGGTATAGCCGGAGTCGGAGATAATATAGGACTGCTCCGATGCGGCGGGGTTGTAGGCCAGATACAAGTTGAACTGGGCCACGCCGCCGATGGCCTTAATCGTAAAGGAGCCGCTGTCCATCACATTGTCGGCTGGGATGCAGACCTTGAACGCGCCGTAGTATTCCTCGCCGTTGGAGTTGAGGTTGGTGGTGCGCTTGGTGCTGGTGTCCACCTTGTAACAGGTGGCCCCGTTCTCCTGCACCGTCTCCAGCGGGGAGTTGTTCTCCGCGACAAAAATGGTGCCCTGGGGGGCGTCGGTGGAGTACACCTTGGTTTTGTGGTCGTCGATCCAGGTGGAGGTAGCGGACGCCACATACATCACACGGGTAAAATACTCTTTCCCGTTGATGGTTTCCTTTTTGATGCCCTCCGCGTTGTTTTCAGCAGCTCCCGCCAGACCGCGCTCATGGATGACTTCCACGCCGCGTACATCACGGTTTTCCTCGGCCCGAAGGTACATACCAGTGTAAAGGTTTTTGGTCCAGCCGTTGGCAAGTCGCAGGATAGCCTTTACACTGTCAAAGATGCGGATTTTCTGCGCGTCCGAGGTGGGCGCGGTAAGCGTCTCGCGGCCCGCCGAAAAGGAGGTGCCGGGGACGGCGAGCTGGCCGCAGGTGGCCCAGACCGCAAGCTGGGTGGCGTATTTGTACTCGTCCTCCGTCAGACTGGCAATACCCCGCACATCGCCGCCATGGAGTTCCTTAAACTGCTCCAATGTCCGGTTGGGATAGCCGTTGGCAAAGGCCCCCATGGTCTTGGGGCTTCGGTTGTACTCCTGGATGGTCAGGGACTTGGAGGGGGATACCCCTTTCAGCCCGTGGTTGACACAGTAGGCGGTGCCGGTGGCGCCGTTGTTGCTGGTGTACTTCCAGTAGCCGCCGCCGATGGTGCCGCCGGTGGTCTTGGTCAGATAGTTGCCATACCCGGCCTGCTGGATGGTGACGCTGCCGCTGGTGGTCAGGGACGCGGCGCTGGCGGGGACGGCCAGCATACCGAAAACGGTGATGGCCGCCATAATCAATGCGATAATTCGTTTTTTCATATAGCCTCCTGTTCATGTTGGTGCATGAAAAGAGGCTATACCCCTGAAAAGTCGGGGAAATCCTCCTTTCATGCGAGATTGAAGGTTGTTTTCCCGTTCTCTTTTTTTCGGGGATATGAATGTGTCGAAATGCGTCTCAATTTGAGACGCATTTGCAGGTGGCCGGGCAGAGAAAAAGCGGACCGCCTATGCGATCCGCTTTCCCTGATATGTCCGGGTCTTACTTTGTGGAGCCGGGTACAAGCAGCTCTTTCAGAAAAGCCGTAGCCTCCGGCGCTTGGTCGGTACGGCCAGAAACGGTTCCCGCCAGCAGAATATAGTCGCGGCGGTACAGGTCGTTGGCGGATACATCCACATGGAGCCACTGGCCGTCCGCATAGACCATATTCCAGGAATGGTTGGAAGTGCTGATGGTAAAGCAAGGGATATTGGCCGCCGCACAGAGGAATTTGAAGTTGTGGGCGTAATCGCCGCAGGCGGCCTCCAGCTCGGCGCTGTGCTGTGAGAAAGTCCGCACGATCCCGGCGATGCCCTTTCTGTCGTAGGCCAGCAGGCCGCACAGATAATCATTGAGGTATTTCACCTTTTCCCGGTCTGTACCCAGCCGGTCTACTGCGGCGATGGCAGGCTGGATAAAATCATAGGCGCTTTGGTAGTCGCCCGGCATGGCGGCGGACACGGCGAAATAGTCCAGGTATTCGTAGTAGTTGGAAAGATTTTGCGGTACATGGTGCTCATACCGATAGAGCCCGTCCATGCGGCCCAGCATACGCTTGACCGCGCCGTAATCGTCCTTTGACACCATTGTGTAGGCGCAGCGGTCTCCCGCGCTGTTCTCCGTCCCCATGTCCACCAAAGTCTGCCGGATGGCGTTATACAGATCCCGGTTATAAACGCCTGTGAACACGGTGGGATTGGCCTGCCGGGAATAATCTTCCCTGCTCCAATGGCCGGTGCTGATGGTATAGGCGGAAGGAGCTGGGGCCTGGGTGGAGGGGGCTGTAACTGCCGGGGCGGTGGTCTGGCTTTCTGGCGCTGTCCCAGTGTAGGGGGCGGTGGTGTCGATGTAGACCGCTCCATCCCAGTAGACATTAAAGCCGACAGTCTGCCCCACGTCCCGGAGCTTCACATAGTTACTGCCACCGATGGCGTAAGCCTGTAACTGGACCTGCTGGCCGTCTACATAGAAGGTCTGGCTGGATGGCTCGGCCAGAAGGCCCGCCGCATACGCTGTGCCGCCGCTGAACAGGGTCCCGCCGATGATGACACCGGCCACGAACTGAACATATTTCCCGCGCATTTCTGATACCTCCAATGTTTTATTTAGGAAGGGTTTCCTACTATTATTATATCAGAAATGCAGAAAACGGTCAAAAAATGGCGATTTCCCTAACTCTCAACCGCCCGGACGCACCAGCGGCAGCTGGGCTGGTTCTGGACGCAGGTAAAAAGGGTGATGCAGTTATCACTGGTGGCCTCCAGCATGGTGTTGTCCATCACATCGACTTTTGCCACGCTGGTGACGGTATAGGTGCGGGTGCCCAGGGCCGTGGTGAGGGTGATGGTGTTGCCCGTGTCAAGTGTATGGATTTTGCCGAAATGGTTGTTTACCCCTCGGTTGTGCCCGGCCAGCGCCACGTTGCCATTCCAGATGCTGGTGCTGGTGAAGTGGCCCGCGCCCTTTTTCAGAGCGGCGCTGTCCGTTCCCTGATAGATATTGACGCTCAGGCCGATGGACGGTATCTCCAGCGTGCCCAAACTGCCGTTGCGGTAGTAGAGGTCGGCTGTTACATCGGTAAAGGCGGTGACGGGGCCGCTGGTGGTGGGATAGGCCGGATTGGTGGGCGTGACAGCGTCAACCGCACCGGGGAGAGCCGGTGTGCCGCCGCCCATGCCGCCCGTCACGGTGAGGGTGTAATTCCCGCTCAGGGGACCGTCCGCCGCAAGGTTCGGGGTCAGGTACTCGCCGCTCCCCGGCAGGTAGCTGGTGGGCGTCCCAAAGCCGGGCGGGATCAGGGCGCTGCTCTTGCTCCTGTCCTTGTTGGCGGGTTCAGCCCCGGTCTGGATGATGTCCTCCGCGCTGGTGGGGGTGCCGAAGTCCCCGGTGGGCGGGCCGTCAAAGGTGTATTCCAGCGCGTGGGCCGGGGCCACGGACAGGGACAGCAGCAGGGCGGCGGACAGCAGCGTGGTTTTCCATTTCTTCATGTGGTGTACTCCTTCCATTCTTTTTTGGCCTTGTATTTTTTCAGCAGGAATTTCCCCAGGAAGGCCAGCCCTGCCGCCCCCGCCCCGACGGGCAGGACCAGCAGCCATTTCAGGCCGATACCGCCGGAAGTGCCGGGTTCTGCCTGTTCCGGCGGCGGGGTCTCCATGCTGTCATTGTTTCCATCGTCCGGCCCCGGTTCCGTCTCTGTGGGGGCGTTGATGGGAGTGCCGCTGAACACCGCTGTATAGATCATCTCGCCGCTGATGGTCTTGACTACCTCTCCGGCATATTCAGCGGTGATAACATAGCCGGTGGCATATTTGCTGGTGGCGGTGCCGGTGTAGCTGGCGGTGGCGTTGTAAAATTCCCCGGCCTCCAGCCATTGAACGTCCGCCAGGGTCAGTGTCCGCCCACCGTCCGTGATGGTCTTGGGGATCAGGGAGGAGTCGGCGTCGGACAGATTGGGATAGGTGCGGGTGGCGGTAACGGTGCGGGAGGAGGAGCCATAGCCCGCAGCCTCCACGGTGATACTGGCGGTGTCCAGGGTCAGGATGCCGGTAAAGCCGTCCTCGGTGGTGACTTCCCGCGTGGCGGCGAGCTGGGGCATGATCTTGTCCATGTCCTTGGTGCCGCTGTCCAGGGTGACGGTCTCGGTGTGTTCCCTGGTCTCGCTCTCGGTGTAGTCCTGCCGGGTCACGTCCAGCAGGGTGTAGCGGTAGCCCTCCCGCTCAAAGTCGGCGGTGGGGATGTTGGCCGGATTGTCGGCGGCGGTGAGCAGGTAGACCTTTTCCAGACGGCGGCCGCCGCCAGTTTCGGTCTCCACCACCTCCGTGGGGTACAGGGCGGCGGGCCGGACGGGGGCGGACCCCTCCGGCGCTTCCGTGGCCAGGGCCGGGCAGGTCAGGGCGCAGGCCAGGACTACCGCCAGCAGCAGGGGCGTTATGCGTTTCATGCAGAAAACCTCCAATTTTCATAAAATGTCGAAATGCGTCTCAACTTGAGACGCATTTCAGGGGGGCCGGGCCAGGACCTCTTTGATCCCGGCCATGATGTACTCCGCGCAGGGCAGGGAAATCGCGTTGCCCAGAGCCTGGTATCGCTGGGCGCTGCTGATCGTCTCGCCCTCCGCGCCGTATGCCGTCCAGCCTTCCGGCAGGCCCATCAGCCGCTCCGATTCTGTCTCCGTGACATAGCGGATACAGCCATCCAGCGGGTCATCCTCATAATAGAAGGCGAAGGGGTTGACGGTGCTGGCTAAAAGGGTGGGAAAAGGGTCAGTTGCAAATCCAAAGCTGTCCCGAAACTGGAGATGGTACTTGTCTTTGGCGGCTCCGCGCATGCGGAACAGTTGAAAGGGCCGGACGATGGGTACGCGCCCCCCTGTTTCAATAACAGGGCCTCGATCTCCGGGGGCGGCGGACAGCCCGCCTTTGCCGCAAGGCGGAGGAACTTGGAACATTGGGCGGGGCTTAAACAGTATTTCGTGAGCACGCCGCCCTCCAAAATCGGCCACGACAAAAATACGCTGCCGTCGTGCCAGCCTGGGAACTGCCCAATATTGGGCGTCCATAAGCCGCCAGCAGAGGTCAGGGACATCCCCTCGCACCATACCGGCGTTTGCCCATCTTCCAGAAGGAGGCATTGGAACCTCGGTGTCTGTGAAGGCTGCGAGGACGGCTCTATAATCCAGCCGGTCATTTGAAGAAAGCGATCCCATGACGTTTTCCCAAACAGTGATAATTGGATAGAGATTTCCAGTGGCGCACCTCATTTCTCGAATAATTCTGATGGCGTGAAAAAAGAGATTGGATTTTTCTCCGGCAAGTCCTGTCCTGTCTCCAATCTGAGAGAAATTTTGACAGGGGGAGCCGAAGGTGATGATCTGGACGGGCGGGATGGTCCCGCCGTCCAGTTCTGTAATATCCCCCAGATGCTCCATCTCCGGGAAATGCCTTTTGGTGATGGATACAGGGGCCTTGCGTATCTCGCTGGCCCATAGGGGCGTGATGCCCTGCCGGTGGGCGGCCAGGGGAAATACGCCGATGCCGTCAAATAAGCTGCCTAAAGTAAGCACGGCCGCCTCCTTTCCGCGTTGTCGAAATGCGTCTCAAATTGAGCCGCATTTCCGGGCCTGCCGCCCCGCCGACGGCTTACGGCGGGGCGTCGGAAGGGCTGCTGGCGATCCCGTCAGGTCCGCCAGCTCTCCAGGATAGCAAAAGCCGCTGACAAGCGGCTTTTGGGGTGTTTTCCCCTTGGTGACTAAAAAATCCGGCGAACGGCCCCTGTCAAGGTCCGGCCAGTCGGCAGACTGGCCGGCTCGCGGACGATTGCGCCAGCAATCGTCCGGCCTTGACGGGGGACGGGCGGCGGATTAGTCTCTCAAAGGGGAAAAACACCCCTATTCCGGCTCTACCTTCCGGGACGGCGGGGCGGGGTCCGGGTCCGCTGTTTATCCGCCTCCAGATTTTTGTCAATGGAGCGGCCTATTTTTTTGCTCATGTCCTGAATGGTGTCCAGTGCGTGCCTGCGGTCCTCGGTTTCCCAGCCGTCATACAGCTCCGGCAGGCGTTCCGTCTCCGGCATAGGCCGCTCGATCCCGAACCTGCGGCAGAGGATGTAAGACACGCTCTGGGCGTCCAGCTCGCACTCGGCCCTGTTGTAGCCAGGGGTCGCGCCCTTGGCGTGGAAGCGGGACTGTGCCACCTCCGCGGCGATGGCGGCAAACGCCTCATGGTCGGGGAAATCGGGGTTGATGGCCAGCTCTATGCTGCCGGGGTCATAGTAGGCGGGAACGGGCAGCTCCTTGTCAATGACCACGGGAGCCACGGCGTAGTTGAGTACCGTAGTCAGCGCGGTCTCCATGCCCTTGCTTCCCTCCTTCAAAACGGGGCGTTTCAGATCCCGGCCCTGGGTCTGGCTCACATCATAGGCGTCGGCCAGAACATACCCCCGCCCCATGGGGCCTCTGGCGAAGATTTTCACGCCGTTGTTCATTTCCTCGCCCATAACAGAGCGGTTCAGGGCCCGCCAGCGGTCACGGGTGCCGAACACGGTGGCCTGGGGCAGCGCCACCATGACCAGGGCGATGTTGCCCACACTGTACGCCGGGTTGTCCCCCTGCATATCCAGGTAGCGGGCGTATGCCTCCGGGCTGCTGGTGATCTGCATAATGCCCGCGTCCTGCAAGGCGACGGTGTTTTCCCGTTCCGACTGCTGCTGTGCCTTCCAGCGGGTGTCATTCTCGGCCTTTTGGGAGACGATCTGTTCCAGATTTGCCATAAAAATTACCTCCAATTCTTATCGTGTTTTGGGTGGGTGCTTGGTGGGCTGGTGCTGGGGGACTTTCCCCGGCTCCTTCATGCCCTCGGACGCGGCCCGCAGGGCGGCCAGCCGTCCCTTGACCGTGGGAATGTCCCCCACCTTGGCGGGGGCGTCAGTAGTCCTCGTCGTCCTCCTCTCGCTCTGCGATGGCGTCGAGCCACTCCCGCGCTGTGGTGAGGAGCTGCCGAGTTGAGCGCGGGGAGCGGCTTTTTTTGGCGTAGCGTCCTCCTTGGCCGGTGTGCCGTAGCCCCGGCGCTCCATGAACAGGTTGACTTGGGACACAAAATCCACATTCGTCACAAGGTCCACCACGCCGTCCGTCCTCCGTTTGTCCTTTACAACAGAGTACAGAACATTTTTCTTGGCAAAGGCCCGGAACTCCGCAAGGTCGCTCTCCTTGATATGGAATACCTTCAGTTCCTTGCTCTCCCGGAGCAGGCGGGCCATGCCGGTCTTGCCCACCAGCTTCTTGTTGTCCTTCGCCAGCGCCCACAGCAGCGCCGCCAGATTTTTGCTCCCCGCCGCCAGCAGCTTGATACTGGCCTCGGTGAGCTGGATGCTCTCTTTTACCATCAGGTCGGCCACATCACCGCTTACATCCATTGACTTTCACCCCCTCCCGTTTTCAGGAATTGGATAGCCTCCAGCATGGAGCAGTAGGTGACGCGCCGCTGATACCGCTTGATAATCAGGCGGATATGCCGCTCCCGCTGGCTCTCCGGCAGGGCGGAAAAGATACGCACATCCTCCACGGCGGTCTGATGGTCCAGCAGGGTGACGCTGCCCCAGGGCAGCCCCTCCACGGTTTTATCCGTATGGAGATACAGGGCGACTACCGGCCATGGCGTGACGCCCCGGCAGGCCAGCCAGTCCAGATTGTCCGGGGTGTCCGGCTCATAGACGGCGGGCAGGGTGGACAGGCGGCAGCGCCCGTTCCGGGCCAAAAATAAATAATCGGTATGCCGGGAACGCTGCAACACGGCAACCTCCCGTTCAACGTTCAGGGCCTCCACCGCCTGATAAGCCCCGGCCAGTCTCAAAATGCCGCTGAGGTCTGCTTTTATCAATTTTTTCATGGATCACGCTCCTTGTCTCGCTGGTGTCAGCCTGCACCGCCTCCTTTACCGCAGGTATGTCTTTCTCAATGCGGGCGCACAATTTCAACTCCCGGCGCAGCTCCCGCACCTTGGCGGTCAGGCTGGTGATCTCCTCCGTCACAGCCTCGCCGCCATGACCGGCGCGGCGTATCTTATACAGCTCCCGCCGCTGGTCCGTCAGGGCGTCGATCTGCGCTTGGAGGGCGTCATACTGCATGGAGAGCTGGCCCGCCGTCTCAATACGGTTTTTCATCAGATATTGAAATTGCTCCTGGTATCGGTCAAATTTGATGATCTCCGCCCGGGAGACAACCGCCGCCCGCCGCCTGGGACAGCGGTTCGGGACAGCCCCCAGCAGGTACAGGTATTTGAAGTAGAGGGCACGAAAGCCCTTCAATTTGCGGGGCTTGCCGGGGACACCGCCCTTTGGCCGGTATCGCCGCCCCGGTGTCAGCGGTTTGATAATTGGGCGGAAGGATGAGCCGGGAGAAACGGGCGGCGGGGCCTCGCCGGAACGGACAGCCGACAGCCGGACCTGAATGTCCGTTTCTGTGTAGCCGCTGCCCAGGCCATCCAGCCGGAAAAACCGCTGGCCGCCGGGGGGCTTGACTGCGGTATGCTTGATATTGGGGCCGCGCTTGACGGTATAGCCCAATTCCTCTAACTGCCGCCAGAAGGTTTTCATGGTGTAGGCACTGGCGATGGCGGCCTCAATGTCCTGCCGGACCAGTGCCCGGAGAGTGGGCCTGCCTTGGGCCTCCGCGTCCCATTCCGCATAGTGCCTGCCGCCCTCTCCCGGTTCGATCACCGACAGGCCGTGGGTGCGGCTGACTTCATTGGAAATGCCGCGAATATCCCCGTAGTAGTCCTTAAAAGTATTCTTGTACTTAGCCCCGTCCACAAAGGAAACGGAGTTGAACAGGATATGACAATGCAGGTGATCCCGGTCTAAATGGGTGGAAATGACCGCCTCGTAGCGGTCCCCCAGCAGTCGGGACGCGAACTCCACACCGATCTCATGGGCCTGTTTCGGGGTGACTTCTCCGGGGGCAAAGGCGTGGATCAGGTGATACCCTAAAACGCCGCCGGGCTTTCCCCAGCGGCGCTTGGTCTCCTGCATATCCTGATAGGCGCTCTCCAGAGCACAGTTGATGGCCGTCTCCAAAACGAAGCGGCCGTCCGGCAGGGCGTTTTTATCTGTCCGGTCAATGTAATCCAGCACAGCGGCCATGTCGGTTTTTTCATGGTTCAGCACATAGTCCACACAATGGTCCAGCCGTGAACGGACGGTGATAATTTTATCGTAGGCCATTACAGGGCCTCCTTTATCAGCCGGTATGCCTGCCGCACCAGCTTCACGGCCTCGTCAATATCGGTCTGGCCCGCCTCCTTTCTGGCGTTGGTGTTGTGGGCGATCTGATTGATATTCGTCCCGATGGCGTTCAGCTCCCGCAGCAGGGCGGCATAGGTGTCGGGGGGGCGGGGCCGGAGGTTCACGCCCATAATGAGCTGGCGGAGCAGCGGCTCCATTTTCAGCCCGGACGCCTCCGCCTGACGGCGCAGGTGGGCGTACTGGCTGGCGGTCAGCCGCAGGGTGACGGTCTTGTAGGGCTTTGCCATAGGCAGCACTTCCTTTATAAAATGTGTCGAAAAAATGCGTCTCAACTTGAGACGCATTTCCGGGCGGGGGGGGTATTAGGGGCTGGCCCCTAACAAGTGGAATTTTGCTGTCAAAATTCCGTACTTGCTGGGACAGCGGAGCCAACGGCTCCGCTGTCTACC
>JBCLQX010000032.1:0-30155 GCA_041223805.1 Oscillospiraceae bacterium 44-34 | reverse complement strand
ACAGCGCCGCTGACTGAGCTCAGCAACCAAATGCACAATAATGAGGCCGCCGCAGGAATTTTCCTGCGGCGGCCTTTATCTGTCAAAGACATTTTGTCAAGACAGTTTTATCTTTTCAGGCTGTAATTTGTACTCACTAATAATGATACTATATACCGTTTAGAGGAATATCGCACATATTTTTCTCCCGTTCGAAATAGTATTTACCAATGCGGTCTCCAGGTCTGCGCCTGTACCAAATCGAAGCCCGGCGAAGCGGGTTTGGTTTTGAGCAGAGGAGCAAGGGGATGCAACGAGGGATACCGCCAGGGCGTCCCAAATGGATCGAATTCAGCTCCGACGAGGGGAGGGGGGATCGTCTTGTCTGAAAAAATGCTGTCCGCCGGGAAGGGGGCGCTGTTTCTCACGGCGCTGAGCGCCATCTCCCAGGTACTGGGATTTTTCTATCGGGTCGTGCTGTCCCGGAAGGTAGGGGCGGAGGTGATGGGGCTGTATCAGCTCATCATGCCGGTGTGCTCTGTAATCATGTCTCTCACCGCCGTGGGACTTACCTCAGCCTGCTCTAATCTCACCTCTCAGCATCTGGCCTTGGGGAATCGAAGGGCGGCGGACCAGACCGTCGCCACCAGCTTAAAGCTGTTTTTCCTCCTGCTCCTCCCCGTGGGCGCGGCGGTCATCTGCGCTTCTGATGCCATTTCAGTCTATCTTCTGGGGGACGCCAGGACCCAGCTGGGGCTGGTCCTGCTGATACCCTGCGTAGCTCTCACCGGAGTGGAGAACATCCACAAGCACTTCTTTTACGGTTCCGGCGTGGTCCGCCCTCCGGCCACTGTAGAGCTGCTGGAGCAGTTTGTCCGCACCTTCGCCGTTCTCGCCCTGCTGACGCTCTTCCTCCCCCAGTATCCTGAACGGGTTGTGGGCCTGATTGTGGGGGGTATGGTGATCTGTGAGGTCTTCTCCTCCTGCACGCTGGTGGTCCTCTACCGTCGGCGGATGGGGCGCTCCCATCTCACCGGACGGGGCGAGGAGGGACAGGTGCGCCGCCGGCGCATTCTGTCAATCGCCCTGCCCGTGGGTCTCAATGCCCTGCTGGGCAATCTGCTGGGGGCAGCCAACGCCACCCTGATTCCCCAGAAGCTGGTGGAGGGGGGGATCGACAGGTCTGCTGCCGTGTCCCAGTTCGGGGTGGTGTGCGGCATGACCATGCCCATGCTCTCCCTGCCCATCGTCTTCCTGGGGGCGCTGAATCTGGTGCTGGTTCCCCGGCTGTCCCGGTCCAGGGCCCTGGACCGGCCCGGCGAGATTCGGCGGCTTGTCTCCCAGGCGGTATCGGCGGTATCGCTGCTCACTCTGCCCTGCATGGCCCTGATGGTGGTGGTGGGGCCCGACCTGGGGCGAGCCATGTTCCACCAGGAGGGGGTAGGAGAGTATCTTCTTCCCCTGGCCTGCGTCATGGCCATGAGCTGCTTCTGCTCGGTGCTCTGCGCCTCTCTCAACGGAGTGGGCTGTCAGCGGACGGTGGCCGCCATCTCGCTGACCGGCGGAGTGGTCCAACTGGGGTTTACCCTGGCCCTGGTCCCCCTGCCTGGGGTTGGCATGGCGGGCTATGTGGCCGGAGCGGTGGCCTCCACCGCACTGGAGCTTGGACTGTGTCTGTGGGCAATCGTCCGGGCTTCTGGGCTGGAGATACGGCCCTTCCAGTGGATGGCTGCCCCCGGCTTGGCCGCTGCTCTGTCAGGCCTGACCGGAAATCTGCTCTTCCAGGTACTGAAGGACAGCGGTCTGCCCCCTGTTCCCGCCGGCCTGGGCACACTGGTCTTCACCCTGGTCCTCTACCTGGCCACTCTGCAAGCTCAGGGGGTCAAGGCAAGGGAGATTCTGCGGCTGGACTGGTAAACAAATCAAACCGTCCCATTCGGGGCGGTTTGATTCATTTTCCGGCAGTCTGTCCGGCCCAAGAGGTAATCAACGCTGATATCGAAATAATCCGCCAGAAACACCAGGCCATCAAATCGGTCTTGGCCTGCGTCAAGGGATCTTGTCGGCACTGGAACGCCGATAACCGGTCCCAGCGGGGTAGAAGAAGTTAACCTTTTTCTCCGACAGCCGGACGGTAAAGACTGTGTCCCGCATGACCTCTCCGTCCACCACCACGGTGACGGGCTCTTTCGCCGAGAAGGACACCTCCTGCCCGTGGTAGTCCAGGATCAGCTCCGGGTACCGCTTGTACAGCCCCTTTGCATACTTCCCCACCAGCCGCAGGAAGGTGAGCAGACTCACCTTCCGCACCAGCAGCATGTCCAGCACGCCGTCGTCGGGCATAGCCTCCCCCACGGGCATAAAGCCTCCGCCATAGTACCGCCCGTTGCACACACACAGCAGAGAGGCGGGCCGGTCCTCCCATTGGATGCCTCCCATATGTACCGTCATAGTCCTGGCGATGCCCTTGAAGAAGACATTTTCGATCAGCGCCAGGATATAGGCCCCGATACCGGATATGAACCACCAGTCCTTGTAGCGGTGGACATCGGCGGCAATGCGGGCGTCCACTCCGGCGCACACCACGTCGATCCCCAGGTGACCGTTGCAGTCGATCAGGTCAATGGGGGTCTCCGGACCCACGGACAGGGACTCCAGGTCGTAGAAGAGGGTCCGGCAGTCCGGACCGAAAATTTTCAAAAAGTCGTTTCCCGTCCCCTTGGGCACGTTGGTGACGGCCACCTGGGGATGGCCCGCCGCCCCGTTCACCACCTCATTGAGAGTACCGTCGCCCCCGCAGGCGTAGATGCGGACAGGTTGCCCGCTTTGGGCCGCTTCCTCGGCAAACCGCCGGGCGTCCCCCTCCTTTTCGGTGTATACCACCTCATGGGGAAAGGACAGCTTGTCCAATAATCGCTCCAGCTGGGCCGTGGTCCCCTTTTTCCCGGCGGCGGGGTTGATGATGAATAAATGGCGCATATCGTCCTCGCAAACTCCACTCCGCTCCATCCGCCTTCCGGCGGATATCCGCTCCATTTCGTTGCTCGTCCTCTCCAAAACGGCCCCGCTTCGCCGGGCTCCGTTTTGGGGGCGGCCTTCAGCCGCCTTTACAGCAGCTCCTCACAAATACATAAACAAATCACATTTCAGCATCCCGTTGTACAGCTTGCGTTTTTTGTCCGCCCTTTTGCCAAAGGTGCGCTCAAATTCAGTGTGGGAGGACAGCAGGTAGAGTTTCCAGCCCTCGGGGAGCTTGTCCCAGGCCTTTCCGAACGCCCGGTACAGGTTTTCGGCCTCCTTGCGCTCCATCACCCGCTCGCCGTAGGGTGGATTGGTGACCACCCGGCCGTACAGGCCGCCCCAGTGGAAGCGGGTAGCGTCGTCCACATCGAAGCGGACGATATCCTCCACCTCGGCCAGCTGGGCGTTGTGCCTCGCCAGAGCCACGGCCTCGGGGTCGATGTCCCCGCCCCAGATCTCGTAGCCGCCGTCAAATTCCTTGTCCATGGCCTCGCCGGCAGCGGACAGCCAGTGCTTTTTCTCCAGCCAGTCCCATTTCTGGGCGGAGAAGAACCGGTTCAGCCCCGGGGCCCGGTTCCGTGCAATGAGGGCGGCCTCGATAGGGATGGTCCCAGACCCGCAGAAGGGGTCGCACAGGGGGTCCCGGCCCTTATAGCGGCTGAGAAGTACCATGCCGGCGGCTAACGTCTCCCGCAGGGGGGCGGCTACCCCCTGGGCCCGGTAGCCCCGCTTGTGGAGACCGGGGCCGGAGGTATCCAGCATCAGCGCCGCCTCATCCCCCATAACGGAGAACTGCACCTGATACAGCGCCCCTGTCTCCGGCAGCGTCTGCAGACCGTACTTGCTCCCCAGCCGGGCGGCGATGGCCTTTTTCACGATGGACTGGCAGGCCGGCACCGAGCGGAGGGCGGAGTTGAGGCAGTGGCCCTTCACCGGGAACTGTCCATTCTGAGGAATAAACCGCTCCCAGGGCAGGGCCTTTGTCCCTTCAAAAAGGGCATCGAAGTCTTGGGCGGTAAAGGTCCCCAGCAGGAGGAGCACCCGCTCCCCTGTACGGATATTCAGGTTGAGCCGGGGCAGGTCAGCGTCCGTCCCGGTACACAGCACCCGGCCGTTTTCCGCCCGGGCCTGGGGCATCTCCAGCCGCCGGACCTCGTCGGCGCACACCCCCTCCAGCCCGAACAGGGTGGGGATGATAAATTGCAATTCTGACATGGGAGTTCCTCGTTTCTCTTTTGTAGGGGTGGCCTTTGGCCGTCCGTCTTTCTATGGCTGCAACCCGGTCAGTCCCGCCTCTCTCAGGTGCTCCTGGGGGGTCTTGCCGGCAAAATCGGGCTGGGTCAGGGAAATGCCCATGGCAAGCAGCTCCCCTGCCCGCTTCGCTGCCCGGCGGGCGTCGGCCTGGAAGTGCTTGTCTCCGCTGTAGTGCCGGTAGAGCAGGGCGCAGCAGGACAGCAGGTTCCGGCCCATCTCGTCCCGGCTGTCCAGCCCCTTCTCCAGCCCCTTGAGAAAGGCGGTCATCGCCTTCTTGCTGGCGAAGGGCTTGGCGGTAAAGTCGGAAAAGTCCTGCATCAGGAAGTCATACTCCACCGTGTCCAGATAGAAGGGCGGAATCTCAGGCAGGCGGTCGGGATATCTCTCCTGGACGGCGGCCAGGGCCTGGGAAAAATTCCTCCAGCAGGGCATCCAGGGGACGGTGTCCCCCTTCCCCTGATGCCAATTCATCCAGCCCTCCAGCGGGGCCCGCTTACAGGCCTGGAGGATACTGGTCCGGGGGGTAAAGATGTCATAGCCGCCCCGGACCAGAATACTGTCCATCCGGTCATCCCCAGGGCGTTAAAATCCACCTTCAGCAGAACTTCAAAAAGCTCTATTCCCGAAAAATTGATTCCTCTTTTCATTGGCAGCAAACTCATGGCAGCTTCTCTCTCCTTTGTATGCTCAGCTCCATGGGCGGGTAAAACTCCACCCGATCCACCCGCTCCAGCCCCACCTGCAGAGCCCGGAGGGCATACTCGTCCACGTCGCCGGTGGTATAGATGGTCAGCGTGCCGGGGACCGTTTGAGGATTGCCCAAATACATGCTGTCCAAGCAGGCCTTCAACGCCCGGGCCATCTCCTCCGCCGGGTCAATCAGGGGCAGTCCAGGGTAGAGCTTATGAATGCTTTCCGTCACCAGGGGATAGTGGGTACAGCCCAGCAGACAGCAGTCTACCCTCTCCTCCAGCACCATGTGATCCAGCTCCTGCCGCAGGTTTTCCTCTACCAGGGCCATACCGGCCGGGTCCCCCAGACTGTGTTCCACCAGCCGGGCCAGGTCGGGGCAGCCGCAGCTGAGCACCACCAGCTTCCGAGGGCTCCTGTCCTGAATCTTGCGGGGATAGATGCGGGAATTGTGGGTAAAGACGGTGGAAATGACCCCCACCTTGCCCACCTCCAGCCGGGCCGCCGCATCCGCCCCCGCCTGAACAGCGCTGAATACAGGGCAGGTCACCGTGCGCTCACAGCGGTCCACCACGCAGGAGATGGTGTTGCAGGCCACCAGCAGGGCCTTTACCCTCCGCTCCTCCATAAATTGGAACATGTACCGGGCCATGGCTGTGATGGCCTCCTCCCCATGGTTGCCATAGGGGATATGAGCCCCATCTCCAAAATAGAGGATGTTTTCTCCTGGCAAAAGCTTCTGCACCTGTTTGACTACGCTGAATCCACCGATTCCGGAGTCCAGAACGCCGATGGGGCTGTATCGATCTGACATGGGATTCCTCCAAAGCGCGGCCGCGGAGGCAGGTATCCCCCGCTCATTTTGCGGGGCAACTGCGGCCGGATAGAATTGGACGCGACTGCCGTGCGCGCCCCGTAAAAGCATATGCGCCGCTTTCTATGTTTAAGACACCCTGGTCACTGCGCCGGTAACGGTATCCAGCTGGTAGGCGCCGGTGTCGGTGGTCACTCTCCACACCGGGGTGAGTGTAGTAGGGCCGGACAGGGAAGCCGCGGTGACATAGCCCGGTTCGATCACGTCGATCCTGCTGCACACATCTCCCAGCGCGTTCACGCCGTTTACAAAGTCAATCAGCGCGGTGGCTACCGTGACCGTTCGTCGGGTGGTATCCTCTTGGGTGTGCCCCACCAGCTGCCGGCCCGCAGTCACGGAGGCCAGACCGCTGCCCTGGCACACCAGCGTCACCCGCTGGGTAAACAGTGGGCGGCCCTCCCAGGTTTGCCGAAACGTCAAGGACTCCTCTGTCTCCTCCAAAATCTCGCCATTAAGACCCAGCTTCTTCATCAGAGACAGACAGCCGCTCCGCCGGTCCTCCCCCAGAGGGAAGGCATCCGGCTCCAGCTGGGCGGAAAAGGTCCCGTCACTGTGGAACTGGACCGAGCCGTTCCCGTTGTAATAGCGGTAGACCTCTCCGCCCCGGGCCTCGGCAGTCACATCCTCCCCCAAAAGGGCGGCGGCGGCCCGCTCCTCCTCCGGCAGATTCCGCTCTGCCGTCTGAGGACGCAGGTCCATAGTCTGGGGAATGATCCCCTCCTCCACCTGAATTCCTCTGCGCCGCAGAAGCTGGATGGCCTCCTCCCGGGCCCGGCTCAGCTGCTGGCGGCCGCGGAGGGCGGGGTCCGCCACCAGGAACAGCAGACACAAATTCGTAACCGTCAGGATGGCCAGAATGATATTTTTCAGCTTTGTCCAGGGCATCGTCTAGCCCTCCCCTCTCCGGCTCTCCCTGGCCGACCAGCCGGCAGAGGCGGTGTCTCCGCCGCCGTCGGTATAGGTGAGCAGAAGTTCCTCCCCCTCCAGACCCTGGGCCAAAAGGGCGGCTGCCGCCTGACGGGGGGGCAGAACCAACGAATCCGTCCCGTTTGCGGTGTAGCCGCGCAGGTATATAGCAAACTGGGCCACCTCCCCTTCCCTCACCAGAAAGCGGGCAGCATACCCCTGGTCCAGCAGGACAGGGATGCCGTTCAGGCTGTAGCCAAACTCAATCTCCAGTCCAAACGGGCTCTCCCGGACAGACAGCAGATAGATCCTGGCCTCGCCGCAGCGGCTCCCCACGGCAGTCAGGGCGATCTGACGGCAGGCCTCCACACTGCTGAACAGCGCGCCCGTGCCTCCCTGTCCCGGAACGCGGAACAGACCGCCGCCCGCTTTCCCCTCGTACTGGTACTGCGCCACCCCCCGGCTGGACAGCCGGACACTGTCGTCCCCGCTGCGGGCAACCTGCTCGTCGGTGGAATAGAAGCTGGTGGAATTGAGAGAAAAGCCCAAGTCCCGCACCAGCGCCTCCAGCGCCCCCTGAGCTCCGCTCATGGGGTTGACCACAGAGTAGACCGCGGGGGCCGGGGCCTCCGGCAGGAGCAGCGTGTCCGGGTCCAGGCCCTGATACAGCTCCGATTCAAAGGCGTAAAAGGCCCCGTTATCCGTCAGCTCGGACAGGGCCTCCGCCACCGAGAAGGGGTCCGCCACCCGGGAACGGCAGCGGTAAAATCTCCCGTCCTCCTCATCCCGGTAGCAGAGGTCAAGGCCGTCCTCCCCCACGGTGAGGACCATGCGGCGGACGGTGGCCGTCAGGCGGGTCTCTTCCCCGGACAGCCAGCCCACCAGCACCGGCAGGGGAATCTGTCCCTGAAAGTCCATATATACCCCCAGCTGCGCGGTCAGCGCCTGTTCCCACTCCCGGCGGCTCACCGCCTCCGGCCCGTCCGCGCTGGACAGGGTCTCGGCCAGCGGGCCTGCCACCCTCTGAAACAGCTCCTGACAGGCGTTCTGGTCATAGCGCAGGCCGCAGCGCGTTCCCTCGGGCAGGCCATTCCCGCCGGGAATATTGGCCGCCATCGCCAAAGGCACGGCGCCCTCTCCGCGCCCCTCCCCCTGACTCTGACCGGGGGCGGTCCTGGGCCCCTCCTCCTGAAGCAGGCCCCGCAGCGGGGCGGCCAGCGGGGTCCGGGCGGCCAGCCAAAGAGCGGAGCAGCTGAGCAGGATAATCAGAACGTCCTTTACAAGCTCAACGGCCCGCCTTTTTTTACTCTTTTCCATGCTCCGGTCCCTCAACATTCAGCTCCAGACGGACCGTCAGTCCCGGCCCGTCCTTGTCCAGGATCAGCAGCCGGCCCTGGTGCCGGTCCACAATCTCCTTGGCGATAGACAGCCCCAAGCCGGTGCCTCCGGACTGTCGGGAGCGGGCCTTGTCCACCCGGTAGAACCGCTCAAAAATACGGGGACGGTCCTCCTCCGGGATCCCGATTCCGTCGTCGTCCGTCTCCATCCACACCTTGTCCCCCGTCCGGCCGGCTCGAATGGCGATATGGCCTCCGTCGGGGGTGTACTTGATGGAATTGGACACAATATTCATCATCACTTGGAGCACCCGCTCCCGGTCGCCCAGGATCACGGGCAGTCCGGGCTCCAGCTCCGCAGCGAGGGTGTGGTCGTGCTTCTGGGCCTCCATATAGACGGCGTTGTAGATATCCTTCACCGCCTCGCCGAAGGGAAACCGGGTCAGCTTCAGCGCATCCCGCTGGGAATCAAATCGAGACAGGGTGAGCAGGTCCTGAACAATATGGGTCATCCGGTCGCTCTCGTTCAGGATCACGCCCAAAAATTTCTTTTCCATCTCCGGAGGCATCTCCCCCGCGTTTTCCGTGAGGGTCTCGGCGTAGGAGCGGATGTTGGTCAGGGGGGTGCGCAGCTCGTGGGAGACGTTGGCCACAAACTCCCGGCGCATCTCCTCATTCTTACGCTGCTCGGTGACGTCGTGGAGCACCACCAGGGCGCCTCCCCCCGCCCGGCCCCGGTCAAAGGGGGCCATCAGCAGCTGGAGGTATCGCTCCCGGACCTTCCGCTCCTCCTCCAGATGGTCGTCAGTCTCCAACACCTGAGACAGGGAGGCGGAGCCGGCGAAGAGCTCCTCATAGGTAGTGTCCGGCCCGATGGACCGCCGCAACAGCCGGGCGGCGGCGGGGTTGGAATGGATCACCTTCCCCTCCCGGGAGAAGGCCACCACGCCGTCGGTCATGTGGAGGAAAAGGGTATCCAGCTTGTTGCGCTCGTTCTCCACCTGGCGCAGGGTGTCCTGAAGCTGACCGGCCATGTCGTTGAAGGTGTCAGTAAGCACGCCGATCTCGTCCTGAGACAGCACCTCGATCTTCCGGGAGAAATCCCGCTCCGCCACCCGGCTGGCCCCCTCGGTCAGCCGCTGAATGGGGGTTACCATGGTCTTGGACAGGAGGAAGGACAACAAAATGGAGATCACCAGTCCGAACACCAGCGCCTCGATAATTAAAACCAGCATCTGGTTGGTCAGGTCGCTGGAAGTGGCCTTGTTATCCAGAATATAAATGACATAACCATCCTCTCCCCGGTGGATGGGGACGGCCAGGTCCATATAATCCAGGGCGAGATTGCTCTCATCCCCCACTTCGCCGGTCTCCAGGCCGGTATTCAGCGCAAAGACCAGATTTTCCGTATACTCCAGCTGCGCCGCCTCCCCGTCAGGAGAGACCAGAGGCACGCCGTTTTCGTCCAGAATGTACAGCTTGCGGTTGCGGTTGTCCACCCCCAGCTCACCGGCATAGGCGCTCAGAACCCTGGACAGCTCTTCCGCTCCGCTTTCCTCCTCCTGGGCCGGGGTGGTCAGGTCGTGATAAAACAGAGGGTCCCGGAACATGTCGGACATCTGGCTGTAGAAGTCTTCCAGATAGAAGGCGGTCACTGAGTTGACCAGAAACGCCCCCACTACCATCATCAGCGACAGAATCAGCAGCACCATGATCATCACCAGCTTCATGTGTAGGCTGCGCAGCATGGGCGGGACCTCCTCTCTGTTTCGTTGGTGCGCCTAAAAGCCTCCTTTGGCAAAGGAGGTGGCGCGGCCCGAAGGGCCGTGACGGAGGATTGTAGTTTGCCCCAGGCGAACTGTGCGAAGCAAACGAGGGTTGTGTAAATCTTGTTTACTTCGTACATTTTGTTGCGCAAAATACAATCCCCACCCGGCTCCGCCGGGAGCCCCTTTGCCAAAGGGGCCTTTTCCGCCTGCGGGCGGGACGGGGGTCATTGGCGCTCTCTCACGCCTGAGCGTCCCACCAGATAGTCCAGGCTGACATCGAAAAAATCGGCAATGGCGACCAGGCCGGGGAACTCCGGATAACGGGTTGCATACTCATAACACTGGTAGGAGCTCATGGCAAGACCAAGCTGTTCAGCCATTTCTCGCTGCTTTAAGCCGCGCTCATTGCGCAGCATTTTTAAGCGTTCACAAAATTTTGCCATAATTCCTCCTAAAAGGGTTGAGACATGCTTTAAGCCGGTATATAATAGTACACGCTTAAAGCATATATTATAAGGAGTAGTAAAAAAATGCAAGGCTTATTTGCAGAGCTGCTTTGGAAAAATGTTGAGATAGACGAAGCGGCGGACCGTCTGCGGAAAACCCTGCCTGGTTTTTCCAAGGCCGAACAGGCATACAGCGACCTGGCGAAGCAGATCCGGGCCGCCGCTGGGCCTGAGCTGTACGACCAATGTTTCACCCAACTCATGCGCTACAACGAATATGAGATCCAGTCCTATTACTCCCTGGGCCTCGGCCTGCGTGGGGAGATGGCCCGGACGCTGAATTTGTAGGGTGCGACGACCCCGGCGCGCCGTTTTACCGGCAGCGTGCCCAGTGGTCACGCCCTACAAGCAGCATTCACTCCCCGAAATAATATCCCATCCCCCGCTTGGTCTTGATAAATGCAGGGGAACCGGGATCGTCCTCAATTTTCTCCCGCAGGCGGCGGACGGCCACGTCCACAGCCCGCACGTCGCCCACATACCCCTCGTAATTCCACACGTGCTCCATCAGCGCCTCCCGGGAAAACACCTTTCCCGGTCTTGAGGCGAGGAAGCGGATCAGGTCGTACTCCCGCTGAGTCAGGTCCAGAGGCACGCCGTCTTTGAAGATAGTGGCCCGCTCCTCATCCACCGACATCCGCTCCCCCAGTGGCAGACCGGCCGCCGGCTCCGGCGGGGGGGCGGAAACCATAGAAACCCGGCGGATATTGGCCCTCACCCGGGCAATCAGCTCCCGGTTCTTAAAGGGCTTGGTGATATAGTCGTCGGCACCCAGCTCCAGACCTCGGACCTTGTCGTCCTCCTCCTCCCGGGCTGTAAGCATGACGATGGGTACCGCACAGCCGGCCGCCCGGATCTTCTCGCAGACCTCAAATCCGTTCATGCCGGGCAGCATCAGGTCCAGCAGCACCAAGTCCGGGTTCTGCTCCAGGGCCAGCTGAAGCCCAGTGGGACCATCCGGGGCCTCCAGGGTGTCGTAGCCCTCCTTGGTCAGGATGAAGGACAGGATGTCAACAATGCTCTGCTCGTCTTCCACAATCAAGACGCTCTTTCTCATAGGGCGGCTCCTTCCTACAGTGCCTTATTATTTCCCATCCCCTCCGGGATGGTGCGCTAAAAGGGAAAATCACAGCCCCAGCAGGACCTTTACCTTCAAAGTGGTGGATACCGTTTTGCCATCGGTAATGACGCCGTCCATCACCTGTCTGACCAGCTCGTCAAAGGGCATGGTGACCACATCCAGAAACTCGTCCTCGTCCAGGTGCTGCTTCTTTCGGGTCAGCCCCCGTGCCAGATACATGTGCAGCGCCTCGTCGCAGAAGCCGGGGGAGGCCAGGGTGTAGCCCAGGTAGGTCCACTCCGCCGCCTCCAGACCGGTCTCCTCGCTCAGTTCCCGCCTGGCCCCCAGCAGGATATCCTCCTCCGCGCCGTGATCCAGCTTGCCCGCCGGAAGCTCCAGCAGCTGCCGCTGAATGGGGTAGCGGAACTGCTTCACCAGATAGACCGTCCCGTCCTCATCCAGAGCCAGCACCGCCACCCCGCCGGGATGGTAGACAACCTCCCGGGACGCCAGCTTGCCGTCAGGCAGCTGGGCCTGGTCCAAGGTCACCTTAATTATTTTTCCCTCAAAAATTGTCTGACTGCTCACCATTTTTTCCGTCAGTTCCATAGTTCATCCTCCTTAAAGGATTTTGGGTTCAGTTAAAGTTAGTATACCACAAACAGGCGGCTGGGTAAAGATGTCAGGATCAATTTTAAAACCCGGCAAGTTTTAGAATCCGTATTCGCAAGAGAATAAGCCTGCGGTAAAATAGAGACACGAAGAAAGAGAATGAAAGTTGTATCCAACTGACTTGACGGAGGGAAAAGGAAAGGCCGGAAGCAGTACATTGTAGTGGATGTGCTGGGCCGCTTGTTGTCTGCTGTAATTCATGCTGCCAATATTCATGATACAAGTTGCAGGCATTCCACTATCGTCTCGTGTTTGCTTATGGGTTTACTCCATTTTCGCTTGCCGTATATGGCAGCTGGCCTGCAAGCGTTGCAAAGATACCCAAAGCTTCAATTTGCCCTCTTTTCTCTTGCGGCCTGATTCTGACTATGGTACAATGAGAAAAACGGTCGAAGTTTGGAGGGAAACTATGATGAACGGATATCCCCCTGAGTGGGACAAACGAGAGGAAATTCAGGAGCCCCCCCACAGTCCGGTCCGGAATGATGTTCCGCCGCCCCGCCGGGGCAGGAGCTGGGTCAGTGGACTCACCCTGGCCTGCTCCATTCTTGCTCTGATTTTAGCCGCCGCGGCCCTGATTCTAGTCCTGCGGGGCGGGGAGGAGCCGGAAGTGTCGCCGCTGCCTCCTGAGGAGCCGGTTACCTTCAGATTTGGCGACCGGGTGATGACACCTTTGGAGGGGATGCCTCTCAACCCCTATGAACGTGGCTCCTTCTCTCAGGACGAGAAGGGGCGGGTGACTTATGAACTGGACGGGAAACGGGGCAGGGCGGGAATCGACGTGTCTGCCTATCAGCAGGAGATCGACTGGAGAGCGGTGGCGGCGGACGGTATTGAATTTGCCATTCTCCGCTTGGGTTACCGGGGCTACACCGAGGGTGGCCTGTTTATGGATCAGACTTTCGAGCGGAATATCCAGGGCGCCTCTGACGCCGGGCTGGAGATGGGAGTTTACTTCTTCTCCCAGGCCATTACGCCCGAGGAGGCGGAGGCGGAGGCCGCTTATATCATCAATGCGCTGGAGGGCTGCGACATCACCTATCCCGTTGCTTTCGACTGGGAGCCCATTGCCCCTGACAAGGGCGCCCGCACCAATGAGCTGGACGGAGAGACGCTGACCCGGTGCGCATCTGCTTTCTGCAAAAAGATTCAGGAGGCGGGCTATACCCCGGCGGTCTACTTCAACCAAAGCCTGGGATATCTGCGCTATGACCTGCGGGAGTTGACGGATTATTGTCTCTGGCTGGCGGAGTATGACACAAAGCCTGATTTTTATTACCACTTTGATCTGTGGCAGTATTCCCACACCGGTCGGGTGGCCGGTATTGAGGGAGATGTGGACCTGGATTTGGACCTGCGGTGACAGGCGGGAGCTGCGGCTCGCCGCAGCAAAGTGCTCCGGCGTGCCCTCCCCAAAAAGGAGGGCACGCCGTTATGCGTTAAAGGGTCAGAATTTCTGTCCAGACGTTATAGGCCAGCTTCTCCACCAGGTCGAAGTCCACATAGGGGTTATAGTGCGCTTCCAGATCGTCGTGCATGGTCTTGGCCTGGGCCAGGGAATCCACCGCCTCATCCACTAGGGCGGAGGATACCTTTTTGGCGAACCGGAGCCGGGGACGGCTGCGGCGCAGCACATCTCCATCCGCCGCCATGTCCAGCCGAACGCGGCGGTGAGCTGCCTTGGCAAAGGGGACATTGCCACTTAGGAAAGCAAGGTCAAGCTGAGGGATGAGCAGGTGAGCCAGCCGATCGGGGGCCATAGGGTCGGGACAGGCAATCACGTCGAAACCGTCGGCCACTGCACCGGTCAGTAGATGGATGAGCATTTCATGGGCCAGCCCACAGCTGTCTGACAGGGCGTATATCCGTCCACACTGAGCCAGAGCGGTACTGTACAGGCACATGGGCCCCTTGTGGGTGACGGCGCTGAGGAAGCGCTGCCTGATCTGCCCCGGCTGTTCCGCCTTTCGCTTCGGAATTTCACGGGAGAGGATACCCCGGGCCCGCTTGGCCAGCTTTTGAGACAGTGCGTCGGTGAGCAGAGCGGCCCGTTGGTCCTCCATGATCTCCGCCGCCGCATCCAGACAGCGGTAGGCCCGCTGATAGCAGCTCTTGTAGCCCGACATACAGTCCATGATTTCCCGCCTCCGCAGCCAGAGTGCCGCCTTGTCATAGCAGTCCCCCATGTTGACATACCGTTCCACAACGCCGGGATATTTGGGCTCCACCACGTGGGGCGTTGTGCCATAAGGACACTGGACAAGCTATTTGAATTGGCGCAGCTGCTCACTTTACCCGCCTGTATGGACGGGCACTTTCATCCCAAAGGGCAGTGGATCATGCCCCGTTGAATACACCGCAGACAACGACTGTCCTTTCTTCCATCCGCCTAAAATGCGAGAAATAGATGTATGGGATATTGGTCCCTAGCTTCATTGTGCAAAGGAGCATACATCCCTCCCGAAGGCGCCCAACCTGACCCGGATTGAGGCGTTTCAGATGGGGAGGTCAACGAGAGGGTGGTGCGAGATGAAATTTGAGATTCCCCCTGGAGCAAGGTATATTCTCCAGACGCTTAACAATGCCGGCTATGAGGCGTATCTGGTGGGCGGCTGTGTGCGGGACCTGCTCCGGGATGTGGAACCCCACGACTGGGATATCTGTACCTCCGCCCGTCCGGAGGAGACGAAGGGCTGCTTTTCCGGGCAGCGAATTATTGAGACCGGTTTAAAACACGGCACAGTCACCGTTCTGGAGGACGGCGAGCCCCACGAAATCACCACCTACCGCACCGAGGGCCCCTACTCCGACAGTCGCCGGCCGGATTTTGTGGAATTTGTCTCCAGCCTGGATGCCGACCTGGCCCGGCGGGATTTTACCATGAATGCCATCGCCATGGGACTGGACAGCAGTCTGCGGGACCCCCTCGGCGGGGCAGCTGATATTCAGGCTGGTCTGATCCGCTGTGTGGGAGAACCAGCCCACCGCTTCCAGGAGGACGGCCTGCGAGTCATGCGGGCGCTGCGGTTTGCCGCTGTGCTCGGCTATGAGATTGAGGAGAAGACCGCTCTGGCTATTCACGAAAACCGCCACATGCTGGAGCACGTGACGGCGGAGCGGATTAATGTGGAGCTGTGTAAGCTCATGGTGGGTGAGAAAGCTGGGGACATTCTACGGCAGTACCCCGATGTGCTGTGCCAGTTCTGGCCGGAGCTGGAGCCACTGGTCACGCTGGGGCAAAACAACCACTGGCACTGCTGGGGCGGTTGGGAACATACCATCCACACAGTGGATGCTGCACCCGCCGACTTAGTTCTGAGACTGACCATGCTTCTCCACGATATTGGCAAACCTAGCTGCAAGTCTACCGACGAAAAGGCAATCGACCACTTCTACGGACACCCGGCGGTCAGTGCCAAGCTGGCTGATCAGATGCTCCGGAAGCTGAAATTTGACAACAAGACCCGGGAGCGGGTGGTCACTCTGGTGGAATACCACGATGTACAAATTCCCTGCCGGGACCGTTCCATTCGCAAGTGGCTGGGCCGCCTGGGCCCGAAGACCTTTTTCCAGCTGCTAGAGGTCAAACGGGCGGATGGTATGGGACAGTCCTATGAGCTGGTGAACGACCGTCTGGCAGAGCTTGAGGTGATGAAGGTAAAGGCTGAAGAAATTGTCGCCCAAGGGCAGTGCTTCTCGTTGAAAGATTTGGCTGTCAATGGACGGGATTTGATTGCGGCAGGAATTGCTCCAGGCCCGGAATTAGGACAGATATTGAATATACTGCTGGAACAGGTGCTGAATGGAACGGTTTCTAACGAGCGCGAAGTCTTGCTAAAAGTTGTTGGCCGCATAGGGAATTGTGACTTCCATTAAAAACTCCCAATTCGCTTTTGTGTTCCTATTGCCACTTAACCCGTTGCTGTGCAACGATCTGGACACTATCGGGAACACGAAGTCGTATTGGGGCTTAAAAAGTAACGAGTGTATCCCTCTTTAGTGCATTCATAAATGAGATTTTACCATATATTTTTATGATTATCCCTTTTAACCAGCTCAACAAGAAAGAGAAACAGCCAGAGCCGACGATCCACTTCCGAGGAAGAGCATGACCCAAGCTTCGAGGTGGAATTCCCTCCCAAACAGCAAATGAAGTTATAGAAATTTTGACAAGCTAAAGCGGCCCCCAGGGGCCGCTTCTCTATTCCTGGGGTGTGATGATCTGAAGGCACTTTTGGCAGTTGATTACCTGGTTGACGGGCAGGCTGCCGCCGAACTCCCCGTCCAGGGTCCAGGGGATGGGTCGATCGCAGGTAAAAGTGAGGCTGCTGGCCTGAAACTGGACCAGCGAGCCGGAGCGGTCCGCCGGCGACAGGTTGATCAGGGCCTGGAGGGCGTCGGTCAGGTCGGCCAGGCTGAGGGGCTTTTTCACCAGCGTGACCTCAAACAGTCCGTCATCCAATACTACCTGTTCCACCTTGGGGGGTTTGAGGCCGCCCACCGAGTAGGAGTTGCTCACCATGCCGAAATAGAAGTCGTCCTCCAGCGTCTGCCCGTCGTATTCCACCGCCATGTGATAGGGAACGATGGTGGGCAGGGAGGCAAGCCCGGCAATGATATAAGCCAGATGGCCGAAGGTATTTTTCAAATCCTGGGGCGTGTCGTAGGCCACCTTGGTAAAGGCGCCGAAGGCGGCCACATAGACAAAGGGCTTGTCGTTGAGCCGGCCGATGTCCATGGGGAATGGCACGCCGGTGCCCGCAGCCACCAGGGCGGCCTCCCGGGGCTTTTTGGGCAGGCGGAGGGTGGCGGCGCAGTCGTTAGTGGAACCAAAGGGAATGTAGCCCAGAGGGGGCGGACTGTCCAGCTCCATCAGTCCGGCGGCCACCTCGCTGAGAGTCCCGTCCCCACCGGCGCACACCACCCGGTCAAAGCGGCCTCCCAGCTCCCGGGCGGCCCGGGCCCCGTCCCCCTTGCACTGGGTGGGGTAGGAGGTGGTGATCCAGCCCGCCTTGGTAAACACGTCCAGCACCGAGGCCAGCGCCCCCTTGACCTGCCCTGTGCCCGAGGTTGGGTTGAAAATGAAAAGAAGCTGATTCATAGCGAGGTCCTCCGGCATAAGTGATTTTGAATATTATTATAGTGTACGGGAAGGAAAAATCAAGCCGTGAGGAAAAACTTTACTTCTTCTTAACGGATCGGCACGGATAGGGCTTGCCACAGGGAAAAAAAGCGAGTAAAATATACCTCAAACTGCTTTTGTCGAGGTGTACATCCACTATGAACCGAAAGACCCTGGCCGCTGCCTTCCCCCTCACCGTTC
Source organism: Oscillospiraceae bacterium 44-34 (assembly GCA_041223805.1). Lineage (GTDB taxonomy): Bacteria > Bacillota > Clostridia > Oscillospirales > Oscillospiraceae > Lawsonibacter. The sequence continues at coordinate 12,764 of JBCLQX010000032.1, read as the reverse complement.
CCGTCCTTATGGGCTATCTGGCCATCGGGATGGCCTTCGGTCTCATGCTCCAGTCCATCGGCTACGGAGTGGGCTGGGCGGCGCTGATGAGCCTTGTCATCTACGCCGGCTCCGGCCAGTACCTGGGGGTGTCCCTGCTGGCAGCGGGGGCTCCGCTGACCCAGGTGGCCTTTCTCACCCTGATGGTCAACTTCCGCCACCTGGTCTACGGCCTGTCCATGCTGGAGAAATTTCGGGGCATGGGCCTGCGCAAGTTCTATATGATTTTTTCCCTTACTGACGAGACCTATGCTCTGCTCTCCTCCGCCCAGGCCCCGGAAGGTGTGGAGGAGCACGACTTCTTTTTTGCTGTGGCCATGCTGGATCAGAGCTACTGGGTGCTGGGCTCAGTGATCGGCTCCCTGCTGGGCTCCGCCCTGGGCTTCGATACCACGGGAGTGGATTTCGCCATGACCGCCCTGTTCCTGGTCATCGCTGTGGGCCAGTGGAAAAGCACCGGGGGCCATATCCCCGCCCTGCTGGGGGGCGCGGCCACCCTGGTCAGCCTGCTGCTGGTAGGGGCGGAGGACATGCTTCTCCCCGCTCTGGCCATCATCGTCATCGCCTTGACCCTGCTCCGGCCCCGGCTGGAGGGCAGGCACACAGGAGAGGAGGAAAAAACATGCCCCTGACGCCAATGCAGACCCTGGCCTCCATCGCCGTGATGGCGGCGGTCACCTTTCTGACCCGGGCCCTGCCCTTCCTCCTCTTCGACCGGGGGGACCATCCCCCGAAAGTCGTCCTCTACCTGGGCCGGGTCCTGCCCCCGGCGGTAATCGCCATGCTCATCGTCTACTGTCTCAAGGGGGTCACCTTCACCGCCCTGGAGGGCTGGGTCCCGCCCCTCATCGCCGGTCTGGCCGCCGTCCTTCTCCACCTGTGGAAGGGCAACGACCTGATCTCCATCTTTGGGGCTACTGTTCTCTATATGATACTGGTACAGGGGGTGTTTGCCTGAATGTCCCACCGCGTTTTAATCACCGGCGCCTCCCAGGGTATTGGCGCGGCCACAGCCCGGCTGTTCGCCCAAGAGGGCTGGGACGTGGCCCTTAACTACAACCAAAGCCAGGCGGAGGCCGAGGCCTTGGCGGCCAGGCTGTCCGGGCTGGGCGTGAAGGCCGTTCCCATTCAGGCGGATATCTCCGTTCCGGAGCGGGCGGAGCGGCTGGTCCGAGAGGCGGAGGCCGCCCTGGGCCCGCTGGACGCCGTGGTATGCAACGCGGGGACGGCTCTGGTCCCCCAGCTGTTCACAGACACTACGGTCCGCCAGTGGAGAAACCTGATGGACATTGACCTGGACGGGATGTTTTACACCCTCCGGGCTGCCATTCCCGGCCTTGTCCGCCAAAAGCAGGGGGCCATTGTGACGGTGTCCTCCATGTGGGGCGTCACCGGCGGCTCCTGCGAGGCTCCCTACTCCGCCGCCAAAGCGGGGGTGATCGGGCTGACCAAAGCCCTGGCCAAGGAGCTGGGGCCGTCCAACATCCGGGTGAACTGCGTAGCCCCTGGGGTCATTGACACATCGATGAATGACCATCTCTCCCCTAAGGAGCTGGCCGTCCTGGGGGAGGAAGCCCCCTTGGGCCGCACTGGCCGGCCAAAGGAGGTGGCCCAGGCTATCTACTTCCTGGCCTCGGACCAGGCCTCCTTTATCACAGGACAGGTGCTGACTGTGGACGGAGGCCTGGTGATTTAACGAAATATTAGAAGAATTTTAATATTTTTGTCGGAGATCGAAGGTTGTAAAGCGCTGAAAAACTTGGTATAATAAATCACTCACAGAAATAGTTGACCAGAAATTTCCATAAGATACTGGGAGGGGAATCATGGGTCGCTCCAACAGGGATGTCGGCGGCTATCGGGGCCGTCGGACTGTGACAGACATTTTGAAGATGATCGCGATTGTCCTCGGGGTGCTGGTGGTTCTTGCGGTGGCCGGGCTGCTCTATCTCCAGCGGTATGTCGTGTATACGGACGAGGGGGTCAAGCTGGAGCTGCCTCCCTTCCTCCAGATGCTCCGGGGAGAGGATGCCTCCCGAGCCCCGGGCGGGTCCGCCTCTCTCCCCGACCCAGGTAGTCTCAGTGTGGTAGTGGAGCCGTCGGGCAGCCAGCCGGAGCCCACACCGGAGCCTCCAGCGGAGCGGGTAGGATATGCCCTCCAGATGCCGGTGGACAGGGTAACATCCGGCGAGGCCGCCGCCGGGCTGGAACAGGCCGGGGCGGAGGGACTGATTCTGGAGATGAAGGGTCAGGACGGCAAGCTGGCCTGGCATTCCGGGCTGACTCTGGCCGACAAGGCCCATGTGAACGGGCCCCAGGCGGTGAACGACGTCCTGATCCAATGGAATCAGGGAGAGACGTATACCATTGCCCGGGTCTGCTGCTTCCGGGACGACAGCGTCCCCTACTTCCGAAACGGCTTGGCCCTGCGCCGGGGGGGCAACAACTGGCGGGACGAGTTGGGCCTGCGCTGGATGAGCCCTGCCCGGGAGGAGGCCCGGGACTATATCGCCGCCCTGTGCGGCGAACTGGGCCAGTTGGGCTTTGACGAGATTGTGCTGGAGCAGTTCACCTTCCCCACTAGCGGGAAGCTGGAGAATATCAACCGTGGGGAGGGCTATGACCCCGCCCGGTTCTCCGCCAACCTGGAAGACCTGCTCACCCGGGTCCAGGAGGCGGTGGAGCCCTACGGGACCAAAATATCCCTGCGGGTAGAGAGCGAGGCCCTGGAACACACAGAGCTGAGCGGCCTGTCGGCGTCGCTGCTGGACCGCTTCGCCTACCGGTTCTGGACCGGGGCGGAGGGACAGGCAGCTCTCGCTGGCATGGCAGAAATTGAGAACGCCGGGGAGCGGACGGTGGAAATTGTGACTCAGGCCGCGGAGGACCGGGAACGTTTCCAGGCGGTGCTCTCTGAGAAAGGATAATACGGAACGGGCGCCGCCCGGCCGGTCTTCCGGCCGGGCGGCGTTTTAGGCAAATGGGAAAAGGTGTGGGAAATCCAGTCAAATACAGGGAAATAACCGTGTAAAGAGGTGGAAAAAAGCCTTGATTTTTTACGAAATTTTTACTACAATAATACGGTAGCGATTGTCTCTATTTTTTAGACGCAAAAGGTGGTGAAAACATGGCATTGGAAGCGATTCAGACGGTCACTCAGGCTGAGGCCAAGGCCAGGGCGGACCGGGAGGCCGCCGCCGCTCAGGTCAAGCAGAGGCTGGCCGACGCCCAGCGGGAGGCCCGGCAGATCGTGGACGAGGCCCGCCAGCAGGCGGGCGGAGAGGCCCGCCGGATGATGTCTGAGGCAGAAGAGAAGGCCGCCCAGCTGACCCGGGAGGAGCTGAAGAAGGCGGCCGCTGACTGCGAGACACTGAAACGGAATGCCCGGGGGCGGCTGGAGGAGGCCGCGCAGCTCATTGTTGGAAGGGTCGTGGAACAGTAATGGCCATTGTAAAAATGAAACGCCTGCGGATGGCGGCCATGGTCCGGGACCGGGAGGCGCTGCTGCGCAGGCTCCAGCACATGGGCTGTGTGGAGATCTCCCAGCCGGCGTCCGACCCGGACGACCCCCTGTGGACTGCCCTGGTCCCACCGGAGACAGCGGGGATTTCCGCCGCCCACGGGGAACAGACTGAGGCCGAGCGGGCCCTGGAGGTTCTGAAGCGGTATGCCCCCCTGAAGCAGGGGCTGCTGTCCCCCCGGCCCGCCGTCCGGGAGGGGGACTTCCTGGATGAGGACGAAGCCCGTAGGGCCCGGGAGATGGCCGAGGAGGTCAACGGCCTGGACCGCAGGCTGGGGGCTATCCGCGCCGAGGAGACCAAGCTGGAGGGCCAGAGGGCGGTTCTGCTCCCCTGGCGGGACCTGGATCTGCCGCTGGATACGGCGTCCACCCCGCAGGTGACCATCCAGCTGGGCACCCTGCCCGCCGGCGTCCCCATGAACCAGGCGGAGGGCGAGGTCCAGGCCGCCAGTGAGCTGGCCCAGTTCACCCAGGTTTCGGCTGACCGTGACTCCCGTTACTGCGTGCTGGTGTGTCACACCAGCGGAGCGGAGGCGGTGCTGGAAACGCTGAAGGCCTTGGGCTGGTCCCGGGCCAATCTCCGGGACTGGACGGGCGCGGCGGCGGAAAACCTGGCCCGTCTGGATCGGGAGGCCCAGTCGCTGAGGGAGGAGGCCGCCGCCGTTGAGGAGAAGCTGTCCGGCATGGCCGACTACAATCTCCCCCTGCGGCAGCTGTCCGACCTGGCCGGCGTCAACGCCAGCCGGGAGGAGGCCCGGGGCCGGCTGCTGGATTCCCAAAGCGTCTTTTTCCTGGAGGGCTGGGTCCCGGCGGAGAGCTGGCCCGCCCTGAAACAGGAGCTGAATGACTGGACTTGTGCTGTCGAGGCGGAAGACCCAGCAGAAGAGGACTATCCCAGCGTTCCCATCAAGCTGAAAAACAACTGGTTTACCTCACCCATGAGCATGGTCACCGAGATGTACGCCCTGCCGGCCTACGGGTCTATGGACCCCAACCCCCTGATGGCTCCCTTCTTCATCCTGTTCTACGGGATGATGCTGGCGGACATGGGATATGGTCTGATTATGATGGTGTTGTCCCTGGTGATCATGAAAAAGAGCAAACCCAAGGGGGCTACTATGCGGTACATGATCCCCCTGATGGGGCTGTGCGGCGTAAGCACTTTCATTTGGGGCGCGGTGACCGGCGGCTTCTTCGGGGATTTCCTGCCCCAGCTGATGAAGCTTATCAATCCTGAAAGCACCTTTGCCCTGCCTGCCCTGTTCTCCCCCGTGGACGACGCGCTGGCGGTTATGGTGGGCTCTCTGGTGCTGGGCGTGGTGCAGATCTTCACTGGTATGGCGCTGAGCATGTACAAGCAGATCAGGCGGGGCGAAACTATGGCCGCCCTTTGCAACGAGGGCGCGTGGTTTCTGGTGTTCATCCTGGCCGGTGTGGCCGCAGTTACCAAACAGGTCAAGCCCTGCGTTATCGCCATTCTGGTTCTGCTGGTGTTAACCCAGGGTTATGGTAAGAAGGGTATTCTGGGCAAGCTGATGGGTATTTTCGGCTCCTTGTACAACAACCTTACTGGTTATTTCAGCGATATCCTGTCCTACTCCCGCCTGATGGCCCTGATGCTGGCCGGCGCGGTCATCGCCCAGGTGTTCAACACCTTGGGGGCCATGACCGGGCTGATCCCCACGTTTATTCTCATTTCCTTTGTAGGAAACGCCCTGAATTTCGCGCTGAACATCCTGGGCTGCTATGTCCACGACATGCGTCTGATGTGCCTGGAGTTCTTTGGGCGGTTTTATGAGGACGGAGGCAAAGCCTTCCGTCCCCTGGATATCAGCACTCAATATGTAGATATTGTAAAAGAATAAGGAGGAATTCACTATGTTTCTGGAAAATATCGGCGGTCTCGCCATGGCTCTGCTGGGCGCCAGCCTGGCTGTTGGTCTGAGCTGCGTCGGCTCCGCAAAGGGCACCGGCATCGCCGGTGAGGCCGGCACCGGCCTGCTGTGCGAAGACCCCAGCAAGTCCGGTAAGGTCATGATCCTTCAGCTGCTCCCCGGCACCCAGGGTCTGTACGGTATGGCCGTCTTCTTCGTGGCCCTCATCCGTATGAGCTTTATGGGTAACATGTCCCTGGCCGCCGGTATGAGCATTCAGGTAGGCTGCCAGTTCTTCGCCGCCTGTATGCCTATGGCGCTGGGTGGACTGCTCTCCGCCATCGCTCAGGGCCGCGTGGCTGCCGGTTCCATCAACATTCTGGCCAAGAAGCCTGACGACTGGTCCAAGGGCCTGATCCTCTGCGGCATCGTGGAGTTTTACGCCATCCTGTCCCTGCTGTGCTCCATGATCATGCTGTTCTCCCTGAGCGCTTGATCCCGCGGAAAGGGGATTCAACATGGAAGGAATCGAAAAAATCACCGCTAAGATCGCCGAGGACGCCCAGGCGGAGATCGATACGCTGACAGCGGAGACCGACGGAAAAATCCAGGCCATCCGGTCCAACGCCGAGCATCAGGCCCAACAGGAGGCCAACGAGATCGTGGAGAAGGGCCGCATGGCTGCCAGCGAGCGGCTGGAACGGCTGAGCTCCGCCGCTCAGATGGAGCGGCGCAAGCTGGAGCTGTCTGCCAAGCAGGAGGTGCTGGGCGAGGCCTTCGACCTGGCCCTGGAGAAGCTGTGTTCCCTGCCCGAGCAGGAGTACATCGCCCTGCTGACCAAGCTGGCCCTGAAGGCCAGCTCCTCCGGCAGAGAGCAGTTGATTTTCTCCCAGAAGGACCGGGCCCGGGTAGGCAAGCAGGTGGTCATCGCCGCCAACGAGGCCTTGGTGAAGGAGCGCGCCCCCAGCCTGCCCGAGGAGGTCACCAAATCCAAGGTGGGTGCTTTTGTGGATAAGCTGGTCCACAGCACCACCGCGGCCGTCACAGGCGCGGGAATGCTCACCCTGTCCGAGGAGACTCGTGACATTAAGGGCGGCTTCATCATGGTGGACGGCGACGTGGAGATCAACTGCGCCTTCGAGACCCTGGTCCGCCTCCAGCGGGAGAAGCTGGAGAAGACAGTGGCTGACGCTCTGTTTCAATCATAAGGAAGGGGGCATCTGTTTTGTCCCACCGCAAAAAAGACACTGACTATCTGGCCATTTCCGCCCGCATTCGGGCTATGGAGAACAAGCTCCTCACCCACGAGCGGATGGATCGGATGATCGAGGCCCGAGACGACTCCGAGGCCATGAAGAGCCTCGCCGAGTGCGGCTACGCCGAGGGCCCCCTGGACGACGTTCTGGCCCAGGCCAGGGCCGAGGTCTTCAAGGATATGGAGCAGGGGGCACCCGACCCCCGGCTGGTGGAGGTCTTTCAGATCAAGTACGACTACCACAACGCCAAGACCATCCTCAAGGCTCAGGCCATGAGGACCAATCCGGAGCGGCTTCTGCTGGCCGGCGGCCGGTACGACCCCGCCGCCCTGTGGGACGGCTGGAGGCGGGACGCCCTCAGCGGAACCAGCGAGGTCTTCCGTAAAGCGATGGAGCAGGCGAAGGTCTCTTTGGACGAGGGGGGCGACCCCCAGCGGGCCGACCTGATCCTGGACAGGGCCTGCTACGGCGAGATGGCCCAGCTGGCGAAGGAGCTGGAAAGCCCCTTTCTCCAGGGTTATGTCCGCCTGTCGGTGGACGTGGCCAACCTGCGCGCCGCCGTCCGTGTGGCCCGTATGAGCCGGGAAGGCGAGTTCCTGCGGCAGGTACTGCTGCCCGGCGGCAATGTCTCCGAGGGGGCCATAGCCGCCGCTCGGGGCGACGCCCTGGGTGAGGTCTTCCGGTCCGGGCCGCTGGCCCAGGCCGCCGAGCTGGGCGCCCGGCTGGCCCAGCCAGGAGGGGAATCCCTCACCGCCTTCGAGCGGGAGTGCGACAACGCCCTCACCGCCTATCTGGCCGCCGCCCGCCGCGTCCCTTTCGGGGAAGAGGCGGTCATCGGCTACCTGTATGCCAAAGAGCTGGAGTTCACCGCTATCCGGGCCATTTTCGCCGGACGCGCGGCAGGGCTGGATGGAGACACCATCCGCTCCCGACTCCGGGAAACCTATGTGTAAGGGGGATTGCAGATGTATAAAATCGCCGCCATGGGCGACAAGGACAGCGTCCTGGGCTTCAAGGCCCTGGGGTTGGAGGTCTGCCCGGTAAGCACCCCCGAGGAAGGCCGTGAAGCCCTCCACCGGATGGCCAAGGAGAACTACGCCATCATCTATATGACCGAGCAGCTGGCCGCCCAGCTCCCCCAGGAGATCGCCCGGTATAAGGACGCCCTCACTCCGGCCATCATCCTGATTCCCGGCAAAGAGGGCTCCCTGGGCATCGGTTTGGCCAACGTCAAGACCGCCGTAGAGCGCGCGGTCGGTGCGGATATTCTGTAAAATTATAGATATAGGCCCTAAAACCTCCCCCAAAGGGGGAGGTGGCACCGCCGAAGGCGGTGACGGAGAGGGCCCTCTCAGTCTCGCTCCGCTCGACAGCTCCCCCAGAGGGGGAGCCAAGGTAAGCGGAACCAAGAAATTTACCCAGAAAGAAGGTTTTAACGCCTATGGGAAAAATTGTTAAGGTCTCCGGCCCGCTGGTGGTGGCCACCGGCATGGAGGAGGCCAACATGGCCGACGTGGTCCGTGTGGGCGAGCAGCGCCTGATTGGTGAAATCCTCACCATGACGGGCGGCTCCGCCTCTATCCAGGTCTACGAGGAGACCTCCGGCCTGGGCCCCGGTGCCGACGTGGTCACCACCGGGGCCCCCCTGTCCGTGGAGCTGGGCCCCGGCCTCATCGAGAACATCTACGACGGCATCCAGCGCCCGCTGGAGGTCATCATGCAGAAGGTCAAGGGCAACAACCTGCCCCGCGGCGTGGAGGTGCCCGCCCTGGACCGGGAGAAGAAGTGGGCTTTCACCGCCACGGTGAAAGCCGGCGACAAGGTGGTGGGCGGCGACATCATCGGCACCGTCCAGGAGACCAACTCCATCCTCCACAAAATTATGATCCCCCCCAAGATGAGCGGCACCATTGAGTCCATCGCGTCCGGCTCCTACACCGTGCTGGACAAGATTGGCGTTCTGGTGGACGACAAGGGCGGGAAACACGATTTGACCATGATGCAGAAGTGGCCCGTCCGTGTGGGCCGGCCCTATAAGCACAAGTATCCCCCCGTGATCCCCCTCCAGTCGGGCCAGCGGATCGTGGACACCTTCTTCCCCGTGGCCAAGGGCGGTACTGCTGCCATTCCCGGCCCCTTCGGCTCGGGCAAGACAGTAATGCAGCACGCCCTGGCCAAGTTCTCCGACGTGGATGTGGTGATTTACATCGGCTGCGGCGAGCGGGGCAACGAGATGACCGACGTGCTCCGGGAGTTCCCCGAGCTGATCGACCCCCGCACCGGTGAAACCCTGATGAAGCGGACCGTGCTCATCGCCAACACCTCCGACATGCCGGTGGCCGCCCGTGAGGCGTCCATCTATACCGGCATCACCATCGCCGAGTACTTCCGCGACATGGGCTACGCCGTGGCCGTCATCGCCGACTCCACCTCCCGCTGGGCCGAGGCCCTGCGTGAAATGTCCGGCCGTCTGGAAGAGATGCCCGGCGAGGAGGGCTACCCCGCCTACCTGTCCTCCCGTCTGGCCCAGTTCTACGAGCGGGCCGGCTCCGTCTCCTGCCTGGGGTCCGACGAGGACCGCCGGGGCTCCCTGACCGCCGTGGGCGCGGTCTCCCCTCCGGGCGGCGACCTGTCCGAGCCCGTCTCTCAGGCCACCATGCGAATTGTCAAAGTCTTCTGGGCTCTGGACGCCTCTCTGGCCTACCGCCGCCACTTCCCCGCCATCAATTGGCTCACGTCCCATACTCTGTATCTGGACTCCCTGCGCCCCTGGTACGACGAGAACCTGGGCAAAGACTTCCTGCGCAACCGGGAGTGGGCCATGTCCACCCTCCAGGAGGAGGCCAACCTGAACGAGATCGTCCAGCTGGTGGGCAAAGATTCCCTGTCCCCCAAGGACCAGATCACCCTGGAGATCGCCAAGATGCTCCGGGAGGACTTTCTCCAGCAGAACTCCTTTGTGGACATCGACTGTTACTCTGAGTACGACCGTCAGGCCCGAATGCTGGCCATGATCCGCCGCTACGAGGACCTGTGCCGTGATGCCTCCGCCAAGGGCGGCAGCCTCAACGACCTGTTCTCCATCCCCGTGCGGGAGAAGATCGGCCGGGCCAAGTCGGTGGTGGCCGATGAGTACCAGGCCGCCTACGACATTATCGACCAGGAGATGGAGGCGCAGATTACCGCCATCGCCGAGAAGGGAGGAGATGCGCTATGATTCGGGAATACAAGACGATTGAAGAGATCTCCGGCCCTCTGATGGTGGTCAAGCGTGTCCAGGGCGTCACCTATGACGAGTTGGCCGAGGTAGAGCTCACCGACGGCAGCATCCGCCGCTGCAAGGTACTGGAGGTCAACGGCGACTCCGCCGTGGTCCAGCTGTTTGAGGCCTCTGCCGGCATCAACCTGGCCGAGTCCAAGATCCGCTTCCTGGGCCACCCCCTCCAGTTGGCCGTCTCCGGCGACATGCTGGGCCGTGTGTTCAACGGCATGGGACAGCCCATCGACGGCGGCCCCGCCATCCTGGCCGACGAGTACCGGGACATCAACGGTCTGGCCATGAATCCCGCCGCCCGGAACTACCCCAACGAGTTTATCCAGACGGGCATCTCCACCATCGACGGACTGAACACCCTGGTCCGCGGACAGAAGCTGCCCATCTTCTCCGGCTCCGGCCTGCCCCACTCCGCCCTGGCGGCCCAGATCGCCCGTCAGGCCAAGGTGCTGGATGGCGACTCCAACTTCGCCGTAGTCTTTGCCGCCATCGGCATCACCTTTGAGGAGTCCGAGTTCTTCGTCCAGGAGTTCCGCCGCACCGGCGCCATCGACCGTACCGTGCTCTTCACCAACCTGGCCAACGACCCCGCCGTCGAGCGTATCGCCACCCCCCGTATGGCCCTCACGGCGGCCGAGTATCTGGCCTTTGAGAAGGGGATGCATGTTCTGGTCATCCTCACCGACATCACGAACTACGCCGAGGCTCTGCGTGAGGTGTCCGCCGCCAAGAAAGAGGTCCCGGGCCGCCGGGGCTACCCCGGCTACCTGTACACCGACCTGGCCACCCTCTACGAGCGGGCCGGCCGTCAGGTGGGCAAGGACGGCTCCATCACCATGATCCCCATCCTCACCATGCCCGAGGACGACAAGACCCACCCCATCCCCGACCTGACCGGCTATATCACCGAGGGTCAGATCATCCTGTCCCGGGAACTGTTCCGCAAGGGCGTCAATCCTCCGGTGGACGTGCTGCCCTCCCTGTCCCGACTGAAGGACAAGGGCACCGGCGAGGGCAAGACCCGTGAGGACCACGCCGGCACCATGAACCAGCTCTTCGCCGCCTACGCCACCGGTAAGGAGAACAAGGAGCTGATGTCCATTCTGGGCGAGGCAGCTTTGAGCCCCACCGATCTGCTCTACGCCAAGTTCGCCGACGAGTTTGAGCGCCGGTACGTCTCTCAGGGCACCGACGAGAACCGCTCCATCTTCGAAACGCTGGACCTGGGCTGGGACCTGCTGTCCATCCTGCCCACCACCGAGCTGAAGCGGATCCGGCCCGAGTTCATCACCAAGTATATGCCCAAGAAGGAACAAGGGGGGGTATAAATGCCTTCCACAACGATCAACCCCACCCGTCAGGAGCTGAACCGGCTGAAAAACCGTCTGCGCACCTCCATCCGCGGCCATAAGCTGCTCAAGGACAAGCGGGACGAGCTGATGAAGCAGTTCATGGACGTGGTGCGGGAGAACCGGGCCCTCCGGAAGCGGGTGGAGGAGGGCCTGATGAAGGCCCATGGCGCCTTTACCGTGGCCGCCGCCCTGATGTCTCCCGAGATGCTGGAGCAGTCCCTGCTTTACCCCAAGCAGTCCGTGGAGCTGGACATGACCTTCCAGAACATCATGTCGGTAGATGTCCCTCAGTACCAGTTCCGCACCAGCAGCCAGGACCCAGGCGAGGTCTACCCCTATGGCTTTGCCCAGACCAGCGGCGAGCTGGACGATGCGGTAGATGCCCTGTCCCGGGTACTGGGTGACATGCTCCGGCTGGCCGAGGTCGAAAAGACCTCTCAGCTCCTGGCTGAGGAGATCGAGAAGACCCGCCGCCGAGTCAACGCTCTGGAGTACGTCAAGATCCCCGAGATGCAGGCCAACATCAAGTATATCACCATGAAGCTGGATGAGAACGAGCGCTCCAACACCATCCGGCTGATGAAGGTGAAGGACCTCATCTTGAAGGAGGCCATCCAGGAGAAGCGGGCGGAGACCGCCCAGGCCATTGAGGCCTTCGGAGGAGAAGCGCCCCGGTCCGTTTAAAACGCGCAAAGGTACTGCCTGGGGGAACCGGGCAGTACCATTTTTAATCAAGAAGGAGAGGTGCGGTCAATGAGTTTAGTCCAGGCTGTGATCTGCGACCAGTTCACACTGGTCTGCGGAGAGCAGAAACTGAACCTGAACAACGGCGGCGTGCTGCATAATTTCAGAAAGGTCTTCAAACTGAACGACAATGTCATCATCGGGCTGTCGGGCTCCATGGACGACAACTACTACCTGTTTCAGGACTATCTGACCATCGACTTTGAGCTGCGGGGGGACTGCCCCGACAGCCTGGGAGAGGTCTTCGACAAGGTGATCGCCAGATACCGGGAGATGGAGGAACAGGGCGAGTGCGACGTGTTCAGCCTGGTCTGTGGTTGGAACGGCTTCGGCTTCGAGGGCAAAACGTTTTTCCTCAACGCCCAGTTCGGCGAAGACAACCGGATCACTGATATCAGGCCGGACCATGAGAAGGACGCCAAGGTGATCTCCTGCGGCGACGACCGGCACTACGACAATTTTGTCGCCGCTATATACCGGCACGGCGCCGATATCAACGGCGTGCAGAAGGCCTTCCGCGGGGTGCTGGCCCAGGGAATCATGTTCGACGACTTCATCGACAAAAACGCTCAGTTTGAGCTGATCCGAAAGCCAGAATAAGAAAAGGGGCGGTCCTTTCGGACCGCCCCCCAGCTTGTCGAAAAATGGCCTGTCTGGCTTCATAACCAGACAGGCCGCAAAGTTAATGAGGGATAAAATGTACGA
>JBCLQX010000031.1:0-30860 GCA_041223805.1 Oscillospiraceae bacterium 44-34 | reverse complement strand
AGTTTTGTTACCCCCCCCCGCCGAAAAACTACAAAATTTCTTCGGCGTTTTCTTACAATTTCAAATTGGCATTGACAGTCAAACTCCCGGATGGACGGGTCGTTGATCTCAATATTGGACACGCCCTGATTCTGCCCGATAAGCTGCTTTACCGTCTGCTTGCCGTGGGGTATCACATGGGCATCCTGTTTCTGCTGCTTCTGGTGCTTGACCTCTCTGCGGTGGGCCATGTACTTGGCAATCGCCGCCTTGAACATCCGCCCGGTGAATCTGGTGCCATTCACCATCAGCGTCAGCGTTTTGTTCTCCACTTCCTCCTGCATGAAAAATCACCTCTCATTATCCCGGCTTTTCTGCCGGTGCTGCAAATATTCGTTCCAGTCCTTGCCCCGCGCCGGGGTATGGACGGTCACAGAGTAGCCCTTTTGCGTGTATTTGGCCTTCATCCGCTCTGCCGCCGTCCGCCCCGGCCCGTCCGCGTCCAGACACAGGTCAATGCGCCGCAGATGGGGATTTTCCCGGAGATAGGTGTCCAGAGGCCCGTCATAGAGGCAGCACAGCGCCACGGCGTTGCTTTTCACGCTGCGGTGCAGGGTGCAGTAGCTCATCAGGTCGATGGGGGCCTCGAATACGAACACACGGAGCTGCCTGCTGTCGCATGGGAGCCGGAACGCCACCTCCTTATCGCTGCCGGGGACGCCGCCCCGGAACGCCGCGCCGTTCAGATCGTAGGTGCCGCGCTTGGCTGCGAATACCGGCTTGCCCGCGCTGTTTCTGCCGACAAAGACGCAGTTGTGATATTTCGCGTCCTCATAGAGCAGCCCCGCGCCGATAAAGTCCCGGATGACCTGGGGCGCGATACACCGTTTCTGAAGATAGGCGGTCACACGGCGGTTATCGCTGTTCGGCGGCGGGAGGGCAAAGGGGACTTCTTTCTTCTCTGGAACGGGCGGCGGCGCACGAAGAAACCGTGCGCCGCCATGATAGTCCAGAAGGTACTCTACCGCCTCCGGGAAACTCTTGCCCTCGAACCGCTCCAAGAAAGAGATCGCGTCCCCGCCCCGGTTTTCCGAGTAGCGGAACCAGGTGCGGCGGTTCTTAATCCGCAGGCTGTCCATTTCCTTGGTGGTGTAATAGCTGCCGACCCGCTTGACCTGATACCCCAGGGAGGTCAGCAGATCGGGCAGATCGGTCTCCCTGGCGGTCTCCAGCTCGGCCTCGGTAAAGCGTCCATCTGTGTCAGGCATCAATATCCCGTCCGGGGGAGCGGGGTGGGCTTGCCGTACACCGTTGTCACCCAGCGGCTGACGGCCTGTACCCACACGCCGTTATAGGTGCCGCCCACATCGGCCACATTCACAAAGGACGTGGTGGTGATGTTGGAAATGGCGGTGCAGTACAGCATGGGCTTTTCCACCTGGGCGAAACCGGCGGGGGCCTGTCCAAAGACAAACATAATCTCGGTCACGCGCTCATTGGAGGCCAGCCCCAGGGCTGTGGCGGACGCGGCCAGGGTGTAGTTCTTGCTGGTGGAGAGATTGTCCGCCAGCGTTCGATACTCGCCGCCGTTGACGCGGTAGGTGATCTTATAGGTGCCGGGGAAATTGTAGGTGCCGGTCACGATGCTGTCCAGCCGGACCTCGGCAGGGAGCGTGTCGCGCCAGTAGAAGGACTGGAGCATGACGTTGGAGCTGTTGGCAATGTCGGAAAGTACATAGCGCACCGGCTGGCCCGCCATGATCTGGTTGGGGCCGGTCTTGGTGATGGACACGCCGGTGGCAAGGGCCTTGTTCGTGACCTCAAAGCGCACGATCTCGCCCTCATGCTCCAGATAGGCGGTCAAATCCTCGCCGCTGATGCCGTAGTTGTTCGGGGCCTTGACCTCGCGGATGGTATAACGGCCCAGGGGCAGGGGCTTGGACGCAGCCAGTCCCCGGCTGTCGCTCTTGATGGTGTCCACCAGATTCCCGGCCTTGTCGTAGATTTCAAAAATCGCGCCCTCCAGCAGCGTCCCGGCAGGCAGGCCGTTGGTGGGGTTGTAGTCAGCGGATTTTTTGGTAATCTGAATCTGCGCGGTGATGGGCGTGTTCTTCCACTCGATCAGCGTGGTCTCCCCGGCGGTGACATACACGGTTTTCATCTGCGTGTCGGGAATGTAGCCCTTATTTTCCAATTCGCGGAGATAGTAGCGGCCCGAAGTGGTCAGGCCCTCAATATAGACATACCCCGAGTTGTCGCTGGTGTACTGCCCAATGGGGGTATTGGTACTGTCATACAGCAGGAACGTCACCCCGTAAATGCCCTTGCCGGTTACGCTGTCGGTCTTGTGAATCAAAATGCCGGAAAAAGGCTTGTTTTTCACCGTCAGTGTGGTAGTTTTACCGTCCGTGATGGTGAAATAGGTGGGGGTGCTGTCCAGCTTGAAGCCCTGCGCCGCCTCGATCTCCACAGCATAGTAGTCACCGGCGTCCAGGTCCAGGTGGGTGCGGCCCTGTTTATCTGTGGTGATGGTGTCCACCAGAGTACCGTCCATTTTTCTGATCTCGAAAGTAGTACCAGGGATGCGCTGGGTGGTGTCGCTCTCGGAGACCTTAATCAGCTCCAGCCCGCCCTCGGCCTTGTTGAAGAAGGTCAGGGTCTGGGCGGCTCCCTGCTTGATAAGGATGGACTGCGGCGTGGTGTCCAGCACATAACCGCTGGCGGTCTTGGTTTCCTTGGCGGTGATGGTAGTGCCGGGGGTCAGGTCGGTGATAACAATGCGCCCATTTTTATCGGTCACATACTCGCCGTTATTCGGCCCCACATACTGACCGCTGGAATCGGTGACAAGGAAGGTCACGCCTTGGATGGGGTCAGTAGTGCCATCCACATACTTCTGGATGGTCAATGTCTGCTGAGGCGCATTGTAAAAGGTGAGGGTCTGCGTGTCTGCTGGGTTGACGGTGACGGTCTGCGTCCGGGTGGCCTCGTCAATGGTGTAGCCGGGAATCGTCCTGGTTTCTCTGGCCACGATAGTGCCGGTCACGCCGGAAATGCGGATTTCGCCGTTTGCGTCGGTGGTATAGAGGCCGTTGCTGGACAGATGGCCGTTGGCGTTGTCCACATAGCCGCCGCCAGCGTAGGTCAGCTCAAATTCCACGCCTGCCAGCGGCTGCTTGGTGACGGAATCCAGCTTTCGGATCACCAGCTCGCCCGCCCGCTGGTTCCAGAAGGTCAGCTCGGGGGCCTGGGGGCCTGCGGTGATCTTCACCGTCTTGGGCGTGCCGTCCAAAACAAAACCGTCCACTGTTTTGATCTCGCGGGCGGTGATGGAAGTGCCGGGTTCCAGCCCCTCAATTACGATCTCACCCGCAGCGTTGGTGTAAAATACGCCGTCGCCAGGGCCAACCGCCGCGCCAGTGCTGTCCGTGATTTTGAACGCTACACCCGCCAGCGGCTCATTCTGTGTCCCCTCAATGTACTTGTGAATCGTGAGGGTCATTTTGGGGTCATTCTCAAAGGTGAGGTCGTTGCCGCCGCAGGTTCCGTCATTGTTCCCGGCGTTGGTTTCGCCGCCGCCCACGCCGCTGGTCAGGCTGTTGGTTCCATTCTTCACAATGATGGTTTTGGGAGTTGTGTCCAGAACGTACTCGCTGGGGACCTTGCTCTCACTGACTACTATGGTGCTGCCCGGAACGAGGCCGGATACCGTCACCGTGCCGTCCTTGCCGGTGGTGTAGCGGCCCAGCACAGTGCCGTTACCGTCCTTCACTGTAAATTCAGTTCCAGGAACGGGCTTTCCGCTCACAGAATCCAGCTTGGTCAGGGTCAAGCTGCAAAGAGGCTCATTGAGGAAGGTGAGGGTCTGCGTATCGTCCGGGTTGACGGTGACGGTCTGCGTCTGCGTGGACTGGTCGATCACATAGCCGGGAGCGGCCTTGACCTCTTTCGCTACAATCGTGCCTGTCACGCCGGAGATGCGGATTTCCCCGTTGGCATCGGTGGTATAGAGGCCGTTGGAGGACAGATGCCCGTTGTCGTTATCCACATAGCCGCCGGAGGCATACGTCAACTGGAACTGAGCGCCGGAGATGAGAGCGCCGGTCACGCTGTCCTTTTTCTGGATAACAAGAGAACCGGCCCGCCTGTTCCAAAAGGTCAACTGCTGTACGCTCCCGCCCTTGATAAGAATATCCTGGGGCGTCCCATCCAGCACGAAGCCCTCCACGGTCTTGATCTCTCTGGCAATCACCGTGGTTCCGGGTTCGATGCCGTCCAGCACAATCTCGCCAGCCTTGTCGGTGTAGTAGGTTCCATCGTCCGGGCCGACTGCGGCCCCGCTGCCGTCCACTACTTTGAACGCTACGCCGGACAGTGGCTCATTTTCCGTCCCCTCAATGAACTTTCGGATAATAAGGGTGGTTCCAGGCTCATTGTCAAAAATCAGGCTGTTGGAAATGCCGGACTTCACCACAATGCTTTTGGGCGTCTCGTCCAGAATATAGCCGGTAGGGGCCTTGGTTTCAGACACCATGATCGTGCTGCCAGGTTCCAGGCCGGAGACGATCACGGTTCCGTCTGTCCCGGTTTTGTAAATGCCATTGGTGGGACCGACCGCGTGACCTTCACTGTCCCGGACGATAAACTCAGCGTTCGCCAGGGGCTTGCGTGTCACGGCATCCCGCTTGGTGATGGTCAGGGTGGCCTTGGGAGTGTTGGTGATGATGACCGTCTGCGTGTCCCCGTTGGCCCCGATCACCACATTCGTGCTGGGGGCATCCATAACATACCCTGTCGGGGCCTTGGTTTCGGTCAGCACATAAGCACCGGGGGCCAGATTACTGATACGGATTTCTCCGCTGCTGTCGGTAGTAAACAGACCATTTTGGGTCAAGGTGGACGTGCCAATCACGCCATCTAAACCGACCTCGCAGCCCGCCGCCGTGGTGACGCGGAACTCCGCGCCGGGGAGGGGCTGGCCGGTGATGCTGTCCCGCTTCTGAATAATCAGGGAACCGCGGGGCTGGTTCTTAAAGGTCAGGGTGGCGATTCGGCCCGCCTGGATTTGGATGGTCTGGCTCTGCGTGTCGATGATGAATCCGGCAGGGGCGCGGGTTTCGGTGACGATCACGCTCTTGCCCGGTTTCAGCCCGGTAATGCGGATTTCCCCGTTTTCATCCGTTCTGAAAATGCCGTTGGAATCCCCAATCAGAGTGCCATCCGCATACATGACCTTGAACTCCGCGTTCTGCAAGGTTACAGAGGGATTGACGGAGCATACCTTTCGGATTAAAAGCTGGCCATCCGGGGCATTGTCAAAACGGACGGTAATGACACTCTGCGTCCCATTATCGGAGATATAGACTGTCTCAGAGGCATTGATAATGCTGTACCCGTCAGCGGGGTCCACCTCCTCCACGATATAAGTGCCGCTTTGTAAGCCAGTCCAGATGGCGGTTCCGTTTTTCCCCGTCACCTTCTGGCCGATTACAGTGCCGCCCGTGCCGGAAGTGCCGCCCAGGTAGCGAAGCTGGAAGGTGCAGCCGGGCAGGGCCTCATGGGTCACGCTGTCATACTTCTCCACGACAATTCCATTCAGCGGCTCATTCTGGAATGTGACAGTTTTGCTCTCGCCGCCGTGGAGAATGACCTTCTGCGTGGTCGGCTCCTTCATCTGAAAACCGGGGGCCGGGGCAACCTCGGTAATGGTGTGCTCGCCGGGGTACAGCCGCTTGCCCTGCTCATGGAGCTTGATCTCACCGTTGGCGTCCGTCAGGATATACCCGAAGTCGATGGTGCTGGGAGCGTCCGCCGCCTCGCCGTTGGAAGTATAGGTGACATGGAATTTTGCCCCCTCAATGGGTGCGCCCGCAACAGAATCCTCTTTGAAAATCGTCAGTTCCGGGGCCTTGTGATTCTTGAATACCACCGTCTTTTCATCGCCAGGATTCAGAGAGATGGTCTGCACCCGGTCCGCATCCTTGTCCGGCAGATAGTAGGGGGCGGGGACGGATTTCTCGGTAATGCGGTAAGTGCCGGGGTCCACCCGCAGAGAAACCGTGCCGTCCGCGCCGGTAGTCACATCATGCTGATAGTCGCTGTTGATGCCCTCAACGGTCAGCACAGTTCCGGGGACAGGATCGCCGCTGATCGCGTCCACCTTGGAGATGGTGAGCAGGGGCTTTTTGCTGTTCTTGAAAATCAGCGTCTTTTCATCGCCGCCGTTCAAGCTGATGGTTTGGGTCCGGTCGGCCTCATCCTCCGGCAGACAGTAGGGGGCAGGCACAGATTTCTCCGTCACCCGGTAGCTGCCGGGGGCAACGCGCAGGGTGGCGAAGCCGTCCGCCTCGGTGGTCACATCGTGGCGGTAGTCGCTGTCAATGCCCTCCACGGTGAACACCGTGCCGGGGATGGGGGTGTTGGTCCCCTGCTCCACCTTGGAGATTTTCAAAACAGGCTGCTTCAGATTGTCAAAAATCAGCTCCCGGTTCTCGCCGGGTCCCAGGTAGATGGTCTGCATGGGTTCCTCGCCCACCACATAGGGGTCGGGGACGGACTTCTCGACCACCTCATAGCTGTCCACGGGGATATTGGAGAGAACCGCCCTGCCGTCCGGCCCGGTGGTCACGTCATTGTGGTAGCCGTAGTGGATGCCCTTGATTTCAAAGACCGTGCCGGGAATGACTTCCTTGGTCTGTGCGTCCCGCTTGAGGATGGACAGGCTGGGCAGCTTCTGATCCGCCGCCGTTACGGTGACAGTGCCGCCGCCGTTGATGGTGGCCTGATCCACATGGGCAAACACAGGCTCGGTCAGGCAGGAATAAGGCGCAGGCGCGGACACCTCCACAAAGGCGTACATTCCCTCGGTCACATCGGTAACGGTGATACCGCCATCCGCTTTGGTGGCCTCTGTGCCGATGATCTGCCCGTCCTTCACGATGTTGAACACAGCGCCGGGGAGCGGGTTATCAGAATCATCTTTTTTAATAAGCCTTATCTTCACCTTGGCATCATTTTCAAACACCAGGGCCACATCGGTCTTGCCGTCCCAAACAAAGGTCTGCTTGGTCTTGCTGACATCCGGGCTGAGAGAGTAGCCCTCCGGGGGTTTGATTTCCTCGGCGGTGTAGCTGCCCAGGGGCATATTCTTCCAGGGAACGTCTGTCAGATAGCCGCCTGTCCCGGTAACATATGTGCCGGTAAAATCATTGTCCACGCCGGTGATCTTAATGACCGCTCCGGCCAGCCCCTTGGTGGGATCGTCCGCATCCACCTTGCGGATGCTGCCCTCGCCGGTGATTTCGGGGGTGTCGGTGAAGGTGACGGTCACGGTGGTGCTGCCGTTGCTGGGGAGAACAACGTACTGCGGTCCCGCGTTGTCGATCTCGTAGCCTGCCGGGGCCTCCAATTCGGTCACGGCATAGGTCCCCGCAACCAAAGGATAAAGGGTGGCGGTTCCGTCCGCGCCCGTCACGACCTCCTTGGAGTAAGCGCCGTTTTCAGAGGCAACGAGAAACCGTGCGCCGGACAAGCCCTTATTGGGATTGGTGGAATCCACCTTTTTGACGGTCAGGGTATATTCCTCATGGGTGATGTTCAGCTTGCCCACCATGACAGCCTGCACATCGTTGGAGGGGTGATAGCTGGAGCCGGGGCCGGTGTAGGCGTACTCATAGACCTCGCACTCGCCCCATACGCCCTGTGCGCCCAGGTCGAGAATATACTGCGCCCGGTCACGGAACGATTTGCCGTCCATCTTATCGTCAATGCTGGAATAGTTTGTATGCTCCAGATTGTTGTAGACGCACAGCAGTTCCTCGGCGCAGGCCACAGCGGGGTCAGAGAGCAGACCGGCCTTGTAGCGCCAGACGATAGCCTGCGTCCAGGAGTTCATGGTCCAGGTGTAGTTGCTGTCCCACACATCATCTACACCCAGGGCTTTGGCCTGATCGGTAAAGACCCCGGTGGAATGGGCGTAGAAGTAAGCCATCATTGTCTTTACAGTGGGGTCGGAAATGGGCTGGGGATTGCCCCAGGTGTGGCCTTTCAGCGACCAGCCCATGCCCTTGCCCTTTTCAGCGCAGAAGCCCATTGTGCTTTTGCCATCATAGTTAAAGTGCATCTGGTGCATATAGCACTCGCCCAGGGCCGGGGAATCGTACTTGGTTCCGCTGTATGCGCAATCGTCCATCTTGATGGTGCTGGGGTTCGCCGCCAGCGCCGTGGAGGGCAGCAGTCCCAGCATACACACCAGCACCAACAGCAGAGCCGTCATGCGGGTGAGTGCGGAATAGGTTTTCTTCCTCATAAAAAGTTCTCCTTTGCTTTTTCGGGCAAGAGAAAAGGTCCTCCAGCCTGGGCTGAAAGACCTATCTCTGTCCGTATTTTGTTATCCGTAGGGATTGATGGTGTCCGGCCTGCCGACAAACATATAGCAGTAAGTCACTCCGCCGCTCTCCGTCACGCCCACGCCGATGCTGTCACATTTCGGGTCGATCATGGCCTGGAAGTGGCCGAGAGATTTGATCCAGTTGTCCAGAGCGTGCTGGGCGGTGTCCGCAGTTGCCACGCCGGTAAACACCGTGAGATTGGAGCCGAAGCCGTGGGAATATCCAGCAGCAATCACGGCCTCACATTCCTCCTGATTGTGGTGGTAAGTGTAATGCTGGTCGGAGCAGGCTTGCGCAGCGGTCATCAGGGCCTCGCTGACTGGCAGCTCCGCCGCGCCGTTTGCCATGCGGGTCTGGTTGATAAGCTGAATCAATTCCTGCCGCACGTCCAGATTTTCCGGCTGGCCTTCGGTGTCCGTGCTGGTGGGGGCAGCATGGTCAACGGCGGTGCCGACTGTGAGCGTCAAGGTCCCGCTCTCTCCGGCGCGGTTGGCGGCGGTGATCTCCGCAGTTCCCTCGGACTTGGCAACGGCCACCCAAAAGCCCGCTACTTGCTCTACCGCTACTGTGTCCGGGGCGCTGGAGGTGACGGTGTACTCCGTTCCGCTGGGGCCGATAATGAGGCCGCTGCGCTCACCCACATCCAACGAATTGCCTTTGTAGCTGCCCACTCGGATTGTCTCGGCGGGAGCTGCCGCCTTTGCGGGGAGGGTCAGGCCGAATACCAGGGCGGCGCAGGCGATTCCAGCGGTCAGGCGGCTTGCAAAATCTTTCATCTTCATAGCTCTTTATCTCCTTTGTGGTGTTTTGGTGGTTCCGTTGAGAAAAAGATACCACAGAAGAAGAAAAGTGTCGAGGATGCCGCCCGGACCGCCGCCTTAGACCTCCTGGGCCACCACGCACCAGCGGTAGGCCGATTCATTCATGACACAGGTATAGAGCGTGATCTGATTGCTGGACGTGGCGGCGGTGCCGCTGGTGTCCGTCTCGCTGACCTTGGTGACGCTGGTGACGGCATAGGTCCGGGTGCCGAGCTGAGTGGTGAGGGTGATGGTGTCTCCGGCGTTCATGGTATGGATTTTGCCGAAGTGGTTCGTTACCCCTCGATTATGCCCAGCAAGGCAGACGTTGCCGTTCCAGATGCTGGTGTTGGTGAAATGTCCCGCGCCCTTGGCAAGCTGGGCGCTGTCCGTCCCCTCGTAGATTTTGACGTTCACGCCCAGAGAGGGGATTTTCAGCGTCCCCAGGTAGCCCCCGGAATAGTAGAGATCAGACGTGACCTCTGTGTAGGCGGTGGTCTGTGTGGTGGTGTAGCTGAACTGGCTTGTGCTGCCAGCACCGCCCACATCCACCGTGGGATAACCGCTGTTCGTGACAGTGCCGCCGCCCACGCTGCCCACCTGATTTACCAGCCCGCCGCTGAGAGCGCCGGGGACCAGATTGGGGGTCAGATATTCGCCGCTCCCCGGCAGATAGCTGGTGGGGGTCCCGAAACCGGGCGGGATGAGGGCGGTGTTCTTGCTCCTGTCCATATTGGGATTCTCCGCCGTATAGGGGGCGTCCTCGCTGGTGGGTCTGCCGAACAGGTAGTCCTCCGGCTCGTCAATGGTGTACTCCAGCGCATGGGCAGGGGCCACCAGCATGGCGGCGAATACCGCCGTCAAAAGAAAAATGTGCAGTAACCGTTTCATGTTCAATTCCTCCTTCCTTTCATTTTCTGGATGGTCCAAACCGCCGCCGCTGCCAGCGCCGCCACACCGCCAGCACAGCCCAGCAGGGAGAACCAATGCGTGCCGCCCGTTTCAGTGGGGGATGGGTCCGTGTCAGGGGCCTCCGGCCCGGTCTGGTTGGACGGGGCGGAAGGGTCAGCCGGTTTTTCCTCTTTTGCCAGTTCCTCGCTGCCGAAGATGGCGGTGTAGGTGACAACCTCGCAGCCGGTCTTTGCCACTTGGCCCGTATAACTGGCTGTGACCGTATAGCCGGTGGCGTAGCGGGTGCTGGAAGTGCCGGTGTAGGTAGCTGTGGCGGTGTAATATCCATTCTCACCGCCGCTCCATTCCACGGCTCCCAGGGTCAGGGTCTTGCCGTTGTCCGTGGTGGTCTTGGGAATAAGGGACAGATCGGCATCGGACAAGTTGGGATAAGTACGGGTGGCGGACAGGCTCTTGGTGCTGGTCTTGTAACCCTTGGCCTCCACGGTGACGGAGGTATAGTCCAGCGCCAAGAGGCCGGTATAGCCGTCCTCGGTTGTGACCTCCCGATGGGGGTCCAACTGTTTCAAGACCACCGAGAGATCATTGGTGTCGCTGTCCTGGGTGATGGTGTCGGTGTAGTCCTGGGTGTCCACCCCCACCTCGTCCTCTTTTATCATGTCCAGCAGGAAATACCGCCGCCCGTTGCGCTCAAAGTCCTCCGTAGGGATGCCGGAAGGGTCATCGGACAGGGAAAGCTGGTACACTTTGTTGATACGCAGCTCGTCAAAGCTGCCGTAGGTGTATTCCTCCACGGAGATGGGATAGAACGGCCCGCCAGCGGCCAGCGCCGGGGGTGCGGCGATGCTGATTGCCAGAACAGCGGTACATAGCAGCGTCAGGATTCGCTTTTTCATAGCTCAAAACTCCTTTCGATGATTTATCAGCGGGAATTGGAATTACTTCGGCCCTGGCCCTTGACGGTGAGGATGCCGTCCAGGGTGGTGGCGGTGATCCGCAGGCGCTCGGCGGTAGCAATGTCATTCTTCACCGTCTCATCAATGCTCCGCCCGCAGACCACCAGGACGCGGGAGCGGCGGAGGTAGTCGCGGGCAATGTCGAGGCCGTCCTTATGCTCCTGGGGGACGGCATCGTGGAGGAAACGGGCGGTGAGCAGGAGGGGGCAGATGGGGGAATAGCCCGCGTCATACACCTGACGGCAGTACCGGGCGGCGGTTTCGGCGTTCTCAATCTCGCTGCCGCTCCAGGCGGCGGTGATGTAAGCAAGGGGGCGTTTCATGGCATAATCCTTTCTCCCGGTGGCCGGGTAAAAAATAAGACGGCTAATTGCCGCCGTTGAGGTCGTGGTTGACTAACATGGTGTAGTGGTTGTCCATCGTGGAGGGCGCGTTGAACAGCGCCGCCAAAAGATAAGCCCTGGTGTTCCAAACGCGGGTGGTGTTCTCCTGAATGCCGTCCAGCACCTTCTCGATGTGGGCGGAGGTGATCTGCTCAAACCGCTGCCGGACGAAGGCCGTAGGATATTCCGCGTCCCGCCCGATCTTCATGGTGGGGGTACGGCTGAGCGCCACCTCCAGCATGATTTCCACAAACTCGTTGAGCTGCTCCCGGTTGGAGGGAGTGGCGATCAGGTCATACTCGATCTGATCCCGAATTTCATCCCGCTTCTCAAAAATTTCTTTCATTCCTTCCACCGGCTGTGCGGGTGTCTCGGAGGGGGTAGGGGGAGGGAATGAATGAGTATTTGATCGCTGAGTATTTGATTTTTGAGTTTTGAATTGATTTATATTTAATTGGGCGGGGTTCTCCGTATGCGGCGCGGCCATATCCGGGCCAGCCACATCCGGGTTTTCCGTATGTGGTGAGGCCGTATCTGGCGGGGGCATATCCGGCTCGTCCGCATCCGGCGCGGGCGGCTCCGGCGGCTGGGGCTTTTCGTAGATGATGTACTCGGTGTCCGTAATACGCCCGTTGGCCCCGCGAAGCTGGCGGCGGATGATGTAGCCCGCCTTTTCCAGCTCCTTGATGGTACTGCCGATAGCGTCCACACCCTCCTTGCAGATGGCGGCAAGCCCCCGTGTGCTGTAATTCCAGTCCTCCGGGAAAGAGAGAAACATGGACAGCAGCCCCTTGGCTTTCAGCGACAGGGATGTATCTTTCAGATGATAATTTGACATGACGGTGTAATCTCGCGTCCGTTCTACACGATAGACAGCCATTTCAACTCACTTCCTGTTTAGATTTTGGTTATGCGGTGGTTGACCCGTCCTCGCGGGCAAAGCGTTCTTCCAGCCGTTCCACGCTCCAATTCTGCTTGAACTGTCCCAGGGGACCAGGGCCGAACATGGCCCGCGCCCGATTGTCCATGTCCAGCAGCCGCACCCATAGCTCCGGGTGGTGATGGCGCAGCTTTCGCAGTTCGTCAATACGTTGAAAGGGACAGCACCAGCAAGAGGCGCGGCGGTATATCTCATACAGCCCGCCCCAATCGTAGCCCCGGTCATAGCAGATTTGCAGCGCCTGGGCCTCGGTGATTCCCCATTCCACCAATGGATAGCGGTTATGAGGATCGTCTTTGCAGCGGTGGGCTTCATCGGCGGCGATGCCGATATGGTGCAGGGCGTTCTTCTCTTTTTTCAGCCGGTTGGTCTCCTTGGTAATCAGATGGGTTTTAAGCTGGCCGGTACACCAGCGAACTTTGATCCCAGGCCAGCCGTTGCCATAGGGCGGTATGCCCAACCGGGCGCGGCGTTCCAAACAGCTCGGCTTCTGCTTCGGTTCCTCGAACATCATCCACTCAAAGCCGTGAGGGTGGCGCAAAGTGGTGATGTGGATGCCGCGCTCTTGAAAAAGAAAATCATCCAGCTTGGCGATATGGGCCTCCATCTCCGGGAACTCCATGCCAGTGTCCGCATAGAGTACGCAGTCGATGGGCAGGCCCTTTTCGATCATCAGAATCAAAAGACACGAGCTGTCTTTTCCACCTGAGAGCGAGACTGCCGAATAGGTTTCGTTGCTTTTTGTGGTTCCCATGACGGGAAAACTGCCTTTTTATCTCCTTTCCCGTCTGTTACAGCTCATAGAGGGGGATGTCGCTCTCATAGTAGGCGGCGCACATTGCGTTGATCTCATCGGCCAGCTCATCCAGGTCCAGATACATGGGACTGTCCCAGGGGTCCCCCTCCTTGATCTCCCGATACTCGGTGACGTACTCGCCGTCCCCGCAGTCCAGGGACACGCAGGCCACGGCAACAAGATCCATGTCCTCCAGCAGCCACAGCTCATAGGTGCGGTCCGTCAGCACGATGGAGGCGCAGCTCTGGTCGTTGTCCTCGTACAGCAGGGTGGCCCGCTGGCCGAACAGGTCCTTGCCCCGGTAGTTGAAGGACATAGGCTCTTTGCCCTCGGTGGTGTAGGCGTGGACGGTCTGGGCGTTGTGCCGGACCGCTTGCAGCAGGGCCTCGAAGTCAATGCCGTGGAGCAGCGTCTCCACTTCTTCCTCGCTGTACCCATGCTCCCCGATGCCGCCCTGGAACAGATGCCGGACGGCATACTCCAAAGAATCCACAGAATACATAAAAATCCCTCCTTATAGTTATTTGCCCCGCCGCTTTTTAGGCTTGGCGGGGATGATGTGTCCCTCAATGATGTTGGCGTGTTTGTAGATGCGGACACGGCCCTGCCGCTGGGCGTCCAGCACCTGGTCATAGCCGTCCTCGGTCAGAAACCGCCGGATGTACTGGCCCTCCTGCCCCTGGGGGCAATCCTCCAGCACCAGAAACTCGGCCATGTGGCGGGTATCGTCCCGAAACCGCTCCACAGCCAGCAGATCATGGCCCGTGATGGGCAGATGGACCGCTTTCACTCCTTGCCCTCCTTCTCACTGATTTTCAGTACAGAGCAGCCATACCGGGCGATGAGCAGGGCGTTGACAATCAGGCTGAACGCCAGCGTGTCCACCACCTCCGAAATGGCGAGGTCATTCAGCGCCACGCTGGAACCGTCCGAGTAAATATCTTTCGCCGCCGACAGCAGGGTATAGTTGTGGGGCGAGATGTCCTGCGTGGTGGCGTAGTCGAACTCAATGCCATATCTGCAAAAGCAATTTGCGGCGCGGGTGCAGATGTCCTCATTGGCGGTGAGCAGATACATAGCCGCATAGTAGGCCGGGGTGTCCCGGCGTCGGCGGTAGCCCTGCCGGACCTTCATACGCTCCATGCGCTGGTAGTGGGCGGCGGTGAGGAACAGGGAGCCGGAGAACCGGCGGATAGCCGTATGCAGGCGGGCGTCCGTGTGGACGTTACGTGGAAACGTCTCCATGACGGCCTCTTTGTAGCCCACAACCCCAGCCTCGATCCGCTCCGCCAGCCAGGGACAGGTTTTAGCGGTACAGCCCTTCTTTTTCCCGGCGTACTCGGTACACAGCCTGCAATCGACGTGTTCCGGCTTATACTGGAATGTGTTGATATACAACGATAGGTCTCCTTTCCCGGACAGCAAAAAAGCCGGTCAGAGAAAAGAAAATCCCTGCCCGGCTTAACCGTCCGATATTCAATTACCGCTCCTGGCTGCGCAGGCGTTTCTTCATCCACTGTTCCAACAGTTTGATGATGGTGTCCTGCATCTGCTTGGGGGTGTAGGAGCGGGGGAAATATTTGTGGAGGGTGTCAGAAGTCAGAACGATCTTATCGACCTCCGGCTTCTTTTCCTCCGACATGATGCCCAGCATGGTGTCCTCATCCAGTTTCCCGGACTGACTGAGTTTTTTCATCCGCTGGGCCTGGGACAGCGATGGAGTAGCCTGTTCACTCTCAATGGTCTCCACCAAAAGTTCCTGTTCCTCTGGCTTCAAATAGGAAATTTCCACAGCGGGGGTCATGGCGATTTTCTTATCGTCCACCATTTGCTGAAGCTGGGGGGACAGATCATTGAGACGAACATACCGCTGAATTTGGGACCGGCTTTCGCCAGCTTCTTCTGCAACGACCTGAACGCTCTTTTTCCCGTCCGACTTGTACCCAACTTGGGTACAAGTTAAATCTCGTCTCGCGCCCTGTCGTTTGATAGCATCCAGCTTCATCTTATAGGCTTTCGCTTTCTCGCTGGGCAGGATATTTTCACGCTGGATATTACTATCCACCATGAAAATAATGGCGGTGTCCCGATCCAAATCCCGGACGATTACAGGCATGGTGTCCAGCCCTGCCAGTTCACAGGCGTGTTTGCGCCGGTGTCCGGCCACCAACTCATAGCCGCCGCCCTCGCGGGGGCGGGCGATGGCGGGCATGAGAACGCCGTATTCCTTGACGCTCTCCACGGTTTCCTTCATAGAATCATCATCCCTTACGGAAAACGGATGGTCGGGGAACGGGTACAGCTCGGACAGCGGGATATTCTGCACCTTTTCCAGTTTCGCGTCCTGACGCTCCTGCTCCGTGGAGAACAGATCAGCGGCTGATGCCAGCTCTACTTTTCGCGCGCTGCTTTTCAAGCTGTAACACCTCCCGCGTCAGATTTCCATAGGCTTCGGCCACCTTCCCGCCGGGGTCATGGGCAAAGATGCTCTTACCCTCGGCGCTGGTCTCCTTGGCCCGGACAGAATGGGGTATCTCGGAATCGAATACCTTGATGTCCCCGCCGTAAGTCTCCCGGAGCAGGGCGCTGATCTCCCTGGCGAAGTTGGTCCGGCTGTCTACCATCGTCAGCAGGATGCCGTCAATGAGCAGTTTGGGATTGATCTGCCGCCGCACCTTGCCCACGGTCTGCAAGAGCTGTTCAAGCCCTTTCGCCGGGAGGTACTCCGCCTGGACGGGGACGATCAGGCGATTGGCAGCGGCCAGGGCGTTGACGGTGAGCATACCCAGGGAGGGCTGGCAGTCCAGCAGGATGTGGGTGTACTGTTTCCGAACCGTGTCCAGATACTGCCGCAGGATGGTCTCGCGGCTCATGGCGTTCACCAGCGACACCTCCATGCCGGAGAGTTGGATGTTTGATGGCATGAGGTCCACGCCCTCCGCATGATGCAGGATGCCCTCGCCGGGAGCGATGGGCTGATCGTTCAGCACCTTGCCCATCAGGTCCGAGAGAGTGACGGGCAGATCGTCCGGCTGGGAATGGCCCAGGCTGATGGAAAGACTGGCCTGGGGGTCTACGTCCACCACTAACACCTTTTTCCCGGATTGGGCCAGCCCGACGCCGAGGTTTGCGCAAGTTGTACTCTTGCCCGTACCGCCTTTTTGATTGACTACGGCGATCACTTGGGCGTTCATGTGTTCTCAACTCCCTACTACAAATAAAAATGCCCCATCGCAAAATGGGGATGAAAAAAGGGAGAACATAGCTATGCTACATTCTCCCGTAAAAACAGTATGCAGTTGTCGGCCTTTGCCATTTTCTATTCCAGGGCGGGAACAGTCAGGAGCCAATCCGCCGCAATCCCGAATAAATCCTGGCTTTTTCAAAACTTTTCGTACCCTTCCCCAACAGCACCTGTTCAATGAGGTTTACAGTAAGGACATTGGCAGAAAGTCACGTTCTGCCCTGGTGACGAAACAGCAGAAGGGAGAGTTTATCGGCGCGTGGGCGGCGTATGGCTATCAGAAATGTGCCAGCGATCCCCACCGCATTGAGCCGGACCCGGAAACCGCAGCCGTGGTGCGTGAGATTTTTGCCCTGCGGCTCACAGGAATCAGCTATCAGCAGATTGCCCGGAAACTGAATGAGCGGGAAGTCCCTTCTCCCGGTCGGTATCTTTGTCTGAAAGGGATTGCGAAGTGCGAATCCTACGCCAATTCTCAGTGGACCGTAGCCGCTGTAAAGAAGGTTCTGACAAGCGAGGTCTACTTGGGCCACATGGTACAAGGCCGCAAGCGTTCCGGCTTCACCGAGGGCCGGAAACCGTATCAGGCGCCGGAATCCGAGTGGGTCATTGTCCGCAATACCCACGAACCCTTGATAGACAAAGAAACCTTCGTTGCAGCTCAGACGATGGCGGCGGAGGCCGACAGAGCCTACAAGGGGCGGTTAGGCCGGTATGATAACTTGGGAACGACGCCCAACATCCTCCGGGGACTGATCTTCTGTGCGGACTGTAAGCGGCCTCTGGTGCGGTATAAATCCGTTACCAACAATGGGAAGAACCGCTACTACGTCTATATCTGCCCGTCCCACACGGCGGATTTGGCCTCCTGCCCGAAAAAATATCTCCATGAGGCAAAGTTAAAGGAAATCCTGTGGGACACTTTGCGGCAGGAAATCACTCTGGCTGGTAAAATGGAAAAACTGGCACAGGTGTATAGCCGCTCCGCAAAGGTCATCAGCGGGGAGGACGCATTGAAGCGTGAGATCGCCGCCGCAAGGCAGGCGGTGGAGCGGGCCAACAGGCTCTATGACAGCCTGTTTCAAAACTACCATGACAAGCTGTTGACAGAGCGGGAATATACAGAACTGCGCCAGCAGTATCAGGCCGATGGAGAGGCGGCAGAGAAGCGGTTGGAGGCATTGGAACGCCAGTGGCAGGACGAACGGCGGCAGACGGTTGAAAATCCGTGGCTGACCACCTGCGGGCGGTTCCGGGCAGATACGGAATTGACGGAAGATATGGCCCATGCGCTGATTGACTGCGTGGAGGTGGACGCTGATAACCGCATCTCCATCACCCTGCGCTACCGGGATGAATACCGCGCCCTACTCCAGCTTCTGGAGGCCGGGGGAGAGGCGGTGCCCGCATGATGGCTACCACCGCGAAATATGTGCGGCTGTCCTCCGAGGACGATGATCTGCGACAGGGCGGGAAGCTGGAATCCAACAGCATCGCCAATCAGCGGGATTTGCTGGATGCCTTTATCAGCCGGATGCCGGAGCTGGCCGGGACGAATATCATTGAGTTCTGCGATGATGGCTGGAGCGGCAAGAACTTTGAGCGGCCCGCCGTTCAGGAGATGATTGCCCAGGCGCGGGCGGGGAAAATCCAGTGTATCGTGGTTAAGGATTTGTCCCGCTTTGGCCGTGATTATCTCACGGTAGGCAGTTACATTTCCAGCGTGTTCCCTTTCCTGGGGGTACGGTTTATCGCCGTCAATGACGGCTATGACAGCATCCGACCCTTGGATGTGGACAGTCTGGACACTTCCTTTAAGACCCTTCTGTACGACTTTTACAGCCGTGACCTCTCCCGGAAGGTACGGAAAGCAAAGCGGTTTCGCGCCCAGCGGGGGGACTTCCTATCGCCGTTCGCGCCCTATGGCTTTATCAAAGACCCGGCAAACAAAAACCACCTTCTGATTGACCCGCCAGCGGCGGACATAGTGCGCCGTATTTTTCGGATGATGGGCAGCGGCCACCCGTCTGAACAGATCGCCAAGCGTTTGAACAGCGAAGCCGTTCTCACGCCCATGCTCTACAAAAGAGCGGCAGGCTGTTCCCGGACAAGCTGGCCCAGCGTCCGGGAGGAAAATATCTGGACAAAGCATATCATTACAAAAATCATTCGGGACGAACGGTATATCGGCACAAACGTATATGGGAAACGGATGCGGGATCAGGTTGGGCATCATCATACGGTGAAGATCAGCAAAGCGGAATGGATCACCGCATCGGGGACCCATGACGGCATTGTGACCCAGGAGGAATTTGACAAGGCCCAGCTTTCTATGCGGGAGTTCATGGAGCGTGACGGCATTAACTTGGGCGAATGGGTGCTGCGGCATAAGGTTCGGTGCGGCGTATGCGGCTATGCCATGACCCGCTCAAAAGCAAAGCACCCCCTTTATTACTGCCGTACCAACCGCATCAGCGATGCCTTTGCCTGTTCGTCTGAGCGAGTACCCGAAGCGGATATTCTGGAGGCTGTTCTGGATGGGCTTCATGTTCAGGCTATGGCCGCGGTGGAAATGGCCCGCATTTGGGAGGAACGCCATCAGCGCAAGAAAACGGATACCGCCGCTCTGCGAAAGAACATTGCTGCTCTGCGGGAGGCCCACAGCAGGCTGGAGCGGCAGATCAAGGACCTCTATACCTCCTTTGGGCTGGGTGAAATCAGCAGGGCGGAGTATCTTACCACCAAAGCCTCCGCCATCCGAAAGCGGGATGCGGCCTCTGAGCAGCTTGCCGGATGGGAGGCCAAGCTGGAGAATACCGGCGAGGATGGAGAACTGCAAAATCAATTTATTATCCGCTTCCGGCCCTATGTTGAGGTGGAAATCAAGGAAATCACGCAGGAAATTCTTTCGGATATTTTACGGGAAATCCATATCTACCCCGGCGGGCGGCTGGAAATCATCTGGAACTACCGGGAGGAATACGCAAAAATGATGCTGGATTTGGAGGGGGAACAGCAGAATGGAACATAAGAGAGCTTGGATTTATTGCAGGGTTGCGTACCCTGATGCCTTTGCGCTTGCGCAGCAACAGGCCAGCTTGGAGGCATACGCCGAGAAGCAGGGCTTTGAGATCGCAGGAATCACCGTTGAGCAGGCCAGCGGGCTGGACTTCTCCCGCAGAGGTCTGGCCGAGGTTTCTGGCGCGGTAGCCGCTGGTGAAGCTGACCTTCTGCTGGTGGCGAACCTCTCCCGTCTGGGACGGAATATGACCGGCGTGGACGCTTACTTGCGCTGGCTGGAGGATCAGTTTGTCGAAGTGGTATGCGCTGACGGCACCACGCCGCAGACCAACACGGAGATACTGCTGGCGCTGATGAAAGAAAGCGGCATTTCGCTGGATAGGGTGCGTTAGCGGCGGCACGATACAGCAAAAAATCAGGGCTTTTCTATCTGTCAAATTCAGATGGAAAAGCCCTGATTCTATATCCGAACAACGGAGGAAATATATTATGAACCTGAAATTTGCGGACACCCCAAAGGGCTGGTATCAGGAAAGAGCCTGTGGCATCCTGGCCTCGCTCAGTCTGGCGGTGGATGCCAATGAGCGAATAAAGGGCAGAAGCGGTGCCTTGCGCTGGTTATACCAGCATGAGATGGAGTACCATTTCCAGCGGGCGGTATTCGATACCCTCCGCCTGCTCCAAGCTCTCACGCACGATACCGACTTTGCCAGCAGCGGCAATCTGACGGACATTTGCGAGAGAGGCCATGCGGCATTTAACAATATCATTGACGGCAACATGGGCGGGTTTGATTTGGAGCAGGAATAGAACCCATGGCAGCGGAATAAGAAGAAATATCTGCGGATTGTCCTTCCCGATGCAGGATTGGTTTCGACATGGTTCACAATTTATTTACAAATTTCTATTAGTCCGTGCTTGACATTGGCTGACGAGGGCATCACAGGCACGTCCATGAAGCGGCGCAAGGAGTTTTTGAAGATGCTCCGGGACTGCGACCGGGGTAAAATTGACCTCATCATTACCAAATCGGTGTCCCGCTTCGGGCGCAACACTCTGGACGGTCTGGACACCGTCCGGAAGCTGAAGCGGAAGGGAATCGGCGTCTTCTTCGAGAAAGAAAATGTCAACACCCTCTACATGGACAACGAGATGATCCTCACCTTCATGATGAGCCAGGCCCAGGCGGAGAGCGAGTCCCTCAGCGGCAACGTGAAGTGGGGCCACCGGAGGAACTTCAAGGACGGCAAGGTTTACTACCACTACGCCAGCTTCCTTGGCTACCGCAAGGGGCCGGACGGCCTGCCGGAGATCGACCCCGATGAGGCCGCCATCGTCCGTAGGATCTTCTCCCGGTACCTGCTGGGCCAGAGCGTCCACCAGATCTGCCGGGACCTGATGTCGGACGGCGTCAAAACCGCTCAGGGAAGTGATTCCTGGCACGACAGTGTGGTGAGGAAGATGTTGCAAAATGAAAAATACATCGGGGACGCCCTGCTCCAGAAGACCTTCATGGCGGATCTCTTCACCCACGAGCAGAGAAAGAACATGGGGGAGCTGCCCCAATACTACGTCCACGAGTGCCACCCCGCCATCATTGACCGGGATACCTTCCAGCGGGTGCAGGAGGAGCTGGCCCGGCGCTCCAGCCTGCGGAAGACCTCCTCCAAGGCCAAGACGGAGCTGGGCAAATACTGCGGCAAGTATGTCCTCAGTGAGCTTCTGGTCTGCGGTGAATGCGGCAGCCCCTACCGCCGGGTGGTGTGGAGCCGGCCCGAGGGTAAGCGGATCGTCTGGCGGTGCATCAACCGCCTGGAGCATGGGAAAAAGATCTGCAAGAAGTCCCCCACCTGGAATGAGACGGACATCCAAGCCGCTGTGACCGCCGCCATGAACGAGCTGTTCCACACCCAGACCGCAAAGGAGGCGCTGGAGGCAAGCATCACCGCCGCCCTCGCTGGGGAGGATGGGGAGCTGTCCCTGCCGACGCTGGAGGCGCAGATCCGCAGCCTCACGGAGCGTCAGCTGGAGCTGTTCCAGCTGGCCGTCAGCGCCGGCCCCGACTGCCTGGACTATGACGAGGAGATCCAGCGGGTCAATATGGCGAAAACCTCGCTGATGGCGAAGAAGGCGGAGCTGGAGCGTAAGGGCCGAACCGCCGCCGCGTTCGACCGGAGGATGGAGGACATCGCCAACGAGCTGGCGCAGACGGCTGGGACCATCACAGAGTTTGACGAGGTCACCGTCCGCCAGCTGGTCAGCAACATCAAGGTGGTCAGCAAGGACACCCTGCTCATCTGCTTCAAGGATGGGACTGAGATCACTCAGACGATATAGGGAGGGAGACTGCATGATCTATATTACCGGCGACACCCATGGCGACTTCCAACGGTTTAACACCAAAAATTTCCCACAGCAAAAGCAGATGGGCCGCAGCGACTATGCGGTCGTCACAGGCGATTTCGGGGGCGTGTGGGACGATTCTTCCAGGGAGGCGTACTGGCTCAACTGGCTGGAGGAAAAGCCGTTTACCACCCTCTTTGTGGACGGGAACCACGAAAACTTCGATAGACTCGGTGAACTTCCCGTCCACCAATGGCAGGGAGGAAAAGTCCACTACGTCCGGCCCCATGTGCTCCACCTGATGCGCGGGCAGGTATTCGAGATCGGTGGAATCACCTTCTTCACCATGGGCGGCGCTGCCTCCCACGACATCCAGGACGGCATCCTCGATCCGGCGTCCCCCGGCTTCGAGCAGGAATACTGGTTCAAGCGCCGGACACGGCAGATATTCCGGGTGAAGGGCGTCTCCTGGTGGCCCCAGGAGATGCCCTCTGAGGAGGAATACGAGGAGACCGTCAGGAACCTGGAGAGGGTCAACTGGCGAGTGAACTGCATCCTGACCCACTGCGCCCCCACCAGCATCCAGCAGAAGCTGGATCAAAGCTACACCCCGGACCGGCTGACGGACTTCCTCCAGATGGTCAAGCGGCGGTGCCAATTCGATTGCTGGTTCCTGGGCCACTACCACCAAAGCTGTGTGGTGGATGACCGCTTCATCATCCAGTGGGAACAGATGGTGGAACTGCAATGGGAGTGACGACGGCATAACCTGATACCGCTAAGGAGCAAGCCCTCGGGGGACCGAGGGCTTGCTCGTTGGCGATTTCAAACTCCAGAGAATAAAAAACAGGCGCACCCGCGCCGGAAAGGAGAAACCAGAATGAACGTCAGAAAACCTGTTGACTACAGCGCCATGTTCGCGGCACTGGATACGTTGATGACGGCAGACCTGCCCCAGATGGAGCTGTACTGTGAGATTGGCCGGCTGGTCAGCGACAGACCAGAGAAAGGCGCCGCTGTTGCCGCGGCGGAGTATCTGTGCGGCGCATACCCTGACACCTCCGGCTTCTCCCCCCGGAACCTGCGCCGGATGCGGGAGTTCTATCGTACCTATGAGAGCATACCGGAAGTGCTGGCTGAGGCCATGACCATCGGCTGGACACAGAATGTGGTCATCCTGGAGGCGGAATTGTCCATCCAAGAGCGGGCGTGGTATATCCGGGCCGCTGGACAGTTTGGCTGGTCGAAGCTGGAACTCCAGCAGAGAATCGTGGATCATGCTCATCTGGAAATCGTCCTCGACTTTGCGGATGAAGTGTGCTATACTGAAGAAAACACCGCCAGCATGGAGTGTATAGCCAATGACAAAGATCCTGTTTGTGTGCCATGGAAACATCTGCCGCAGCCCAATGGCCGAGTTCGTGATGAAAGACCTGGTAAAGAAAGCGGGGCTGGAGTCGGAATTCCTCATCGAGTCCGCAGCCACCAGCACCGAGGAGATCGGCAACCCAGTCTACCCTCCGGCCCGCTGCAAGCTGGCCGAGCATGGTATCGACTGCGCTGGCAAAACAGCCCGCCAGTTGAGGAACGAGGACTACGAGCGGTACGACCTCCTGATTGGAATGGATCGGGCCAATCTGCGAAATATGCACCGCATCTGCGGTGGCGATTTCGATGGCAAGCTGCATCTGCTGATGGAGTTTACCGACTGCCCCGGCGATGTAGCCGATCCTTGGTATACGGGTGACTTCGAAACTACCTGGCAGGATGTGTCAGTTGGGTGCAGCCGGTTGCTGGGTTGGCTCATAAGCCGGGATCAGAGCGGGGAGATCGTAAAATGAGCGAGCGGATAAAAAAACAGAAAGATAACATCACAATTCGCTCCAGTGCCGCTGAATATCTTACTTTTGTAGCGTCCACAGGCGATAGCGCAGAAAGCATCGAAATGCGTTACGAGGATGAAAATATCTGGCTTACACAAAAGATGATGGCGGAGCTGTACAATGTAGATGTACGAACCATCAATTACCACATCGGCAAGGTGTTCGAGGATTCCGAGTTAGAGGAGAGGTCAACTATCCGAAAATTTCGGATAGTTCAATCTGAGGGGAACCGTCAGATCAGCCGCGAGGTAAATCACTATAATTTGCAAATGATTATTGCCGTGGGCTTCAAAGTGAACAATGAACGTGCTGTTCAGTTCCGTAAATGGGCCAACGCCATTGTGAAGGACTACACGATCAAGGGCTGGGTCATGGACGAGGAACGGCTGAAAAATGGCGGTACCGTTCTGACAGAGAAATATTTTGAGGAACAGCTGGAAAAAATCCGGGAGATACGGCTGTCTGAGCGGAAATTCTATCAGAAAATCACAGACATCTATGCCACAGCTCTTGACTATGACAGAACGGCAAAAACGACTAAGGATTTTTTCGCAAAAGTCCAGAATAAGATGCATTTTGCTGTTCATGGACATACCGCCGCTGAAGTGATATACTATCGGGCTGATGCGGACCAGCCTCACATGGGTCTTACCTCCTGGAAAGAAGCGCCTCTTGGCAAGATTATGAAAAGCGATGTATCTATTGCCAAAAACTATCTGACAGAGGATGAATTGTACTCATTGGAACGTATCGTGTCCGCCTATCTTGATCTGGCAGAAGACCGGGCGCGGCGTCGCATTCCCATGACAATGGAGGATTGGGCAAAGCGGCTGGACATTTTCCTGATGGCCGATGACCGGGAAATCCTGACGAATGCTGGAACAATCACTGCCGAGATTGCAAAAGCTCATGCCGAAAGTGAATTTGAGAAGTATCGGATCATTCAGGACAGATTATATGAGAGCGACTACGACCGCTTTCTTGCCATGGAACAAGGTGCGGCCTCCGATGAGGATGGGCAATCCGGTCAAGGGATGACGCTGCTTTGAAATACGAAAAATCGATTTTGTCCACTTATTGCAGGGCATCGTCGCAATCGCGGAAGAAATGAACCGCAGAGGTGTTCCCAAGAAACATGGAGAGGCAGCATGGATACCGTATGCTGTCGCCTGCTGGCTGCGAAACGAAAAATATACGGGCAATACCCTCTGCCAGAAAACCTTTACAACCGGATTTCCATACGTCAGCGTGAAAAACCGGGGCGAAGTAGATCAGTTCTATATAGAAAACAGTCATCCCGCTATCATCAGCCAAGAAATATTCGACAAGGTGCAGGCCCTCCGAAAAAAGAAAAAAGCGCCCGTTTCCGCGCCGTCCAAATTCCCGTTGACGAGGAAAATGATATGCGGAAAGTGTGGCGCAACATTTTACCGTACTGTTGACCGGCACGGGGCAAATGATTGGGTCTGCTCAGGCCACAGAGACGGCAAGAGAAATGGGAAGGGTACCTGCCCAAACCTGCCTGTCCGGGAGAGAGATATCTACACAGCCTTTATTCGGATGTACAACAAGCTGAGACGCCATGAGGGCGTCATCCTGCGGCCCGCCCTGGATCAGATGGAGGCCCTGGGAAGTGCCGTACAGCGGGAGAATCCGGCTATGTTGGAGATCAACCGAGCCATCGCCCAGGCCACTGAGCAGAATTATAAGACCAGCAAACTCCGATCCAGTGGTCTGCTGGATGCGGACGCCTGTGCCGCCAAGCTGGCCGCTCTGGACGCCCAACTGACCCAGCTCCGGGCCAAACGCCGGAGGCTGCTGAGAAACGATGACCTCAGTGAAATGACGGATGCCCTACGTCAGACTGTGGAAACACTTCATCAAAGGCCGGAACAGCTGGATGAGTTTGATGAGGAATTGTTCAACGAGATGGTTGAGAAAATTACAGTGGATACTGACCATGTTCTGCGGTTCCGCCTGAGAGGCGGTTTTGATGTGGCTGAACCGCTCTGGAGGGAAATGAGATGAACAGAAAAATGCCATATGGCTATCAGATACAAAACGGGGTGATCGTTACCCAATCCAAGGAAGCAGCGGGAGTAAAACGGATATTTTCCCTCTACCTTGCGGGAAAAAGCCGGGATCAGATTGCGGACGCCTTAAATACGGAGGGCTACTGTTATAGTGCGGAAAGCCCCAAGTGGGATAAAAACCGAGTCAGGCAGGCGCTTGAAAATCCACGCTATATGGGGGCGCACGACTACCCGGCTATTATAACTGATGAGACCTTCCGCATGGCACAGGCAATGAAAGAAAAAAGGACCCGCAAGCGGGGAAATCACCCGGCATTGTACCTGACCCCAAAGCTTCACTGCGGTCATTGCGGCCACAGCCTGCGCCGGATCACAAACAACTACTGGAGAGATACCCTGCGATTCCACTGTGACGGATGCGGCATGAGTGTCACCATTCCCGATGCGGACCTGCTGTCAGAGGTGGAGCGGCAGGCGGCGGAGTACACGCCCTCGGCAGACGCTCCGGGCTATGCCCCCTCCGAGGACTCCGTCCGGCTGACCAACGCCATCAACCGGGGTCTGGAGAAGCCGGAACACCCG
This sequence comes from Oscillospiraceae bacterium 44-34, assembly GCA_041223805.1. GTDB lineage: Bacteria > Bacillota > Clostridia > Oscillospirales > Oscillospiraceae > Lawsonibacter. The sequence goes on along the minus strand of JBCLQX010000031.1, from coordinate 4,598 downwards.
GAGGAGGTGACTGCTCTGATCATGCAGGGCATCTCCGCACGGTACGCCTGCTTCCCCACACAGATGGCGGCAACAGATATCCTGCGTCTGATCAGAGAAAAAGACTACGATCAGGCCATTCGATATATCACCATCACCGCGGAGAACGCGGTGACAGTGACCTTCAGGTAATTGGCAAGACGATTGGGAAAGGAGTCATCATGGAACAAACCGTACAAAAGCAGAGGGTGGCCGTTTACTGCCGGGTCGCCACCGACAGTGAGGATCACTCCGCCAGCCTCGCCGTCCAGGAAGCGTACTACACCGAGATGGTGGGCCAGCACCCGGAATGGGAACTGGCTGGCATTTACGCCGACAGGGGCATCGCCGGCGCTGACCGACAGAATCAGAAGGAGTTCAAAAGGATGCTCACCGCCTGCAAACAGGACAAAATTAACATCATCCTGGTCAGATCGATCTCCCGCTTCGCCAGAAGAACGGCGGACTGCCTGGAGACAGTGCGGATGCTGAAAGCCAGCGGTGTCAGTGTGATCTTCGAAATGGAGGGCATCGACACCCGCATGGAATCCGGTGAACTCATGGTTACAACCTTCTGTGAACTTGCACGGAGGGAGAGCGAATCCATCATCCCCAACCGCATATATCCGGTGGGCCGGAAAGTGTGGAATTCCAATACCAGACAGAAGTGAATTAGAAAAGGAGTTTTCATGGAACAGGCAGTACAACAGGAGCGGCGGATACACGTCATCCCCGCCACAAAACAGGCTGCGGCCCCCGGACGGGCCTCTGGCCGCCGCCAGCGTGTGGCCGCCTACTGCCGGGTGTCCACCGACAGCGAGGAGCAGCTCACCAGCTACACCGCCCAGAAAGCCTACTACACCCAGAAAATCGATGAGAACCCCAATTGGGAGATGGCTGGTATCTTTGCGGATAAGGGCATCACCGGCACAAGCATGAAAAAGCGTGTGGAGTTCAAAAAGATGATCGCCGCCTGCAAGCGGGGCAAAATCGACCTGATCCTGACCAAGTCCCTCTCCCGTTTCGCCCGGAACACGGTGGACAGCCTGGAAGTGGTGCGGATGCTCCGGGCCAACGGCATCGGTGTGATTTTCGAAAAGGAAAATATCAATACGTTGACTGAGTCCAGCGAGTTCCTGCTCACGCTGTTCAGCGGCTTTGCCCAGGCGGAGAGCGAGTCCATCAGCAAAAATGTGATCTGGGGCATCCAAAAGAGCCGGGAGGCGGGGAACGTCCCCTTCCAGTATTCGAAGCTGCTGGGCTACCGGCGGGGGCCTGACGGTCAGCCGGAGATCGTGCCGGAGGAAGCGGAGGTGGTGAAACGCATCTACCGCCGATATCTGGATGGGTGCAGCTTGGCACAGATCAAGAGGGAGCTGGAGGCGGATGGTATACCCACTTCCAGCGGCATCCAGGGCTGGACGTATCAGGTGATACGCAATATCCTGACCAACGAGCGTTACATTGGCGACGCCCTGCTGCAAAAGACCTACACCATCGACTGCATCAGCAAGACGGTGAAGAAAAATCAGGGTGACCGCCCCATGGTATATGTGGAACGGAACCACCCCGCCATCGTCTCCAAGGCTATGTTTTATCAGGTGCGGGAGGAGATGGCCCGCAGGGCCAGCAAGCGGAAGGTGATGCAGAAAACAGGTAAGACCGAGCAGGGCAAATACTCCGCCAAATACGCCCTGTCCGAGCTGCTGGTGTGCGGAGAGTGCGGTACACCGTACAAGCGATGTACCTGGGCCAGAAACGGCAAAAAGCGCATCGTCTGGCGGTGTGTCTCCCGGCTGGAGTTCGGCACGAAATACTGCCACGACTCACCCAGCATGGATGAGGACAAGCTGCATCAGGCCATCCTGGAGGGCATCAACGAATTTGTTCAGGCGGGGCAGGGCCTTGGGGACGAACTGCTGGACCTCGCCAGTATCGTCCAGCAGGGCGGCAGTGCGGACGGCATCGATCCGCTTACCCTACGCAACCGTCTGGACACCCTGACCGCCCAGCAGGCGGAGCTTCTGGACAAGGTGCTGGAGGATATGGAGAACGAGGAACTGAACGCCCAGCTCAAGGCGACCATGGAGGAGAAACAGGCAATCCTGGTGCGGCTTGGCGCGCTCCAGCAGGACGAGGAGCAGCGGGCCGGTCAGGAGGCCAGACTGCGGGAACTGGCGGAGTGGCTGAAGCAGCAGAAGTCCGAATTTACCGAGTACGATGATACCATCACCCGCAGGTATGTGGAGAGGATCACCGTTGTGGATGCCGAAACCATCCGCATCAAGTTCCGATATACCGATGTTGAGATCGACAGGGCTGTCAGGACATAATCAGGAGAATACACCATGAAAATTTACATCACGGGAGACCTCCACGGAGATCTCCGGCGCTTCCAACCGGAAATCTTCTACGAGCAGGAGGGCCTTACAAAAGAGGACCTCGTACTGGTGGCAGGTGACTTCGGCTGTGTGTGGCACGGCGATGAGCGGGATGACGAGGGCCTGGACTGGCTGGAGGGACAGCCCTTCACCACGGCCTTTGTGACAGGGAACCACGAAAACTACGATGCCCTGCGGAAATATCCGCTGGAGGAGTGGCGGGGCGGAAGCATCCGGCGAATCCGTCCCTCGGTGATCCTGCTGGAACGGGGGCAGATATTCGACCTGGGCGGAAAGCGGTTCTTCACCATGGGCGGGGCCAGCAGCCACGACATCCAGGACGGCATCCTGGAGCCGGACGATCCTCTGTTCAAGAAAAAATGCAGGGAGCTGGATGCCAGGGGCGCGATGTACCGTGTAAACCACCTGTCCTGGTGGAAGGAGGAACTGCCCAATGAGGAGGAGTACCAGACCGCCAGAGCCAGCCTGGACAGAGCGGGCTGGAAGGTGGACTACATCATCACCCACTGCTGTCCCTCCAGTGTGCAGGACACATTCAGCGGCGGCCTTTACCAGAGGGACGCCCTGACAGAGTTCTTCGATGAGATACGCCAACGGTGCCAATTCAAATACTGGTTTTTTGGCCACTACCATGAAAACATGGTCATAGAAAAGAAATATGCGATGCTGTACGAGCAGATCATCCGACTGAAGCTGTGAAAAGAGTCCGGCAGGGCAGGAACGCATTTGTTCCCGCCCTGCCGGACTCTTTTCCGTTAAAGCCACAATTCGCCGCAGGCTGGGCTGTATATACCTGAACCCCTTGCGCTGCAACGCTTACCCAGGTGCATCTTTTTTATCTACAGAAGGAAAATCAGCCATTCCTCCGGGGGACGCTTAATCATCTTCTTGTCCTTATAGGAGGGCTTGTAGGCGCGAAAATTGACCGTATGCCCCATGTACTCCGGCTTGGCAAGCATATCCGCAATCGTGTTGCCCGTCCAGTCATAGGGCCGGGACATATCCGTTTTGCGCTGGCACGTCCCCCGCCCCTGCCGGGCGAGGTAATAGGAAGGGCGCTCTACCTTATCCATCATCAGGATTTTGGCAATCGTCTGAGGGCCTTTGCCCTCCGCGCTCAAATGGAAAATGCGGCGCACAACATCTGCCGCTTCTTCGTCCACCAGCCAATGGTGCTTTTCCTCCGGGTCCTTCTTGAACCCGTAGGGGATCGTGTTGGTGACGGGCTTGCCGGACCGTCCACGCACCTGATACTGCGCTTTCTGTTTCCGGCTACAGTCCCGGACGTGCCACGCAATACGGTTCTATGACACAAAAATCATAGAGAAAAAATGACGAGAATAGCGAGAAAAAATAGGAAATAGCGGATGGTGACGTATGGCGGCCAGAAAAATTCAATCGAACCATTCTAAAAGCGGCTGTCCACGGAGTCCCTCTAAAAATCCCTGTTAGCTGGTACGTTTCCCTGCATCCGTACAATATAAAACGGAAAATGTTATTGAAATTGGCAATATGGGTGAAAACCCAACAGCAAAGCGTTCCGAAAGGGGCGCTTTTTTGTTGTCTGGAAAGGAGCGCCGGAACATGGCCGCAGAAACATCCTTTGATTACTACTACGGTGACGAGAGCAATCAGTTTTCTTTCTACCGCATCCCCCGCCAGCTTGTCACCGGGGACCGCTTCAAGCGCCTGTCTACGGACGCCAAGCTGCTGTACGGCCTGCTGCTGGACCGCATGAGCCTGTCGGCCAAGAACGGCTGGTACGATGAGCAGGGGCGCGTCTATATCTACTATACGCTGGACGAGATACAGGAGGATCTGAACTGCGGCCACGACAAGGCCACCAGGATGCTGGTGGAGCTGGACAACGGGAAAAACGGTTTTGGGCTGATTGAACGTGTTCGGCAGGGCCAGGGCCGCCCAACGAAAATCTATGTCAAACGCTTTACCACCCGCGCCGTCCCTACCCCACCGCCGGAGCTTTCCCCCAGACCGCGGCTTTTCAGCGGCCAAGACTGCGGAGAAGTCGCGGCCAAGACTGCGGAAAAACCGCAGTCAAGAGTGCGGGGAAGTCGCAGTCAAGACTGCGGAAAAGTCGCACCAAATTATATTAAATCAAATCAAACTGATTTCAGCTATACTGATCCATCTATCCTTCCATCAGGTTCCCCGCCGGGC
>JBCLQX010000030.1:0-32147 GCA_041223805.1 Oscillospiraceae bacterium 44-34 | reverse complement strand
TCTTTTTTTCGCCTCCTCCGCCACAAAACTACATTTTTTCCTCGGCGTTTTTTTACATTTTATCACTGGCGATGACAATGCGCCGGTATTCTGAAAAAGCTGCAATCCGGCGAATTGAAACCGGATGATTTTTTCCAACCTGGCACAGCCAGAATCAGTCATTACAAAACCAAAGACGGCGCGGAGCTGGATGCTTTTGTAGGGCCAGATGATAAGGTATATATGGGTAGGCGCGACCACTATGACAATCGCAGCCATTACCTCAATGCGGACAAGTCCTTGCTGTACCTCTCCAATAATACGGTGATGTTCGATTTTGTCTCCGGGAGCAGCTATGCCGCTACCCAGGCGGAGCTGCTGGCCCAGGGCTGTTTTACGATGGAGGACTATGCCGAGTTTGATGCCCTGCGTGTTGGCGTGCTGGCACAATTTGAGCAGGTCGGGCAACTGTTGTTCGCCGGGGAGCCGTTCAGCTTCATCCAGCCGGATGCGGCAGAAGTGGAACAACAGCCCCCGCCTGCCCCGGAACCGCTGGCACAGGCGGATGAAGCCTTGCGGGACAACACTCTGGACGAGTACCCCCTGCCGGACCCAGCCTTTCCCGCTGACGAGCTGGAACAGAACTACGGCTATGCAGGCGGCGATCTGCTGCCTCTGTCCAGAGAACGGGCGGTGGAACTGCTGGAGCAGGATTTGACCGTTTATATGATGGAGTCTGGCGAAAATCCCGCTATGGTCTTTGACCGGGACGATCTCGTGGAGCAGCCGGATGGCATGATGTTTGCCGTTCCCCGCAAGGAATGGGAGGAAAGCCCGGAATTTCACCAGTGCATTGTGGACCGGCTGAATCACCAGAAGGAACGGGAACGGGCCTTTCTCGACTATGGCGGGGACTGCTTTGCCATTTATCAGATAAAGGACGGCGCTGAACAACGCGATCTCCGCTTTATGAACATGGACTGGCTGATGTCCAAGGGGCTAACTGTTGAACGTGGCAATTACGATCTGGTCTATACGGGAGAACTGGCACCGGGGCTGGGGTCCAGCGCCCTGGAAAAGCTGTGGGAAAGATTCAACACCGATTACCCGGCAGATTATCACCGCCCCTCCATGTCCGTCAGCGACATCATTGCCGTCAAGCAGGACGGTGTGGTATCCTGCCATTACTGCGACAGCTTCGGCTTTGAGCAGTTGACGGACTTCATCAGCCAGAAGCCCACGGTGGCCGAGCTGGAGGCCCAGGTCAAGGCGGGACAGACCATTTCCCTGACGGATTTGGCGGATACTGTCCACCGGGAAAAGAAAAAATCCGTTGTGGCCCAGCTCAAAAACCAGCCAGCCCAGGAACGAAAAAAGACAGCGCCCAAAAAGAGCGCGGAAAAGGAGCGGTAAGGAAATGAACGATTTTACATTTGAGGAACAGAATCTACTGTGCATCTACAACGGCGCTGGTGGTGGCATCCGTGCAGGCGTGATCGCCGCCCTCACCGAGATGCGGGGCTATCTGGAGCCGGACGAGGACGAGCTGCGGACGCTGACGGACAGCGCCCTTTCCAAGCTGGGACGCATGACCGATGCGGAGTTTGCTGCCCTGGACCTGTTCCCGGACTTTGAGACGGAGGACCCTGCCTATGGCAAGTAAGCTCCAAGCCTATGCACAAATGGCCGACCACGCCGCCCACCAGATCACCGGCAGCTATCAGGAATGGACGGCCTTTCTCGCCACAGTAGGCCGTCTCTATAAATATCCGTACCCTGAACAGCTCCTGATCCACGCCCAGCGGCCCAACGCCACCGCCTGCGCGGAATATGATTTCTGGAATCAGCGGATGCGCCGGTATGTGCGGCGGGGCGCTACGGGCATCGCCATCATCGACAACAGCGGCAGCAGGCCGTTTTTGCGCTATGTGTTCGATGTGGCTGACACCGGCGGCGGAGAGGAAACCCGGCCCAAGCTGTGGAAGTACCGGGAGGAATATCAGGACACGGTATCGGCGGCGCTGGAGCAGCGGTTTGACGTGTCCGGCAACGACCTCGTGGAACAGTTTGAGAGGATCGCCGCCCAGCTTGCGGCGGAATATTGGGACGATCACCAGCAGGACATCCTCCGCATCGTTGACGGCAGCTTTTTGGAGGAGTATGATGAGTTCAACATCGGAGCGCAGTTCCGAAACGCCGCCGCCGTCAGCATCGCATACACCCTTATGTCCCGCTGCGGCCTGGAGCCGGAAAACTACTTTGAGCATGAGGATTTTTTAAGCATTTTCGACTTCAATACCCCGGACACCATCACGGAGCTGGGTACGGCGGTCAGTCAGGGGAGCGAGGCGGTGCTGCGGCAGATCGAAGTCACCATCAAAAAATATGAGCGGGAAAAATCCGCAGAAAGGAACGCCGAACATGGAGAACAATCTGACCTACACCCAAGTGGGGGACTTCCTGATTCCCAATCTGGCCCTGCCGGAACAGCCGGACCGGGACCTGGGGAAATACGGGAGGATGCGCCGGACGTACCTGAAGGAGCATCGTCCGGGGCTGTTCAACCGCATGACGCTGACCGGGACCCTGTTCAGCCACCTGTTGGAGATCGAGGACGCGGCGAACAGCCGTCTGGAGCAGATGATGCCGCAGTTGGCGAAAGCGGCGGGGGCAACGGAGCAGTTGAAAGCCAGCGATCAGATGAAGTGGGTGGGACTGATGAACACCTGCAAGGCACAGGCGGAGGAAGTTATCATGTCGGAGCTGATTTACAGCTAAGTTTTATGCCCCCGGAAATCCCGTCCCAGCGGGAGCAGATGGAGACCATTCGAGAAGCAGAGAGCGCGGACGCGCCCTCTGCTTCTTCCATTTCCCAGGCAGAAATTGACACGATTCTGCGGCAGTATTCGGGCAGGCTGCGGATTTTCACCATGTATCAGCGGAACATTTCTGCCAAAGACGCGGTTGCTGCGCTCAAACAGGAATATGGATATTCCGGCGGCAATCATACATTCCTGGATGGCGCATCGGGTATCACTGATTACCGCCCTGACACCGGGTTGAGATTGGTGCGCTACCATCCAAGGACGGAAGTTACGGTGAAGTGGCCCGCTGTGGAAAAACGTATTCGCCAGCTCATCCAGGAGGGCAGTTACCTTACGCCGGAGGAATTGGAGAAGTACCAGAGCGACCACTTGGAACAGCTCCCAGCCCTGGAGATCACCCAGGCTGACATCGACGCACAACTCCGATTTGAAGCGCCGCTTCATTTCCAAAATCTGCGGATTTATGAAATCTATCAGCAGAATTTGAGCGTTGAGGACACGGTGGGCGCGGTCAGTGCAGCGTTTGGCCGTGTTGCCGCAGGGCATAAGCTGCCGGATGGGACACAGGGATGGGTGGATTATCGCCCTGATGTTGGCATCACAATACAGAAAAACGGCGAGGACAAAGAGACTGCGGAAGTCACTATATCCTGGTCTGACGCTGAAAAACGGCTGCGGCAGTTGATTGAAGAAGGCCGATACCTGACCCCGGAGGAATTGGAGCAATACCGGCAAACGCACCCGGAGCAGACGCAAACGGCATCAGCCCCGGAAATGGAACGTCCCACTCATGTACCGGGGGCCACACCGCCTATTCCTGCCACAATACCACCGAGAGAAATCACCCAGGCCGACATAGACGCCGCTCTCCAGGAGTGGAACGGTGATATTGCCAGCAAGCGTCGGGTCCAGCAGTACATGACCGGCCATGCCCGTGACCGGGACACGGCGGAGTGGCTGAAAAATGAGTACGGCGATAGTCTCCCTGCGTTTCCTGTTACGGTAGAGGGTGCGGCCACCGATCTGCCCTGGACAAAAGTACAGCGCTGCCTTGCCCGTCTGGTAAAGGAGGACAGATTTTTCACCGAGAAGGAACTGTACAATTTTGAGGATATAGACGCCGCCGCCATCCGGGAGCATCTGGAACAGGACAGCCCCTCCGAGTTTGTGGAACAGGTCGTGGCCGATGCGGAACGGCTGGCGGGGCAGGATTCCAGCACCGCGCCTACCATCCGGGAGACCTATAACCGCTATAAACCTATCATCCGGGATTTGGTGCTGGCAGATGTGGCCTATCAAAACGCCTGCAAAAATTCGGACCGGGAAAACGCGATTATTGAGGGCGATGCGGCAGTCAAACGGACGGCACTCACCATTACAGAGCCGGAGTTTATGCGTCTGTATCACGATATGCCCGACTTCCGCTACCGGCTGCATCGGGAAATCGTGGACGAAACCTATGCCGCCCTCACCCAGCCCCAGCAGGAGCAGCAAACCGCCCCGCCCCATGCGATGCCCGATACAACAGGGTATGAGGAAGAAACGCCGCCCTGGGGGACAGAGATAGGCGATCATTCTCCCTGGGGCAAAGTGCAGATGAGCGATCAGTTTGCAGACGGTGTGTATGAAGTCAGCACCGCCCGTCATGGCGGAATTATGATACGGGAAACGGATGCAAAAAAACTGCTTTCGCCCGAAACCTTAGCCGCTGGCGGAACTGAATATGGATGGTGCTACTATGAGGAAGATGAGGCCGCGTCCGTTGTTATCCGTGAATTGCTGGACAGGGGCATCCCCGCAGCACCGCCGTATGTTTGCTGTGAGTTCAGCGAAACGGGCGTTTTTAAGGCCGACAAAATCTATTCTGTCCACGAATTTGACCGTCTGATGAAGCAGGCGGATGATAAGCGTGTAGCAGGCAAAAAAGCTGCCATTAAAAAATATGGGACAGAACAAAGATGGATTGAATCCAAAGACCCGGAGTTTGATGAATTTTCCGGCTATGACAAGGTTTCGTTCGTCATTGTTTTGCCGGATGGCGTAAGGGTTTGGGGCCGTCAGGATGTAGGCGATGGCTACGGCGGACTGCTGGACTACCTCCGTCAAAATGAAAAATATCGTGATATTGTTCCCATTTTGCAGCAGGCCGCAGAGCGGGAACAGGCGGCGGCGCTGCCCCCGGACCTCTCTGACCGGCCCGTTACCCGCGAGGGGAACACCATCACCATTGGGAGCGGGGATGCCTCCCATGAGGTTGACATCACCGTTTCTGACGAGGACTGGCAGAATATCCAGGAAGTCATAGGCGCGGCGGACCAGCCGCCCCACGACCCCTTTGCCCCACCCTACCGTCCGGGCGATATGGTCTATCTGAACAATACCGCTTTTGAGATCACGGGCATCGGCCTGCTGGATGTGGAACTGCGGGACCCTGCGCTGCCCATCCCTCTTTTCCGCACCGAGAGTAAAGAAAACTTTGAGCGGCTGCTGCACCAGGATACGCGGAATGGCCGGATCACCAGCTATCTGCCCGCCGACATGAGCCGCGTCAATGATGATTTCCGGGAAGTGCTGACCTCCCATCTGATGACGGACCGGGACAAGGGCTACATTTCCGGCTGGCTGCGCTCTGGTGAGAACAACCGTGGAATTGCCCAGCGGCTGTCCCTTGTTTTCGCCAGCCGCGCCGAGACGGTGACGCTGGAAACCGGGGACATAGCGGACTATTTTACCTCTACCGTCAGTATGGCGGTAGAAATCCAGGACAAATTCGGCACAAAGCTGTCCCTGTCCTGGGAGGCTGTCGCGCCTATCCTCCGCGCCCTCTGGCTGCAAGAGCTGGACGGCTTTTCCCATGAGCCAGTCCAGCGGGATAGTGTGGAGCTGGCGGGCCAGCTTACCTATCGAGAGGGAGACAAGGTGGCCTTTGGCTATGGCGACCACGATATTGCCGGGACCATCGAATACATTGGAGACTTGGACGTGCGCATCCACACCGGGCCATACGCCTGGAGCCATGAGACGGTCAGTCGGGACTTTTTTGAGGACGCTCTGCGCCATGACGAGCGCAACGCCGCCCTCTTTACCCCGGAGGTCCCGGCCCAGCCAGCGCCGCCCCAGGAGGAACAGCCGGAGGCCCCGCCCCCGGCTGGCGGCACCACAGCGACACCAGGAACCACAACCCTCTATCCCGGCGATAAAAACGGCCTGCCCTATGATGTTGTCGTTCAGACGCTGCGCTTTGATGAGCCGGAACACGCACAGCCGGAGCAGGCCCCCGCCGCCGAACAAGATACCGCCGCCGGGAATTTTCGCATCACCGATGACAACCTGGGCGTGGGCGGGCCGAAAGTCAAGTACCGCAGGAACGTGGAGGCCATCCGCACCTTGCAGCAGATCGAGGCCGAGGGCCGGTCCGCTACTGAAGCAGAACAGGAAGTCCTTTCCCGCTATGTTGGCTGGGGCGGCATCCCGGACGCCTTTGACCCGGACAAGGCCGAGTGGTCTGCCGAGTATCAGGAGCTGAAAAGCCTGCTGACGGACAGCGAGTACAAATCGGCGCGGGCATCTACCCTCAATGCCCATTACTCCAGCCCTCTGGTTATCAAGGCCATCTATGAGACCATCGGGAACATGGGCTTTGAAAAGGGAAACATTCTGGAGCCGTCCTGCGGCGTGGGCAACTTTTTCGGCCTGCTGCCGGAGAGCATGGCCGCGTCCAAGCTGTACGGCGTGGAGCTGGACAGCATCACCGGGCGCATCGCCCAGCAGCTCTATCCCAAGGCCCGTATCACGGTGCGCAGCTACGAAAAAACCGACTTCCCGGACAGCTTTTTCGACCTTGCTATCGGCAACGTGCCGTTTGGTAATTATCCCGTGGTGGACCAGCGTTATGACCGGGAGCGGTTTCTGATTCACGATTATTTCTTTGCCAAAACGATTGATAAGGTCCGGGCAGGCGGCGTGATCGCGTTCATTACCTCCAACGGCATCAGCGGCGGCACGATGGACAAAAAGGACGATCGGGCGCGGCGGTACATGGCGCGGCGGTGCGATCTGCTGGGCGCGGTCCGCCTGCCGGACGGCGTTTTCCAGGCCAATGCCGGGACAGATACCTCCATGTCCATCATGTTCCTGCAAAAGCGGGAGATTCCCCTGCGTGAAAATGAGCCTTTGCCGGAATGGGTGGAGGCGGAGGTCATTGAACGCCACACCTATGTCGGGCAGGACGGCGAGGAACGCCCCGGCTTTGTGAGCATGAACCGCTATTTCCAGACCCACCCCGAAATGGTGCTGGGCGATTTAGAGATCACCTCCGGCCCCTATGGACCGCAGTTGGCTTGTAAGTCCCGGAAGGACGAGGACTTTCCCCAGCAGCTCCGCACCGCTCTGTCCCACATCCACGGCGAGATCAAGCGTGTCGAGCTGTCCGAACTGGATGAGGAAATCAAGACGGACGCACTGATTCCGGCAGACCCCAATATAGAAAAATACTCCTTTGGCGTTGTTGACGGCGAATTATACTACCGGGAAACCTCCATGATGGCAAAGCCCAATCTGAGCGCCACGGCCAGGGGCCGCGTCATGGGCATGGTGGAGCTGCGGGACTGTGTGCATCGGCTGATCGACCTTCAGATGGAGGACGCCGATGAAATCTCCGTCCAAAAGGAGCGGCAGACCCTCAACAGCCTGTATGACGCTTTCTCTAAAAAGTACGGCCTTATCAACAATCGGGAGAACGCGCTGGCCTTTTCCGCTGACAGCTCCTATTTTCTGCTCTGCTCGTTGGAGATGCTGGACAATGACGGGCGGCTGGAGCGCAAAGCGGATATGTTCACCAAGCGGACCATCAAGCCCCACAGGGCGGTCACTCATGTGGACACCGCCAGTGAAGCCCTGGCCGTCTCTATCGGGGAAAAGGCCGGAGTGGATATGTCCTATATGGCCCAGCTCTCCGGGAAAACGGAGGCGGAACTGGAATCGGAGCTGTCCGGCGTGATTTTCCGGGATATTCAGTGCCAGGGAGACCCCAGCCGCAGGGATTGGTCCCTGGAGGATGTGGACAGCTTTCCCCTTGTTGCCGCTGATGAATACCTGTCCGGGAACGTGCGGCAGAAACTGCGCGCTGCCAGGGCCATGTTGGACGCGCTGCCCGAAGGGGAAAAACACCGGCTGCGCCCCAACGTGGAGGCCCTGGAATCCGCCCAGCCCAAGGACCTGACTGCCTCGGAGATCGACCTGCGCCTGGGGGCCACCTGGCTGGATAAGCGCTATGTCCAGCAGTTTATGTATGAGCTGTTCAAAACGCCGCCGGTCCAAAAGGGAAAAATCCATGTGAATTTCTCGGAATATACCGGGGAATGGAACATCACCGGCAAAAATACTGTAACCGGCTATGATGTTGCCGCCAACACCACCTATGGCACGGACCGGCTCAACGCCTATCACATCCTGGAGGACACTTTGAACCTCCGCGATGTGCGAATCTATGATACCATCAAGGACCCGGACGGCAAGGAACGCCGCGTTCTGAACCATAACGCCACCACCCTGGCCCAGCAGAAACAGCAGGCCATCAAGGACGCTTTTCGGGACTGGATATGGAAAGACCCCCAGCGGCGGCAGACCTTGGAGAAGCAGTACAATGAGCTGTTCAACTCCATCCGGCCCCGCGAGTATGATGGACGGCATATCGTGTTCGGCGGCATCAACCCGGAGATCACCCTGCGGGAGCATCAGCTCAACGCCATCGCCCATGTGCTGTACGGCGGAAACACGCTGCTGGCCCATGAGGTCGGCGCGGGCAAAACCTTTGAAATGGTCGCGGCGGCGATGGAGAGCAAACGCCTGGGGCTGTGCCAGAAATCTCTGTTCGCCGTTCCCAACCACCTGATCGAACAGTGGGCCAGCGAGTTCCTGCGGCTGTACCCCACCGCCAACATCCTCGTTGCATCCAAAAAGGATTTTGAGGGCAGGAACCGTAAGAAGTTCTGTTCCCGTATCGCCACCGGGAATTATGACGCGATCATCATGGGCCACTCCCAGTTTGAACGTCTCCCCGTCTCCTATGAGCGGCGGGAGCAGTTGCTCCAGGACCAGATTCTGGAGATTGAACAGGGCATTGAGGAATTGGAGGACAGCGGCGCGGAACGATTCAGCGTCAAGCAGTTGGAGCGCACAAAGCGTTCCCTGGAGGCCCGTCTGGAAAAGCTCAACAACACCGGCAGAAAGGACAGCTCCGTCACCTTTGAGCAGCTTGGAGTGGACCGTCTCTTTGTAGACGAGGCACATTCCTATAAAAATTTGTTCCTCTACACAAAAATGCGCAACGTGGCGGGGCTTTCCACCACCGATGCGCAGAAGTCCAGCGATATGCTGCTGAAATGCCGCTATATGGACGAGATCACCGGCGGGCGCGGCGTGGTATTCGCCACCGGCACCCCGGTCAGCAATTCCATGACGGAATTATTCACCATGCAGCGGTATTTGCAGCAGGACCTTCTGGACAAAGGCTTTACCGACAGCCGGGGAAAGCATTACAGCCTGAACCACTTCGATAGCTGGGCCTCCATCTTTGGGGAGACGGTGACAAAGGTAGAGCTGGCCCCGGAAGGGAAATACCGCCCCCGGACGCGCTTTGCCAGATTCTACAATCTGCCGGAGTTGATGGCCATGTTCCGGGAGACCGCCGACATCAAGACCGCCGACCAGCTCAATCTCCCTGTGCCGGAGGTGGAGTATCACACGGAAAAGGCCCTGGCCTCGGAGGAACAGAAGCAGTTGGTCCAGGAGCTGTCTGACCGCGCCGCCGCCGTCCATGCGGGCCAAGTGAACCCCAAGATCGACAATATGCTGTCGATCACCAATGACGCGCGGAAACTTGGTCTTGACCAGCGGCTGATTAACCCGCTCTTTCCCGATAATCCGGGCAGTAAGCTCAATATGTGCGTGAAAAACGTGTTCCGCATTTGGGAGGACGGGCAGGCGGACAAGCTGACCCAGCTCATTTTCTGCGACCTGTCCACCCCGAAAGCCGCTGCCGCCGCCAAGCGGGACAAAACCGCGATGGCGGCGGGAAACAAGGTGGCGGGCGGGACGGATTTGCACGCCCTGGGCAATCTGCTGGAGGACATCAAGCCGGACGCGCCCTTTTCCGTCTATGAGGACATCCGCAGTAAACTCGTTGCTATGGGCATCCCGGAGCGGGAGATCGCTTTCATCCACGATGCCAACACCGATGCCAAGAAGAAGGAATTGTTTGCAAAGGTCCGCTCCGGGCGGGTACGGGTACTCATGGGCAGCACTTTCAAAATGGGCGCTGGCATGAACGTGCAGGACCGGCTGATTGCCTTGCACGACCTGGACTGCCCCTGGAGGCCGGGAGATTTGGAGCAGCGCAAGGGCCGCATTGTCCGCCAGGGCAACAAGAATCCCACGGTACACATCTACCGCTATGTCACGGAGGGGACGTTTGATTCCTACCTCTGGCAGACAGTGGAGAACAAGCAGAAATTCATTTCGCAGATTATGACCTCAAAATCCCCGGTGCGCTCCTGCGAGGACGTGGACGAGACCGCCCTCTCCTATGCGGAGATCAAGGCCCTGTGCGCGGGAAATCCGCTGATAAAAGAGAAGATGGACCTGGATATTGACGTGGCCCGCCTGCGTCTGCTGAAATCGGACCACCAGAGCCATCAGTACCGCATGGAGGACGATCTTCTGAAACGGTTCCCTGAGAAAATCAAGGAAAACGAGGGCTTTATCGCGGGGCTGGAGGCCGACATGAAAACGCTGGCGGAGCATCCCCATCCGATGGTGCCTGTGAAACCCGCCGCGCCGCCCCAGGCTGACGGGGAACAGCCGGATGCACCCGCCGCACCCGCTGCGGAGACCGCCGCTGTGGAGGTCAAGCAAGGCTTTGCCGGTATGGTGATCGGAGACCAGACCTTTACGGACAAAATCGAGGCGGGCAAGGCCCTGATCGCGGAAATCCGCAAGGGCATCAAGCCGGGGGAGCCTGTCGAGATCGGAACTTATCGCGGCTTTTCTATGGCTTTGTCTGTGGAGGACTTCGGGCGCACCATCGTCCTGACCCTCAAAGGCCAGATGAGCCACCGGGCCGAATTGGGGGATGATGTTTTGGGTAATCTTCTCCGCATCGACCATGCTTTGAATAAAATGCCGGACCGGGTAACGGCGCTGCACTCCCAGCTTGACAATCTCCACCAGCAGCTGAAAGAGATTCAAGGCGAGATCGGCAAGCCCTTCCCCCAGGAGGCAGAGCTTCAGCAGAAAAGTGAGCGGCTGGCAGAACTGAACGCGCAGTTAGGGATAGAGGATGGGCCTGCCCCGGCTGGTGAGCAGCGTCTGGCCAAGGACGCCCGCCCCTCGGTATTGGAGGGATTGAAACGGCCTGTCCCGCCCAAACAGAAAACAGACAAACCGAAAGACCACCGCCAGGAGCGGTGACGTGGAAAGTCAGGCGGGGGCAGCTCCGCCTGACTTTGCTTATGAAATGGAGGAATTAAAATGAATCAAACACCAATCTACCCATATCCCGCTGCTTACGCACGGGAAAACGGCGAATTGGAACAGTATCGGGAATCGCTGAAAGCCCTTGCCGACTGCAAGTGTGCCATTGACGATGCAATCCGTAATAATTGGGATGGAATGAATTTTGCCAAGGATTCAGCCAAAGGGGTTCTGAAACAGTTTGGGCCGGAGAGGGTAGCGTTCATTCTGGCTTATACGGTCCATGAAAGGAATATTGATAACCGCTTCTCCGGCCACAATGCAAGTTGGGCCAAAACTGTTCCGCTGTACGGAATGGCCAGCGACCGGGAGAGCTGCACTTTAGAAAGCCACCCCGCCAAGGTGGACCTGTTCATTGATCTGGTACGGAGGGACCTCCAGGAGCTGGAACAGCAAAAGTCTGCTTCGCGCCGGAAACCCTCTGTAAAACATAGAAAGGAGACGGTTAAAATGGATAAGACCCCGATTTACAAGGAATCTTTCGAGTACGCATATAATCATGGCGAGGAAGAACAGCACCGTGCCTCCAACCATGCCAATATCGCCTGCAAAAAGGCGATTGAAACGGCCATCGCCAGCCACTACCATGACAACCGCCTTGATACACAGGCGGCGGTGCAGGAGGTGGTGAAGCAGTTTGGCTATGAGCGGATGTTCTATGTGCTGGCCAACACGGTGCAAACCCAAGGGACGGATGGGCGCGTCTCCCAAGCCAACAAGAAGTGGGCGCAGACTATCCCCATCGTTTTTGAAAGAGGAAAACGGGACACTTCCTACCTTATCACACAAACTCACCCTGGTCTTTTGGATATGTTCGTGAGCAGCGCACGGCATGAACATCTGTTGAGACAGCCCCTCAAAGCGGCGGACATTAAGGCGGAGGCTGCTTATATCCTGGAACGATTCCAAGCTGCCCAGGAGCCGAACAGTCCCAACGGGACCCATTACATGGTCCAGGTCTCCCCCGACTTCCTGGCAAGGGCTGGAACTAAGGACACGGACCGCCTTATGGCGATGCTGCCCTTCCAGACCCTTTCTCTCTCCGGGCTGGAGGGCCGCAAGGGGACATTTGCCCTGATCTCCAAGGATGAGGACCGCTTTCAAAAGCTGATCCTGCGCAGGCCCTCGGTGCGGAAGAAGTTGCAGGAGCAGCCCGCCGCCGATGCGCCCAAGCCGCCCGCCAAGGGCAGGAACAAGACCCAGGAGCGGTAGGCATGGCAAATTTAGAGCGGGAGGTACAGTTGAAATTCCGCGTCACGCCGGAGGAACGGGCGCTGATCGAACAGAAGATGGCCCAGCTCGGCACCACCAATATGGCGGCGTACCTCCGCAAGATGGCGATTGACGGCTTTGTGATAAATCTGGAACTACCGGAGCTGCGGGAGATGGTCTCCCTGCTGCGGCGGTCCAGTAATAATCTCAACCAGCTCACCCGCCGCGTCCATGAGACGGGCCGTTTCTATGATGCGGACCTGGAAGAACTGCGGCAGAGCTATGACGGACTGTGGGATGCGGCACAGAAAATCCTCGTTTCTTTGGCAAGGCTCCAATAAAATTATTCACTATCTCGCTTTCCTACGATTTCACCATTCTCCTGTTCGACTTCGGCCAAATGCTTCATCAGAACATACTCAATGTAATTTGTCATGGAACGGTGTTCTCTGGTGGCGAGGATTCCGATTTTATCAAAGACTTCATCAGGTAACCGCAATGTGAATACCCGCTTATTTGTAGCCATATCATTCCCCCACTTCTATGCTTTTGTGTAAGTTTATGATATGGCTTTCCAAGAAAATTTTATACAGTCACTTGACTGTTAGGTGACATCACTTTATAGTATAAAGGATAAGTCTTTCGAGGCAAAAGGAAGTACAGCAGAAGTCACCTTTGCTCAATATCCGCGTTAGGTGGGATAAATTCCAGAAGATCACCTATCTCGCATTCAAGCACTGTGCATAACCGCGCCAGTACGTCAATGTCCAGGCGGGTCACTGTGTTGTTGCAGTAGTGATTGATTTGTGTCCGCTGCATTTCTGCGCGGTGGCTGAGTTTGTTCTTGCTCATGCCACTTTCCTCAATGAGTTTTGCCAAGTTGATTTTGATTGTACCGTATCTCTCCAAGTTCAAACACCACCTTGTCTATATTGTTGATTGACAAGATAAGTGTACCTTTGTTAGAATGACTTTATAAGATATAAGAAGTCTTGTCTAAGAAGTTGCACAATGGGAGCGGACTATGATTGTAACCTTTTGCGGACACAGCAAAATATATCAGACTTGCGAAATCTCCAAATGGTTGGATATAATACTCCCATCGCTGATTGAGGGCGGCGCGGCCACATTTTATCTCGGCGGCTATGGAGACTTTGACAGTCTGGCAGCAGCGGCGGTGAGACGGCAAAAGGCCACCTATCCCAGCATTGAAGCGGTCCTGGTGCTGGCCTACCTCAACCGGGACGCTGACCTTTCCCGCTATGACAGCACCACCTACCCGCCGTTGGAGAATGTGCCGCCCCGTTACGCCATTGTCAGGAGAAACGAGTGGATGGTCCAGGAAAGCGATGTGGTGATCTCCGGCGTCACGCATGGGTGGGGCGGGGCGGCGAAAACACTGGACTTTGCGAAGCGCAAGCAGAAAATCATTTTTCAGTTTCCAATGCAGATAAATAAAAAATGAGTGGCGGGGCCGCATCCTTGCAAAAAATCGTCCATGCCGCTATGCTGGTATCAAATCAAATTTAAGAGGTGTTCATTATGACCTATGAAAAAGTGTTAGCTGTATTCCGGGACTATCTGGCCGAGGATAAAGCCTGTGAGGTGCTGACTTCCAGCCAGGGCTATCTGGTGGTGGATTGGGACAGCAGGAAAAAGGACAGCGAGTGGGTGACTTCCCGGCTGTGCCAGACCCCGGAGCATCTGCGGGATGTGCTGCGCTCCCGGTATGAGGAATACCAGGGGTACAAGCTCACCGAAGGCTACAAGCGAGAACTTCTGCCCTCTGAGGATGTGGATATTCAGCGCACGGGTGAGGCGATGGCCGAACGGTGCGGCGAAAACTGAATACACAGTCTGAAACGGTCCGCCAATCGCGGGCCGTTTTTTTTGAAGGGAGGGACCGCCAATGGCAACCACCCGCATCATGCCTCTGCACATAGGCAAGGGACGGACTGTGGGCAAGGCCATTCAAGACATCATCGACTATGTGGAGAATCCAGAAAAAACGGACGGCGGCAGGCTGATCTCCAGCTACCAATGCGACAGCCGGATCGCGGACGCGGAGTTTCTGTTTTCCAAGCGGCAGTATCTTGCTAAGACCGGCAGGCGGCGCGGGGCCGATGATGTGATTGCCTATACCATCCGGCAGTCCTTTGTTCCCGGCGAGATCACCCCGGAGGAGGCCAACCGCCTGGGCTGTGAGCTGGCGCGGCGCTTCACCAAAGGCAACCACGCTTTTATTGTCTGCACCCACATTGACAAAGCACACATCCATAACCACATCATTTGGAACTCCACAACCTTGGACTGTACCCGAAAATTCCGGGACTTTCTCGGTTCCGGGAGGGCGGTACGGCGGCTGAACGATACCATTTGCATCGAAAACGGATACTCTATTGTGGCCAATCCCAAGCGCCGGGGCAAGAGCTACAACAAATGGCTGGGCAGTAAGCCGCCTTGCCACCGGGACCGGCTTCGCATGGCAATAGATGATGCCCTCGCCCAAAAGCCCGCTGACCTGGACGCGCTGCTGAAGCTCCTGGGAGAAGCAGGCATTGAGGTATCGCCACGGGGAAAATTCATCCGGCTAAGAGCACCGGGACAGAAAAATTTCGTCCGGCTGGATGGGAACAGCTTGGGCGCAGAGTACGATATTTCCGCTTTGCTGTGCGTCCTCTCCGGGGAGCGGACGCACACGCCCAGCCCCAAAAAGGTCCACCGCGCAGATCCGCCGAAGGTCAATCTGCTGGTGGACATCCAGGCCAAACTCCGGGATGGAAAGGGCGCGGGCTATGCGCGGTGGGCCAGCGTGTTCAACTTAAAACAGATGGCGCAGACCATGAATTATCTGACGGAGCATGGACTGTTGGACTATGCCGACCTCGCGGCAAAAGCGGCTGCGGCCACCGAGCGTTACAACGGCCTGTCCGAAAAGATCAAGGCGGCGGAGCGGCGCATGGCCGAGATCGCCGTGTTGAAAACGCACATCATCAACTACTCCAAGACCCGCGATGTGTATGTGGCCTACCGCAAGGCCGGGTACTCGAAAAAATTCAAGGCCGAGCATGAGAGCGAGATACTGCTGCATCAGGCGGCAAAGAAAGCGTTTGACGGGCTGGGGCTGAAAAAGCTCCCCACGGTCAAGAGCCTGCAAGCGGAGTATGCCGCGCTCCTGGCGGAGAAGAAATCCGCCTATACTGATTACCGCAGGGCGCGGGATGAGATGAAGGAGCTGCTGACGGTCCGTGCCAATGTGGACCGCTTAATGGGCTATGGCGGAGCGGAGCCAGACAAAGAAACGGAGCGTCAGGAGGAACGCTGATGTTCCGCTCATCTTCTGTGGGCCAGCGGCCCACATCAAGCGGCCCGCTAGGGACGCGCAGCCAGCTCCAGAATGGAGCTGTTCAAAGGGGTTTGGGGGCGCTGCCCTCAACAAGCAAAATGGACGCCTCGCCGGGAGGCGGGGCGTCCATTTTTGGCATGATGGGACCATCATGCCCTGCTTGCCCGTTTCTCCGTCCCCCGTTTTCCCCGTTCCCCAGCCCTTACTGTATTATAAATCTCGCTCCTTCACCGTTAGGAAAATCTTAATAAAATCTCAGCAAAAAAATAAAGAATCAACAGCAAAATCGTGATACAATACTGTCGGTTTGGTGCCAAAACTATAATAATTTGCTGTAAAGTAGCGTTTTAGACGAAAGGATTCTATCCAAGATGAAAAATAAAAAAATGTCGATTATCGCAGCCCTTGTAGCAGTATTCCTGATTATTGGGCTTGCGACGGCCTTTCTCACCTCGACGACAAAGCAGCCTAATCCCCAGCCCTCCCCGCCAGAAACTATGGAACTAACCCCCAGCAGTACGACAGACCAGGAGGGCCAGAATATTACGGAACCCCCTTCTTCCACAGATCGCTTTGAGGGGATGTATACCTTTTCTGTTCAGGTTGCGGAGGGTAGAGAATTAACAATAGTGTTGGATTCAACCGAACCCCAGGAGGAATACTTTTCCGTGGATCAAGTCCTGGTCTATGAGGGAGAAGAACTGATTCAGACCATTCTTCCAGAGGATGTTCCGGCAGTAGAGGATCATGCTTGGGATGGTTTGTATGTGAACCAGAATAGTGCAGTTGGAGAGCCGGATATTCGTGATCTGAACTTTGATGGTGCGGAGGATTTTGGTCTGCTGGCAGTTAGCTCTTATCCGCACAACGTACCATATAGCTATTTCCTGTGGAATCAAGAGACAGACCGCTTTGCATATGGGTTTACCTTGTGTGGTAGCGGTGCATTGGAAATCGACCTGCAAAACCGGCAGTTGATTGAGGAAGAACACGATGTACTTGGTTCCTACGAAACGGTCTACGCCTACGCTGAGGACGGTTCTCTCCAGAAACAATAACATCTGGATTAGATTTTGCGTCAGTAGAAATCGAAACAAAGACTTGGCGGGCAATCGAAGTCCCGCCGGGTCTTTTTGCATCATAGGAAGAAACGAACGGCATTGAATTTGCTTTGAGATGTGTGCTATCCTTGCAGAGCAAACATCGAAGCAGTATAATATAGTTGCAAACAACCTGATGTTAAGAAATCCAGTGGAACCCATCAGCCCACAAAACAGAGAACTCAAAAAATGTTTGATAGAATGTCTTTGACTACGGTTATAGAAAAGAGGTCACCCAATGCCCGACAAAATTTTAGTAGTTGATGATGAACCGGAAATTTCTGATTTGGTGGAATTATATCTCCAAAACGAGAATTACGAGGTCTTTAAGTTTTACTCGGCTAAGGATGCCCTTGCCTGCATTGAATCCACTGAGCTTGATTTAGCCATTCTGGATATTATGCTGCCGGAGGTGAACGGCTTTGCCCTCTGCCAGAAAATCAGGGAGCGGCATACTTATCCTGTCATCATGTTGACAGCCAAGGACGCGGAAACCGACAAAATCACCGGCCTGACCCTGGGAGCGGATGATTATGTCACAAAGCCTTTTCGCCCTTTGGAATTGGTAGCGCGGGTAAAGGCCCAGCTCCGGCGGTATAAACGATATAACCCCGCCCAGACTTCCGGCCAGGAACAAGCATCCGATTTGCTCCTGCACTCTGGCCTGGAAATGAATACGGGTACTCATGCTTGCTTTTTGAATGGGAAGCCGCTTTCCCTGACCCCAACCGAATTTTCTATTTTACGCATTTTATTGGAACGCAAAGGAAAGGTTGTCAGCTCCGAGGAGCTGTTTCACGAAATTTGGAAGGACGAGTATTACAGCAAAAGCAACAATACAATCACCGTTCATATCCGGCATTTGCGTGAGAAGCTGGGCGATACCATAGACAGTCCAAAATATATTACAACAATATGGGGAGTGGGGTATAAAATTGAAACGTAAATTACGAAAAATTCCTTATCTGATTGTCTTAATCTTAATCAGTATTGCGGCTTGCATAGTACTTTATTTCCTTGTTGATAAAGTATGGAACGGCAGCTTTGTGGACTGGTTTGAGTGGAACTTCATGCAGACACGCAACGCTTATCTTCCAGAGGCTGGACAAGAAGCGATTATCCGCGAGCCAATGTGGTGGAAGGTGAAGCGTCTGGTGCTTGGGGCCGTAATTGGGACTGTTGCAATAGGAATTATCATTGGCTTTTTTGCGTCATATTTTCATGCTAAAGCAGAAAAACGAAAATCTGTAACCAACATCGGCAAGATGCTCCGAGACTATATGAAACAAGAGAGTGAAAGTTCTGATATGTTTCCGCAAGAGTACGCAGAAATCGCCGCGCAGATGGCAGAAATCAGGACAGCCATGCTCCGCAGCGAACAGGCCCTCCGAAATGAGGCCGCGCAGAAGAATGACTTGGTAACATATCTGGCTCACGACTTGAAAACGCCCTTAACCTCCGTTATTGGCTATTTAAGTCTACTGGACGAAGCGCCCGATATGCCGCCAGAGCAGAAAGCAAAATATACCCATATTGCGTTGGACAAGGCAAACCGCCTGGAACGGTTGGTAAACGAGTTTTTTGAAATCACCCGGTATAATTTGCAGCAAATCACGCTGGAGCAAGAGCAGATTGACCTTTACTATATGCTGGTGCAGATGGTGGACGAATTTTACCCCATCCTGTCCGCAAAAGGAAATACCGCTGTTCTTCATGCTGATGAAGATTTGAGCGTCTGCGGCGATCCGATGAAGCTGGCCCGTGTATTCAATAACATTTTGAAAAATGCGGCGGCATATAGCTTTCCAAATTCTGAAATCATTATCTCCGCCGAAAAGAAGGACAAGCAAATGGTGATCTCCTTTGAAAACCAGGGGCCGACAATCCCGGAGGAAAAGCTGTCCATGATATTTGAGCGTTTCTATCGGATGGACGAGGCCCGCGGCTCCAACGCGGGCGGGGCCGGACTTGGGCTTGCGATTGCAAAGGAGATCGTCACACTCCATCATGGAACGATCACAGCCGAAAGCCATGAAAATGCAACGGTATTTACCGTATCGCTGCCTATCACTAATTAGGAAAACATCAATCTCCTGTTAGGATTTTCTTAGGAAACCAACAATAAAATATTAAAGCATGATCCGATTGCTCTTGATATGATTTTCATACCGAGGGCAATCGGATTTTTACATTCAAAGAAGGTACGATATGAAAAAACTCAATATAGCGGTCATATTTGGCGGCTGTTCCCCGGAATACAGTGTTTCGCTGGAATCAGCCCACGCGGTTATCACGCACATGGATCGGACAAAGTATTCCCCTGTGCTGGTGGGCATTTCCCCCAAAGGGAATTGGCTCCATTTCACCGGCGCGGTGGAGAAAATCAAGCAGGATACCTGGAACAACCCTGACGACTGCGCCCCGGCCCTGGTATCTCCTGACCGGGACGCCCCTGGGCTTTTGGTTCAGACAACTGCTGGCGTGGAGAAGATTTCTTTAGACGCCGCTTTCCCTGTTCTGCATGGACGCAACGGCGAGGACGGGACGGTGCAGGGGCTTTTTGAATTGGCGGGTATTCCGCTGGTGGGGTGTGGTGTGCTGGCCTCGGCGCTGTGCATGGACAAAGACCGGGCGCACAAGTTGGCACAGGCCGCTGGCATCACGATACCTTTCTCCACTGTACTGACAAAGAAAGCCAGAAAGGATGCTTTCGCTCATGCTGAAAAGCTGGGGTATCCGCTGTTTGTAAAACCTGTCCGGGCTGGTTCCTCCTACGGCATCACAAGGGTTGCGGAACGCGGCGAACTGTCTGCGGCTATGGAGCTGGCCTTTGAATATGATGACCACATCATTTTGGAAGAAGCGATCTCCGGCTTTGAAGTCGGGTGCGCCGTTTTGGGGAATGACACCTTAACGGTTGGGGAACTGGACGAGATTGAACTGGCGGATGGCTTCTTTGATTTTACAGAGAAGTACACGCTGAAAACCTCCGCAATCCATGTCCCGGCCCGCATTTCCCCTGCAAAAACGGCAGAGATGAAAGAAGCCGCCCAGCGAATTTACAAGGCCCTTGGGTGTCAGGGATTTGCGAGGGTGGATATGTTTTTGGACAAGGCTGGCAGGGTGGTTTTTAACGAGGTCAATACCGTCCCTGGATTTACCGCCCACAGCCGCTATCCCAGCATGATGAAAGCGGTTGGAATGTCTTTTGAACAGGTCATTTCCAACGTGATCGAATTGGCGGTGAGCGGATGAACAGCTTGATTTTGGTCAACAGCCAACACGCATATTCGCCGGACAGCAAGCAAGACCTGATTCCTGTCCATGACGATTACTCCGATATTCTGCTGGAACGGGAGGCGGTTTGCGCCCTGTCCCGCATCATGGAGCAGTTGGGCGGATGGGAATTTATCGTTCCTGTCAGCGGCTGGCGCTCCTTGGAGGAACAGCTTGAAATCTATGCAAAATCGCTCCAGGAGAACGGCCCGGAGTTTACAGCAAAGTTTGTAGCCATGCCCGGACACAGTGAGCATCAAACGGGGCTGGCAATCGACCTGGGGCTGCGTCAGCCGGACATTGACTTCATCCGTCCGGCTTTTCCCTATGAGGGCATCTGCCAAAAGTTTCGGGAACTGGCCCCAGCTTTCGGTTTTATTGAACGCTACCCGGCGGGGAAAGAGCATATTACCGGCATCGCTCATGAACCGTGGCATTTCCGCTATGTTGGTATGCCCCATTCAGAGATCATGACCTTTAAGGGGCTGACATTGGAGGAATATCTGGCATGAAGATACAGGCGGCGCTGATCCATTGGTCGAGAGGCGAGAACCTAGGACTGTACTGGAAATTCTTTTGGTGGAGAAAACAGTGTTCAGTGCGTATTGTCCGGGATATGTTGACCTTCTTCTTGAACCGAATGGCCCACCGGCATGGCGGCTACATTGGGAACGGAGCCAAGTTTGACAGTAAGCCCATTCTGCCTCATGGACTTCATGGCGTCTATATTTCCCGTTACGCCCATATCGGGGCTGATTGCTGGATTTATCAGAATGTCACCATTGGCTCGGTTGACAGGAAAGCCCCGCAGATTGGAGATCACTGTTTGATTGGAGCTGGCGCAGTTGTTATCGGTGGCATCAAAATTGGTGATTATGTAAAAATTGGAGCTGGTGCGGTGGTCTGTACGGATGTGCCGAGCCATTCAACCGTAGTGTCTCAACCTTCAAGAATCATTGTCAGGGGGGCCGGAGCATGACGGAGTTTTATCAGGGCCGCACCTGGATTGAATTGAGCCGGACCGCTCTGCGGCATAACGTGGAACAGCTTCAAACTCTGCTACCTCCAAACTGCGCGTTAATGCCTGCGGTCAAGGCAAATGCCTATGGACATGGCGCTGTTTTGATTGCCAGAGAACTCAATACCCTGGGTGTAAATGCCTTTTGCGTTGCCACTGTTTTTGAGGGGATAGAGCTACGGCAAGGCGGAGTTGCAGGGGAAATCCTGATACTCGGATATACGCATCCCCAATATGTCTCGCTCCTTGTTCAATATCATCTGACACAGACTATTTTGGACTATCCCTATGCGTTAGAGCTGAACGCCTGCGGCCAGATCATCAACGTCCATATCAAATTGAACACCGGGATGCACCGGCTGGGGGAGAATTGCGAAAATCTGGATAAAATTCAGCGGATATTTGCTTGCCAGTTTCTTCACATAGAGGGAGTTTATACCCATTTATATGAAGATGATCTTTCCCTGCCATCAAACAGAGAAGCCGCCCTAACGCAAGGCAGAGCCTTTTATCAGGCGATAAACCGCCTAAAACACATTGGCTGTCAAATCCCCAAGGTCCACATTCTTGCCAGCAGCGGCCTGCTCCATTGTTCTGAAATCGGTGGTGACTACGCACGAGCCGGGATTGCGCTCTACGGCCAGTTGAGTACAACCGATGAATGGAAGAAAGCCGGTGTTGTGTTGAAATCAGTCCTCTCGCTGAAAGCCCGAATAACCTTGATAAGAGAGATTGCACAGGGAGAGGGTGCTGGGTACGGGCATCAATTTCAAGCAAAACGAAATACAAAAATTGCGGTCGCCGCCATTGGGTACGGAGACGGAATACCCCGTTGCTTATCCAATGGCGTCGGAGCCGCATTAGTCCAAGGGTATGTAGCGCCGATTGTGGGACGTATTTGCATGGATCAGACCTTGCTGGATGTGACGGATATTCCATCCGTTGTTTCTGGAGATACTGCGGTGTTTATCGGAGCATCCGGGGAGCGGGAGATTACGGCCTGCGATGTTGCGGAACAGGCCGGGACAATCTCAAATGAAATATTGAGCTGTTTGGGCAGACGATTGGATCGAGAGTGGGCAACTATGGCTTAATCCGATACCTACATACGGTCTACAATGTTCGTCTCTCCTATGTTTATCAGCTCATTTGCCATAGCGCGTACAGCGGCCAGGACCAGCCGCCGCCCCTGTTCCGGGCAAGCCCGGTAAAGCCCAGCGATCTCCTGGATTTCGCGCTCAAACTGTTCATCTGCCGGATTGAAGATTGCATCAAAGGAAGTGCCAAGTGCCGTTATAATCGTATAAAGCACCTCGAATGACGGATTTGCTTCTCCCTTTTCGATTCCGGCGATGTGGCGAGTAGAGAGCTTTGTCAACTCCGCCAATCGTTCCTGTGTGTATCCTCGTTCCTTTCGGATCGCCCTTAACCGCGCTCCACCCTTTACTAAGACATCATTCGGCATAATTCTTCACCTCTACTGTATTGTATAGTTCGGAAAGCGCAAAATGAATCCCTATACACTTCCGACTATTAAGCAATATATTTCCGATTCTTGCCGAACTTTTCAAGAAAAAACGATTCCGGGAGGCTGTCAAAAAAACGGCAGCTTTGCGGAACGCTTTCGCGCGCTCAAACACCATAGCCGCCGTTTAAGGAGAATGGCTATGGTGTTTTTGTTTTATAGGAGTGAGCTGTTCTGGCCGCTCCTAATAGGTGATCTGTTAAAAAAAGCCTTGTGGCGGCTATGCCTCATTCTACTTATCAATCAGAACCACAGCGGCATATAAACAAGAATTATTATTCTGAAACACGGCAGAGGGCCGGGTACTCAATGGAAGTACCCGGCCCTCTGCCGTGTCGAATCTTAGGAAAAAAAGTCAGCCCCTGCGGGTGCCGCAGCCCGCCGCCTCCGTTTCGATGTGCCACCCCATCAACGCCATCAACAAATAAAACGGAGGAAACAAAATGTTTGACCCCAAAAGCGATTATGCGCTGAACAAGAAAGACCCGGACGCCATTGTTTACATAGACGCCGCTGGAACGCTGACACGGCTCACTCTGGCGGATTTCTCCAGCCTGGAGGAATTTCAACGGTGGAAAGCATGGTCTGACGAGAGTTACCACCAGGTTGAGAACGCAGCCATCGCGCTCTCCAAGCGTACTTTGTCCCTGCATGGCCTGTCTGAAAAGGCTACCGCTGTCCAATCGCCGGAGGACACGCTGATGGAGGCCCTAAAACAGCAAGAGCGCGAAGAAATGCGCCGCCTGCTCATGGAGGGGCTTGATAACTGCCTGACCTCAGCCCAGCGCCGCCGTCTTTGGCTGTATTTTGTAGACGGCCTGACAGTGCGGCAGATTGCAGAGGCCGAGGGTGTTCAGCATCCAAGCATTGTTGAGTGTTTGGCGGCTGCAAAGAAAAAACTTTTGGAATATTTGAAAAGAATGGTCTGATCTCCCTACCAAAACCCCGTTTTGAGGACGGTAGGTGAAGGACGCATTTTCTCTCACCTTCACTCGTACATCGAAAATTGAATACACGGTATTGCAAGCACAAAACCCGCGTACCAGCGGCACAGGACACGCCGCCAAGACCGCCAGCTTTCGGAGGTGATGGACAAGCTGGCCGAGCGATCAACGTAAGTCCTGGACCCGGTTTGGCACACCGGGCGCGATGACTGCGCGGGGGATAATGACACTTGCTCACGCCCGTCCACAGACTTGAGACGGAACCCTGCGGCACACGTTCGGAACGATGCTGCGGAGTTATGACAGCCCCGCCAGGGGCGGCTTGCAATATCCCCTTTCGCCGGGGGTGCGTGGCAAATACGGTGAAACTGCATCGAAACGGAAATAAACCAGCAGCCGCGCCGGAACTGCGCCGCGATAGTCATGCGGCACCGCCAATGTCCGGCGCGGCTGTTTTCTTAACGGAAGTTATCTGCATTTTGCAGTTTAAGCATCGGTCTGTTATCGGACGGAGGTGCGTCAATATGAAAGACCAGACCAATCCCAGCATCAACACTTCGTACAAAGAAATTAAGATCGGTAAGACGCTGTACCGAGTGACCAGCGTTTTCACCGGCGAGAAAGACCTGGGCGAGACCCTGGAGCAGTTGGCGGTCCGCCGCGCTATGGCAGAGCTGACGCCCTGCCACGCTACCACCTAAACCATACCCAACATTTCCTCGCGGCTGGCCGCATCCTTGCGCGTCATGCGCTCCCTATTCTATAATAGGTGCTGCTGGAGCAATCCGGCAGGAGCCATTCGCCGCACAGGGTATGAATCTGGCTGATCGGGAGGTAAAACAATGATCGAGAAAGCATACAATGTCGGCATCTATTGCAGACTGAGTAATGACGATGAACGGGACGGGGAATCCGTCAGCATCGAAAATCAAAAGCTGCTGCTTCAGCGGTATGTGCGGGAGCGGGGCTGGAATGAAGTGGACACCTATGTGGATGACGGCTATTCTGGAACAAACTTCCAGCGCCCCGGCGTTCAGCGCCTGATCGCTGACGCAAAAGCCGGACGTATCAATGTCATTCTCGTCAAGGACCTGTCCCGGTTCGGCAGAAACTACATCGAGTTCGGCCAGTACACCGATTACCTGTTTCCGTCCATCGGATGCCGGTTTATCGCTCTGAACAACGGTATCGACACCATGAGTAATGACGGCAGTACCGATGTCATGTGTTTTTTGAACCTATTTAACGAGTTTTACAGCCGGGACACAAGTAAAAAGGTGAAAGCGGTCAAAAAAGCCTGTGCCGAGAACGGGAAGTACATGGGTACATATCCGCCCATCGGCTACAAGCGTGACCCGCTGGACAAGCACCATTTCATCATTGACGAGGAAACCGCGCCGTTGGTCCGCCGTATTTTTGCTATGCGGGCCTCCGGCATGGCGTTCCGAAAGATCGCCACCACCTTGAACGCCGAGGGTGTCCAGCCGCCCGGTGAGCTGTACTATCAGCGCCAGGGCCGCACCGACCCCCGCCGTGTCAACCACCTGTGGAACGAAAGCACTGTTAAGGTGATGATCCGCAACGAAGCCTATATCGGCAACATGGTCCAGGGCAAATGCGGCACCCTCTCCTACAAATCCAAAAAGCTGGTAGCGAAACCCAAAGACCAGTGGATTCGCGTGGAGGGGACCCATGAGCCGATCATCTCCCGCGAGATATGGGATACGGTGGTCAGCATCGACCAGAAGAAGGTGCGGAAGTCTGAAACCTCGGACGGTATCAAGAGCATTTTCACTGGCTTGGTCTACTGCGCGGACTGTGGATTCAAAATGCGAAACCAGGTAGAGCGGTTTACCTATAAAGATGGAAGTCCAGGACGGTACAGCTCCTTCATGTGCGGGAGTTATTCCCGCAGCGGGAAAAGAGCCTGCACCATCCATACCATCTATGAGAATGTGCTGACGCAGATCGTGCTGGAGGACATTCGGGAAAAGGCCCGATATGCCGCCCATGACCGGGAGCGGCTGCTGACGCAGATCATCCGTATGAAGGATAAGGAGCAGCACAGCCGTGCGGCATCCTATGAGCAGGAGCTGAAAGTGACCGCCGCCCGTGTTGCGGAGCTGGAAAAGCTGATGCAGAATCTCTATGAGGATAAATGCGCTGGCGTTGTCCCGCCCACGGTGTTCCAGACGCTGATGAAGAAGTACGAGACGGAGCGGGCGCAGAAAGCCGCCGCCCTCCCGGAGTTGGAGCAGAAGGTCAGGACGCAGTTGGAGAACCGCCATGACGCCGACCAGTGGGCCGAGATCATCCGGCGCTATACGGAGATCACCGAGCTGGACGAGACCATCCTGTTTGAGTTGGTGGACCGTATCGAGGTTGGCGAGGCCCAAAAGTGCGGCAATACCCGCGTCCAAGACGTAAAGGTGTTTTATCGTTACGTTGGCTGTGTGGATGATGTGTTGTCCCAGGAAAGGCGGGCGGCGGTATGAACAAGCTGTATAAGGTGGGTATCTACTGCCGTTTGAGCGTGGACGATGCCTCCAACTCCGCCAAGGCCAGAAATTACATCCCCGCTGATGAATCCGTCAGCATCGAAAATCAGCGGGAGCTTCTGTCCAAGTTCGCCATGCTCAATGGCTGGGTGGAGACCAAGACCTATTGTGACGATGGGTACAGCGGGGGCAATTTTCAGCGGCCCGGATTCCTGGAAATGCTGGAGGACGCCCGAAGCGGCGTTATCAACCTCATCCTCGTCAAAGACCTCTCCCGCCTGGGACGGGACTTCGTGGAGGTAGGCCGGTACACAGCCGTTGTGTTTCCCAGCCTGGGATGCCGGTTTGTTTCTGTTCTGGACTGTTTGGACAGCGAGGGCGATAACACGGATATGCTCCACTTCCGCAGTCTGATGAACGATTACCATTTGCGGGACCTGAGCAGTAAAATCAAATCAGTGCTGCACAGCAAAAAGGCCAGCGGTCAATTCATTTCCGCATACGCTCCCTACGGCTACCGCAAGAGCGACGGGGACAAGCACAAGCTGGTCATTGATGAGTATGCTGCCGGTATCGTGCGCCGGATATATGATATGCGGCTGGCGGGTACGGCCTACGGCCAGATCGCCGCCGCCCTCAACCGGGATGGCATTACCTCGCCGCGTGTCTACTGGAGCCAGATCAACGGCAAGGACGGCTGCAAAGCCGCCCAGCTCTGGACCTATGCAACAGTAAAAACAATTCTCCACAATGAGGTCTATAAAGGGACGCTGGTAATGAATCACACCGGCACCCGTTCCTATAAGGATCATGCACAGATCAGCAAGCCGGAAACTGAGTGGATTCGCCATGAGGCGCTGCATGAGGCCATTGTTACCGCAGAGGAGTGGGAGGCCGTTCAGAAGATCAACGAGGCGGCAAGCCTTCATTCTGTTGGCAGGCAGGAGCCTACTGCGAAATTGTTTACTGGCAAGCTGGTATGCGCCGATTGCAAAACTCCTTTATGTGCCAATGCGGAAACACAGCATCGCAAGAACGGCACGAAAAAACGCTATGTTTCCTATTTCTGTGGGACATACGGCAAGTCGGGCCGGAGCGTATGTTCATGGCACAGGATTTATGAGCAGACGCTGACGCAAATCGTGATTGCGGAAATCAGGACCCAGGCCCAGGCGGTGATACTGGATGAGGCCGCTGTGGTGGACAAGCTCAAACGCAAGATCGCGGATTATGACGAGCAGCGTCTGGCCGATGCCAAGCAGGAGATCAGCAAGCTGCGCCGCAGGGTGCAGGAGTTGGAGACCATGACCGCGAAACTTTATGAGGACAAGTACAGCGGCGCGGTCAGCGAAAGCACATTCATGGTGCTGACGCAAAAAAACGAACAGGAGCGGCTTGCCAAGGCGGAACGCCTGGATGCGCTTCTGTCCAAGGTAGATAAGGCACAGCAGAAAACCGCCGCCATTCAAAACTGGACGGCGATCATCCGAAAGTATTTGAACTTGCAGGACCTTGATCGGACCACCATTGATGAACTGATAGACCATATTGAGGTCGGTGAGCGCACCGTTGTAGACGGGCAACGCAGGCAGGACATCAAAGTGTTTTACCGCTTTGTCGGTCTGGTCGAGTAAAAGCAGTATGTAGTAGAACCTGGAGTTTATCCATTTGAAAATTCATAAAGCTACCTTTCGTTGTTCCCCCTCCCAAACAGCGTTTGTTCTTGATAATATTTTTCAGCGGCACAATGTAGCCGTCCGCCGTCCGTTCGGCGGTCAGTGTGTCAAAGCTGTCGTTGACGGCAATAAAGCGAACGTCCAGATAGGGAAAAATCCGCTCCAGATAGTTGCCGGTTTCTTTGTAATTGCGGCCAAATCGGGATAAATCTTTGACCACGATGCAGTCAATTTTTCTGGAGCGCACATCATCCATCAGCCGCTCAAAGTCAGGCCGCTCAAAATTTGTCCCTGTCCGTCCGTTATCGCAGTAGAGGCCGCAAAACTGCATATCTTCTTGGGCCTCAATAAAGCCCAAAACAAGCTCCTTTTGTGCCTCGATGGTATCCGCACCGGGCTTGCCGCTGTCCTCCACCGACAGCCTGACATAACAAGCCGTCTGGTAGAGCCGCACTTTCGGGACCTCCGGTGCGGGAACTGGCTGGATGGGATTGACTTTGCGTTTTGTTCTTGCCATGTTAGACCGCCTCCTTCCCGGAGGACAGCTTCTGCGCCTGCAAGAGCAAATCCATCTGACTGCGAAATTCATTGTGCCAGCGGTAGACGATCTCTACACGGTGTCCACGAAAAATCAAAATACGTTCGACCAGCGTCACGATGATGGAGCGTTCCAAGCCAGTGATATTCCGGTGCTTGCGGAACTGCTCCATCCACCTCCGGTCCTCATGCTCTATTTCCCGGCCCATTTCCTCTTGAATGGCCTCGGCTTGGGCCTCGGCTTCGGCACGACGGCGGGAGTAGGTCCTTTTCAAGTCTTGGTATTCGTCCCTGTCGATTATGCCATCGGCAAGGCTTTCATAGAGGGTGCTCAAAAGGGCCTGATTGCGGTCGATTTCCTCCCGCTTCTTGTCCAGCCGCGCTTGGAGCTTCCGAACGCCAGCCTGCTGAAGCTGGGCCGTATCGGTCAATTCCAACAGGTCGGAGAGGTCGATCACGTCCCGAATATGCTTTTTCAACGCCTCCAGCACGATCTCATCCAGCGCAATATCCCGCAGGCTGTGAGCAGAACAGGTCTTGTGTTCCTTATGGGCGGCACAGACGTAGTAGACGTACTTCCTCTTGACAGAGGGAACGGTTTTCCGTACCATGGCGCTACCGCACTCGCCGCAGTACACCATGCCAGAGAACAGCTCCACCGCCTTGCCGCTGACACTGGTTCGCGTGTCCAGGGCAAGCACCTTCTGGACACTCTCAAAATCATAGCGGTCAATGATTGCCTCGTGACAGTTTTCAACCACCGCCCATTGCTCACGGGGCTTGTTCACCAGCCGCTTCACCCGGTAGCTGGGGGTGGTCACACGCCCCTGCTCCAGTACGCCGGTGTATACCGGGTTTTTCAGAATCCGCAGCACCATCCCGGCGTCCCATACGGATTCCTCCTTCACCCGGAAGGAAGTGGAGTAGCGCATCCCCAGCGAACGCTTGTAATCCATTGGAGTAAGGATACCTGCCGTTGTCAGGCGGTCCGCGATATCCCCCGCACTGACGCCCTCCAATTTCCACTTGAAAATGTCCCGTACCACATCTGCGGCGTAATCATCTACCAGCAGACGGTGACGGTTCTCCGGGTCCTTCCGGTAGCCAAAAACAGCAAAAGAGCCAATGAAATCTCCGCGCTGGCGTTTGATTTCAAGCTGGCTCCGAATCTTGATCGAGGTATCCCGGCAATATGCCTCGTTTATGAGGTTTTTGAAAGGGATAATCAGTTCATCGGATTCCACATTGCTGTGCAGGCTGTCGTAGTTGTCATTGATGGCGATGAAGCGCACACCCATGAAGGGGAAAATCTTCTCGATGTATTCCCCCACGCCCAAGTGGTCCCTGCCGAAGCGGGACAAATCCTTGACTACGATGCAGTTGATCTTGCCAGCCTTGACCTCGGCCATCATCTCTTGAAATGCCGGACGGTCAAAATTGGAACCCGTATAGCCGTCGTCCACTTTCATGCCGCACTCCCGCAGCTCCGGGTTGCGCGACAAATAGTCACGGATCAAGTCCTTCTGGCCCGTAACGCTGTTGCTTTCCTCCTTGTCGCCGTCCTCATGGGACAGGCGGACATATCCGCAGGTATTCCATACCTGTTCTTGGGTCTTGTTCATGTTCTTCTCTCCTGATCGTTAAAGTCTAATCAGCAAAACACTTTAACCACCAGGGGAGCGCTGGGTCGTCCTGTTGGCATCACGTTAACATAACTTCCGGCAAATGTCCAGAGTGTTTTGCAAAAAATTTTTCCGTCAGTATTTTGAACGTATGTAGGAGAGCATCCTGTCCTCCAGGCTCACGTCCGTATCGGTGAAGCTGACCTTCACCACATATTTTCCATGGCGGTAGCAGTACGGGTTGCCGATTTGACGGATGAAGTCCAGAATCCGCTCCCGCTTGGGAAGATCATCGTTGACCGTCACATCCCGAATGTCCCGCAGGGTTTCCGGGTCCACGGTGCGAATATCCACGTTCTGCATCGCCTCGATCTGTTCTCTGGTAAAGGCGCGCTGTTCCATATAATTCCTCCCTTCTAACTCAGACTATGCTTGTACGGCCTGTCCATATTCCGAATAAGAAACAGCACCGCAGACCGTCTCCCAGTCTGCGGCGCTATGTGCGGCGGCGCATTATCGTTTGAAGCGGTAGGGCAACTCCGCACTCCCGCCGTTGTATTTGTCCAAAATGATACGGGCGAAGCGCAGGCCAACGTCCGTCTCAATGCGGCCCAAGCGAATGATCTCATCCGGGCTGACGATGGACAGCCGCCGGATAAAGGCGCGGTCACTCAGTTCCGCCTCATAGGTCTTGACGAACAGAGCCATGCCGGAGAGCATAGAGGCCCGGAGGGAGTTGGGCGTTCCCTGCCATGCCCCAGCCAGCAGAGACAGCATACGGGCAAATGCCTCGCCGCCGAGAAGCTGGTGGGCGTTGACGAGGGCGCGGATGGGGGCGATCTCAAATGGTTCGCCTGTCGGTTCCGTCAGCGCCCATACAAAGCCAACATCCTCCACCAGACATTTGATCTCCATGATTCTGGCATCTGCGCCGGATTCCACCAGAGCCTTGGTATGCTGGCGCGGGGTCAGGGGACGCTTGCCCTTGTCCAGTTTGGCATACAATTCCGCCTCCTGCTCGTAGGTCATGCCGGTGTAGATCATACAGGGGACGATCACATCTCCGCCGCCCGCCATCTGACGCATGGCAGCAATTCGGTTCTGCCCATCCACTACATTGAATTTGCCATCCCGAAAGCTGACAATGACGGGGTAGAGTTCCCGGCTGTTCCAGTTGCGGATCAGCTTGTCCACGTTCTTCTGCTCCACAGGCCGCTGGTAGGGCAGGCCGGAGGTCAGTCTGGCGGTGGAGAGGGTGCGGATAGCGCCAGGATTGCTATACTCCACTTCGGCAGGAGGGAAAAGGGCCTGCTGTTCCGGTTTGGGTGGGCTGTGCTTCTTACGGTAGCTCATTTCTTCATGCTCCCTTTCATTTGTTGTAGTAGATCATGGATAGCGGCTGAGATCGTGTCGAACCGCTTTTGAATGTAGTCAAACTGCACTTGGGATATATCAGGGAATACTACAGTGCAGAAGGGGTCGCTATACCACGCAAACTCCCGGTGGAATTTCTCAATGAAAGAATCCAGCTCTGCCAACAGCGCATCCGGGGTATAGCTGCAATCCTTATCATGGTTTTTCAGATCGGCTATGGATTCTTCAAAGGAGGCATAGTGCCTGCCACTGAACGAGTAGGGGACAGAGGGCGGCGGGGCCTCTTGTTTTTGGCCTGATGGGGGCGGTTCACCAGCTTCCACAGAACGTTTTTTGCTTTCTACTAACTGGACTGCGGCCTCCGCTTGCTGCTCTGGAGGTAAGCGGGATAGTTTTAGGGCATCCGATTTTGTGACCTTGGCATCCTTGATGATTTCCTTTGCCTCTGGCGTCAAGTTTTTTGCTGTTTGAAGCTCCCGACGCACGGTTCGAGGGTCAACGCCTAACTTATCGGCAGTATCATCTACAAAACTCTTTGACGTGGCGGACATTTTGGCCGCCACGTTATTGCCGACAGCGCGGTTCATTCCCGCCGCCTGTGCTATGTGTCAATGCCAATTTGAAATTGTAAGAAAACGCCGAAGAAATTTTGTAGTTTTTCGGCGGGGGGGGTAACAAAACTA
>JBCLQX010000029.1:0-34145 GCA_041223805.1 Oscillospiraceae bacterium 44-34 | reverse complement strand
TCGTACATTTTATCCCTCATTAACTTTGCGGCCTGTCTGGTTATGAAGCCAGACAGGCCATTTTTCGACAAGCTGAAGCCCCCTTTAGCAAAGGGGCTTTTTCCGCTCTCCTGAACGTTTCAGCCTTTTACGCCCTCGGGTAAGGCTCACGTACATTGGTCAGGCCCAGCAGATAGTCGATACTGGTGTTATGGAGCTTTGCAAGGGCAATCAGGATTGCGGTCGGAATGTCGTTCTCTCCGGTTTCATATTTGGAATAACCTGTCTGTGACATACTCAGCAGTCTGGATATTTCCACCTGTGTTATGTCCTTATCCTCACGAAGGTCCCGAATTCTGGAATACATGGCGTTCACCTCGTGCCAACTATAGTTTAACCTGAAATAGGGTATTTACATTTAACCTGAATCAGGTTAAAATGAGGCGAGGTGATTTATATGATTTGGGGACCAAAGAAATCAGTTACTCTAGTGCTTCCGCAGAGATTATATGAGCGGGTCAAGGGGTACGCGGACAAAAGGGAGGAGACTGTATCGTGGTATGTGCGCCGCGCGCTGAGGTTCTATCTGTGGCATGAGGAGAACGAGCCGGATTCTCTTCTGGACCGGGAGAAATATTGGCAGTAGTGCAAAAAGCGCGTCCCGGATATTGGGACGCGCTTTTTCGATACAGATCGTTATTTCAGGTGCCAGATATCCTCATTGTACTGCTCAATGGTCCGGTCGGAGGAGAAATACCCCGACTTGGCGATGTTGACCAGCATCTTTTTGGCCCAGGCGCGGCGGTCGCCGTAGTCCTTGATGCAGCGCTCCTTGACGGCGATATAGTCCTCCACATCCAGCAGGGCCATGAACCAGTCCTTGTTTTTCATGTCCCGCCACAGCTGGGACAGGCTGGCCGGGTCGCCGATGGCCAGCAGCTCGGGGGACACCAGGAAGTCCACCAGCCGCTCCACCGCCGGGCGGTGGTAGTAGTCCAAAGGCCGGTAGCCCCGGCCGTCGGGCTCATTGCCCTGGTACAGGCCGATTACTGTGTCGCTTTGCTGTCCGAAGGTGTAGATATTGTTTTCCCCCACCAGCTGGGCGATTTCCACGTTGGCCCCGTCCAGGGTGCCCAGGGTGACGGCCCCGTTGGCCATGAATTTCATATTGCCTGTGCCGCTGGCCTCCTTGGAGGCCAGGGAGATCTGCTCGGAGATGTCGCAGGCGGGGATGAGCCGCTCGGCCCAGGTGACGTTGTAGTTCTCCACCATAGCCACCCGCAGCCAGGGCCGGACCTGGGGGTCCTGGTCGATGAGCCGCTGGAGGCAGAGGATGAGATGGATGATGTGCTTGGCCATCACATAGGCGGGGGCCGCCTTGGCCCCGAAGAGGACGGTCACCGGCCGCTCGGGCAGCCTGCCTGCCTTGATCTCCAGATACTGATGGATGACATACAGGGCGTTCATCTGCTGCCGTTTGTACTCGTGGAGACGTTTGACCTGAATGTCAAAGACGGACTGGGGATCCAGCTCGATGTGCTGGGTGGCCCACAGCACCCGGGCCAGCCGGTCCTTGTTGTGCTGCTTCACCTCCAGCAGGCGGTTCAGAACGGCCTCGTCCTCCTGGAAATCCAGCAGCTTCTCCAGCCTTTTGGCGTCCTTGCGCCAGTCGGGGCCGACGCAGCCGTCGATGAGCGCGGTGAGCTCCGGGTCGCAGGCCTCCAGCCAGCGGCGGAGGGTGACGCCGTTGGTCTTGTTGTTGAACTTCTCCGGGTAGATGTCGTAAAAGGGCTTGAGCTCGGAGTTTTTCAGAATCTCGGTGTGGAGGGCGGCCACGCCGTTGACAGAGTATCCGCAGTGAATGTCCATATGGGCCATATGGACCCGGTTCTGGCTGTCGATGATGGCCACCCGGGGGTCGGGGTGGGTCTCCTTCATCCGGCGGTCCAGCTTCTCGATGACGGGCACCAGAAGGGGGGCTGCCTTGTCGATGAAGGACAGGGGCCACTTTTCCAGGGCCTCAGCCAGAATGGTGTGGTTGGTATAGGCGCAGGTCCGGCGCACCTGATCCAGGGCGCCGTCGAAGGACATGCCCCGGTTGGTGAGCAGGCGGATCAGCTCGGGAATGACCATGGAGGGGTGGGTGTCGTTGATCTGGATGGCCACATGGTCGGCCAGGGTGTCGGGGGCGAAGCCGCGGCTGTCCAGCTCGGACAGGATCAGCTGGGCCCCGGCGGATACCATGAAATACTGCTGATATACCCGGAGCAGGCGGCCGGCCTCATCGCTGTCGTCGGGGTAGAGGAAGGAGGTCAGCCGGTGGGCGATGTCCCCCTTGTCAAAGTCGATGCCCACCCAGGGCTTGTCGGCGGGCTCGGCCACGTCAAAGAGGTGGAGCCGGTTGGCGTACTGGTTGTTGGCCCCGGGGATGGCAATGTCGTAGAGCACCGCTTTCAGCTCAAAGCCGCCGAAGGGCACGTCGAAGGACATCCCGGTGGGGATCAGCCAGCTGTCCGCCTCCAGCCAGGGGTCGGGGACCTCGGTCTGCCGGTTTTTGTCAAACTTCTGGCGGAACAGACCGTAATGGTAGTTCAGGCCCACGCCGTCGCCGGGCAGGCCCAGGGCGGCGATGGAGTCCAGGAAGCAGGCGGCCAGACGGCCCAGCCCGCCGTTGCCCAGGGAGGGCTCAGGCTCCATGGATTCGATGACCCCCAGGTCCCGGCCCAGGTCGGAGAGCAGCTCCCGCACCTCGTCATGAAGGCCCAGGGCCAGCAGGTTGTTGCTCAGCAGCTTGCCCATGAGGAACTCGGCGGAGAAGTAATAGAGCTTCCGCTTCCCGGCGGGGGCGGGACGGTCCTGGGTCAGCGAGCGGGTGAGCAGGAGCAGGGCCTCATAGAGCTGATGGTCGTCGCACTGATCGGGCGCACAGCCAAATCGGGCCTGTGTGGTCTGGAAGAGCTGTTCTTTCAGCTGCATAAAAACACGTCCTTATTTCTTGGATTTGCCGGCCTTGGGCAGTCTCTGATACACCTTCATGTCCCGGTACAGCCGCTTGGCCAGTTTTTCGTCATAGGAGCCGGGCAGGGCCCGCCATTTCCAGTTATTCCCTAAAGTGGAGGGGATATTCATTCTGGCCTCGCTGCCCAGGCCGAGAACGTCCTGGAACTGCATTACCGCCAGGTCGGCGGGGGAGGCCCAGGCGCCCCGCATCATCCCCCAGTGGTAACCCTCCCGCTTGGACAGGCGCAGATAGGCCTTGGCGTAGGACACGTCCTTTTTGGGGGCGGTGGACATCCAGCCCAGGATGGTGTCGTTGTCGTGGGTGCCGGCGTAGACCACGCAGTGGGGAGAATAGCGGTGGGGCAGGTAATCGCTCTCACCGCCCCGGCTGTCGAAGGCGAACTCCAGAATCTTCATGCCGGGGTAGCCAGAGTCCTTCAGCAGTTTGCGTACAGAGGGGGTAAGGAAACCCAGGTCCTCGGCGATAATGTCCTTTTTGCCCAGCGCCTTGTTCACCGTTTTGAAGAAGGCGATGCCCGGACCGGGCTTCCACTGGCCATTGCGGGCGGTCTTGTCGCCGTAGGGGATGGCGTAGTAGGAGTCGAAGCCACGGAAGTGGTCGATGCGCAGGGTGTTGTAGAGCTTGAACTGGAAGGAGATACGCCGCAGCCACCAGGCGTAGCCGTCCTCCTTCATCCGCTCCCAGTTGAACAGGGGGTTGCCCCACAGCTGGCCATCGGCGGTGAAGGCATCGGGGGGACAGCCGGCCACCTCGGTGGGCAGGCCCTTCTCGTCCAGCTGGAACTGGTCCGGGCTGGCCCACACATCGGCGCTGTCGCCCGAGACATAGATAGGCAGGTCCCCGATGACGGTAATGCCCAGGCCGTTGACATAGTCCTTCCATGCGTTCCACTGGCCGAAGAAGAGGTACTGGACCGCCTTCCAAAAGGCGATCTCCCCGGACAGTTCGGACCGGACTTTCTCCAGCGCGTCGGGCCGGCGCAGACGGATATCCTCGGGCCAAGTGAACCAGGAGGCTCCGCTGTGGGCGTCTTTCAGGGCCATGAACAGGGCGTAGTCCTCCAGCCAGTCCTTCTGCTCCTGGCAGAAGACGGCGAAATCGGGCCGGTCCTGGGCCAGAAGGCGGTCGCAGGCCTTGTGGAGCACGGGATAGCGGGTCTCATACATCAGGCCGTAGTCCACATACTGGGGGTCGTCCCCCCAGTTGAGATTTTTATACTCGGCCTCCTCCAGCAGCCCGTCCTCCGCCAGGAGGTCCAGGTCGATGAAGTAGGGGTTGCCGGCAAAGGAGGAGAAGGACTGATAGGGGGAGTCGCCGTAGCTGGTGGGACCTGCGGGGAGGATCTGCCAGCAGCTCTGCCCGGCGGCGGCCAGGAAGCCGGCAAATTTTCGGGCCTCCGCCCCCAGGGTGCCGATGCCGCAGGGGGAGGGCAGGGAGGAGATGGGCATTAAAATGCCTGCTTTTCTCACATTGTTTCACCTGTTTCTGTTAGGATAAAGGGCCGCCGTCGGGCGGCCCTTTCTTTGTAATCAGGAAATTTTTGCAACACTCTCCCCCTCGATCAGCTGGAAGGGGACCAGTTCATGGACGGGAGGGCTTTTGCGCTGAATGCCGTGAAGAAGGGCGTCCACCCCCCGCTGGGCCAGCCTCTGGGTGTCCTGACGCACCGTGGTCAGCCGGGGCAGGGAGTACTGGCCGATGGCGATGCCGTCGTAGCCTATCACCGAAATATCCTCAGGCACCCGCTTGCCCAGGTCCCGCAGAGCCCTCATGGCCCCCAGAGCGGTCACGTCGCTGACGGCGAAAATGGCGGTCAGGTCGGGGCAGCGCTCCAGCAGGACCTTGGCGGCGGCGTAGCCCTCCTCCAGGGAGTAGCGGCAGGGCTCGCACTGGCGCTCCCCGTCGAAGGGGAGGCCCAACTCCCGACAGGCCTGCTGGCAGCCCAGGTAGCGGCTGTGTCCGATCTGGAAACAGGACCAGTTGCCCCCCAGCATCCCGATGCGGCGGTGGCCCCGGTTGGCCAGGAAGCGCACCGCCTGGCGGGAGGCCTCCCGGTCGTCGGTGGTAATGGAGGAGAGGTTGTGAAAGTTCAGGTCTCCGGCGGTGTTGGTCAACAGCACACAGGGCACGGAGATGTCCTGAAAGGCCGCCTGGAACAGCTCCCGGTCGCCCCCCAGGAACAGGATCCCCATGGGCCGGCGCTCCCGGCAGAGCTGACAGGCGTAGGCCACCTCATTGGCGTCCTCGTCCAGGTAGTAGACGGCGGCGTCCTGGCCGGCGTCCCGGAGGAGGGCCTGGAGCTTCTCTACCAGGTCGGCGAAGAGCATGTTCTGGGTGCCCTTGACGATGACGGCGATGCTGGTGCTGGCCTGCTGCTTGAGGTGCTTGGCGTTGTTGTTGGGATGGAAGTTCTGCTCCTCCACCACAGCCAGCACCTTGCGCCGGGTCTCGTCGCTGACGTCGGGATGGTCGTTGAGCACGCGGGACACGGTGGCCACGCCGTATCCGGACAGCTTGGCGATATCCTTAATGGTCACAGATGTCCCTTCTTTCCCTTTGACTGAGCGATTTTAGCACATTCCGGGGGGAAATGCAAGTCTTATCCCTTCACCGCGCCGGCGGCCACGCCCTTGATGATGTGCTTCTGGCAGGTGAGGTAGAACACGATCACCGGGATGATGGACAGCAGGATCAGGGCCATAGTGGCGCCCAGGTCCACAGTGCCGTAGCTTCCCTTCAGGTATTGGATGTGGATGGGGATGGTGCGGTACTTGGTGATGTTCAGCACCAGGGAGGGGAGCAGATAGTCGTTCCACACCCACATGATTTCCAGGATGCCCACGGAGATCATGGTGGGCTTGAGCATGGGCAGCACCACGGAGAAATAGGTGCGCAGAGGTCCGCAGCCGTCGATGGCGGCAGCCTCCTCGATCTCCAGGGGGATGGACTTGACAAAGCCCACGAACATGAAGATGGCAAGGCCCGCGCCGAAGCCCAGATAGACGATGGGGA
This sequence comes from Oscillospiraceae bacterium 44-34, assembly GCA_041223805.1. Classification (GTDB taxonomy): domain Bacteria; phylum Bacillota; class Clostridia; order Oscillospirales; family Oscillospiraceae; genus Lawsonibacter. Next base: position 28,132 of record JBCLQX010000029.1, on the reverse strand, counting down.
TGGTCCAGGGGGTGTTCAGCTTCAAGCGGTCGGCGGTCTTGGACAGGGTGTACATGACCATCTGGAAGGGAACCACCATGGAGAACACGCACAGGAAATACAGAATCTTGCAGAACAGGGAGTTCACCCGGGCGATATACCAGGCGGCCATGGAGGTGCACAGCAGGATGAGGGCGGTGGACAGCACGGTGATGATGACGCTGTACTTCACGCTGTCGGCAAAGGGGTAGTTGCCGAAGGTCATGCCCTTGACAAAGTTCTGAAGTCCGGCCCACATTTCGCCGGTGGGCAGGGCGAAGGTGTCGGTCTTGACGAAGGTGTTCAGCTTGAAGGAGTTGATAACCACCGCCAGCACAGGCAGCACATAGATGACGCAGATGACGGCCAGCACGGCAGACAGGACGGCTTTCCGGCGGCTTTCGGCGGAGAGTGTCTTTTTGGTGTTCATTACTGCTGTACCTCCCTTTTGCGAGTATAGGCCAGCTGGGCCAGACCCAGACCGGCGACCAGAATGAAGAAGATGACCGCCTTGGCTTGGGCGGTGCCCTGAGAGGTGGCGCTGGAGGTGTTGAAGGTGTTGAAGATATTCAGCGCCAGCATCTCGGTCTGCTTGACGGTGATGCCGCCGGGCTGGATGGTGAAAGGCTGTCCGGCGGTGAGGGCCAGGTTCTGGTCGAAGAGCTTAAAGCCGTTGGTCAGAGACAGGAACATGCAGATGGTGATGGAGGGCATCACGTTGGGGATGGTCACCTTGAAGAGGGTCTGCCAGCGGGTAGCCCCGTCGATGCGGGCGGCCTCCAGCATCTCGCCGGGAACGTTTTGCAGCCCGGCGATGTAAATAATCATCATATAACCGATCTGCTGCCAGCACGTTGATGAGCACCAGCGACACCACGGCAAACATGGCGGTGTACCAGAAGGCGTGGCGGAAGGAGGGGTCCTGAAAGGCCCGGACGTAGTTGCCGAAGCCGATGAACTTGGCGTCGGAGATGGTCTTGAACTGACACACGGACAGCCAGATGCCCTGGAGGAAGGGCCAGACAAAGCCGATGATAAAGGCGGCGACCACAGGTCCCAGGAACAGCGGGCTCCAGAGCCGGGTGGCACGCCGGATAGAGTTGCTGTTGGTGATCTTCATTTTTTTCAAGATATCAGCTCCTCTTAAAATTTTGCAGGGGCGCACATCGTGCGCCCGCCGGAAGCGCGGAGGGGGCATGCGGGCGGACGATGTCCGCCCCTGCATACGGACGGGAATAAAAAACCGGGGCGGGCGATGTGCCCGCCCCGGCGCAATGTCAAAGCGTGTGATGGAAAGCTGTGGAAAAATCAGCCGTTGATGGCGCTGTACTGAGCGGCCCAGCCGTCCACGAAAGCGGTGCGCACGGTCTCCCAGTTGGCGGCGGACTGGTCGTTGTTGTACTGGTTCAGAGCGGCGACCAGGGTGGCGCGGTAGGCGTCCACGTTGGGCTGATAGTTGGTGACCCAGGGCATCACGTAGCAGCCGTTGGCGCTGTACTCGGCGGCGTCGGCCAGGAAGCCGTTGGAGGACTCGGGGGCGTTCTTATAGGGCAGCACGCCCAGCTGCTCCACCATCTTGGCGGAGGCGTCGGGGTCAGACACCAGCCACACCATGAAGTCCATGGTAGCCTTCTGGTCGGCCTCGGAGACCTTGGAGTTGATGGCCCAGCAGTTCTCGGTGCCGCAGTTCAGACCGGCCTTCTCCTCGCCGGCCACGCCGCAGTAGTAGGGGATCATGGTGGCGTTGGGAACGGTGGGGGCGTAGTTGGCATACTCCCAGGAGCCCTGGACGGTGAAGGCGGCCTTGCCGGACTTGAACTCCTCAGCGGCGTCGTGGCCGCCGGTGGCCAGCTCCTTGGGGGAGGTCAGGCTGTTGTTGATGCACAGGTCATACAGGTTCTTGAAGTTGTCCATGTATGCGCCGGTGATGGTGGCGGGGCACTCGGTCCAGGGGTCGTCCTTCTGCTCATAGAAGTACTCCAGATTGGCCATGTGGCCCACGAAGCGCCAGTTGGAGGAGCCGTCCATGTCGCAGGAGGTGAAGGCGTCGAAGCCCAGCTCGCCGGCCCGGGCGTGGATGTCCTCCACAACGGTCTTCAGGGTCTCGAAGTTCTTGATATCCTCCATCTTGTGGCCGGCCTGCTCCACCAGGTCGGGGTTGACGATGATGCCGTAGCTCTCATAGCAGTAGCCGATGGACACCAGCTTGCCGGTCTCGTCGTAGAGGTTGTAAGCGTCGGTGTTCAGCTCGGCCTCGATGGCGGTGCCGGTCAGGTCCAGGGCGTAGTCCTTCCAGTCCTTCACGCCGGCCTGGTTGCCGATGACGAACAGGGTGGGGGCCTCAGACTTATCCATCTCGGCGATGAGGGTCTGGCTGTAGGTGCCGGCGGCGGCGGTGACCACCTGAACGGGAACGCCGGTCTTCTGGGTGTAGGTCTGGGCCAGCTCCTGGGCGGTGGTGTCCAGCTCAGGCTTGAAGTTCAGCCAGTAGACGCGGCCGGTCTCGCCGCCGCTGCTGCTGCCGGTGGAGCTGGGATTGGAGGGGTTGCCGGGATTGCTGCCGCTGGTGGAGGGCTTTTCGCCGCAGCCGGCCAGCAGGGACAGGGTCATGGCCGCGCCGAGCGCCAGGGCCAGGATCTTTTTGGTCTTGCTCATTTCATTTTCCTCCTGATTATAATGTTGGATGTGTCTGCCTGGAAGCGTTACCAGAATCGTTACCGGTAACGTTTCCGGTCCATCCGCCTACTATAATAGCCACATTCTGCCCGAGATGCAAGAGAAAAATGGCGCTTCGGTCTAAGATTGGAGGAATGCAAAAAAACACAACTATGATTTTGGACAGTATGACTAATTTTTCGGCCGGTTGGGACGATTTTAACGGGCAATGAACAGATTGCCATTGTCATTTTTCCCGGAAGGCGTTATAATAACAGAAGGAAAGGGCTGGGGCGGCGTGCCGCCGCCCTGTCCCGAGGGAGGTGCTGTTTATGAGCAACTATGTGATATCCATCAGCCGTGAATTTGGCAGCGGAGGCCGCCTGATCGGTAAGCGGCTGGCCGCCCGGCTGGGCATTCCCTGCTATGACCGGACAATCATCCAGAAGACCTCGGAAAAGAGCGGGCTGTCCCCCGATTTCATCGCCCGGGCCGAGGAGCGGGCCCGCAGCCGCTTCCATCTGTCCATCGCGCCGGTGGGGGTGGGCATTCCCGCGCTGGCCCACCAGGGGGTGCCCGTGAGCCATCAGGCCTTTTTCGCGCAGGCGGAGGTCATTCGGGAGCTGGCCGACGAGGGACCCTGCGTGGTGGTGGGCCGGTGCTCCGACTATGTGCTGGGGGAGCGGCCCGAGTGCCTCAAGGTCTTTATCCACGCTGACATGGCCAGCCGGGTGGAGCGATGCGTGGAGGAGTACCACATCCCCTCCAACGACATGGAACGGCGGATCGTCCAGATGGACAAGGGGAGGGCTAACTACTATAATTATTATACCGGCCATATTTGGGGCGACATGCGCCGGTATGATTTGACCGTGAATTCCGGCATGATCGGTGTGGAGGGGGCAGTGGAGCTGATTGTGGCGCTGGTCAAGGCGCGTTCTGCCCAGGATGCGCTGTGATGGCGGCGCGGATTCAGGTCTCCGGCGAGGCGGGCCGGATGGACAACTACTGCGCCGCCCTTCGGGGCGCCGGGGGCGAGCCGGAGGCGGGGTACTGTCCCACCCCCGACCTGAGCTGCGCGGGGCTGGTGCTCTGCGGCGGCGGCGACATCGAGAGCGGCCTCTACGGGCAGGAGAACAGGGGCTCTCAGCCCCCTGACCGGGACCGGGACCGGACAGAGCTGGAGCTCTTCCGGGCTTTCTACAGGGCTGGCAAGCCCATCCTGGGTATTTGCCGGGGGATGCAGCTGATCAATGTGGCCCTGGGCGGCTCCTTGATTCAGGACCTGCCGCCAGAGGAGCGGCCCTTCCACGGGGGAGAGGAGGACATGGTCCACCCCATCCGGGCGGCGGAGAGCTCTCTGCTCCGCCGGTGGTATGGACCGGTTTTCCCTGTCAACAGCTCCCATCACCAGGCGGTGGACCGGCTGGGGGAGGGACTGCGGGCCGCCGCATGGTCGGAGAGCGGCTTCCCCGAGGCGGTGGAGCTGCCCGGCTATCCCCTGCTGGGGGTCCAGTTCCACCCGGAGCGGATGTCCTTCGGCAAACGGCGGCCGGACACGGTGGACGGCGCGGCCATTTTTGCCTGGTTCCTGGAGCTCTGCCAGGGGCGGGTTCCTCCCGCCTCTCCTTGAGAGAGGAGCCGTCGGGCTGCCCTGATCCGTCGCGACCCGCGGGGGAAACGATTTTACTATTTTACTATTTTACCCTTGCATTTTCAGAAAAACCATATTATAATGTGATTAGAAGGGTACCCTTCTTTCCTTTGCAATGCAAAGGAAAGAGGACCTCAAAACAGAAAGAGAGGTACAAAACCATGAGAAAGCTGAAAAAAACGTTTTCCCTGACCCTTGCGCTTGCTCTGTCCCTGTCCCTGGCCGTACCCGCCTTCGCGGATTCGGCTAAAAGTTACTCGGCCAACGGGTATACCGATCCGGCGGCGGAGAATGTGGAGTTCTCTGTGGCGCCCATCGGTGTGGCCACCATCCGGTGGGAAGTTCCAGGGGAAGGTACGACGGGACCTGAGTATACCGCCTATGTGTTCGACCAGGACTGCGTCGTCACCCGGAAGGACGGTCTCCCCCTTACAGATTTTATCCTTGAAGATGGCGCTGATAGATATTGGGTTAACATAGGCAATAAAGATTTTCCATATGCTGATGTTGACGTTGCTGGGATTTCCGCAGACTTTGAACATTACTGGCTATTTCAATTTGGCACAAAGGACAGTGATGACAAAGATGACTGGAGCCCCTATATGATGTCCAAGAAAGGCTTGGACAGCTTATCTATTAAGTATGATGATGCTCCTTCTTACGTCGCCGTGGTGGAGTACCGCACTCTGTCTGCCCAGCCCACCACGCCGTCCGAGCCCCAGCAGCCCGTCACTCCCGACGCTCCCGGCAGCTACACCGTGAAGAAGGGCGACAGCTGGAGCTCCATCTGTACCAACTTCTATGGCACCAACGCTCAGCGGTATGAGCTGATCAAGGCCAACAAAAACGCCGCTCTGAAGGAGGGCACAGTCATCACCCTGCCTGAGAAGCTGGGCAAGGCCATTCTGCTCCCCGCCCCCGCCGCGGCTGAGGGCGAGAAGCTGTACACCGTGAAAGCCGGCGACACCCTGGGCAAGATCGCCGCGGCGGAGTACGGCAGGGCCGGCGAGTATCAGGCCATTTTCCAGCGCAACGCCGACCGGCTGAAAAACGCCAACACCATCTACGAGGGCCAGGTCATCGTCCTGCCCGCCAGGAAGTAATTAAAACATACCAGCGGCGGATGACAGAAGGGTCATCCGCCGCTGCACCTTTGGCGTGTCTCGTGCTTGCTACAGCTGAGGGGGCAGGGAGTCGTCCTCCCGGACCCAGTCCTCCACATGGACCACGGTGTAGTCTGTCTCGGTGTCCCGAATGACCACCCGCTGGATGCCGGCGTTGATAATGAGCCGGCGGCACATGGAGCAGGATGTGGAGTGGGGGATCAGTTCCCCGGTTTTGGGGTCCTTGCACACCATATAGAGGGTGGCCCCCAGCACTTCGCTGCGGGCGGCGGAGATGATGGCGTTGGCCTCAGCATGGACCGAGCGGCACAGCTCATACCGCTCCCCGGAGGGGATCTTCATAGCTTCCCGGGTGCAGTAGCCCAGATCCATGCAGTTTTTACGTCCCCGGGGAGCGCCGTTGTAGCCGGTGGAGACGATCTCGTCGTGCTGGACAATGATGGCCCCGTAGCACCGGCGCAGGCAGGTGGAGCGCTCCAGCACGGTCTCGGCGATGTCCAGATAGTAGTTTTCCTTGTCAATGCGTTTCATGGGCGTGACCTCCCCACAATTCGTCTGATACCGACAGTATAGACGATTTTCCCCGTTTGCGCAAGTATTTCCTATAAATATCCCTTGAGATGGTTGGAAACGGGCCAAAAGGCGGTGGAATTTACATATTGTTTACGAAATTCATCTTGACGCTCCTGATAAGAAGCGATATCATATAAAATATATTCTGGCAGGCGTACCTCGCCTGCCATGTCCATTCAGCCAAGGAGGCGCTCTGATGATCCGCAACGCGATTCAGCGATTTATGTATGGCCGCTATGGAAACGACCCGTTAAATCTGTTCCTCATGGGCCTGTATCTGTTGCTCTATCTGGTGTTTCTCTTTGTCCGGCTGGCACTGCTGTATTGGGTGAGCTTTGTACTGCTGGCCTGTGTGCTGTTCCGCATGCTCTCCCGCAACATTGACAGGCGGCGGGCGGAGAACGCCAAATTCATGCGGGCGGCCAGCCCGGTTCTGAGCTGGCTGCGCCTGCGGCGCAGTATCCGCCGGGACAAGGAGCATGTCTATTTTCAATGCCCCAGCTGCGGTCAGCGGCTGCGGGTCCCCCGCGGCAAGGGCAAGATCACCGTCACCTGCCGCTCCTGCGGGGCGAGCTTCCAGGAGAAAAGCTGAATACCTCAACATTTCGGCCCGCCCCTCCGGCGGGCCGTTGTGTTTTTTCGGAACCTGTGCTATACTGAAGAAAACACCCCGTTTTGCAGGGCAAGGGCTTTGCCCTTGCCTTTTCGCGGAAATGGGTTCCAGGCAGGGGCGGAGCCCCTGCCCCGCATTACGAAACCAAACGTAATCCATATTAGAAAGGAGCACCCACATGAACGACAGATACGACGTTGCGATCCTGGGCTGTGGAGAGGCGGGTATCTTTGCCGCCTACGAGCTGGTCCATCTCCACCCCGAGCTGAAGGTGCTGGCCCTGGACCAAGGGGCGGACATCTACCACCGCAGCTGCCCCATTGTGGCGGGGAAGGTGAAGGAGTGTATCCACTGCCCCGTGTGCCACACCATGTGCGGCTTCGGCGGGGCCGGGGCCTTCTCCGACGGAAAGTTCAACTTCACCACCCAGTTTGGCGGCTGGCTCACCGACTTTATGGAGCCCGCCCATGTGATGGAGCTCATCGACTATGTGGACTCCATCAACGTGGCCCACGGGGCCACCACCCAGGTGTTCTCCACCGAGAGCGATGCCGCCCGGCAGTTGGCCCGCCGGGCCCTGGCCTACGATCTCCATCTTCTTCAGGCCAGATGCAAGCACCTGGGCACCGAGAACAACCTGCGCATCCTCACCAGCATCTACGAGGGCCTGATGGACAAGCTGGAGTTTTCCTTCCATACGGAGGTGGCCTCTATTGAGAAGGCGGAGGGCGGCTACCGGCTCCTCCTGGCCAAGGGGGGCGAGGTACAATGCAAATACCTCATCGCCGCTCCGGGGCGCTCCGGGGCGGAGTGGTTCTCCAACCAGTGCAAGGACCTGGGGCTGGAGCTGCTGAACAACCAGGTGGACATCGGTGTGCGGGTGGAGCTGCCCGCCGCCGTCTTTGAGCATATCACCGGCGTGGTCTACGAGTCCAAGCTGGTCTACCGCACCAAGCAGTACGGCGACAGCGTGCGCACCTTCTGCATGAACCCCTACGGCCACGTGGTGGCCGAGAATGTGGAGGGCATCAATACCGTCAACGGCCACTCTTACGCCGACCCCGCCCTCCGCTCGGAAAATACCAACTTCGCCCTGCTGGTCAGCAACCGGTTCACCAAGCCCTTCAACGAGCCTTACCGCTACGGCAGGCATGTGGCCTCTCTGTCCAACATGCTGGCGGGGGGCGTGCTGGTCCAGCGCTTCGGCGACCTGGTAGGGGGCCGACGCACCAACGAGCACCGGATGGGCAAGTCCACCGTCCGGCCCACCCTCACCGCCGCCGTTCCGGGAGACCTGTCCCTCACCCTGCCCAAGCGCCAGCTGGACGACCTGATCGAGATGATCTACCAGCTGGACAAGCTGGCCCCCGGCACCGCCAACTACGACACCCTGCTCTACGGGGCCGAGGTGAAGTTCTACTCCGCCCGCCTCCAGCTGTCTGAGGAGCTGGAGACCGCCCTGCCCAACTTCTTCGCCGCCGGCGACGGCGCAGGGGTCACCCGGGGGCTGGCCCAGGCGGGCGCCTCCGGCGTCCAGGCGGCAAGGGCCATCTGCAAGCGGCTGTAAACAAACCGGCGGGAGCGGCCCGCGGCAGCTCCGCACACGAAAGGAGTTCTCTATGCGCCCCTGGTTTACCACAGAACAACTGGCCCCCGACACCTGGGTCATCAGCGAATACCGCCACTGGGAGGAGACCCACTGTTACCTCCTCGTTGGCGAAGACCGCGCTCTGCTCATCGACACCGGGCTGGGTATCTGCAATATTTATGAGGAAGTCCGCAAACTGACCGACAAGCCTGTCACCGCCATTGCTACCCACATCCACTGGGATCACATCGGCGGGCACAAGTACTTTCCGGACTTCTATGCCCATCAGGCGGAGCTGCCCTGGCTCCAGGGTGAATTTCCCCTGTCCATAGAAACGGTGCGGGAGATGGTGCTGGACCGGTGCGAAGCGCCGGAGGATTTTGATGTAAGCGTCTATGAGATGTTCCAGGGCACCCCCTCCCGCGTCCTCCACGGCGGGGAGGTGCTGGACCTGGGCGGGCGGACCATTCAGGTTCTCCACACCCCGGGCCACTCCCCGGGACATCTGTGCTTTTGGGAGGAGGCGCGGGGCGACCTGTACACCGGCGACCTGGTCTATCTGGACACCCTTTTCGCCTACTACCCCTCCACCGACCCGGAGGCCTATCTGGCCTCTCTGGAGGTGGCCGCCGCCCTCCCCGTCCGGCGGGTCCTGCCCGCCCACCACTCGCTGGAGGCCGCCCCGGAGCTGCCCCGCCAGATGCGGGACGCCCTCCGCGGGCTGAAGCAGGAGGGGAAGCTCCACCACGGCGCGGGGACCTTCCAATATGACGGCTGGGCAATTTGGCTTTGACCGCTGTGGCAGACCTCCTGCAAAATTCCGGGGGACACCGCCCGATTAATTGGATGGAGGACCCGGGCGCGGGAATTATTTTGTCACCCTCTATACAGTTTTTTATCCACTCTTTCCACCAAATTATCCACAGGCCTTTTCCCTGAACCAGAGGGCTTTTCCACATTGTCCACAGAGTTATCCACATCGTTTATGTTAACGTTCTGGCTGTGAATATTCATTTGCAGGTTTCCATAACATCTGTCAAGGCTGAATTTTACACAAACTTTTTCAGGGGCTGATTTTCGCAGGAAAAAGTGAAAATTCCGCCGAATTGTGAAAGGAGCGCCGCCTATGTCCCTCCAGACCGACACCATCGCCGCCGTCTCCACACCCCCCGGCCCGGGGGCCATCGGGATCCTCCGCCTGTCCGGGCCGGAGGCCGCTTCCATTGCGGAAAAATGCTTTCAGCCCTTGGGTCCCAAGGGCTTGCGGGAGCATAAGCCCCGTGAGCTGGTCTACGGCGATCTGCTGGACAGCGGCGGCCAGCCCATTGACCGGGTGCTGTGCACCTACAGCCGGGGGCCCTCCAGCTACACCGGGGAGGACACGGCGGAATTTCAGTGCCACGGCTCCCCCATGGTGCTGGCACTGGGGCTGGAGGCCCTCTTCGCCGCCGGAGCCCGTCAGGCCCGGGCGGGGGAGTTCACCCGGCGGGCCTTTCTCAACGGCCGGCTGGACCTGGCCCAGGCGGAGGCGGTGGGAGACCTGCTCTCCGCCCAGAGCCGGGAGGGGGCCCGCCACGCGGCGGGCCAGCTGGCCGGGGCGCTGTCGAAAAGGATTGGGGATATCTACTCCGCCCTGGTGGACGTGATGGCCCACTTTCACGCCGTGCTGGACTACCCCGACGAGGACATCGACCCCTTCCGCCTGGAGGAGCTGGACGAGGCCCTCTCCGACCAGGAGGGGGAGCTGAACGCTCTGCTGGCCTCCTGCGGCCGGGGGAAGCTGCTGCGGGAGGGGGTGCCCTGCGCCATCGTGGGCCGTCCCAACGCGGGCAAGTCCTCCCTGCTCAACGCCATGCTGGGCTGGGACCGGGCCATCGTCACCGACATCCCCGGCACCACCCGGGACACGGTGGAGGAGCGGTGCGAGCTGGGGGGCGTCCCCCTGCGGCTCATCGACACCGCCGGACTGCGGGATACGTCTGACCCAGTGGAAAGGCTGGGGGTGGAGCGCTCCCGAAAGGCCATGGAGGAGGCGGGGCTGATCCTGGTCCTCATCGACGCCTCCCGGCCCGCCGGGGAGGAGGATTTTGCTCTGCTGCAAGAGGCGATGCAGCTGGCCCCCACCATCCTGGTGTGGACCAAAGGGGATTTGCCCGCCGCGGCCTGTCCTGTGAAGCGCTATGAGGAGATCAGCTGCCCTGCGGTGACGGTGAGCGCTAAGGTCAGTGACCTGGACGAGCTGTGCAATGAGATATCCTGCGCCTTCCCCCAGGACCTCTGGGGCGGCTACGGCGAAATCCTCACCAACGCCCGCCAGGAGGAGGCCGCGTCCAGAGCACGAGAAGCGGTCCGCCGGGCTAGAGAGGCCCTGCAAGCCGGAATTACCCCCGACGCTCTCCTCACCGACGTGGAGGAGGCGCTCCAAGCCCTGGGGGAGCTCACCGGCCAGTCCGTCCGGGAGGATGTCACTGACCGCATCTTCTCCAAATTCTGCGTCGGAAAATAGGACAAGGGGCGGCTGAGGCCGTCCCTTGTTACAACTCGATGCGCTCGGGAAAGGCCTCCCGGCGCAGGACGCCCCACATTTTGTCGATGTAGGACAGGGTGTAGTAATTTTCATAATAGTGGTAGAAAAAGGCCCCCTTCAAGGTCATCTGCCAGACCCCGCCCTCCTCCGTCACCAGGCCCAGCAGGCGGGCCAGCTTCAGCTCCAGGCCGTACATCTTTTTCAGTGGAACACCGAAAAATTTCTCAAAGTTCCTCTCGTCCACCCGGGTGCTGTAGGCCGTCCAAAACAGGTAATAGACCATCCGCTGGCGGAGGGTGAACCGCAGCGTCAGGCAGCTGGGAAGCTGTCCGCCGTCGATACGGCGGCAGTACTCCTCCACCGAGAAGGTGTTGATCTTGAACCGGTCCCGCAGCAGGGTGGCGGCGGAACAGCCGAAGCCCAGAAAGTTGTCCCGGGTCATGGAGGAGTACCGGGCCTTGGGGTCGCTGGAGAAGGTCCAGATGGAGGTGCGGGTATAGCCCTGCTCCAGACAGTGGCGGGTGATCCCGTCCAACAGCCTTCGCTTCTCCCTCCTGGGCATGGCTTGGATGGGGCTGGCAGTGAAGGTGAAGTCGATAAAGGGGTAGATGGCCGCGTGGTTGGCTCCGCTGGCAAAGGCCAGGTCAACATCCGCTCTCAGATCTTCAAGGGTCTGGCCCGGCAGGGCGAAAATCAGGTCCATAGACACCGTTTCAAAGGGAACCTCCCGCAGCGCGGCGGACAGGACGGACGGGTCCACCGGTTTCCGGCCTAGAAGGGACTGGAATTTTGTCCGGAAGGACTGTATCCCGATGCTGATTTTGGTGACGCCGGCCTCCCGCAGGGTCCGCAGAAGGGGGACGGTCACGTCGTCCGGGTGGAGCTCCACGCCGACGCCTTCAGTGACAATAAAGTGCTCCTCCGCCGCCGCGATAATCTCGGCCAGCCGCCCGGCGGCCAGGGCCGGGGTTCCCCCGCCGAAGTACAGGCTGGTGACCTCCCGCTTCCCCGGGACACGCCCTCCCACCATGTGAAGTTCTCTGATGAGGGCGTCGACATACCGGTCGCACAGCTCCCGGTCGTAGACCGTCTTGCAGTAGGGGCAGAAATCGCACAGGCTCCGGCAGAAGGGGATGTGAATATACAGCCCCAAGCCCTCGCAATCTTCATAGGGGAGGGTTTGGTCGAGCTCATTTGCAAAGGTAAAGGGCCTTACCGACCGGGTGAGCCACATCCGGGTCAAATTTGTGAATATCCCCATAGCGCCTCCTAGATATAGTTCAGATAGGTGCCCAGCATCTCCCGGAGCACCCGGAGATTCCCCCGGAAGAGCAGGGTATACTCGGCCACGAAGAAATAGCCGCACCGCTCGCACAGGCCGGGTACATGGACACACCGCCCGCAGGTGCTGAGCCGGCCGTCCTCCATCACCACGCACTGGTGACAGGGGGTGGGAAAGCGGTTGTCGATCAGATAGGGGAAGGCGCTTCTCAGATTGAAGATGGGGGCTCCCTCCTCCATCATCTCCTCTATGACGGCGCAGCAGCGGGCCTTCTCCTCCCGGCTCAGGGCCAGCGCCTCGGTGTCCGGGTAGGGGGTGTGGAAGTTAAAGGAGACCGCCCGGACGTTGGGCTCCTCCCGGGCCGCCCGGCACACATGGCGGATGGCCCCCTGGTTGATTCGGTTGATGGCCATATAGAGGCAGATGTTGCTGGAGGAGGCGTTCCGGATATTCTCCAGAATCAGATCATAGGTGTCCCCGCGGATGGCGTTGTGCCGCGCCCGGTCGCCGTCCAGGCTGAGGAGGATCAGGTCGGCCTCGGGCAGGTCCAGAGGGAAGGTGCCGTTTGTGACCACGTTGACGATGAGAAAGCCCATCTCCCTGGCTTCCCCCACCAGGTCCCGGAGGGTCTTCTCCCCGTCCCGCCAGAGGAAGGTCTCTCCCCCGCAGAAAAACAGGATGCGCACTCCCATAGAATACAGCGTTTTCATCTCGCCCCGTATTTGGCTGATGGGGTGGACGGCGGCGGTGATGTTGTTCACCGAGCAGTGCTTGCAGTGTAGATTGCACTTATCCGTTAATATGATGGTGCCCACGATAGGGTCCTTCCTCCCAAACAGGATCGTTTTCATGCCGAACGCCGCAAAATGCGCAAAGGCCGACAGCTTCATGGCCTCCCCCCCTTTTTCCTCCAGTATAGCTGCCTGTCCCCGCTCTGCCTATCGATTTGGGACAGTTGGTCGTTTTTCGAGGATAATCGGTCAGAAACTAAAAGGAGCGCCCCGAAGGGCGCTCCGAAGCGGGTAAAATGTCAGGCCAGGGCGGCGGTGATAATGGCCATAGAGTAGACCTCCTGGGCGTTGCAGCCCCGGGACAGGTCGTTGATGGGGGCGTTCAAGCCCAGCAGGATGGGGCCGTAGGCCTCGAAGGAGCCCAGGCGCTGGGCAATCTTGTAGCCGATATTGCCGGCGTTGATGTCGGGGAAGATGAAGGTGTTGGCGTAGCCGGCTACCTCAGAGTTGGGGCACTTGGTATGGGCCACCCGGGGAGAGACGGCGGCGTCGAACTGCAGCTCGCCCTCCACAGGCACGTCGGGCATGGCGGCCTTGGCCTTCTCGGCGGCGTTGCGCATTTTGTCCACATCCGGACCCTTGCCGGAACCAAAGGTGGAGTAGCTGAGGAAGGCCACCTTGGGATCCACGCCGAAAATCTTGGCGCACTGGACGGTCTCGGCGGCGATCTCCACCAGCTCGTCCTCGCTGGGGTTGATGTTGATGGCGCAGTCGGCCATGGCCAACACCATGTTGCCGCCGGTGGCGGAGGGCCGAACCAGGATAAAGCAGGAGGACACGATGGAGTTGCCCGGCTTGGTCTTGACCAGCTGGAGGGCGGGGCGGACGGTGTCAGCGGTGGAGTAGGTTGCGCCGCCCAACAGGGCGTCAGCAATGCCCATGGCCACCAGCATGGTGCCGAAGTAGTTGCCCTTTTTCAGCATGGCCCGGCACTCGTCGGCGGTCATCTTGCCCTTGCGCAGCTCCACCATCTTCTCCACCATGGCATCCATCTTCTCGTAGTTCTGCGGGTCGTAGATTTCGGCGCCCCGGATGTTGAAGCCGGCGTCCTCGGCGGCGGTCCGGATCTCCGTCTCGTTGCCGATGAGGACGGGGGTCAGGAAGGTGCCGGACAGCAGGCGGGCGGACGCCTCCAGGATACGGGGATCGGTGCCCTCGGTGAAGACGATCTTCTTGGGACTTTTCTTCAGGATATCAATGAGTTTTCCAAACATACTGCATCTGCCTCCAAATCATGAATTTCATTGTTTCTGATCCCGGTTTCTCTCCTAGTATGGTAGCATTTCCCGAGAAAAATTGCAAGTCCCGTGAGAGAGTTTTCTGGGAGCGGCTTGAAAAAATTCCGGGGGAATTTTTAATTTTCCTCTTTACGTCGGGTATTGTTCTCAGGTATACTATACCATGCGTAATGTAACAGCCGGGGCGGGCCACGCCCCGCACATTTTTGATCTGAGGTGAAGAGAGATGAAGGAAGGAAATGCGGAATTTTCCCGCACCCTGTCCCTGCTGCGGCAGGAGAAAAAGATCAGCCAGCGCAAGGCTGCCGGCGAGCTGGGCATCTCCCAGGCGCTGCTCAGCCACTATGAGAACGGCATCCGGGAGCCCGGCCTGCCCTTTGTGGTGAAGGCCTGCGACTACTACGGCGTGTCCGCCGACTTTCTCCTGGGGCGCACCCTCAGCCGGGACGGCGCCACCATCTCCGCCGAGGAGTTGTATGACATCAGCGACGAGAAGAACAACTCCATCAAGGGGGGCGTGCTGGCCCTCCTGTCCAAGAAGCTGCTGGTCAACTCCATCGGCGTCCTCTTCGGCCTGCTGGGCAAGACGGGCAGCCGGGATGCCATTCAGGCCGCCTCCAGCTATCTGTCCACCGCGGTGTATACCATGTACCGCCGCCTCTACGACGCCAACCCAAGCAACAACCCGGATTTCTTCTCCGTCCCGCCCCGGCACTTTCAGGCCGGCCTCTATGAGGCCGACATGAAGTGCTGCGAGGCCGAGCTGGCCGACGCCCTGGCCGCCCACGCCAAGGCCAAGGGGACCTTCCCCGAAATGACCAACGACGCCCTGGCCCGGGACTACCCCGTCCTCTACCAGTCCATCCTCCAGGTGGTCCACAACACCGGCGAGCGGGTGACCGCCATCAGCGGGGGACGGAAGAAGCAGGAGAAAAAATGACCCTGTAGGGGGCGGCCTGTGGCCGCCTGCGGAGAGCGATCATACCTGAACGGGCGGCCACAGGCCGCCCCTACATTCCAAACCAGAGAGGTTTTGTAATATGACCGACCAAAGTAAAATCAGGAACTTTTCTATTATCGCCCACATCGACCACGGCAAGTCTACTCTGTCCGACCGGCTCATCGAGATCTGCGGGGCAGTGGAGCAGCGGCAGATGGAGAGCCAGCTGCTGGACAACATGGACCTGGAGCGGGAGCGGGGCATCACCATCAAGGCCCGGGCCGTCCGGCTGGACTACCAGGCGGAGGACGGAGAGATCTACCACCTGAACCTGATCGACACCCCGGGGCATGTGGACTTCAACTATGAGGTCAGCCGTTCTCTGGCGGCCTGCGAAGGGGCGGTGCTCATCGTGGACGCCTCCCAGGGCATCGAGGCCCAGACCCTGGCCAACACCTACCTGGCCATGGAGCACGATTTGGAGATTCTGCCCGTGGTGAACAAGATCGACCTGCCCGCCGCCGACCCGGCCCGGGTGAAAGAGGAGATCGAGAACGTCCTGGCCCTGCCCGCCCTGGACGCCCCGGAGATCTCCGCCAAGCAGGGGGTCAATATCCCCGCCGTGCTGGAGGACATCGTGCAAAACGTCCCCGCCCCGGAGGGGGACCCCGGCGCCCCCCTGAAGGCCCTGATTTTCGACAGCCAGTACGACCCCTATGTGGGGGTGATTGTCTACTTCCGCATTATGGAGGGCACCTTGAAAAAGGGGATGAACGTAAAAATGATGGCCTCGGGGGCCCAGTATCAGGTGCTGGACTGCGGCTACCTCAAGCCCTTGGGGATGGAGTCCGCTCCGGAGCTGACTGCCGGAGAGGTGGGCTGGTTCACCGCCTCCATCAAGAATGTGAAGGACACCAGCGTGGGCGACACCATCACCGGCGCGGAATCCGCCGCCGCCGAGCCCCTGCCCGGCTACCGCCCCGCCCAGGCCATGGTCTACTGCGGCATCTACACCGAGGACGGCTCCAAGTACCCCGACCTGCGGGACGCGTTGGAGAAGCTCCAGCTCAACGACGCCTCCCTGTCCTTTGAGCCCGAGTCCTCCGTCGCCCTGGGCTTTGGCTTCCGGTGCGGCTTTTTGGGGATGCTCCACATGGAGATCATCCAGGAGCGGCTGGAGCGGGAGTTTGACCTGGACCTGGTGACTACATTACCCTCAGTCATCTATGAGGTCACGAAAACCGACGGTACTGTGGTCCGGGTGGACAACCCCCACAACTACCCCGACCCCGGGGCCATCTCCCAGGCCCGGGAGCCCTATGCCAAGGTGTCCATCATCTCCCCGCCGGACTATGTGGGCAACATCATGCCCATGTGTCAGGAGCGCCGGGGGGTTTTTAAGGACATGCAGTATCTGGACACCAATCTGGTGGAGCTGCACTACTCCATGCCCATCGGGGAGATCATCTATGACTTTTTCGATGCCCTCAAGGCCCGTACCAAGGGGTACGCCTCCCTGGACTACGAGCTGGAGGGCTACGAACCCAGCGATCTGGTGAAGGTGGATATGCTCCTCAACGGCGACCAGGTGGACGCGCTGTCCTTTATTGTCCACCGGGAGAAGGCCTACGGCCGGGCCCGGCGCATCTGCGAAAAGCTGAAGGAGAACATCCCCCGCCAGCTCTTCGAGGTGCCCGTCCAGGCGGCCATTGGGGGCAAGATCATCGCCCGGGAGACGGTGAAGGCCATGCGCAAGGACGTGCTGGCCAAGTGCTACGGCGGCGACATCACCCGGAAGAAAAAGCTGCTGGAAAAGCAGAAGGAAGGCAAAAAGAAGATGCGCACCCTGGGCACCGTTCAGCTGCCCACAGAGGCCTTTATGGCTGTGCTCAAGCTGGATGAGGAATGAAAATGGCCCGCTCCCAATTGGGAGCGGGCTCCTTTATTGACCGGCCTAGTCGGCGTAAGGTCTGTCAGTCTCGATGAAAACGCCCCGCTCAGCGGTCCAGCCCACGTAGAAGTCCAGGGCCCTGCCCAGGTCCCGCAGGCGGAAGAAATTGTTTCCTTCGATCTTGTAGGCGGTCAGATCGGCCTTGACGCCGTCGATGTAGATCACGTCGTTGGTGGGCTCGGCGGTGAAGGAGCCCTCCGCGGCCCCTGCCAGCTCGCCGCCCACGGCCTCGTAGGGCTGCCCGGTGGTCACCTGGACGGAGCCGTCATAACCCACGGCGAACTGCTTCTCGGTGCCGTTGAGCATGGCGGCCAGATCACGGATTTTGAAGTAGTTGTCTCCGCCGTCCAGCTTGAAGACGGTGGGATTCTGCGCCACTCCATTGAGGGTGAGCGTGTCGTTGGTGGGGAGCGCGGTGGCGGAGACGGGCGGGGCAACAGGGCCGGTGGGCTGCTCGGGCTCAGACGCTCCGGCGGGGAGGCTTACCCCTTCCCCGCCGGCAAAGGCTGCCTTCAGCAGGCCCTCGGCGTCATCCAGGCGGAGGGCGGCGCCCCAATCCTCCAGCGCGACGGACTGGATTACCCCTTTGTTGTACAGGACCTCCACATATTGGCAAAGCCAGGCGGGGGCATGAAAGAGCGCCTGCATTTTCTCGGTCCACTCCTGTGTCAGGCGGGCGTCTTCCTCCAGCTCCTGCTCCGTGGCCGGCCGGTCTTCCGGCAGCTTGGGCATGGTGGAGAATTCCAGCTCCGGGTCCAATATACGGGCGATGACAGAGATGGCAGAGCCGCAGGAGACTGTCTCGTCCGGCAGGAAATTCCCCTCACCGTCTCCATACATCCAGCCTGCGCCGCACACCGCCGTCACGGCGGCCCTGTCTTCCTCACTCAGGCCGGCACAGTCGGGGGGCAGCTCTCCCGCCTCTCCGCCCTCCGGCTTGGCGTACTGGTCCAGCAGCCGGGCAAAAGCAAGGCGGGTCAGCGACTCCTCGGCCGCCAGCGCGGGGCCGGTGGGCTGCTCGGGCTGGGCGCCGCCTTGTAAGCCTTCTATACTGTCATACAATGTGACCGCAATAAACGAATAGGTGCCGCCGCCCCATCGACTGCCGCCCCAGAAAATAGTAATAAAGTAGTCTCCCGGCTCCGACAACGTCAGTGTGTCACCGGGCTTTGGGGCATCTATTTCTCCGAAGTCCTGCTCGTCGACCAATACCCCATCCGCGTCAAGAACCGGGGTCGACACATAGATACCATCCAGATTCTCTCGGGCGATGATCTTCATCGGGGCAATACCAGAGGCAGGGCGGCCTGGTCCGCCTCCGTCCCAATCGTCGTCGATCGAGTACACATTGGTAATCTCATATTCATCGGTCTGATAGGTGTAAACACTGCCATTTTCCGCAAAGGAAAAGGGAGTCAGGCCCAGGCAAAGTGCCAGGGCCAGCGCCAGGGACAACATCTTCTTTTTCATCTTGGTTGCTCCTTCTTTTTCCTGAAATTTTGAGGAAAACTCCCGGCGGCACATACCCCCGGAGGGCGGGATTTTGCAGCCCTCCGAAGGCGGTTTTCCGCCGAGACAAACAAAAGCGGCGCAGGATAATTTTATCCCACACCGCATCTATCAGACACAAGCCCTCAAACCGCCCCTTGTAAACAGAGACGTTTTCCGATATAATGAGGGCTGGCGCAGCAAAGCTGTTGTGTGGGAGCGGCTTCTCCCGCATAGAGGTGTGGAGGAGTACCAGTCCCCCACGTCCTGCTTTAGTTTGCCTCGTGCCATTACTATAACACATCTGATTGGAATACACAAGAAAATTTTACCGCCCGGCCCACTTGGGCCGGGCGGAGCTTTATTCCTTCTCGATGTCCATCATCAGTCCCACCCGGCGCTCGTGCCGGCCCCCCTCGAATTCGGTGCTGAGGAAGGCATCGACGATGTGTTCGGCTAGCATAGGTCCGGTGATCCCCGCGCCCAGGGCCAGCATATTGGCGTCGTTGTGCCGGCGGGTGAGCTGGGCGGACAGCACGTCGCCGCACAGAGCGCACCGGATGCCGCGCACCTTGTTGGCGGTGATGGAGATGCCGATGCCGGTGGTGCAGATGACAATACCCCGGTCGCACCGGCCCTCCGCCACCGCCCGGGCGGCGGCCCTGCCGAAGACGGGATAGTCGCAGCTCTCGGCGCTGTCGGTGCCGAAATCCTCGCAGGTAATGCCCTTGGCGGACAGATAGGACTTGAGGTGCTCCTTCAGGGCGTAGCCCCCGTGGTCAGACGCAATGGCGATCATAATCATTCCCCCTGTTTTTCTCCCATTGTAATCCCTTTTTCCGCCTTTTGCAAGAGGCGGGAAAATTTTTGCCCTCCATGTATAACCAGCTTCCGGCCTGTCCAAAATAGGCTTCGGAGGTGGTTTTTTGAAAAACCAGAGTTTTTGGAGAAGGGTGAGCGACTTCGCCATGGGAAAGGGCTTTTACATAGTCCTGTTCCTGTGCGTCGCCACCATAGGAATTTCGGGCTATTATCTGCTTCAGACCGTTGTAAACGGCACCCGTCCCGCTGAGCCGGCGGGGGGGAGCGCCTCAGTCACCATTCCGGACCAAAGCACGGGCCGTCCGTCCATCCCGGTCCCCCCGCCGGCGGAGGAGACCCCGGACAACTCCCCCGCTCCCGAGGTCAAGCCGGACCCCAAGCCCGCCGTCCAGCCGGACGACCCGGAGCCGGTAAAGGACACGACCCCCGAGCCTGACACCCAGGAGAGCGGGAAGACCGTCTCCAAGGTCTTCACCTGGCCGGTACAGGGGTCGGTCCTCCGGGACTACAGCGTGGAGACCCTGTCTCTGGACCCCACGATGGGGGACTGGCGCACCCACGGCGGGCTGGACATCGCCGCCGCCCAGGGGGTGAAGGTGCTGTCCATCAGCGCGGGCACCGTGGAGCAGGTCTATACCGACGGCATGATGGGCACCACCGTGGTGGTCGATCACGGCGGCGGGCTCCAGTCCTGGTACTGCAACCTGGACAGTGAGGTGACTGTGGAGGCCGGAGACAAGGTGGACATCGGCAGCGAGCTGGGCGCCGTGGGCGCCTCCGCCATCGCCGAGGTGGGGGTGGAATCCCACCTGCACCTGGAGACCATCCTCAACGGTCAGCCGGTGGACCCCAGAGACTACCTGAAATAAGCGAGGCGGCCCGGTGAAGACATCGGGCCGCCGCTTTACATACACAGGGTATCCAGGATATTCTGGGCGAAGCCCCCCAGCTGTTCCTGAATGCCGGGGAGGGCCAGGGCCTGTCCGGGGTCGTTGGCCGTCTCGATAAGGGCGAAGCGGCCGGGGAGGTAGAAGGACTTGTTCATATTCATAGCGGCCACCACCTGCCGGGCCACCGTGTCTCCCCCGGAGTAGCCGGACACCACGATGGCGAAGACCGCCTTGTCATAAAACCGGGTCTGTCGGAACAGGGCGGTGAGCCGGTTGATAAAGGCGGTAAGGTTAGCGGACAGGGCGTCGTTATAGTTGGGACACAGCAGGACCAGGGCGTCCGCCGCCCGGACGGCGGGGTATACCTCGTCCCGCATCACGCCGCCGTAGAAGCAGCCCCCTTGCTCCCCGAAGTGGAGGCACATGGTGTAGGGGCAGCCGGAGCAGTCGGACAGGGTGCCGTTGCGCAGGCCGATCTCCTGGATGGTACAGCGCCCCTCCAGCCTTTCCCGGACGCTGGACCACAGGGCGATGGTGTTGGAGGTGTGGTGGCTGGAGGCGTGGAGGACCAGCACCTGGGGCCGCTCCTTTTTGGGAAAGACCTCCGTCTCCACACGCTCCGCCAGCTCGGCGGCGGCGTGGCGGTAGGCCCCCATCAGATCGGTGCCCAGGTTTTTAGCCTGGACGGCGAAGTTTGCCAGCGACCCGGTGCCCTCGACAAGGGGCCGGCCTACCAGGGCGCAGCCCGCCATATTCAGGGCCAGAGCGGCCTCAGAGGCGGCGGATTTGGTAAACAGCTCCCCCGCCCCGTCCACGATCAGCCCGCCGGTGCAGCTCTGGAGGAGCCCCGGTTCCTTCCGCAGCTGGGCCAGCATCCGGACATATTCCAGATTGACCCCCGTATCCCCCAGAGGCAGGGCCAGCAGGACCCGCCGGCCCTCCAGCCCGGACAACTCCTCCGCCCGCCGTACCACCTGGACCTCCCGTCCGGCCAGGGCGTGTCTCAGCACGCCGTCCAGCCGCTGGCCCGCCCAGCCGGCGTCGGGGGCGGGGTGGATCAAGACCAAAGACATCATGCCACGCTCCTACTTTATGCACACCAGTATTTCGATCCCGGTATCGGAAAAGACATCCTGAATGACGACCGATACCTGTCCCCACTCCAGCCGGTCCAGCCCACAGCCGATTACCGGCATCGCCACCTGGCGGATGTCTTTCTGGAGGCACAGGGCCTTCATACATTCCAGCGCACCCCGCAAAGTCTCATAGGTAGGTTTTTGGAAATAACGCTCCTTGGTGATCAGATTGAACACACGCCCGGCCAAAATACATCCGGAGCGCTTTTTCTCCCGCTGCCACTGGTCAAGGTAATCGGGATAGTGGGCCTTGAGCTGGTTTTTCATGTCGAATCGCCGGTTGAACTCCACGACAATCCCCTTGCCCATTGCGAAGTCCGCGCTGATGCAGTGGGCAAGGTAATAGTCATTGGAAACGGAGAATAAGTCCCGTTTTTCTTCTCTGAATTCCATTGTAATGCCTTTCTTTCTGTAGGGAAGGCCTTTGGCCGCCCCTACAGGTATCAAATAATTGTTTTAAGGTGCTCCGCCGCCTCCCTGATATGGCCGAACAACTCATCGGGGATGCGGGGCAGCAGCTCAGTCTCTACTCCGGCGGGGGTGTAGCGGTTTTTCACGCCCATATACACCCCGTCCAGGAACACCGACCCGCAGTGCCACTCCCCCCGGAGGGTAAGCAGCAGAGACAGTGCCCCGGAGGACAGGGCGGGGGCCACGTAGGGCTTAAAGCCGATTTCACGCATTTTCAGGTTGGCGGTGACGGTGAGGCGGGTCAGCTCCTGGGAAATCTCCTCGTCGTAGCGCTCAACGGAGTTGGCAATCCAAAGCCCCGTGCCGTGGGGGCCGAAGGACCGGCCTTCGGTGAGGAAGGAGGCCAGCCGCCCGTCCCGCTTGGCGAAGTAGGCCGCCCTGGCGTTCATCACCCCCAGGCCGAAGCCCTGAACCTGCTCAGGCCGCAGGCCCTTGCCGTCAAAGACGCCGTTTTCGTCCCGGTTGCTCTCCAGATAGGCGGTCTTGGCCAGGGGGTCCACCGGGTCGGACACGGCACACCACAGCCCCTGGAACCCCTTCTCCCGGGCCATTTTGGCGTAGTGGACCACGATCTTGGCGTTGTTCTCAAACTGATACATCCGCACGTCCTTCACCTGGGAGCCCACCGGCGGGATGCCCTTGGAGGCTACAAAGACGAACAGGTCGCAGTCGAAGAGGTTTTCCGGGGACACCACCTCCACCTCGGGAAACACGTCGTACTGCCAGGGCAGGCTGATCTGCCCCATCTCGAACTCCCACCGGGCGGTGATCTGGTCGCTGAGGTCGCAGATGCCGATGGAGGAGATCACGTCCCCCCCCAGCAGCTTCAGCCCGGTGAGCAGGGTAGAGCCTACGTCGCCGATGGCGACGATGTTTACCCGCTTCTTACCAGAGCCAGGGGACCGGTGCAGAAGCCCTTCCCAACCGGGGCGGGCGGTGTTGATGGCGGTAAGCCGGCCGTCGGCGATGGCCTGCCGGACGTTCCCGTCCAGCTCCAGCGGGACAACTGTGCCGTTGCTGAGCATGACGCTGGTGGGGCCGCCGTCAAAATCGGGCAAACGGGAGGCGTCCAGCGCCTCCAGGCCGTGGCCGGCCAGCAGCTGTCCAGGGTGGTTGATTTTGAAGGATCCCCGGCCCAGCACCGGGTCGCCGGGGACGGCGGCGAAGAGCCGCCAGCTGCCGGAGGGCTCCGTCGCGGGGCCGAGGCCCTCCAGCGGGACCAGTGAGACCAGCGCCGCGCTGTTGACATTGTAATAATACATAATGATATCACTTCCGGTGTTGTGGTGTAGGGGCGGATATCACCCGCCCGTTTCATTGTGCTGCCTTCGTGGGCGGATATGATCCGCCCCTTCAGGTCACTGATTCTGCCGCAGCAGCTGTTCCAGATCGTTCTCCAGGTAGACGGAGGCGGAGAGGTTGGGATCGTAGTGCAGGCAGGTGCCCTTATCGGGGCACAGGGGGAGGATGACCGCCTCGGGAAGACGGGAGAGGGTGAGGTTCCGGCCATAGAGGATACGGTACTCCTGCTCCAGGGTTCGGATGATGTCCAACGCCCCCTCCAGGCAGGTGCGGGAGAGGTTGAACACCGCCTCCCGGCCGCACTCATCCTGATAGGTGGGGTTTGCGTAGGGCAGGATGTGGTTGACCCCGGGCAGCAGGCCGGGCACCGGGGAGCTGGGCCGCCGGACGGTGTTGCCCCCGATGAAGGGGTAGAGAGTGGCCTCGATGAACCACTGGCGCAGGGTGGGCACGAAATAGACCGAGTCCACCGGCCACTCCCAGGCGTTCATCAGGTCCTTGCCATAGCCCGACAGCACGCCGACCAGAATCACCTGGACGGGCACCCCCTCCCGGCGCAGGACGGGGCCCAGGATCCGCATCCGGAAGCCGGGGTGCATCAGGTCGTCCACCAGAATCACCGGCCGGTTGAAGGACTTGATGGTGCGCACCTGGCTGGGGATAGGGGCGTAGTAGGGGAAGGCCTCCAGGGTACTCTCCTTCAGATCGGGGGAGAAGACCTTGTCGGTGTGGATGGTTTTGGTCACTGTGTTGGGGACAATCTTGCCCCGGAGCAGCTTGCCGAAGGGGACGCACATATTTTCTCCCAGCACCCGGGGGACGGTGGGGACGGCGGACACGCTGTTATAGGCGGTAATCTTCTCCAGCAGCCGTTGATGGATGATGTCCGCCGACAGGGTGAGCAACAGGGAACCGGGACAGAGCCGGGCCAGGGCCCGCTGGAGACTCTGGTGGGCCCGCCGGATGGCGGACAGCACCCGGGGATTGTGAGACAAGGGCTCCTGAATGGTGGTCTCCAGGTTCTGGATGAGGGTGGCGGGGGCGTGCATGTCGGTCTCCCAGACGGGGCGGTCCCCCTCCCGGGGCAGGAAGCCGGTGCGGGTGAGCACGTCGGACAGGGAGGCGTCCAGCTGCCGGTCATGGGGGAAGAACACGGCGTAAACACAGGATTCGGTCAGCGCCCGGGCCAGCAGCTCGCAGAGGAGGAGCTGTCTGTAGTCCTTGAAGCGCTGGGAGGCGTCAGCCCACAGGGCGGTGATGAGCACGGTGCTGCCCGCCGCCCGCAGCCGGATTCGATTGGCCAGCTCGGTATCCCCCAGGGCGGAGAAGAGCTGGGAGGTGGTCAGGGAGCGATAGGCAATATAGCCCAGGACCTCCCCGCCGCCGGCCCGGCGGAGAAGAAGCATCCGGTCTCCCTGGCCGGCGATGGCGTCCCGCACCGCCTCCCGGTCGGGCAGGCCGGCGGTGAGCTCCTCCAGCAGTATGGGGCTGGGCTCCCCGACCCACTGAAATTCCAGGTCTCCGGCCCCCAGCATGGGCTTCTCCTGGCTGTCCCGGAGGTAGAGGCCGTTCTGATAGATAAAGTCCTGAATCACCGGGTCGATAAAGTTGGAGATGTCCCGGTTCAGGTCCACGTTCTCCCGGATGCGGGTGGAGCTGATGTCCTCCAGATGGGGGGGGAGCTGGAGCTGGATGACCTCGCCGGTGATGGGCAGGGGGGCGGGCAGCTCGGCCTCCCCTGCCCGGCGGAAGATGACATGGTTCATCTGGTGGATGGAAAAGGGCTGGGGCGGGGCCTTATAGGAGGAGGCGTTGGCCACCACGTCGCTCCCCGCCACAATGTAAACCTTCTGACCGGGGAACAGCTCGGTGAGCCGCCGCAGGTCGGCGGGGTTGGCGATGTTCACCGGGATGTCGTCAGGGAAGAGGTGGACGTGGAAGTCTCCCGCCACCGACAGGTTGACGATCTGCCGGCGGATCAGGTGGGGCTGGGCCTTCTTGGACCAGGAGAACTCGTCCACCGCCAGGTAGACCTCGAACCCCAGGTCCCGGATGGCGTGGACGATGCCCTTGTGGGACAGGGTGAAGGGGTCGAAGGTGCCGGGGAAGAAGGCCACCTTCCGGGGCTTCTCAAAGGTGAAGGGGCCGTGGTCCAGCCGCCGCAGGGCGATAAAGCGGTTGATGTGGGCCAGGGCGGCCGCCCGGTAGAAGAAGGTGAGGCCGCTCTGCCGGGAGGACTCCTGGGTGAGGAAGAGCAGCTTGCGGTAGCTGAGGGCGAACAGCCGGGCCTTCTCCTCCATGTCCAGGACCGGGCTCTCGAAGAGGATCGTGCCGGTGACCAGCAGGGCCTCCTGCCGCACCGTCTCCCGGTAGTGGGCCAGCCCCTGGAGAAGCAGGCCCAGCAGCTCCTGCCGCCGGTTTTCATAGGTCTCCCGCTTCTCGGAGAAGCGCTCCTTATAGGCGGGGTAGTGCTGGAGCAGGACGGCGATGGTGTTCAGCGCCCCGGCTACGGCGGAGTCGTTGGGGGAGCCCAGCAGACTTTTCAGCCACAGCACCTGCTCGTCCAGCTCGCTGGGGTGGAGGTAGAGGGCGGCCTCCCCCAAGTACTGGGGGATGTATTTGGAGATCTGATACTGTCCCATTTCCAGCCCCTTGCCCAGTTCCACCACCACCTCGTTGCGCTGGTCCCGGCGCAGCAGGGACAGGGTGTGCACCAGGGCGGAGCCGGCGGTGTGCCGGACCACCACCCGCTCCGACACCTTGACCAGATTGGAGAAGTGGGTGGCGATGTGAAGGACATGGTTTTTCATGCCGTGCTCAATCTGATCCCGGAGCAGTTCCACCCCGGCTACCTTCACGATCCAGGGGGTGGCGATTTTCAGATTGTCCAGGAAGACCTCGCTGGTGATGTCGGTGTGGTAGAGGATCTCCTCCAGGGCGGACACGTCCCGCCCCGCCCGGCGGAGGATGCGGCACTTGAGAAAGACGGTGGTGAGCTGATTGGAGGGGGTGTCCTCCACGATCTGGGCGATCCGGGCCATCTGGGGGTGGCTGCGGGGGATATTGCGCACCGTCTCCCGGAGGAACTGGAGGGCGGCGGTGGCCAGCCGGGGGTCCTCCGCCGCAGTGAAATGGGCGGCGAAGTGGACCAGTTTCTCCCGGGTGTCCTCCTCGTAGTGCTTAGGGGGGAGATACCGGGCGGCGTCCAGCAGGGTGAAGGCGGTGTCCGCATCGGTGTGCTTCGGGTCGGCGTAATAGCCCAGCAGGGCGTCCAGAAAACGGGGGATGTCCCCAGGGCGGGCATGATGGAGCATGGACTCCACCACCAGCTTCAGGGTGTAGCTGATGTGAGAGCGCTGCTGGGGGGTGGTCTTGTGGTCGGGAAAGATAATCATGTCCAGATACTGTCCCCACAGGGTGAAGGGGACCTCCTCCGCGGGGTCGTTCTGGGCGTCGGCGGGAATCTCCTTCCGGTAGACCAGATGGAACCGGGCGATAATCTGTCCGATGAGGGCGCCGGCCTGACGGCGGATGTCGCCCTCCCGGTGCATCAGAAGCTCGTAGAGGAAGCTCAAGGCCTGACTCTTCTGCCGGACGGACAGGTAGGTGAAGTATTCCTCAAACACGTTGAGATAGGCCCGCAGCTGCTGCCAGCTCTTGGTGGACCGGGCCCCCTCGATGATATTGCCGAACTTCTGCTCATTGGACAGCATGTGCATCAGCTTCAGGTTGTGGCCCACCGAAAGGAGGATCAGGCCGTTCAGGGTCTCCTCCTGACCCATGAGGGCCGGGTCCTTGGGCGGGAGGGGGGGCTGGTTCTCCCCGGTGAGCTCCACGTCCACCCCCAGGGAGCGCATGTAGTCCTCAAAGTCGTGGAGCTTGCCGTAGACGAACTCATACCGCCGGCGCTTCTTCCGGTCCACGTTGTCCAGCTTGGACAGGATCACCTGGAAGGACTGGTCCAGAGGGTAGAGAACCACGATCTCATTGCCCTCCCTGTCCCGCTCCGATTTGGAGCGGAAGTCGGCGTAGATGAGCAGCAGGGACTCCACCGACAGAGATTCCAGCTCCAGGTCCCAGGTGGAGTGGTTGGAGGCGATGTGGCTAATGTCCTCCATCTTCCGGTCCAGCAGCCACTGGTCAGTGTAGTAGTAGTGGAGGTAGGGCACCCGCTCCCCGGGGCGGCAGCCGAACTTGCCCACGTCGTGGGCGGCGGCGGCCCCGGAAATCAGAGCCAGATCCACCTCCACCCCCGCCGCGGCCAGTCCCCGGGCGGCGGTCATGGCGATGTAGTGGACGCCGGCGATGTGGCTCAGGGTCTTGAAGGGGGTGAACTCCATCCCCAGGCGCATCAGCTCATAGAGGAACTCCCCCCGCCAGGCGGCCAGGAAACGGCGGTACTCCTTGGCCTTGTCGCAGCTCTCATACTCATCCTCGGTGAGGAACTGGAAGTCCAGCATGGGGTCGAAGGGCAGGACGGCGCGCTCGTGGTCCAGAAGAATCTGGAGCACGGTGAGATAAAACTCCGCGCCGGTCTCGAACCGGTCCGCGTCAGGGGCAAAACCGCTGTTGGGAAACATTACCCGGCAGATGTATTGATAACAGAAGGGCCCCCATCCCTTTTCCGGAGCCTGGGGGCACAGTATGCCCAGAATGGGTGCGCACAGCTCCAGCACCTGGGCGCAGCTCAGCCGCTCCCGAATGGGAAACAGGGCGGCCAGGCCCTCGGTCCAGGCGGGCTCCTTCATCAGCTCCTGCACCGTTTTCCGGTTGGCAAGCCCTCCGGGCCGGCGGGCGGCCAGGGCCTCAATGATGTCGCGATTCAGCTGTCGGATCATTTTGTTCATGGCGCTACCTCGTCTCCCGCTCCGGAGCGCCGGAGCGAACAAGATTTTTCATCCTACAGCATACCATATTTCTCTCCGTTTGGAAAGGGCGCATTGCCCCATATTCACAGCCGCCTCATAAATTTAGGGGCGGACAATGTCCGCCCCTCAGCTTGTCGAAAAATGGCCTGTCTGGCTTCATAACCAGACAGGCCGCAAAGTTAATGAGGGATAAAATGTACG
>JBCLQX010000028.1:0-35596 GCA_041223805.1 Oscillospiraceae bacterium 44-34 | reverse complement strand
GGCGGCGGTACCAGCCAGGGTCGGCCTCCCGGCGGGCGTCCTGATCCCGCAGGGGCTTTTTCCGCCCCTCCCAGCAGGCCTGCAGCATTTTGACAAAGTAGTCAAAGGCCTCCTCTTCCCGGTACAGCTCCATATACAGCCATTTCAGCTCGTCCAGGCGGCGGTACAGCCGGTTGTGGAACTCAGTTTTCCTGATTTTCATCGTTATTTCCTCCCATCTTTACGTTTAGTTTGATTACTATATCACGGGCCCGCGTCTGTGACAATGGTAAAAAAGTGACCCTCCGGGTAAATTTATGGGATCAGCCCAAAAAGTCATGCTATCCTGTTGCCAAAATTAAAGGAGGAGATTCTCTATGGCAAGCATTTCTTTCAAGCATGTGGAAAAAACCTACCCCGGCAACGTCACCGCCGTCCCCGACCTGAACCTGGAGATTCAGGACAAGGGGTTCGTCATCCTGGTGGACCCCTCCGGCTGCGGCAAAACCGGCGACTATGTCCTGGCCGCCGCAGCCCAGGGCAGCCTGACCGTCTCCGCCCTGGCCTACTCCTTGCTCCTCAAGCTCCGGGCCATGCCGTAGCACTCCGGCAAGGGGTCCGGCTTCGCCAACGCCAACTATTTCTCCAAGGTCTTCCGGAAGGAGACCGGTATGTCTCCCAGCAAATATCTGGAGAGCGCCCCCTGCCGCCCGGGCGGCGGCATCACGCATCTTGGCATATAATCCAACCGCCTTTTTGCCGCCCGCCCTGTCACCCTTCCATCTTTTTGCGTTTTGCACAAAGCAAAGTCCTTGCAGCTGTGCAGTTTAATGAAATTCCAAGAAAATATACCCAGATGTCACACGACCTGCACGAGAAGCTTGTCATGCGACATCTTGGCATATTTTCGTAAAATCCGGTCCATTTACAGAAGCCGGGGGAAATATTATCATTTTGTTACCATACAGCAGGCGCCGTTCCCCCGGCTCTGCGGTAAGAATCGTAAAAGAGGAGTGGAGTTATGAAAAAGATACCCCGCGCCGCGTCCCTGGTCTTGGCCCTGGCGCTGCTGCTGTCTCTGTCCGGATGCGGCGCTTCCGATGGGAAAACCCATCTGAAGTTCCAGATCTGGGACACCGCCCAGCAGCCGGGCATGGAGGCCATGTGCGCGGCCTACACCGCCCAGCACCCGGACGTGGTCATCGACGTGCAGATCGTCAGCTGGAACGAGTACTGGACCAAGCTGGAGGCCGCCGCCGAGTCCAACACCATGCCGGACATCTTCTGGATGCACACCAACCAGCTGCTGTACTACGCTGACTTTGGGATGCTGGCCGACGTGACCGAGCTGTACGACGACGTAGAGGACGGCTACTACCAAAACCATTTCTCCGAGATCTCCCTGGGCAATGTCAGCGGCTCCGACGGGCGGTACTACGGCGTGCCCAAGGACAAGGACAACGGCGTTCTGGTATACAACAAGGAGATGTTTGACGCCGCCGGTGTCCCCTATCCCGACGACGACTGGACCTGGGACGACCTGGTGGACGCCTCCCAGAAGATTTACGACGCCACCGGAAACTACGGCTACCTGGCCTACCTGGATGACCAGCTGGGCTACTGGTCCTACGTTTACCAGAACGGCGGGTACATCCTCAGCGCCAACAAGACCACCTCCGGCTTTGACCAGCCCGGCGGCAAAGAGGCCATGGAGTTTTACATCGGAATGCAGCAGGAGGAGTGGTGTCCCGACCAGAACTTCTTCACCCAGAACGGCGCCGGCGCCACCTTCTGGTCTGAGCGGGGCGCCATGTTCATGGAGGGCTCCTGGAGTCTGTTGGGCGCCATTGAGAACAACCCCCATATGGACGGCAAGTGGGACATTGCCAAGCTGCCCAAGGCCCCCAACCCGGTGAGTACCCCCGAGAGCCTGGACCAGGACGGCCGGGCCTGTATGTCCAACGGCCTGTGCTACGCCACCGCCGCCCACGGCAAGCACCGGGAGATTGCCCTGGACGTGATCAAGTTCTTTGGCACCGAGGAGGCCCAGCTTATCCAGGGCCGGTCGGGGGCGGCCATCCCCGCCTATCTGGGCACCGAGGAGAGCTGGCGGGAGGCCTGGGACAAGTTCGACTATAAAATCAACATCGACTGCATCTTTGAACAGTTTGACTACGCCATTCAGGTGCCTTACAACTCCGCCAGCCCCCGCTGGAAGAGCCAGGTTTCGGATGTCCTGGCCCAAATCTACGCCGGCAACCAGGAGGTCAGCTCCGGGCTTGACAAAATAGCGGAGATTGTCAACACCGAGACCGCCAAGAAATTGGCGGACAACTGAGAGGAGGGACAGCTATGAAACTGAACAAACTGTCCGCCGCCGCCCGGCGGGAGGAAAACTGGGGCTGGTTCATGGTGGCCCCTACCATCATCGGCCTGTTCGTGCTGAACATCTGGCCCTTCCTTCAGACCATCTACACCAGCTTCTGCGAGCACCTGGGCTTTGGCAAATACAAGTTCATCGGTCCCCAGAACTACATCGACATGTTTGGCAACACCGAGTTCTGGAAGGCCACTTGGAACACCGTCTGGTTCTGCGTGCTCACCGTGCCCATCGGCATGGTGCTGGCCCTGTTCGTGGCTATGCTGCTGAACACCAAGGTCAAGTTCAAGGGCGGCTTCCGCACCATCTTCTTCCTGCCCCTGGTGTGCGCCCCCGCCGCCGTGGCCATGGTCTGGCAGTGGATCTTCAACGGCGAGTACGGCATCCTCAACCAAATCCTGGGTACCAACATCCAGTGGATCACCAACCCCAAGACCGCCGTGCTGGCGGTGGCCATTGTCTCAGTGTGGAGCAGCGTGGGCTACGACGCCGTCCTCCTGCTGGCCGGACTGCAGAACATCCCCAAAACCCTCTACGAGGCCAACAGCATTGACGGCGCGGGCAAGATCCGGCAGTTTTTCACTATCACCGTGCCCATGATCTCCCCCTCCCTGTTCTCCGTGCTCATCATGCGCCTGATGGCCTCCATGAAGGTGTATGACCTGATCTACATGATGTCCGATGAGACCAATCCCGCTATGGCCGACATGCAGAGCCTGATGTATCTGTTCTACCGCTCCTCCTTCGTGACGGGCGACCGCGGCTACGGCTCCGCTATTGTGATCTGGACCGTTTCCCTGATTCTGCTTGTGACCCTGATCCAGTTCTGGGGACAAAAGAAGTGGGTCACCTACGACATTTAAAGGAGGGACTGGAATGAAAGGCTCAAACAAAAACGGAAAAATTCTTGTCTATGCGCTTCTGATCTTCGGCTCTCTCATCATGATTTTCCCCTTCGTCTGGATGTTCCTTACCAGCTTCAAGACCCCGGCGGAGAGTATGAGCATCCCGGCCACGCTTTTCCCCTCCGCCTTCCGGTTGGATAAGTATATTGAGGTGCTGGGCAAGCTGCCCTTCGCCAAGCTGTACTGGAATACCATCCTGCTGGTGTTCTTCCGGGTGGTCTGCGCCGTGGTCTTCAGCTCCATGGCGGGCTACGCCTTCGCCAAGCTGAAGTTCCGGGGCAAGGGCCTGCTGTTTACCATCGTGCTTATGCAGATGTCCCTGCCCTCCCAAATCTTCCTGATCCCCCAGTACCAGATGGTGGCTAAGATGGGGATGGCCAACACCATCTTCGCCCTGGTATTCCCCGGTCTGGTCAGTGCCTTCGGCGTGTTCTTCCTGCGGCAGACCTATATGAGCATCCCGGAGGAAATCGGCGAGGCCGCCTATCTGGACGGCTGCAACCAGTGGCAGACCTTCTATAAGGTCATGTTCCCCCTCACCGGGACCTCCGTGGCCGCTCTGACCATCTTCACCGCCGTGTTCGCCTACGGCGACCTGATGTGGCCCCAGATTGTCAACAACGACGTGACCAAGTTCACCCTCTCCGCCGGTCTGGCCACCTTGCGGGGCATGAATACCACCGACTTCCCCATGCTGATGGCGGGATCCCTGCTGGCGATGCTGCCCATGGTTATCCTCTATCTTATCTTCCAGCGCCAGTTCGTGGAAGGCATCGCCGGGACAGGCGGCAAATAATTCCCCTTCCCCCTTTTTCAACAGACCCGGCGCTCTGGCACCGGGTCTGTCGGTTTCAGCCGGCGGAACCAGTCCTTGCATTCTTGTGGAAAATGCTCTATAATCATCACACTGCCCTTTACTTTTGGTTCAGAGGAGGACCCTCTATGATCGTTCTTGACCAGGAAAAGAATCTTTTCACCCTTCACACCCAGAACACCACCTATCAAATGAAGGCCGATCGGTTCCGTGTGCTGACCCACACCTACTACGGCCCCAGAATCAAAGACGGCGACCTGTCCTATCTGGTCCGGTACGCCGACCGGGCCTGCGCCCCCAACCCCAGCGAGGCC
Organism: Oscillospiraceae bacterium 44-34; assembly: GCA_041223805.1. Taxonomy (GTDB): domain Bacteria; phylum Bacillota; class Clostridia; order Oscillospirales; family Oscillospiraceae; genus Lawsonibacter. Next base: position 31,204 of record JBCLQX010000028.1, on the reverse strand, counting down.
GGCCTGGACCGGACCTACTCGCTGAACACCATCCCCCAGGAGTTTTCCACCTGCGGCGTGGGGGACTTCCGTCTGCCCTCCATTGAGATGGAGCTGCCCTGCGGAAGCTGCTCCGCCGACCTGCGCTATACCGGCTTCGAGCTGCGCCGGGGCAAATACGCCCTGGAGGGTCTGCCCGCCTTCCGGGGGGCGGAGGAGGAGGCTGAGACGCTGGTCCTCTTTTTAGAGGATGCCGCCGCCCGGGTCCGGGTGGAGCTGTATTACGGCGTCTTTGAGCGATACGACCTCATCACCCGGGCTGTCCGGGTGGTGAATCTGGGGGAGGAGCCGGCGCGTCTGCGCCAGTGCGCCTCCCTGTGTCTGGATTTTCTCCGGTCTGACCTGGACCTGATTACATTCAACGGCTGCCATCTGATGGAGCGGTTCCCCGACCGGGCTCCGCTGCGCTCCGGCGTTCAGGGGGTGGGCAGCGTCCGGGGGACCTCCAGCCACCAGCACAACCCCTTTGTGGTCCTCTGCGACCACAGCGCCAACGAGGATTACGGCCTTTGCTACGGGGCGGCTCTGCTGTACAGCGGCAATTTCCAGGCCCTGGCGGAGGCCAGTCAGTATGACAACGTCCGGCTGGTCATGGGCATCAACCCCTATCAGTTCTGCTGGACCCTGGAGCCCGGCCAGAGCTTCACCGCCCCTGAGGCGGCCCTGATCTGCTCCCCCGGCGGCCTTGGCCAGATGAGCCGGCAGTTCCATCGCGCCATCCGGGAACGCCTGATTCAGGACCCCTGCGCAGGTCGCCGCCCGGTGCTGATCAACAACTGGGAGGCCACCTACTTCGACTTTGACGCCGACAAGCTGGTAGACTTCGCCAAGACAGCCGCCCCCCTGGGGGTGGAGCTGCTGGTGATGGACGACGGCTGGTTCGGCAAGCGGGACGACGACAACAGCGGCCTGGGGGACTGGACCGTCAATGAAAAGAAGCTGCCCGGCGGACTGGAGGCTCTGGTGCCCCGTATTCAGGAGCTGGGTATGTCCTTCGGCATCTGGATCGAGCCCGAGATGGTCAGCGAGGACAGCCAGCTCTACCGGGAGCACCCTGACTGGGCCCTGCGTATCCCCGCCCGAATCCCCGCCCGGGGCCGGAACCAGCTGGTGCTGGACTTTTCCCGCCCCGAGGTGCGCCAGCGGGTCTATGGGCAGATTAAGGCCGTTCTGTCCAGCGCCGACATCTCCTATGTGAAGTGGGACATGAACCGCAGTCTGTCCGACGTGTGGTCCGCCGCCCTGCCCCCGGAGCGCCAGGGAGAGGTATTCCACCGGTACGTCCTGGGCGTCTATGAGATGCTGGACCAGCTCCGCCATGACTTCCCACACATCCTTATTGAGGGCTGCGCAGGCGGAGGAGGCCGCTTTGACGCCGGGATGCTCTACTACACCCCCCAGATCTGGTGCAGCGACAACACCGACGCCATCGACCGCCTGCGCATCCAGTACGGCACCTCCTTCTGCTACCCTGTGAGCGCCATGGGGGCCCACGTCTCCGCCGTGCCCAATGAGGCGAACCACCGCGTCACCCCCCTGGAGACCAGAGGGACGGTGGCTATGTCGGGTACCTTTGGCTATGAGATGGACCCCAGCAAGACCACCCAGGAGGAAAAGGAAGCCATCAAGGCCCAGATCGCCTTCTTCAAGGAGCACTACGACCTGATCCAGCGGGGGGACTACTACCGCCTCACCGACCCCTTCGCCGAAGGACCCTATACCGCATGGGAGCACGTCTCTCCCGACAGGCGGGAGGCGCTGGTGTCCCTTGCGACCGGCGCCGTCCACGCCGCCGCTCCCTTCCACACGCTGCGGCTCAAGGGCCTGGACCCCCGGCTGACCTATCAGATGAACGGCGAGGGGGCCTTCCCCGGTGACACCCTGATGAACGCCGGTTATCCCCTGCCCATGCTCCAGGGAGACTACCAGTCCATTCAGCTGTATCTGTCCGCAATCTGACCAAACGAAAACGAGGCGGCCGCAAGCGCGGTCACCTCGTTCTTTTCACCTGATTTTCCGCCCGCCACTCCCGGGGCGATACGCCGTAGCGCTTCTTGAAGGCCCGGGAGAAGTGGAGCTGACTGGGATAGCCGCACATGGTTGAAATACTGCCAATGGGCGTTCCGGTGGTCTTCATCAGCTCCGCCGCCCTGGACAGGCGCAGGCGGATGAGAAATTCCTGAGGAGGACAGCCCATCTCGTCCTTGAACAGCTTGCTGAAATAACTGCGGTTCAGCTTGCACATGTCGGCCACATTCTCCACCGTGATCTCCCGTTGATAGTTGTGCTCCATATAGGTGATGGCCTCCTGGATGTAGAAGTCCCTCAGCTGGCCGCCCCGCGGCTCCAGCCGGGTGGCGGAGGACTGGATCAGCCCGTCCAGGAACAGGCACAGGTGGCCGATCAGGTGGAGGGGGGAGGCCTGGCTGTGGTCGGCGATGTAGAGCATGGTGTCCCGAACCGTCTCCCCCTGGGCGGCGCTCAGGGGACCGTATACAGGCTGGGACAACCCCAGCCCTGCCCGTTCCACATACTCCTTTACCCGCAGGCCGTCAAATTCCAGCCAGACATACTTCCAGGGGTCGGTCTTGTCGGCGCGGTAGGTATTGACCTGCTCGGGGCAGATCAGAAAGCCCTGGTTCTTTCCCAGAAAATATTTTTTTGTCACCCCGTTGGCCCCGGTGGAGTCCAGCCAGCCTTTGCCGGAGATCACATAGTGAAACAGATAATGGTTGCGCACCGAGGGGCCGTAGGAGTGCAGAGGGGCGCACTGCTCCCAGCCGTATTGATACAGCCGCAGGTCCAGAAAATTCTCGTTGGGAAAGACAGAAAAAGACAGGTCCTCCACAGTCATACATCCTTTCTCACGGCGGCAGGCCGGCGCTGGTACGCTTCGGCGGCTATTCTATCACATTTTTTGGAAAATGCAAACAAGAAATCAGAAATTGGGACAGCCAAGGACATTTCCGCTCTTCAATCCTTGCATTTCTCCCCGGATTCGCTATAATAAAAGCCAGATATTCCATCATACCATTGGACTGACCAATCCACACCATCGAAAGGCGGGTAATTTATGGACCTCTACAGCCTCGGAGAGCTTGTCATCGACTTCACCCCCGGCAGCGAGCCGGCCAGCTACATCCGCAATCCCGGCGGTGCCCCCGGCAACGCCGCCATCACCGCCGCCCGCAGCGGCCTGACTGCGGGCGTGTGCAGCAGTGTGGGAGACGACGATTTCGGCCGCTTTCTTCTCCAGACCCTGGAGGAAAACGGCGTGAAGGTCCTCAACTCCAAACTGTGCGGCAGGGCAATCACCACCCTGGCCTTTGTCACCCTTGCCCCGGACGGCAACCGCAGCTTCACCTTCGCCCGGAAGCCTGGGGCCGACATGTTCCTTGAGGAGGAGGCCGTGCGGGAGGAGGACATCCAAGAAAGCGTCATCGTCCACGCCGGCTCCTGCTCCCTGTCCGCCTCCCCGGCGGACCAGGCCACCGTCAAGGCCCTGCGTCTGGGCCATGAGTTGGGAAAGCTGGTCAGCTTCGACGTGAACTACCGGAGTGTGATGTGGAACGACGACCAGGCCGCCTGCGCCGGGAAGGTGCGGGAAATCCTCCCCTATGTGGACCTGCTGAAGGTGTCCGACGAGGAGGTGGACATGATGGGCGGCGAGGCGGCCCTGCCCGGCCTGATGGAGCAGTTTGGCATTGCCGCGGTGGTGGAGACTCTGGGCGGGGCCGGGGCCCGGTGCTTCTTCGCCGGGGACCGCTGGGACATCCCGGGCCGGAAGGTGCCCTGTGTGGACACCAACGGCGCAGGTGACGCCTTCTGGGGTGCCTTTCTGTCCAGCCTGCGCATTCAGGGGGTGGAGCGGACCGGCCAGCTCACGGCAGAGATCGTCAGCCGCGCCATGGAGTACGGCAACGCCGCCGGAGCCCTCACCGTCCAGAAGAAGGGGGCCATTCCCGCCCTGCCTGCCCGGGCGGAAATTGAGGCCTTCCTCGCCCAGCTCTGAATCTGCCGGAAGGAGACACCGCTATGAAAAGATCTGAGATAAACCGGGCTCTGAAGGAGCTGGAGGCCATGTGCGCCAGCTGCGGCTTCGCCCTGCCCCCTTTCTGCTCCTTTACACCGGAACGGTGGCGAGAGCTGGGACACGAGTATGACGAGGTCCGGGACTGTATGCTGGGCTGGGACATCACCGACTACGGCAAAGGGGACTTTGACCGCTTCGGCTTTTCCCTGGTCACCATCCGCAACGGAAACCGCGCCATGGCGGACAAGTACCCCAAGGTGTACGCCGAAAAGCTGCTCTACCTGAAGGAGGGGCAGTACGCCCCCAACCATTTTCACTGGTACAAGACGGAGGACATCATTAACCGCGGCGGCGGCAATGTGCTTATCCGGGTGTATAACTCCCTGCCCGACGAGGAGATCGACTACGCCTCCGATGTCACCGTCCACACCGACGGGCGGACCCGCACCGTCCCCGCCGGGACTCAGGTCCGCCTGACCCCCGGGGAGAGCATCCACATCCAGCAGCGGCTGTATCACGACTTTTCCGTAGAGGAGGGGACCGGCCCGGTTCTGCTGGGTGAGGTCAGCCAGTGCAACGACGACAACTCCGACAACCGCTTCAATCCCCCTGTGGGCCGCTTCCCCTCTGTCGAGGAGGACGAGCCCCCCTACCGCCTGCTCTGCAACGAATATCCCCCCGCCGGAGGCTGATGCGGCAAAAGCTGGACCGGCTTTCTCCGTTGAGAGGAAGCCGGCCCGGTTTCTTTAATTATCCCAGCAGCTTCTCCACCGCGGCCAGCTTAGCGGCGGTGCAGAAGACCTCCATGGCCTGGGTCAACTCTTCGGGAGTTGGGAAGGAGGGGGCAATACGGATATAGCTGTCCTCCGGATCCTTGTGATAGGGGTGGGTGGCCCCGGCGTCGGTGAGGACCACGCCGGCCTCCCTGCACAGCTGGACAATCCGCTTGGCGCAGCCCGGCATGGCCATATAGGTGACAAAATAGCCCCCCTTGGGCTTCACCCAGGTTCCGGCCCCGGTACCGCCCACCTCACCGTCCAGCGTGGAGAGTACCGCGTCGAACTTGGGCCGGAGGATGGCGGCGTGCCGGTCCATCTGGGCCCGAATGCCGTTCAGGTCCTTAAAGAAGCGCACGTGGCGCAGCATGTTCATCTTATCCCAGCTGATGGACTGGGCGTCCAGCTGCTTGAGAGTAAAGTCCACATTGGCCCTGGAGGCGGCGAAGAAGGCCACCCCCGCCCCGGGGATGCTGATTTTAGAGGTGGAGCCGAACATATAGGCCAAGTCGGGGTTTCCGGCCTTTTTGCACTCCTCCAGAATATTGAGCACGGGGGTGTCCTCATAGACGTAGTGGGCGGCGTAGGCGTTGTCCCAGAAAATGCGGAAATCCTTGGCCGCGGGCTTCAGGGCGGCCAGACGGCGCACCGCCTCGTCGGAGTAGGAGCCGCCCAGGGGGTTGGTGTATTTGGGGACACACCAGATGCCCTTGATTGTCTCGTCCTCAGCTGCCAGCTTCTCCACCAGGTCCATGTCTGGGCCCCACTCGGTAAGGGGGATGTTGACCATCTCGATGCCCAGGGTTTCGCAGATGGTAAAGTGGCGGTCGTAGCCCGGGACGGGGCAGAGGAATTTCACCTTGTCATATCTGCACCAGGGCCTGTCGCCCCCCAGCACGCCCAGCAGCATGGCCCGGGCCATACAGTCGTACATGAAGGTGAGGGAGGAGGAGCCCACCACAATGGTCTCCTCGGGGGTCACGCCCATGTATTCCCCAAAGAGCCTGCGGGCCTGAGGGATACCCGGCAGTTCGCCGTAGTTGTTGCAGACAACGCCGCTCTCGTCGCGGCAGTCGCTCTTGGAGCTGAGCACGTCCAGCATGGGCAGGGACAGCTCCAGCTGGTCGGCCCCCGGCTTGCCACGGGCCATGTTCAGCTTCAGTCCCTTGGCCTTCAGCTGGGAGTAGGTCTGTTCCAGCTCCTCCCATCGGGCCTGGAGCTCCTCTCTGGTCATTTCCTGATACCGCTTCATAAAACAGTCTCCTTTTCATCCGCTGAACTGGCATTCAGCCTTGTACTAAGCCCCATTATAATGGACGCCGGGACAGAAGGCAAGCTATATTTCGGTCCTCGGCTGCCCATCTCCCCGCCGCGGCGCACCATAGAGTCGTTCCCGGCGGAATTCTGACGAATCTACGGAGGTCGATCATGAGCGCTTTTCTCAATATCTTAGTCTGTCCCAACCAGCGCCGCAGGCGTGTTCAGCCGGAGGTGGAGGGGCTGTCCGACGCCGTTTCCCGGCTGTATGAGATGGATCTGTCCACGGCGTGCTGGGCGGAACGCAGAGAGGGCACGCTCGCCCGGATGGAGGGCGGCGAACACCCCGAAATGCTGGCCCGCATTCCCTCCGCCAAGCTGGACTGTACCGTTCTGCTGCTCTACCTCCGGGAGGGGGGCGGCTGGGGCTATCGGCTGTGCGCCAGGGGCACGGTGGAGGACGCCTTTGACGCCGCCCCCGGGGAATCCGCCCCTCCGGACCCCGCCTCTCCGGAACAGCACGCCTCCCGGCTGGTCCGGCGGTTCAAGGCCGACCGTGAGAAGCTCCTGGCCTGTCTGACCCGGGCCGTCCCGGAGCGAGACGGCTTTCAGACGGAGGCGCTGGAGGCCTTCCTCGGCATTCTGGCCCCCTGGGCCTGGGAGCTGTTCACCTCAGACCAGCTCACCCCTGCCTCGCCGCCGCCCGCCAACCCCAGAGAGAACACCCCCGCCCGGACAGAGGTTCAGCGTCCCCTGGAGCCAGAACCGGGGCCGGAGGCCTGCCTGCCCTTCCTCTCCAAGGTCAAGGTCCTGCGCCGGGGCTGGCCTTTCCCCCTGTCCCTGCTGTACGCCTTCTTCCCCCAGAAGCACCCCGCTCCGGAGGAAGTCCCCTTCCAGGGCTGGACCGCCCGGGAACTGGAGAGCATCCTGGAGGACTTTTATTCCGGAAAACTGGACCGGCTGGAGCTGTCGTTTGCCCTGAACGGGGCGGGGACCTATGTGCGCCGCCTGAAAAAGACGGTGTATCACCCCTTCCGGCTCACCCTGGAGCTGATCCGGGAGAAGGGGCGGTGCATGTGCCTGCTGCTGGACGACCAGCAGCCCACCCTCTACCGGCTGGTCTCCGACCGGAACACCTATATGAATGTGGACATCAAGGATTTGAAAAAGACCGTCTTTCACGGCCAAACCGTGGACGAATATACCGTTTTCCCAAAAAAGGACCTCCGGCCCCTCCGCCGGGAGCTTCCCCTCCTCCTGGCCCGGCTGGACCGGCGGGACGGGGTGCTCAGCGCCACCGCCCGGATGGGGGTGTGGAGCTGCGAGGGCCTCAACTTCAACCGGGAGCAGTATCAGCAATTTCTGGACGCCTGGACACTTTCTTAAAGAACTGCCTGAAGCCGTTGGCTTCAGGCAGTTCTTTCACTCCAGGTTCAGTTTGTGTTCCAAAATCCAGCAGGTGACCGCCAAAAACACGGCGGCGGGGATGAGCATAATGGCGCTGGCGGTGAGCATGGAACCGTAGGCGTTGACGGTAGTCATGTTCATCAGGGACCGGACGAAGCGGACAGAGAACACCCGGCCGTATAGATTGGCGATCAAAATATACAGCCCGATGAAGGCGGCCACGCTGATGAGCCGCCGGTGCCGGGAGAACAGGTGCCCCACGGCCATAGCCAGATACATGGACGCGATGAACAGCACGAGGAAGGATAGAATCACCAGACAGAACTCCAGCATCATCAAAATGGCGTCCGGATGCTTCCACATGCCCCGAAACAGGTTTTCCCAGGGGAACTGGAGCAGGTCGGGCAGATTCAGGGGGAGCATAAGGGCGGGGGACAAAACAGCCACCACCCCGCTGGCCATCCATGTGACGATGCCGCAGATCAGCTTGGAAGCTACCAGCTGCCAGGGCCGGACGGGCAGGGTGTGCATCAGGTAGCCCTCGTCCCCCAGCAGCCCTTTGGAAAACCGCTGAATGACAAAGATGATGGAGAGGACAAACATGGCGATCAGGGCCGCCGTAAAGGCGAACACGGGAACACTTGAGATAAAGGTATCCCGGAGGTGAATCGCGCGGTCGTCCACATCCATAAAAATGCTGAACCGGTTCACCAGGGCCAGCGCCAGCGCCGCCCCCCAGATGAGGGAGAACTGCTTCCACATGGCCCGGAAGTCGTATTTTAACAATTTTAAAAGCATCAGAATTCCCCTCCTTCCATTGGCTCGGCACGGAAAATCTCCCGAAAGAGGGTGTCCACGCTCCGGCCCTCCTTTTCCCGGATGGCGTCCACCGTCTCGTGGAGCATAATCTTCCCCTCCTTGAGGAAAATCGCCTCGTCCAGCACCCGCTCCACGTCGGAGATCAGGTGGGTGGAGATGAGGACGGTGCCCTCTTCGTTGTAGTTGGTCAAAATGGTGCGCAGGATGAAGTCCCGGGCCGCCGGGTCCACCCCGGCGATGGGCTCATCCAGCAGGTACAGCTTGGCCGCCCGGGCCATGACCAGCACCAGCTGGACCTTCTCCTTGGTGCCCTTGGACATAGACTTCAGCCGGTCCCCCGGGTTTACCCCCAGGGAGCGGCACATTTCGATGGCCTTTTCATACTGAAAATCGCTGTAAAAGTCCCGGAACAGGTCAAACAGGTCCACCGCCTTCATCCAGTCGGCGAAGTACATCCGGTCAGGCAGATAGCTCACCACCGACTTGGTGTAGGGCCCCACCAGGGAGCCGTCCACCGCCAGCTCCCCCCGGGTGGGCTGGAGCAGTCCGCACAGCAGCTTGATCAGGGTGGTCTTGCCGCTGCCGTTGGGGCCCAGCAGGCCCACGATCCGCCCCGGCCCCACCGCCAGATCCACCCCGCTCAGGGCGGGGCGCAGGCCGTAGGACTTGTACAGCCCCCGGCACTCGATGAGATAGTCGCTCACTAAAATTCCTCCTTTAACAGCTCCGCCGCCCGCTCCCGGCTGTAACCCAGAGCGGCCATGGCGTCCAGATATTGGCGGATGACGGACCGGGCCTCCCCCCGGCGCACCCGGTCCAGGACCTCGGTGTCCTGGGTGACCAGCCGCCCGGCGGTGCGGTCGGCCTTGGCCAGGCCGTCCTGGTCCAGCTGGGCCAGGGCCCGCTGCATGGTGTTGGGATTGACCCCCGCCTCCGCCGCCAGCTCCCGCACCGAGGGCAGGCGGCTTCCAGGGGGATAGACCCCGGTGATGATCCGCCGTGTCAGCTGCTGGGTCAGCTGCTGCCAGATAGGGCGGTCATCGTCCAAACTCCAGTCCACAGTCGTCCCTCCTCTGTATTATTGTGTTACTGTATTACGCTATTAATACAATAATACATCTTTTGCTGTTTGTCAACCCCTTTTGGAAAAAATAAATCCCCGCCCAAGGGCGGGGATCAAACTGCCGTTTACAGGCTGCCGTCTGCCATTCTGGTTTCATTTTATGTTTTGCGGCTCAGCTTTTTCAGATCATTGCCTGTCAGGCCGCAGCGCTCCTCCAGCTTTTTCCCTCTCAGAGAATCGCAGCAGGCGTCCCGGTTGAGAATCTCAATGGGGAAGGCCATTCGGTTCTGGAGCAGCCCGCTCAGCTTATGCCCGGCCTCCCAGTCGTCGGAGAAGAAATAACCCCACTCCAAAAAGGCGCACATTACGGCTGTATGTACCTCCCCCAGGCTTCGCCCCGACTGCCACTGGGTGAACACGTCGCAGGGGTACTCCTCGCCGGAGAAATCTTTATACAGCTGCCTCACCATATTCGCATAGTAGTCCTTCTGCCCCTGTGACCCGCCCCAGATATTTCCCGGGTCCTCCCTGCGGATCACCCCGTCCTGAAACAGCTCCCTGCCCACCTGATTCAGCATGAGCTCCATCTCATGGTCATAGACAAAGGGGTGAGCGGCCGGCTCCACCTCCAGGGCAGAAAAGAAGTTGGTAATCAGCCCCTTCACGTCGGAATGCCGTTCAATTTTAATCAAATGTTGAAAAAAATCACAGTCAATCGCAACCTGCCGCGCCATCCTCTGTTTCCTCTCTCTCCTGTGGGACGGACAGCGAATCGTTCAGCGAGCCGTCCTGTTCTCCAACCTTAAACTCAAAACGCCTGTAAAATTCCTTCAGCCAGCCCTCCGGCTGGGTCCTCCGCTCCGCAGCCTGGTCCAGTAGCTCCCGCAGGCCCTCAATGCCCTTCCGCTCGTCCGGCCTCTGGTACAGTCGGGTGTAGCCCTGCTCCCGGGCCACCTTTTGGGAGTGCTCCTCCAATATCTTCTTTTTCCCGGCAGATTCCCCTGTCCAAAGGGGGTCCACCCATTTGTCCGGCATCAGCGCCAGCTCATAGAGCCGGTATACTACTGACTTATAGGGCACATAGAACTCATTCATCATGGCGGTGACAGCCTGGACCATATTGCCCACTGTCATTTTTCCGTCCTCATTCCGGGCGCCGTCCATGGCCTTTTCGGCAAAATCCCTGAACAGCCTTTCCGGCATCAGCAGCTCTGCGGCGAAGCGGTTCATAATCCGCTCCCCATGGTCATAGTCCACCGCCACACTCAGCTGCTTCTCCAGCCACTGGTCCAGCCGCCAGATGTGGCCCAGCTCGTGAGCCGCGGTAAAAATCTGCTTCTCCTTGGACTGAGCGGTGTTGATATAGACGACATCCACCTTTTCTCCGTCAACAATGTAGGTCTTGTGGAAGCCGTTATTTCCGCCGTCCTCCTTGGGGAAGTACAGCACGTCGCAGTAGCGGTCCAGCAGGGGCAGGATATCCTCCCGGATCACCTCGTTGCAGTGGACACCCTCCGCTTCCAGCTCCTTCAGCTTCGTTTGAATGAATTCCCGGATGGCCGCGACCTCGGCCTCCGGCAATCTCTCATAAACAAACTCTTCCATCATACCTCACCCCTAAACAGACAGGGCATAGGAACCCTATGCCCTGTTTTTCAGCCTTCAGCGGACGCTGGACTTCAATCGGAGATAGTCGTCGATAATGTCCAGGATCTCCTCCCGGTTTTCCTCTCGCTCAAACTGTCCCATACAGTGGACCACATTCTCCCGGTAGTGGTTCTCATCTCCCGCTAAAAGGGCGTCCACCGTGGTGTGAAGCTGCTCCGCCAGGCGGCTGAGCTGAGGGAAGGACAGAAAAAGCCGCCCCTGGCAGACCTGAGAGACTTGGTCGGGGGTGCAGTCCAGCACGCGGCTCAGCTCTTCCCGCGCGGCGCTCCCGCCGTAGGTCTCGCACGCCAGCTTCTCGATCATGTCGCCCAATACGCGCATATTTTTCACACCAGTGACCTCCTCAATTACAAAAACAACAATCAAACGGACCCAGTCATCCTCCAGTGTCTGCGTCTCTATAGTCAGTATACACAAATCCACCCTGAAATGCAAGTTGTCCCGGCGAAAAAATCTGGAGAAAATGAGAAAATTTTCTCAGAATCGTCCCATTTAAAGGCCTCCGGCACCGCGGATGCCGCGCCGGAGGCTCAAAAAATGCAGGAAGTCCGTCCTCAGACCTCCATGATGACAGGCAGAATCATGGGGGATCGCTTGGTTTTTTTGTACAGATAGCCCGACAGATCCCCCCGAATGGCGCTCTTGATGGCGGACCAGTCGGTAGTATAGCGGACGTCCACATGCCGGAGGGCCTCCAGAGCCACCTGCCGCAGTTCCTCCAGCAGCCCCTCGGACTCCTTCACATAGACAAAGCCTCTGGTGATGATATCCGGGCCGGAGACCAGAGCACCGTCCTCGCCGGACATGGACAGAGCCACCACAATCATGCCGTCCTCGGCCAGATGCTTCCGGTCCCGGAGGACCACGCTGCCCACATCGCCCACACCGTAGCCGTCCACAAAGACCTGTCCGGCGGTGACAGTGCCCGCCAGCTTGGCGGAATTGGGGGTGAGCTCCATCACCCGCCCAATATCGCTGATGAGAATGTGGTTGGGCTCCATGCCCATCTGCCGGGCCAGCCGGGCGTGGAGCTGAAGCATCCGCTGCTCGCCGTGGACGGGGATGAAGAATTTGGGTTTTACCAGGGCGTGGACAATTTTCAGCTCCTCCTGGCAGGCGTGGCCCGAGACATGGAGAGTCATCTCCCGCTCGTTGAGCACCTCCACCCCCTTGCGGTACAACTCGTTGACCACGTTGCCGATGGCGTTTTCGTTGCCCGGGATGGCGGAGGCGGAGATAATCACCCGGTCGCCGGGGAGCAGGTCCACCTGCCGGTGGGTGTTGAAGGCCATGCGGGTGAGGGCGGACATGGTCTCACCCTGGCTGCCGGTGGTGATGATGCACACCCGGCTCTTGGGCAGAGACTTGATGTGGTTCAGGTCCATCATCACCCCGTCAGGGATATTCATATAGCCCAGCTCGGTGGACACCTTCATCACATTCTCCATGGACCGGCCGGTGACGGCCACCTTCCGCCCATATCGGGCGGCCACGTCGATGATCTGCTGAATCCGGTCCACGTTGGAGGCGAAGGTGGTGACGATGATACGCTCCTCACAGCCCCGGAACAGCCCGTCGAAGGAGGTCCCCACGCTGCGCTCGGACCGGGTGTAGCCTGGGCGTTCCACATTGGTAGAGTCGGCCAGCAGGGCCAGCACGCCCTCCTTGCCCAGCTCGCCCAGACGGCCCAGGTCCATCATGCCCCCCTGGATGGGGGTGGCGTCGATCTTGAAGTCGCCAGTGTGGACGCAGGTGCCCGCCGGGCACTTGATGGCAAAGGCCACCGCATCGGCGATGGAGTGGTTCACATGGATGAACTCCACGCTGAACCGCCCCGCCTTGACCACATCCCCCGCCTCGCAGGTAATCAGCTTGGTCCGGCTCAGCAGGCGGTGCTCCTCCAGCTTCAGCTTAATCAGCCCGGCAGACATACGGGTGGCGTAGATCGGGGCGTTCACCGACCGCAGGACGTAGGGCAGGGCCCCGATATGGTCCTCGTGGCCGTGGGTGATGAAGATACCTCGGATTTTATTCTGGTTCTTGATCAGATAGCTCACGTCGGGGATGACCACATCGATGCCGTACATGTCATCGTCGGGAAAGCCCATGCCGCAGTCGACGACAATAATGTCGCCGCCATACTCATAGACGGTGAGGTTCTTGCCGATCTCGTTGAGACCGCCAAGGGAAATAATTTTCAGTTTTTCTGCCATAATAACTCCTTAATTCTCAGTTTATGTAGATATTTGTTGTATCCTGGCAGAAAAGCCCATGGAAAACCCGCCGTGCGCGCCGCACAGCAGTCAGACGAAGGACCTCTCCCGCCCCGGCCCTGCCTCGCCGGTGGGGGCTGCGCTCTTTCGTCTTCATGGCTCTCTGTCTGGTTGACCCGCAGTCCGTCCCCGCCTGTCCTACGGTTCGGAAACTGCGGAATATATTTAGACGCCGGGGCGGGAGGGTCCTCCCGCCCCCTGGCGTTTAAATCACGTGTAGGGACACATCATACTGTGTCCGTCCCGCATGCCCGGACGCTTCGTGAAGCGTCCCTGCAGACATCGCAACGCGTTTGCGGGACAAAATAGACATCTCCAGTTTACCACACTTCTCCCGGAAAGTATACTATGCGTTTCACAAGAAGAAATATGACATTATTTGTTCTTCTCTTGGGCACATTGCTCAGAAATCGCGTGGTCCAGCTCCGCCGCCCGGCCTGCGTAGAAGTCGCACAGCTCGGCGGCCAGCTCCAGGTCGGGGCCCTCCGCGATGACCCGCAGGGCGGACCGCCGCGCCATGGGGGTGAGATAGACCCAGCCGCTGCCGGTGCGCAGGCGCAGGCCCTCGCCGGCAGGAGTCCGGGCGCTCTCCCGGGCCAGGGCCTGCATCACCCTGCCCCGGTCGGAGCTGAGGGGCACCTCCCGCCGCCAGGAGGAGAAACGGGGAGTCTTGGCGATCAGGGCCTCCAGCTTCTGTCCCGAGACCGCCATCCGAGAGCAGATGCGTACTGCCGCCGCGGGGGCCTGCCGCAGCCAGGGCTGGGCCGCGTACAGCTCCCGGGCCTGATCCCCGTCCCGGTCCAGCCGCAGAACGGTGCCGCCGTAGCCCGCCGCCACCAGCTCCACCGCCGCGCTTGCCCCGGCGGGGACGGCCACCCTGCCCGACCCGTTCTCCATCTCAATCAGGGCAGTGAGGGTGAGCAGCTGACCGGCTTCGATCACCGTCCCCCGCTCGTCCTGGGCGGTGAGGTGGAAGCCTCCCCGCCCGGCGTGGAAGGCCGCAATGCCGGGCCGCCAGACCTCCTCCAGCCTGCACCCCAGGGCGGACAGAGCCGCCCGCAGGGCTCGGTCCTCCGGGGTGGCCTCTCCCACCGCCACCGTAGGGCGGCGCAGGGCAGGCCGCCGAAGGCGGGCTCCCTCCGCCGTCCGTCTTGCCCACTGGTCCTGCGTGAGTTCACACTGCCGCATCTGCCCAACCCGGCCTCCCCGGACCCGGCGCAGCTCCCCCTGGAGCAGGGCGTGCTCCAGCTTCCGCTCCCGTGCCCTGCCCAGGGGCAATCCGTCCCGGTCAAAGAAGTGGAGCCAGACCGTCCCCCCCTCCTCCTCCACAAAGAGGGAGACGGGCAGCTGTAAAAAGGCCGCAGCCCCGGCCCCCTGGACAGGACTGCGCAGGGCATGGGTGAGCACCTCGCTTCCGGCGGCCGCCGCCCCGGCAGCGGCTGCCCGGGCCAGCATCCCGGCCCCAGGCGTGGAGGAGCAGCCCAGACCGACGCTGCCCTCCGCCCCCAGAATGCTGCCCAGGGTGAGCAGGGCCTCCGGCCCCAGGTCCTCCCCCAGCGTTCCGCGGATGGTCCCGCTGTCGCCGAAGCGCAGCACCCCCTTCTGACTCCCGCTGGTCACCGACCGGGCCAGCCGGCAGCCGGCGGGAGCGGTCTGTCCCGGCCAGAGCTTCACCCGCTCCAGCAGGGTCGTGTCCTCCTCCGCCAGGGCGTTTTCCCCCAGGACGGCCCCCTCGTTGAGGACCGCCCCCTTCCGGGCGGAGGCGTCCCGGCACAGAATCGCTCCATACAGGGTGGTCCGGGAGCCGGCGGCGGCGTTTTCCAGCAGGATGGACCGCTGGATCATGGCCCGCTCCCCCACGACAGCCCCCCGCTCCAGTACGGCGTGGGGACCGATGAGGCAGCCCGAGCCCAGCTCCACCCCGTCGCCGATCCAGCAGGGCGGCACCAGATTCAGCCCCTCCGGAACAGGCCGGGCAGACCATACCCCCGCCGACCGCTTGGGCAGGCCCATGTCCAGCTTCACCTTGCCGGACAGGGCGTCGCACAGACAGTCCAGATAGGCCTTGCAGTCCCCCATATCCCGCCAGTAGCCCTCCAGGGGCAGCGCATACAGGGGGGCTCCCTCCCGGAGCAGGGCGGGGAACAGGTCTTTTCCGAAGTCGAAGACCTCCCCCCGGGGCACCCGCTCCATGGCGGCAGGGGACAAGATATAAATGCCGGTGTTGATCTGGTCGGTGAACACCTGTCCCCACCCCGGCTTCTCCACGAACCGCTCCACCCGGCCCTGCTCATCGGTGAGGACCAGGCCGTACTCCAGGGGATTGGGGTGGCGGTAGAGGGCCAGGGTGGCCTGGGCGCCCCGCTCCTGGTGGAAGCGGAGCAGGGCGGTCAGATCCAGGTCGCAGACGCAGTCCCCGCTGATGACCAGAAAGTCCCCGTCCCCCAGCGCCTCCGCGCAGTTTTTGACGCTGCCCGCCGTGCCCAGGGGCTCGTCCTCGGTGAACCAGGTCAGCCGCACCCCCAGCCGCTTTCCGCTCCCGAAATAATCCATCACCGCCTGGGGCTTGTAGCACAGGGTCACGCAGATATCAGCGATCCCGTGGACCTTCAGCAGGTTGATGATATGCTCCATCACCGGCCGGCCCAGCAGGGGGGTCATGGGCTTGGGACTGCCCAGAGACAGGGGCCGCAGCCGGGTGCCCTCTCCCCCTGCCATAATCACAGCTTTCAAAACAGTTCGCCATCCTTCCGTCAGTCAAGTACGGGTAGTATGGCTGTTCTGGGAAGCTTTAACCTTGTTTGACCCAGCAAAATATGGTATACTCAGGGCAATCCAGTCAAACAGGAGCGATTTTGATGAACATTCAGATTTTCGGAAAGAGCAAGTGCTTCGATACCAAAAAAGCGGAGCGGTGGTTCAAGGAGCGGCGGATCAAATTTCAGGCGGTGGACCTGAAAAAGCAGGGCATGAGCCTTGGGGAGCTGACCAGCGTGAAGAACGCGGTGGGGCTGGAGGCCATGGTGGACCCCAGACACCCGGACGCGGCGTTGGTGTCCTATTTGGCCTCCGACCAGGCCAAGCTGGAGAAGCTCTTCGAGGACCCCTTCCTCCTGCGCACCCCCGTCGTCCGCAATGGCCGGCAGGCCACCGTGGGCTTCTGCCCCGAGGTGTGGGAGGGGTGGCAGTGACCCGGCAGCCTGTGGGAAGGTCCTAAAAGTCCGTTTTAACGGACATTTTCTCTGTCACAATAGGGCGTGAAACCCGGAAAGGAGGATACGATTATGGCAAAGAGCTCCAATCAAAAGACCAAGCTGCTCCATCTGTCCCGCATGCTCCTGCGGCAGACCGACGAGGACCACCCCCTCACGGTGCCTCAGATTATCGAGGGCCTGGCCCGGCAGGATATCAAGGCCGAACGCAAGAGCATTTACGACGATCTGGAGGCCCTGCGTCTGTTCGGCCTGGACGTCCAGTCCAGGAAGGGCAAGACCCCCGGCTGGTTCATCGGGTCCCGGGAGTTTGAGCTGCCCGAGGTAAAGCTGCTCATGGACGCGGTGCAGTCCTCCCGGTTCATCACCCAGAAGAAGAGCGACGCCCTCATCCGCAAGCTGGAGGGGCTGGCCAGCGTCCACCAGGCCGGGCAGCTCCAGCGGCAGGTCTACGTCTCGGGCCGGATCAAGGTGATGAACGAGAGCATCTATTACAACGTGGACAAGCTCCACACCGCCGTCGCTGGACAGAAGGCCATCACCTTCAAATACTTCGACTACGACATCGCCCGGCAGAAGGTCTTCCGGCAGGAGGGAAAACGGTATGTGGCCTCCCCCTACGGGCTGATCTGGAACAGCGAGAACTACTACCTGGTGGCCTTCGACCACGCCCACCAGGAGCTGCGCCACTACCGGGTGGATAAGATGGCCGAGATCGTGGTCACCAGCCTGGACCGGGAGGGCCGGGATCAACACCCGGATTTTCAGCTGGCCGAATACGGGCAGAAGCACTTCGGCATGTACAGCGGTCAGGAGTTGAGGGTCACCCTCCGGGGCAGGCGGGACAAGGCCCATCTGGTTTGGGACCGGTTCGGGCAGGATATCATCATGGTTCCCGACGGGGAGGATTTCTTCACTGTCACCCTCCCCGTGGTTATCAGCCCCCAATTTTTCGGCTGGCTGCTGGGGCTGGACGGCAGCGTCGCCCTGGCAGGACCCAGTGAGGCCAGGGCCGCCTACCGCCGCCATCTCACCGCCGCGCTGGAAGAACTTACATAGATTAAAAGCAGATAAAAATTTTGTCGGCACAGTGGTATTTTCTCCGCCGGTATGATATGATAGAGAAGACCTCATATAACCATCGAACCGAAAGGAGGAATTACGGTGGGATTCAAGGTTTTTTGGCTGGCCGCGTTTATCGCCCTGTGCGTGGGGGAGGCGGCCACGGTGGGCCTGGTGTGCATCTGGTTTGCCGTGGGGGCCCTGGGCGCCTTTCTGACGGCCATGCTGGGCGGGCCGTTCTGGGTGCAGCTGATCGTGTTCGCGGCGGTATCCGCCCTGGCGCTGGCGCTGCTCCGTCCGGCGGTGTCGCGGAGGGTTAAGCTCCGGCGCTCCCCTACCAACGCCGACCGGGTTGTGGACCAGACCGCCCTGGTCACCGAGACGGTGGACAACGGCTCCGGCACCGGCCTGGTCAGCGTCCTGGGGCAGACCTGGACCGCCCGCAGCGAGCTGGGCGTGGTAATCCCCGCCGGAACCCAGGTAAAGGTCCGGCGCATCGAGGGCGTCAAGGTTTTTGTAGAAACGGTGTAGCACTACATATTGTATAAAAAGGAGAGATTATTATGGACCCTATGGAAATTTTAAAGGTCGTATTCCCCGTTGTAGGTCTGATTATCGTCCTGCTGATCATCTTCGGCTCCTGCGTGAAGATCGTACCCCAGTCCCGCGCCTATGTCATCACCCGCCTGGGCGTGTTCTACACCGTCTGGAACGAGGGCCTGAAGTTTAAGCTGCCCTTCGTTGACCGGGTGGTAAAAAACGTGTCTCTGAAGGAGCAGGTGGTGGACTTCGCCCCCCAGCCCGTCATCACCAAGGACAACGTGACCATGCAGATCGACTCGGTGGTCTACTTCCAGATCACCGACCCCAAGCTCTATACCTACGGCATTGAGAACCCCATGTCCGCCATCGAGAACCTCACCGCCACCACCCTTCGGAACATCATCGGCGACCTGGAGCTGGACCAGACCCTCACCAGCCGGGACCACATCAACACCAAGATGCGGGCCCTCCTGGACGAGGCCACCGACCCCTGGGGCATTAAAGTCAACCGGGTGGAGCTGAAGAACATCATGCCCCCCCGTGATATTCAGGAATCCATGGAGAAGCAGATGCGGGCCGAGCGGGAGCGCCGGGAATCCATCCTCCAGGCCGAGGGTCAGAAGCAGTCCCAGATCCTGGTGGCCGAGGGCGAGAAGCAGTCCGCCATCCTCCGGGCCGACGCCGCCAAGCAGGCGGCCATCCTCCAGGCCGAGGGCGCCAAGCAGGCCAAGATCCTGGAGGCCGAGGCCGAGGCACAGGCCATTTTGAAGGTCCAGCAGGCCACCGCCGACGCCATCCGCCTGATTAACGAGGCTGCTCCCGGTCAGGGCGTGCTGACCATCAAGGCCCTGGAGGCCTTTATGGCCGCCGCCAACGGCAAGGCCACCAAGATCATCATCCCCAGTGAGCTCCAGGGCATTGCCGGTCTGGCCGCAGCCGCCAAGACTGTCTTTGACACCGAGGACCCCAAGGCCGCCATCACCAAAACCGTGCCCAAGCAGTAAGACGGACACGCCGCCCCGTCTGTCGATGGGACAGACGGGGCTTTTTTACCGTCAAAAATTCTCACGGAGGAGATATTTCATGATCAAGCACAGCGGAATTTTTAGCAAGGCCCTCTCCCTGGCCTGCTGTCTGGCCCTGGCTCTGTCCGCGGTCCCGGCGGCCCGGGCGGCGGAGGACGGACCGGTGAAGTCCAGCAACAAAAATGCCCAGGACTACTCCATGTGGGCCAGCCCGGTGACCTCCTACCTCTACGAAAACCCAGACGGCGGCCTGACCCGGGTGGAGTACACCGGCGGGCAGGTGGTCATCGAGGACTATGACAGCGGCTTCCGCTACCTGTCCGGCCGGACCATCGCCCCGGAGCTGCCCGTCTGGGGCGGCTTCTTCGCCGGGGAGGACTTTAATTTCCTCTTCTTCGGGCAGACCAACCGGGAGGAGAGCGCCACCGCCGAGGTCATCCGGGTGGTCAAATACGACAAGGACTGGAACCGCCTGGGGCAGGCCAGCCTGAAGGGGGCCAACACCACCGTCCCCTTCGACGCGGGCAGCCTGCGCTGTGACGAGTACGGCGGCTATCTCTACATCCGCACCAGCCACGAGATGTTCCGCTCCCCCGACGGCTACAACCACCAGGCCAACCTGACCATGGCGGTGCGTCAGCAGGACATGACCATCACCGATTCCTACTTCGATGTGATGAACAGCTCCTATGGCTACATCAGCCACTCCTTTAATCAGTTCATCCTTGTGGATGAGGACGGCAGGGTGGTGGCCCTGGACCACGGCGACGCCCATCCCCGCGGGGTGGCCTTCTCCAAATACTACGCCGACGCCTCCACCGGCCGGTTCACCGGCAGCATTTACAGCCCCTGGTGCAGCTCCGCCAGCCTGATGGATTTTGCCGGGGCCACAGGGGCCAACGCCACCGGCGCTTCCCTGGGCGGCCTGGCCGAAACCGAGGATTGCTACATCATGGCCTACAATTACGACCAAACCGGCAGCCATGGGGAGCGCTACCCCTATTACCACTGGATGGACAAGGCCTCCGGAAAGAGCTGGAGCGCCCAACTGACCCAGACCCCTGGCTCCACCACCCCCGTTCTGGCCCCCACCGGTCTGGAGGGCGGCTATATGCTGTGGAACGGCAAAAGCGGCTACGCCGTGAACGACACCCTCTATTACCTCCCTTACGGTGCTGACGGCAAGCCCGGCGAGATTCACACCGCCGCAGGCTCCCTGTCCGACTGTCCGCCCATCTACTACAACGGCAGGGTCGTCTGGTATACGACCAGTAATTCCGCCCCGGTATTCTACCAGCTGGACAGCTCCGGCGTAACGGCCATCCCGGCCGGAGGCTCCGCTCCCACCTTCTCTGACGTCCGCTCCAGCGACTGGTTCAAGAGAGATGTGGAGAAGGTGGCCGCCGCCGGGGTTATGAACGGCATGGGAGAGGACCTCTTCGCCCCCTACGGCAGCCTGACCATCGCCCAGGCCCTGAAGCTGGCCTATGAACTGGACAGCCGGGCCACTGGTGGAGTTCTACCCCAGACAGGCGGTGCCTGGTACGCCCCTTATTACCAGTACTGCCTCGACCGGGGCATTATCTCCGCCGGTCAGATCGGGGGCAGCGACTTCGACCGGGCCGCCACCCGCTTTGACATGGTGGAGATTCTGGATCGGGCCATCCCCGCCGGCCGGATGGCAGCGGTGGTGACGGTGACCTCCATCCCCGACCTGGCCGAGAGCGCCCCCCACGGCGGCGTGGTCTATAAGTGGTACCGGGCCGGCATTCTCTCCGGCGACGACGCCGGCCGCTTCAACGGAAGCAGCAGCATCACCCGCGCCGAGGTGGCCGCCATCCTCTGCCGGATCAACAGCCTGTAACGCTTCAAGCCGGCCTCCCCTTCTCCAGGCGGGGCCGGCTTTTTTCAGAAAAATTTTCATCGCAAATTTTCTGTCCCGCAGCACATACTGACAGCAAACATGTCAAGGAGGCGGCGGGCGGTGAAACGAAAAAAATTCGGGGCATTTTTGTGCCTTTTGATTTTGACATCCATGCTCCCCGGGCGGGAGATGCCCCTTCCGGCGGACGCCCCCGCAGAGGTGACGCTGGACGGTCCGCCCCTGGTGGCCCTCACCTTTGACGACGGGCCCCGCTCCTCCACCACCGGTCCCCTGCTGGACGGCCTGGAGCTGCGGGAGGTGCCCGCCACCTTCTTCCTGGTGGGCAGCCGAATTCCGGGAAATGAGGACCTGGTCCGCCGCATGGCGGCGGACGGCCACCAGATCGGCCTCCACACCTATGACCATGTGAGCCTCCAGGGGCTGTCCAGAGCTGACTTTGACCTCCAGGTGGGCAAGACCCGCGCCCTCATCTCCAACCTCCTGGGGGAGGGGGAGTACTGGCTCCGTCCTCCTTATGGTCAGATCGACCAGGCGTCCCGGAGCTGGTGCGGCGGTCCCATCGTCCTGTGGTCGGTGGACCCGGAAGACTGGAAGGACGACGACGTGGACCGGATCACCGCCGCCGTGGTGGAGCACGTGTCCGACGGGGACATCATCCTCATGCACGACCTCTTTCCCAGCTCAGAGACGGCCGCCCTCCGGGTGGTGGACTCCCTGCTGGCAAAGGGCTACTGCTTTGTCACCGTGGAGCAGCTGATGGAGGCCCGGGGGGTGATCCCGGAGGCGGGCGGCCGGTACCGGAGCTGTCCCCCAGCAGAAAATCATTAAAATTTTTCAAAAACGATTGTTTTTTCCCCCGCTATCATGTAAACTAGGGATAACAGTTTTGCATGGGAGGTATCTGTATATGAAAGTTGCCCGCTTTGTACTGAAAATCGTGGCCCTGTCCCTGGCCGCTGCCGCCGCGGTCTGCGCCGTCATCGCCTACTGGGACGGCCTGACCGAACTGTACGACAACGCCAAGGGAAAGCTCCAACACACCGCCTGCGCCTCTGAATACGACGACTACGAGGAGTAAAAAGCAGCCGCCGGGTCCATTCCGGCGGCTGCTTTTTATTGATACCACCGCAGGCTGCCCGTGTCTCCCGATCGCCGCAGGAGGGCTGCGGTGAGCAGGCCGTCGGTGAGGAGGGTGGCCAGCGCCGCCCAACTCACCGGAGCGGGGACCCGGGCCAGCCAGGGGGCCAGGACCGGGTGGACCCCATACACCAGCCCCAAAGACAGCGTCCCCCAGGCCAGGGAGAATGGCAGGCAGACCTTTCCCTGAAAATTGCCGGGCAGGCCGTCGTAGCTCCAGAAAGACACCCCCAGGACTTTCTCATGCCAAAGGGCCGCCAGATACTCCGCCGCCGTGGCCGTCACCCCGCCCAGCAGAAACAGCAGCCAGGGCCGCTCGTCCACCCAGCCGGGCAGGGCCAGGATGAGACAGGCCCCCGCCCCGTATACCGGGCACAGGGGGAGCACCCACAGCCCCTTTCGGTCGGGCCGTCCGCCCACCGCCGCCGCAAAGGAAACCTCCAGAAGGAAGCCCAGAAACCCGTATGTCACAAAGCTCCAGAACCACAACAAGAAAAACCCCTCCGTTTCTCCCCGTTAGGGTATGAGATCGGAGGGATTTTATACCTGGATGGTTTCAGGCCCAGCGGCCGCAGCCGTGCCCGTGGGAAACGCTGACAGCGCAGGAGTTGTCACAGTAGCCGCCGTCGTGGTGGGCACCGCAGTAGCCAGTGCCGTAGTGGGTGTGCCGGCCGGCGATGCCGCAGTTCTCATAGGGGCACAGGGCCAGACAGGTGCCGTCGCAGTAGCCGCAGCCGTGGTCATAGCCGCAGTAAGCTGTGCCGTCGTGGGTGTGGCGTCCGGCCTCGGTGCAGTCCTCATAGGGGCACAGGGCCCGGCAGTTGTTGTCGCACACGCCGGAGTCGTGGCCGTAGCCGCAGTAAATCACGCCGTTGTGGGTGTGGCGTCCGGCCTCGGCGCAGTCCTCATAGGGGCAGACAGTGACGGTGGTCTGAACGCTTTGCCGGTACCCGCCGTGGTGTCCCTGGCTCCGTCCGCCGTGACAGCCGTGGGCGGAGACGGGCACGATCAGCATGGCCGTCAGCATGGCGCACAGCGCGCCGGCCAGTAGGCGGCCCTTCCTCTTGAACATGGGGATTACTTCCTTTCTGTCCGCCGGAGGCGGGTAATGGCTTTATTGTAGCACAGCCGCCGCCGGGATTCAAGTTTATTATTTTAAGTTTTATTCCCTGATGGGGATGTACAGAGTTGACCATCCTGCCCCGCATGACCTACCGATCGGTATTGCCTGATGCTTTTCAAATTTACGCGGCAAGCAATTTCCCCGCTTGCGAAAACCGCCGCTTTATGGTAGGATAGCTGGAAGAAAAAAGGAAAAGGGAGCGGGAGAAATGCGTCATTTGATTGACTTTGGAGACCTGAGCCGCCAGGAGTGGGACGAGCTTTATGCCCGGGCCAGTGAAATTATGGACGACCCCGCTCAATTCATCGGAGCCTGCCGGGGCAGGGTAATGGCCTCCTTGTTTTACGAGCCCTCCACCCGCACCAACTTCTCCTTCCAGACCGCCATGCTCCGCCTGGGCGGGACGGTGTTCGGCTTTGCCGACCCCAATTCCTCCTCGGTGGCCAAGGGCGAGACATTGAAAGACACCATCAAGATGGTGTCGGGCTACGCCGACGTGGTGGTCATGCGTACCCCTTGGGAGGGGGCGGCCAAGGCAGCCTCCCTGTACTCCCACGTCCCCGTGGTGAACGCTGGCGATGGCGGCCATATGCACCCCACCCAGACCACCGCCGACCTGACCACCATCACCCGCCGGCTGGGCAAGGTGGACGGGCTGTCGGTGGGCCTGTGCGGCGACCTGAAAAACGGCCGCACCGTCCACTCCCTCATCAAGGCCCTGGCCAAATTTCAGGACATCCGCTTTTTCCTCATCTCCCCCCGGGAGCTGGCCGTTCCCGACTACATGCGCACCTTCATGCAGGAAAACAATATGCGCTTTACTGAGGTCACCGGCCTGGAGGCGGTTATCCCCCAGCTGGACGTGCTGTACATGACCCGCATCCAGCGGGAGCGGTTCGTGGACCCGCTGGAGTATGAGCGGTGCAAGGGGGTCTATATCCTCACCCGCCGTAAGCTGGACCGGGCCAAGGAGCACATGCTGGTGATGCACCCCCTGCCCCGGGTGGATGAGATTACGGTGGATGTGGACGACGACCCCCGGGCGGTGTACTTTGAACAGGCCCGGTACGGCATGTTCGCCCGAATGGCCCTGCTGGCCGACCTGGCCAACCAGCCCCGGCTGGAGCGGACGGAGGCGGTGGAGATCGGGGCAAAGCCGGTCTGCCGCAACCCCCGGTGCATTACCCAGACCCAGCCCTACCTGCCCCCTCTGGTAAAGAAGGTGGGCGGCAAGGACTGCTGCGCGTTCTGTGACGGGACGCTGGAGTAGAATCTAAAGGAGGAAATTGTCATGTACTCGCAAGACAAGCAGCCTATCGCCCTAGAGGAGTTGAATATTCGGGACTTCATCCCCCTCCAAGAGGAGGACGGCGGCCCCCTGGTCAAGGTTCGGTTTTCCCTGGATACCCCCTATTTGAAGCGGGACTTCAACCTGGACGTGATCATCTGGAATCTGACCGAGGAAAACATGGACCAGACAGAGCGGGTGGTCCGCTATGTGCTGAACCACTTCAACAAGCTGTTTGAGACGGGCTGGGCTGCGCTCTACCGCCATCTCTGCAAGGTGGATGTGTACGGCAAGACGGCGGAGCACACCGTACAGGAGTTTTTTGTGGAGCAGATTGATTTTGAAAGCCCCTATTATCAGATTCAGCTTGAAATCAACTGCGGCCACCTGGAGGACGGACAGGCCCGGTACTGCTTTGTGGTATCCACCACCTGTGACTACCGCAAATGGATGATTGCTGACGACGATATGCGGGTGTACATGATTGGCAACAGGGCCTGCGGCTTCAACGACAACAACGACGACGGCCAGATGCAGGAATCCCTGGAGGACTGCGAGATGTTCTATGGCATGGGAAAGCTGCTGGAGGAGCACTATGCCGCAATGGAAGCGGAGGGGTTCCGGTTCGCGGAGCCCTTTGAGGCGGAGGTATAACAGACCGTCTGACCGGTGGAGGAAAGGCGGTTTTTTACGCCTTTCTCTTGACTTTATTCCGGATCATTTATAGAATAGAAGGGCTGATATCAATACGCCTATTTTAACATAAAGGACTGAGATGCTATGGCCAAGGAAAACAAAAAGCAGGTGGAGCAGATCACCGATATGGAGGTGGACTTTGCTCAGTGGTACACCGACGTGTGCAAAAAGGCGGAGCTCATCGACTACTCCTCCATCAAGGGCATGTTCATTTACCGCCCCTATGGCTACGCCATCTGGGAGAACATCCAGGCGGAGCTGGACCGGAAGTTCAAGGAGACAGGCCACGAGAACGTATATCTGCCCATGCTCATCCCTGAGAGCCTGCTCCAGAAGGAGAAGGATCATGTGGAGGGCTTCGCTCCCGAGTGCGCCTGGGTAACCTTGGGGGGCAGCGAGAAACTGGAGGAGAAGTACTGTATCCGCCCCACCTCCGAGACCCTGTTCTGCGAGCACTACAAAAACGTGATCCACTCCCACCGGGACCTGCCCAAGCTGTATAACCAGTGGTGCTCCGTCCTGCGGTGGGAGAAGACCTCCCGTCCCTTCCTGCGCCACCGGGAGTTCCTGTGGCAGGAGGGCCACACCATGCACGCCACCCCCGAGGAGGCTCGGGAGGAGACCATGCGGATGCTCAACGTCTACGCCGACTTTCTGGAGAACGTGCTTGCCATGCCGGTGGTAAAGGGCCGGAAGACCGACAAGGAGAAGTTCAACGGCGCCGAGGAGACCTACACTGTGGAGTGCATGATGCACGACCACAAGGCCCTCCAGAGCGGCACCAGCCACTATTTCGGCGACGGCTTCGCCAAGGCCTTCGACATCACCTTCACCGGCAGCGACAACCAGCTCCACCACCCCCACCAGACCAGCTGGGGAGTGTCCACCCGGATGATCGGCGGCATCATTATGACCCACGGCGACAACAACGGCCTGGTGCTGCCCCCCCGCATCGCCCCCGTCCAGGCCATGGTCATCCCCGTGGCCCAGCACAAGGAGGGCGTCCTGGAGGCCGCCTCCGCCCTGCTGGAGCGACTGAAAAAGGCGGGCATCCGGGCAAAGATGGACAGCTCCGACCAGTCCATGGGCTGGAAGGCCGCCGAGTATGAGATGAAAGGCGTTCCCCTGCGGGTGGAGATCGGCCCCAAGGATATGGAGAAGGGCCAATGCTGCATCTGCCGCCGGGATTCCGGGGAGAAGGTGTTTGTTCCCCTCAGCGAGCTGGAGGAGGACGTGAAATGGCTGCTGGACGAGGTCCATAAGGGCCTCTACGCCCGTGCCAAAAAGAACCTGGAGGACCACACCCGGGTGTGCATGACTCTGGAGGAGGTCAAGACCTTCATGGAGCGCGAGGGCGGCTTTGCCAAAACCATGTGGTGCGGCGGGCTGGACTGCGAGTTGGCTATGAAGGAACAGTCCGGGGTCACCTCTCGGTGTATGCCTCTGGAGCAGGAGCGTGTCTCCGACGTGTGCGTCTGTTGCGGCAAGCCCGCCAAGCACTCCATTTTGTGGGGCGTGGCCTATTAAGCGTCCCCATCGGGAATAAAATACATCGGCAGAAAAAATGGGCCCATCCCCTTTTGGGGGACGGGCCCATCAGTTTAAATCTCGTACCAGCGGATCTCGTTGGCAGACAGGTCCAGCTGGAAGCTGGAGCCGTCCCCCCGGTAGACGGTGGTGGTCTGGGGTTCATAGGTGTTGTTTACCACGCAGAACTTGCCGTTCTTTACATAGGCGTGGACGTCCACGTTGTAGTTGGAGGACAGCCACAGGTTCAGCTGCTCCTCGCTATGGGCGGACCAGAGGACGGCCCGGTGGAGCAGGCGGCTGTTCTCAAAGGAGTAGGGCAGCCCGGAGATGTACACCGCCCGGCCTTTGCCGAACTCGTTCACCGCCAGCTGGACCTCCCTGTCCCGCTGGACCAGAA
Organism: Oscillospiraceae bacterium 44-34; assembly: GCA_041223805.1. Taxonomy (GTDB): domain Bacteria; phylum Bacillota; class Clostridia; order Oscillospirales; family Oscillospiraceae; genus Lawsonibacter. Next base: position 3,971 of record JBCLQX010000028.1, on the reverse strand, counting down.
CCTGAGCCCCCTCCAGGGCATAGATGCTCTTTTTGCCCTCGCCGAAGTCCACCGCTCCCTGGCAGTCCGCCAGAATAAAGTGCTCCGGGTGTTCCTCCCAGTTGTATTTGTCATAACCCAAGGTACAACCGGTCTCTTTTTCTACGCCCAGTATACCAGACAGCTGAAGATAGCGGCCCTGGTACTGGTGGCCGGTAGGCTCGCCCACGCCGATGAAGCCGCCGCCGTTGTAGACGAACCGCTTCACCGCGGCGGAGACAGTCGGGTCCTCCCAGATGGCCCCGCCGGTGTGGGCGGTGTCGCCGTCGCCCACGTTGACCAGCACGTCCACTCCGTCCAGCACAGAGGGGTTGGCCTTTACCTCGTCGAAGCTGATAAACCTCACGTCGTAGGGGGCCCCGGACAGGGCCTCGATCACTCCGGCGTAGGAGTAGTTCTGCTTCTGATACAGGGCGTGGTGGACCATGTGACAGCCCCAGGACCGGGCCTTGCCCCAGCTGTTGAGGACGGCCACCGTCTTGACGCAGTAGGGGGTGGTGCCCTTGATGTTGTCATAGAGCTCCCGGAACTCGTCGCAGACGCTCTCCACATAGTCGATGAACTCGGGGAACTGGCAGGCCAGCTTCAGATAGCCGCCGTAGCCAATGCGGTCGATGGGCTTTCTCAAAATGGCCCGGCGGGCGGTGACCCAGTTCTCCTTGGCCTCCCGGACAGGGTCGCCCCCCTCGTGGAAGGTGTCGGGGAAAAAGTAGGGCAGGAAGCGCCCTTCGGTGTACTTCACCCCGGGGATGTCGGAGATAAGCCGCAGGGTGGAGCCGTTGCCCACCGAGCCCACCACCGCGTCCAGGCCGATGGACTTGAACTCGTCCATATAGGGCTCGGTGCCGATGAAGTGGTCGCCCAGGAACATCATGGCCTCCTTGCCCAGCTCGTGGGTGATGTCCACCATTTCCTTAGCCAGCTTGGCCACCTCCCGGCGCTGGAAGGCCATGAAGTCCTTGAACTCCTTGGAGGGGACCCGGTACTGGTTGTTGTAATAGCCCTGGTCGATGATGAACTCGGGGCGGAACCTGTATCCCACCTCCTTCTCGAACTGCTCCAGGATATAGGGGGAGACGGAGGCGGAATAGCCGTACCAGTCCACATACTTCTCCCGCTTCAGCTCGTCGAAGACCAGGGTGAACTGGTGGAAGAAGGTGGTGTACCGGATCACGTCCACATAGGGATGATCGGCGATGAACTTCCGCAGCCGCTCCATGGTGAACTTCCGGGTCTTGGGCTGACGGACGTCGAAGGTGATCTGATGCTCAAAGTTGGTCCAGCCGTTGGTGACGGCGTTGTACATGTGGACCGGGTCCCAGATCAGATAGGCCAGGAAGCTGACGGTGTAGTCGTGGAAGGCCTCCGGGGCGTCGATGATGACACTTCCGTCCTCATACCGCCATGCGGCCTCCTCCAGGGCCTGTCCGGTGGTGCGGTCCACCACCTCCCACCAGCGCTTGATATCGTCCCGGGTGTTGACCTCCATCAGCTCAGTGCTCACCCCCTGCATCAGGGGGATGGACAGCTGTCCGCCGGAGGCGGTGTGGAAGCCCGTCATAATGTAGCACTGCTGGACCTCGTCCGGGTTGGCCTTGGCCCAGGCGTTGTCCTTCCGGGTGGTATAGTAGGTGGAGTAGACCTTTGCGTCCACCCCCTTCAGCTCCTCGGGGTAGTCGGTGCCGTCGCAGTCCCGGATGGCATCGGCCCCCCAGCGCTTGACCAGCTCCAGGGTCTCGGGCACCACGTCCACGTCGGTGGGGATGGTCACCCGGCCCATCTTATGTATATCGGTCATAGCTTCTCCTCTCAATGGTTTTTTCTGTCCGCGAAGCGGGCGTTATAGAGGTACAGGGTGGCCAGAATCAGGGCGACCCCCACCAGCATCAGGACCAGGCCAGCCATCTGGCCGGTCATCATCCAGCCCCGGATAATCAGGACCATGCCCAGCACGAATGTGACCAGCATCAGGATGATCCTGAGTTGACTATGCTCTTTCCAAAAATTCATATCTTCACCTTACCCTTTCAGTCCGCCCACGGTCATGCCCTGGGTCAGCTTCTTCTGCACACACATGTAGAGAATCAGGGTGGGCAACATCACCAGCACCAGGCCGGCGTACAGCCGCCCGTACTGGGCCGCCGACTGGGAGGCCTGCATCAGATTCAACAGGCCCACCGGAAGGGTCTTCTGCCCGGTGGCGCTGTTCATCAGGGTCATGGAGATGATGTACTCGTTCCAGAAGGACAGGAAGTTAAACAGGATAATGGTGAGGATGGATGGCTGGGCCATAGGGAAGATCACCTTCACCATAGTAACGCCGTAGCCCGCGCCGTCGATATAGGCGGCCTCCTCAAAGTCGTGGGGCAGGGTGGCAAAGTAGCCGGACAGCAGATAGACGGTGAAGGGCAGGGCGGTGGCGGCGTAGACCACGGCCAGAGTCACCAGGTTGTTCATGAAGATGTTGTTCAGCTTGAAGAGATACTTCATCCAGCTGTCCCAGTCCCGCAGCATGAGGAAGATGGGCACAACAATGTAGTTGACGTTGATAAACAGCCCGGCCATAAAGGCGGTATTCAGGAATTTGCTGCCCCGGAAGCGGAAGCGGGACAGGCAGTAGGCCGCCGGCAGGGCCACCACCAGGAGAATTCCCAGGGCCAGTGCGGTGACGATAGCCGAATTGAGCATGTAGCTGCCCATGCTTGCGGCATTCCAGGCGTCCACAAAGTTCTGCCAATAGAAGGCGGCGGGCAGGGCCCAGGGATTGCCGTAGAACTCGCTGTTCTGCTTGATGGAGGCAAGAAAGACCCAGGCTACCGGCACAATGATAACCACCGCCAAGGTGATGAGCACCACATAGACAAACGCTTTATACAGGGTATCCGCGGAATTTCCTTTTTTCATAAGTCCGTCCTCCCCTCTCACATCTGAAGCACGTCGCGCTTGGTGGCGTGGTTCACCACGGCGGACAGGGTGAAGGAGAACAGGAAGATGATCACACCGGCGGCCATGGCGTAGCCGTAGAGGCCCTCATCTTTCTGGGCGTACATGAAGCTCAGGCCCACGTCGGCCATCCCCTTGGCCACCATGGCTTTGACAAACAGGAACGCCATATTGATGGTGGAGATGATGAAAAAGGTGAGGGTGGTGCGGATATTGGTCCAGATCAGGGGCAGAGTGATCTCAAAAAACTGATTCAGCCGCCCCGCGCCGTCCAGACCGGCGGACTCGTAGAGGTCCACAGGGACGGCGGACATGGAAGCCATATACATGACCATATAGTAGCCGATGGCCTGCCACACCATGGCGATGATAATGCTGACGATGACCATGGGCTGATCCTTCCACAGGATCATGATATCCTGGCCGGAGAACATGGAGAGGATGCTGTTGAGCATTCCGTTTTCCGGTTTATAGACGGCGGAGAAAATACCGGCGATGACAACCACGGAGAGGATGTTGGGGATGTAGAAGATGATGCGGAAGAAGTTCTGCCCTTTGATCTTCTCGCGGGTGAGAATGGCGGCGAAAACAATGGCGAAAAAGAAGGTAATTACAGTCACGGTGACGATAAGCAGGATGGTGTTCTGCATGGAGGTGATAAACTTCACATCCTTGAACAGAACTTTGAAGTTGTTCAGTCCCACAAAGGTCTCAGTGGGGGAGTAGGCCCCCCGCTGAAACAGGGACATGCGGAACACGTTGAAGGTGGGCATGACCATAAAGAGGAAGAACAGGATGGTCGCCGGAGCCACACACAGGGCGATAAACCGGTTGCGGCCTTTACTGCGCATGGGATCGCTCCTTTCTCTCTGAAATCAAGAGGCGGGGGGGGGGGGGGGGGGGGCCCCCCCCCCACGGCTCTAATACCTCCAATACCCGGGAACTGCTGGAGGCGGTGAGGCCGGACCTCGCCCTGATCTCAGTGGGCC
>JBCLQX010000027.1:0-35943 GCA_041223805.1 Oscillospiraceae bacterium 44-34 | reverse complement strand
ATACCCAGCGCCCCCTTTCCCTTATTTTATCACATCTTTTATCATTTGGGGGGATTAAATCAGCGTTTCCCTAAAATCAATGTAAACTTGGGTGTATCCCAGGACTGCAAGGATTACGAGATAGAAATGCGCAAGGTGATGGCGGCGGTAGAGATGGGAGCAGAAGCCATAGGGGTAATATTAAGGAAATTATGCCAACAAAAGGGAATTGAGATCGTTGAGGCAGAAGCATGTCCAGATCATATCCATATGCTGGCAAGTATCCCGCCCAAATATAGCGTATCCCAGATAATGGGATATTTGAAAGGGAAAAGCAGTTTGATGATATTTGATAGGCATGCAAATTTGAAGTACAAATATGGAAATAGAAATTTTTGGGCAAGGGGGTATCATGTAGATACGGTTGGCAGAAATAAAAAGCAAGCAGCGGAATATATACGCAACCAGTTGCAAGCGGATCAAATGGCTGACCGGATTGGCTTAAAAGAATTTGTTGACCCGTTTACGGGTCGCGAGAATAAGAAGGCATAAATAAATACCCCTTAAGGGGTGGCCCGTGAAAGAAATGCGGTCGGCAGACCGTTCGGGGTCCCTTAAGGGGCTTTTGTCCGTAGCAGACCCTTATAGGGCCTGCTCAAGCCTCCGGCTTAGCCGGAGGTTTGGACTTACAGTGCCTGGAGCATGAGCGGGCCGCGTTTGGAGAGGACAGCGGCACACACCGCCGTCAGCAGGGCAAACAGCAGGATCGGGAGGGCCAACGCGGTCCAGCCCGCCGTCTGACTGCCCAGCCAGTACAGCCCGCCCGCCGCGGCCAGTGCCGCCATAGGGACGAACATAGCCAAAGTGGTGGCCAGGGACTGCTTGATGACCACGGTCTCATTGACCGCGTCCAGTTTGGGGAAGGTCAGCCCCATCAGCATCCCAAACATAGCGTGGCCCACCGCAAAGAGCAGGGCCGAGATCAGAAGCGCTGCCCCCTGCCACAGCTGGAACCTCAGCGCGATGGAGATGCACGCCCCGGAAATTACGGTACAGGGGAGGGTGAGCAGCAGCTGGAACCCTGCCTTGACCCACAGCAGCGTACTGCCCGGCATGGGAGCCTCCCGCAGAATCCAGAGGTACTTCCCCTCCAGGCTGACAGAGGGGGCCGCAATCGGACAGGTACACAGGCAGAAGCAGATCACAGCCGCCGCCATGGGCAGCAGGGGGAAATCTTCCATACCAACAAAGGCAAGCAGCTTCTCCCGCATCACCAGGGATGCCGCTCCAGCGGCCAGCAGCATAATCAGGCCAAGGCCGGCATTCCAGAAGTACATGGGCGTGCCAAAGAACCGCTGGGCCTCCTTCCGCAAAAGGGCCTTTTTCTGGCTGGAGGCGGACTGAGCGGAGAGCTTATAGTTGCTCTGGGCAGATCGTGCGGCGAAGGCTGTGACTGCCTGCCGGTAGACCCGGCCTAAGCCGAACACCACAAGGGCAAAGGGGATTATGCAGCACACGGCAAAGGCCAGCAGCAGCCCCCAGTCCCCCATGATGCCCTCGCCCATCCACAGCAGGGGCGCGGCCCAGGAGAGGGCGTCTTTTGCCCCGGCGGGGTTGGCGGCGAGGCTGCCGAGCATCCCGTTGAGGTTAAAGGAAAAATAGAACACCACAACCAGAAATAAGCCAGTCACAATGTTCTGTCCCAGCGCACCCTTGGATACCCTGGCGGACAGAAAGGCTACCAGCGCCCCCAGCAGGACCGACAGCGCCGTATCCAGCAGAGGGAGGGTCAGGGCCGCGATGACAAGCCGCACCCAAAAGAGAAGGCTGTGCCCCACGCCGCTCTGGGTCAGCATCGTGCAGACCACCCCGGCGGGGAGCAGCACAAAGGCGGAGAACAGCAGGTTTTCCAGGTAGATGGCCGTCACCCGGCTGGCCATCAGCAGGGTGGAGGACACCGGCATACTCAGCAGCAGGTCGTTGTCCTTCCCACCAAACACCACGCCCTTGACGGCGAAGGTGGTGAACAGCAGCCCGCCCACCAGGGCGGCCATGCCCATAAAGATGAACACCAATATCTCCATGTGCGAGGGGGCCAACGCCTGCATCAGCATGTAGCTGTAAAAACCGGAGAGGTAGAGGCCCAGGCCGGCAATGACCACGACAGCGCCCAGGCCGGTGGCCGCCTTTTTCCGGCTGCGGCCCCGGGAATTGGTGGAGGAGAGCAGCATAGACTGGATGCTCACCTTCAGCAAAGTGAGAAACTTCTTCATTTCTCTCCCTCCAGCTCCAGGAACACGTCCTCCAGGGAGGAATCGCCCACCAGCTCCGCCGTAGGACCGGATTTTACCAGCCGCCCGTGTTTGATGATGGCAATTTTGTGGCACAGCTTCTCCGCCACCTCCAGCACATGGGTGGAGAAAAACACCGCCGAGCCTCCCTGGCACAGCTCCGCCAGATAGCCTTTCATCAGATGGGCGGCGGCGGGATCCAGGCCCACAAAGGGTTCGTCCAGGATCAGCAGCCTGGGACGGCGGATGAAGGCTGAGATCAGGGCCAGCTTCTGCCGCATTCCGTGGGAGTAGCTGCCGATGGGAGAGCCTAAATTTCCTGTCAGCTCAAAGGCATCAGCGTACTTGCCGATGTCGGCGGTTCGCTGACCTGCTGGGATGTCATATAGGTCGGCGATGAAGTTGAGGTAGTCAATACCCTTCATAAATTCATAGAGGTCCGGGTTGTCCGGCAAAAAGGCGGTGACGCGCTTGGCGCCCACCGGGTCTTTTTTGATATTATGGCCGTCGATGGTAATGGTCCCTTCGGTGAAGTCCATCACCCCCGCCACCGCCCGCAGGGTAGTGGTCTTACCAGCTCCGTTGTGGCCAATGAAGCCGTAGATCTCACCGGGTCGGACATGGAGGGTCAGGTCATCCACGGCTCTCTTGCCGCCTGGGTAAGTTTTGGAATAGTGTTTAATGCGAAGCATGAATAGTCTCCTTTCGATTGAAGCATTGTGCAGGGTCGGTATTTTTGTACGGTCAGAGATTGAAAGCAAAGGTGACGGCCAAAATAGCAGCGGCTAAGGCAAGGATGATGAGGCCCCGGTGTTTTTTATTCCTGATAGGTTACCTCCTTATGTGAATCGTACACCTTCCGGTTTGTGGAAGGTCAAGAGTTTTTTTGATTTCACTCTTGAAAATTGTCTCTCGGTTCACTGGCTGAGCGTGTTTTCTCGCTGCTGGCCGCCGGCGCCAAGTTTTAATTCCACGACAGTCCTCTTCTTAACCGTTGGTTAAGTTTGCGATATGGTCTTGCGATAGCGCCGGGGTGGGTATTATACTGACAGTGTTTCGGACTGCGGCAGGCTATATGTGAAGGAACCGCAGATGCACCAGGATACCAAGGAGGAGACAGCAATGCCAGAAATCATAAAAGTACGCGGGGCACGGGTTCACAACCTGAAAAATATCGACGTGGATGTTCCCCTCAATCAGATCGTCGCCATCGCCGGGGTATCCGGCTCCGGGAAGTCCTCCCTGGCGCTGGGCGTCCTGTACGCCGAGGGGTCCCGGCGCTATCTGGAGGCCCTGTCTACCTACACGAGAAGGCGGATGACCCAAGCCGCCAAGGCCCAGGTAGACGAGGTGCTCTATGTCCCCGCCGCCCTGGCCCTCCACCAGCGGCCCGGCGTCCCCGGGATCCGCTCCACCTTCGGCACGGGGACGGAGCTTTTGAACAGCCTGCGGCTGATGTTCTCCCGGCTGGCCAGCCACCGCTGTCCCAACGGGCACTATCTGCCGCCCACTCTGGCTGTGGCGGCGGAACAGTCCATCTTCTGCCCAGAGTGCGGTGAATCGGTCCGGGCCCCAGGGGCGGAGGAGCTGGCTTTCAACAGCCAGGGAGCCTGCCCCACCTGCGGCGGCACCGGAATCGTGCGTACTGTGGACGAATCCACTTTAGTGCCCGACGAGTCCCTGTCCATCGACCAGGGAGCGGTGGCCCCGTGGCAGACCCTGATGTGGTCGCTGATGAAGGACATCGCCCGGGAGATGGGGGTGCGGACTGACGTGCCCTTCCGGGAGCTGACGGCGGAGGAGCGGGAGATCGTCTTCCACGGTCCCGCCGTCAAAAAGAATATCATCTATCAGAACAAGACCAGCGGCGCGGCGGGGGATATGGATTTCACCTACTTCAATGCCACCTACACGGTGGAAAACGCCCTGTCCAAGGTGAAGGACGAGAAGGGTATGAAGCGGGTGGAGAAGTTTTTGAAGCAGGGCGTCTGCTCCGACTGCGGCGGCACCCGGCTGTCGGCGGCCGCAAGGGCGCCGAGACTCCGGGGCATTTCCCTGGATCAGGCCTGTCAGATGCCCCTCTCCAGGCTGAAGGAGTGGGTGGCCGGGGTGCCCGCCTCCCTGCCGGAGGAGATGCGCCCCATGGCGGAGAGCATCTGCCGATCCTTCCAGACTGTGGCCAAGCGGCTGATGGACCTGGGACTGGGCTACCTGTCTTTGGACCGCGCCGCCTCCACGCTCTCCACCGGGGAGCGGCAGCGGATGCAGCTGGCCCGGGCGGTGCGCAACCGCACCACCGGGGTGCTCTATGTGCTGGACGAGCCTTCCATCGGCCTGCATCCCTCCAACATCGTGGGACTGACCGGCGTGATGCGCGATCTGGTGGCAGATGGGAACTCGGTGATCCTGGTGGACCACGACACTCAGATCTTGTCCCAGGCGGATTGGCTGATTGAGATGGGTCCCCAGGCAGGGGCCAACGGCGGGCAGGTGGTGGCCCAGGGGACGATCCCGGAAATTGCCCAAAACAGGGCGTCCCCAATTGGCCCGTTCCTGGCCGGGACGGCGGATATCCATGTCAGGGACCGAGCCTGCGCCGGGGAGCTGTTCGCGCTGGGCAGGATACACCTCTCCACTGCCGCCATCCACACGGTGAAGCCCTTGAAGGTGGATATCCCCAAGGGACGGCTGACAGTGGTGACAGGCGTGTCCGGCTCCGGCAAGACCACGCTGATCCTGGAGAGCCTGGTTCCCGGACTGGCAGCGTTATCCGGTGGGACCACGCTGCCGGAGCACGTCCTGAAGCTGGAGGCAGAGGGTATCCGTCAGGTAAAGCTCATTGACGCCACCCCCATCGGCGTCAATGTCCGCTCCACAGTGGCCACTTACGCCAATGTCCATGACGAGCTGCGGAAAATTTTCGCCAGGACCCCGGACGCAAAGGAGCTGGGGTTCAGGGCCGGGGATTTTTCCTATAACACCGGAAAGCTGCGCTGTCCGGTTTGCGATGGCACGGGGACGATTGACCTGGATGTGCAGTTTTTGCCTGATGTGACCATCCCTTGCCCGGATTGCCGCGGTTCCCGGTATGGACGGGAGGCATATCAGGTGAAGCGTGGAGACTGCTCTCTGCCGGAGCTGATGGCGATGAATGTCAACTCGGCCCTGGAGACCTGCAAAGATTTGAAATTAGTTTGCCAACGGCTGGAGGTGCTGAAGGACCTGGGCCTGGGGTATCTGACGCTGGGGGAGGAAACGCCAAGCCTGTCTGGCGGCGAGGCCCAGCGGCTGAAGCTGGCCAGCGAGATGGGGAAAAGCCAGTCAGATTCCGTCTTTGTCTTTGATGAGCCTACGATTGGACTGCACCCCCTGGATGTGCGGACCCTGTTGGGAGTGTTCCAGACCCTGGTGGAGCATGAGGCCACAGTGGTAGTGATCGAGCATGACCTGGACGTGATCCGTAACGCCGATTACATCATCGATATGGGTCCCGGCGGCGGTGAGGCGGGCGGATGTGTGGTTGCGGCCGGGACGCTGGAGGAAATTGCCGGCAGCCCCAACAGCGTGACCGGGCAATACCTGATATAAGCTGAAGTCCAGCCGGCACAAGTGGGGTGAGCGGTTTTTCTCTGTATTTTCCAAAACTATATAATATCCATACCCTGTTTTGATTTGGTTCATACATCTGACTGATAAACTGTTTTTGTGGCAGTTTATCCTTGAATTCTCCGCAATTCAAACGGACGGGAGGTTCAGATGTATGGGACAAATAACAGGTGCAAGCGAACAAAGTATTGTGCGGCCTCTATTCTGATAGTGGAATAGAGGCCGCGCTCATTTATATTACTGTGCGCAAATGGTATCAACGATGGTCATGCTATGGATCCGTTTTATGGGCCCATATACCGCCAAGGCTACGGAAATGAGGAGGATCAGGAGGATGATTCCTAACTCAGACCAGGGAATGCCCCACGGCTCGCCCCACTTTTGCCCAATCAGCATGGCGAACAGGAGCCTGTTGGCGAACAAGCCCAGTACAGTGCCGGCCACGCTGCCTGACAAGGCATAGGCCCCCGCCTCTGCAACTACCATTTTGGACAGTTGCCGGGTGCTCAGTCCGATGGCCCGGAACGCGCCATATTGTTTTGTTCTGGAAGCGACACTCATGGCGATGCTGTTGACCACGTTGAAAATCGTAATCAGGGCAATCAGGACGAGAAAACCATAGACAAAAAGATTGAAGCAGTAATAGATGCCCCGTGTGCTGCTGTTTCCAAGCCGTTCATCCGAGAAGGTGTACCGGGTTCCCACGATTCGGTGGATCGCATTCACCTCACTGTCTGAGGCTCCGCTGTCCAGTTGGATATCGAGTACCGTGTAGTTGGATAGGCCCGTCATTTGCCGGAACGTATCTTCGGAGCAGATAACGATTCCTGTACCAGCGGCGTTGCTGAAGGGGCAATCGGATAGGATCCCCGCAATTTTTAGTTCCTGCGCCCGTCCGCCTGCCTGTACGGTGATGATATCGCCAACCTGCGCTGTGCTGGCGGTCTCTTTCACCACCAGCCCTGTGCCGGGTTCCGTTTGGACCTCCTCAATGGAGCCATCCAGAAGGTAGCCTCTGGCCCAGCCGAACTGCTTTGACTCATAGGAAATCAGATCAAGAGAGGATACTGTGCCGCTGCCTGTCGTTGGAAGGCCGTAGGCAAACATCCGCCCATAGACGGCTTTTACTGCCGGCATTTCATACAGCCGCTCCAGAAGAGAATGCTCCACAGAACAGGTCTGGTCCGGGCTGACAATGGAGAGGTCCGGGGTCCAGGGCTGCAGGGGCGTCAAGGCGTGGTGCATGAAGTCAACGGTTACGGAGAAGGAGAGGAAAAGAACGATGCTCAAGGCAAAGGAGCCGGTCATGAGCAGATAGTTTTTCCGGCTGGAGACGGCGTGATGGATGCCCAGGGCGGTATCGACCCGTGTCAGTCTGGTGTTGGCCGCAGACCGGACAGGCCGGGCTTCGCCTGCGCTGCCGGAAACCGCGGCCAGCGGCGAGACCTTCGCGGCGCGTTTTGCCGGGGAGCGGGCCGCGAGCATCACGGTCAGCAGTCCCACCAGGACGCCGGCGGCCACGCTGGGCAGACTCAGACCGAAGGCGGGCATTGCCGCAAAGTAGCCTGGGCTGAGGTATCGAAGGATGGCGCACAGGACCCATATCACCACGACCCCCAAGGCCACACCGGCGGGGATCGCAAGGCGGCACCAGCCGAGCGCTTCCCTGCGCACCATCTGCATGACCTGCCTGGGCGTTGACCCAATACAGCGCATCAGGCCGAAAAATTCCATGCGCTGCGCCACATTGCTGTTCAGGCTGCTTGCAATCATCAGGATCCCTGCTGACATGACCAGAACGAAGAGAATCCCTGCCGCCGCATAGATGAACATCATAAAGCTGTCCCGACTCTGTCCCAGCAGGCCCAGCAGCTTTGTGTTTTCGGATACCTGGCCATCTGACAGCTGAAAGGCCGACTTGAGATTTTTGATGCTTCCTTGGATATCCCGGGTATGGGAGAATTGGACATAGTACATAATGTCAAAATCGGCGGGTGCCCCCTCTGTGACGCCGGGGTAGACTGCACAATAATCTTCCATACACAAGAAAAGCCCATAGGCGTCGCTGCGCATCAAGCCGGAGGAGTTCCCTACAAATCCAGTGATCTGATAGTGGAGTGAAGTCCCATCCGGGGTGTGCAATGTTACCTCGTCCCCAATGTGGAGGCCCATCATCTCCCTGGCGTTTTCTGTGACCAGCGCGCCGCCCTCTGCCTGTGGGTAAGCGCCCTCCGTCAGCATATCAGGAAAAATTTTTGTGACAAGGGCTTCCTCGCTGCCGAAGATCACCGCCTCCTTTCCTCCCATGGTATAGCCCAGATTGGCGCCAAAATTCAAAGTGCCATAGGGGGAAATCACCGCAATGTCGGGCCGGGCCGCCATCAACGTCGCGTTCTCAGCGCTGATGTTTCTCAGGCCGATATGCCAGCTGCCATCGTCCCGCTGGGCCTGTAAGATCTGGCTGCGGATAAACATATCCGCCATGCCGAAAATAGTGGTTACCAGGAATACGGACAGGATAATGCAGAGGATGGACATCCGGTTCTGTTTCCGGTGTACCTTTGCTGAGATGGGGATCAGGTCAAGAAAGTGTTTCATCCGCTTCCCCTCCCAAGTCCGTCAGTACGCCGTCCGCCACCTGGAAAACGCGATCCACGGAAGCGGTCAGGTTTCGGTTGTGGGTGATCATCAGAATGGTCTGCTGATAATGCCGGGACGCCTGGGTCAGCAGCTCCATGACATCGCGGCTGTTCTTGCTGTCCAGATTTCCTGTAGGCTCGTCGGCCAGGATCAATTTGGGCTTTGTAATCAGCGCCCGGCCGATGGCCACCCGCTGCTGCTGGCCGCCGGAGAGCTGGTTGGGCAGGTGATTCCGGCGGGAGGTCAGGCCCAGCAGCTCCAGAATCTCCTGGACAGCGTCGGGATTCGGTTTCTTATAGTCCAAGAGCAGGGGAAAGATGATGTTCTGCTCCACATTCAGCTCGGAGACAAGCTGAAAGGACTGGAAAATGAAGCCGATATTCCGCCGCCGGAAGACGGTGCGTTTTTCTTCCCCCATGGAGAACAGGTCCTGCCCGTCCATCCGGACTTCGCCGGAAGTGGGGGTGTCCAGAGCGCCGATGCAGTTGAGCAGGGTGCTCTTGCCGGAGCCGGATTCCCCCACGACTGCGGCAAATTCTCCCTTTTCCAGGGAGAAGGACACGTTTTTCAGGGCGTCAACCTTTGCCTCGCCCTTGCCATAGGTCTTACACAGGTTCTGTACGGTCAAAATTTTCATAGCGCAAATGCCTCCTTGAACTTGAGTATAGCAGAGGCAGCTTACAATCAGGTGAATTTCAGCTTACAGTTCTGTAAGGAAGGAGAGGGTGAAGGTCGTGCCGGTTCCCGGATCGCTCTGCACGGCGATCATTCCGCCCTGCCCATCTATAATCGACTTCGCCAGGGGGAGCCCCAGCCCGATCCCCTGGGTGTCCAGAGAGCGCTTGCTGCGGTAAAACCGCTTGAAAATGTGGTGGATGTCCTCAGGAGCGATGCCGCTGCCGTTATCTGTAATGAAAATACGCAGCATGGCAGGGGTATGCTCCCAATGGATGCGCACAGTTCCGCCTGGACCGGTGTGGTCCAGAGCGTTTTTCACGATGTTGCCGATGGCCTCGCGGGTCCAGTCCCTGTCACATACCAGCTGCTGTCCGGCATCTCCGTCAACGAGAATCCGCTTGTTTTCGCGCTCGGCCCGTGTCGTCAGCTCGCGGATGGATTGGGATACTAGCGCAGCGACATTGAGGCAGTCCTTCTCAAACACGATATTCCCCGTATCCAGCCGGGTGATTTTCAGCATGGCTTGAATCAGATATTCCATACGCTTCAGGGAAACGGACATTTTGGCGGAAAATTCCCGCACCGTATCGGGATGCTCCGGTTCATCCGCAATGATTTCCTGATACATGGTAAGGGCAGCCAAGGGCGTCTTGAGCTGGTGGGAGATGTCCGATATAGATTTTTTGAGGAATTCCTTGGCCTGATGCTCGGTTTCTGTTTTGGCCTGGAGCATGGTTGCCAGCTGTTCCACCTGGGCAAATATCTGATAAATTGCACCCTCGCCGCTCCGGGGCAAGTGCTGGGAGTAATCCCCGCAAAGGTAGCCGCTGACGGCTTGGTCTGCCTGGCTGTACAAGCGTTTCCGCACCGAAAAGAACACCCAGGTTCCGGCAAAGAGGGCAGTGACCGGCAGGATGGCCATGCCGGCGGCGGCAGCGAAGCTGGAGCGTTGGAGCTGCGCGTGGAAGGGGAGCAGCCCGCTTTCGGCTGTGGCATCCACCCCCGCCATGGCGAGCAGAGCCGTCCCTTCCTCACTGACTTCTGTATTTGTCAATGCGGCAGCAATGACCGTGTGGGGGACTTCCTGCGCTAAAAGGGAGGCCGCTATGGCCTCGCTGCGGGATAGATAGATATCCTTTGCCAAATTCATTTGTATCGAACTCAGCAGCAGCCCCATACCGGCGATACACACAGAGATGCACGCCAGAAAGAACCCATAGGCTCTGATCTGCCTGTCCTGATAAAAGCTCATGACGAAACCTCTTTCCACTGGTAGCCAAAGCCCCGGACCGTAAGCAGATGCAGAGGGTGGGAGGGATCGGCCTCCACCTTCTCCCGCAGGCGGCGCACATAAACAGACAGGGTGTTGCCGTCCACATAATTTCCGGCGTCGTCCCACAGCTCGCTGAGGATGGTGTCCCGCGTAACAACGCGGCCGGCGTTGCGTACCAGCAGGCAGAGCAGGCGGTATTCCGCGCCGGTCAAATCCAGGAGCCTGCCGTCCAGGTAGGCCCGGCTTCCCAGAAGGTCGATTTGGGTATCACCGCGTTGGATTATCTCCGATGGCGCCGGCTTGGTCACACCGGCCCGGCGCAGCAGCGCCCGGATGCGGGAACATAGTTCGCCCAGTTTGAACGGCTTGGTCATGTAGTCGTCACCGCCGCTGTCCAGACCGCGGATGATGCTGACTTCCTCGTCGGACGCGGTCAGAAAAATAATGGGGATCAACTGATTCCGTGCCCTGACCCGTTCGCAGACTTCAAACCCCGTTCCGTCCGGCAGAGTGACATCCAAGAGCAGCAGAACATACTGGCTGAGGTTGGGCAGAAGCGCAAGTGCCTCAGCGACCGTCCGGACAACCTCTAATTCGTAACCCTGCCGCCGCAGGGAATAGGTCAGTCCATCAATCAGACTCACATCGTCTTCCAGCAATAGAATTTTATCCATACTTGTGTCTCCTGAGCTTGGTAGCGTTAATCCAAATTATATAGGAAAGCCAGAGGACAATACAAGGTATAAATTGTAAACTGCGGTATCGATCCTACAAGCGTGAAGATGGCTCTTGGGCAGACCGTGAGCCGGTTCCGAAGTACCTGGAGCAAAATGGAACAGTAAACAAGTGAACATTTTTTCATTGACGTAATTTTTTTATTTTGATAGCATTTTATCAGAGCGGACATCCACCTCTAAAAATACCGGGAGGTCAAAAAATTACATGAACAGAGAAATATGCCAGCGTTATTTGGAAACCAGCATTTATACCTATGTAGGGGTATATAAGGATTTTATACGATCACTACCAGACGACATACCTTCCATAGGGAGATTGGTGTGCGATCAAATTACCCACCCATCTATGTATTTTACAGAACCATCTCCTTACTTAGAAAGCGCTTACTATGGGAAGTTTGCGTCCTATCCGAAAAATCGTTTTAGAAATGAAGATGAACTATATATTACCGCTGTTTCAATGATTGCTGGCATTTTGCGTCTGGATGAAACAGGATTTACAAAAAATAGGGACGTGACAAAAAGAATCACGGTATCCTGCCGGCAGGCTTCCGTATTATTCAGTGCGATTTTAAAAGCAAAAGGAATCCCCTGCCGCTCCAGAGCTGGATTTATGGATTTTGGAGATGAGGGTGACAGCTATATGGAGCATTGGGTTAACGAATACTGGGATTTTAATGATAACAGATGGGTTTTGGTAGATGTTGATGGTTATTATGAGTATGAACACCGTTTTGGTTACAGCCAATTTGATTTACCGCGCCGGAAGTTTGTGACCGCGTCCGAAGCATGGATTGGTATGAGACAAAACACATTAAATAAAAAATTAGATGTTTTTACACCAACTGCTTTGGAAGGTTTATGCGATTATTTGTTCATGGATTTTCATGCCTTGATGAACAATGAAATTTTTTATTCTTATCAGCCATTATATCTTCGTGGCGGCATACATACGCTGAGCGAACGTGAGTTGTATGAACTTGATCATTTGGCGGAATTGTTGTCAGAACCCGATAAAAATATTGAACAGATAGAACGTTTGTGGACTACAAATGAAAAGTTTTCTGTTTTAACAAATAATACCCAGAACATCTATCATGACATTTTTGGGTCACACTATGCCGGAAAATAATCTGATATACTTTAGAGAGCTTTCTGCCGCTATCATTTACAACAGGTCCACAATTGAGTGGTAAACGAAAACGAAGGGGCCTGCTATTGTAGGCCTAATATAGGTTACGGGCGCATCGATAACTTCCACCGCTTTGAGGTGTTGTCCCTTTTCTTCCCTCCGGTTTCGGGCGGTTCATCCCCATCATCCAGTGGCTTTTTTCCATGAGCCTCCCGGTCCGCGTTCACCTCTGCCAGCAGCTCCTCACTCAGCTTGTAACGCAGAAACCACCGGTAGGCTATATCTGTCTCCGCTCTGCGCAGCGTTCCCCGCAGAAATGCGTTCCCGTCCAGATGCTGGAGCAGTACTGTCTTAAACAATACCACTGGGTCGATGCTCTGCCGGCCCCCGGAAAGGAAAAGGTATGCAGCAAATCATTCGCCCGATTTTCTGCGTCATGGGCATTGCAGGTGTCGTGGTTATCTGGCTGTGGATGATGATTTCGGCATACAAACCGGCCCCATATCCGGTATCCCACTACACACCAGACTATGTAGAATCTTATACTGTGGGGAGCTTTGACCAGCTCCGAATCTGCAAGGTTTACTATCTGGCCCCGGAAGATACCACTGAACACATTTCCACGGAAGATTTCCGGGAGTAAGGACGTTGTTTTTCGCTGTTGGAGCAGGCCAGAACGGGTCTGAATCCAATGAAGCTGGAACCATATAAGCAGAAGATTGATCAGATATTGGAAGAAACTGTACTGTTTTCTGATGATTCTTGGGTACTCAAGGATTGCAAAAAAGAAAATGCCATTGGGGGCTGCCGGGGCAGGGCAGGCTGTATCTGGCCCGGTTTTGGAACACTTTTCAGGGGGGGAACGGTTCGTGATCCTGACAACTCACTATCATCAATGTCCATAACCGGATACCGGTCCTGCTGACGGATGATGAAGTGATGCCTTGGCTCCAAAATACCGGAATAGCCTCGGCAAAGTTGACGGCTTTGCGGCCAGCCTGGGAGGGTGCTGCCGTTTGATCACCAGTGGATGCGCACTCTCTGTCGTGGTGCCGCAATATAGTAAGAAGTACCAGCCATGAGGCTGGTACTTCTTTTGCCATACCAAATCCTTTTCGTTTGTCGTAAAACTGTCGTAAAATCCAAATGTGCATTTCCGGCTTCATAACAAATCACTGCATTTACACCGGATATTTCAGCTATACGGTTCGTTTTACAAATTTCTGATGCTGATTTTTAATCCAGCGGCTTCATCGTGGGGAACAGGATAACCTCCCGGATGGAATCGGCGCCGGTGAGGAGCATGACACAGCGGTCGATGCCGATGCCCAGGCCGCCCGTGGGGGGCATGCCGTACTCCAGGGCGGTGAGGAAGTCCTCATCCATCATACCGGCCTCATCGTCCCCCTTGTCCCGCAGCTCCACCTGCTTCTGAAAGCGCTGGCGCTGGTCGATGGGGTCGTTGAGCTCAGAGAAGGCGTTGCCCATCTCGCTGTGACAGATGAACAGCTCAAACCGCTCAGTGAGCCGAGGGTCCTTGGGAGATCGCTTGGCCAGAGGGGAGACGTCCACCGGGTGCATGGTGATAAAGGTGGGCTGAATCAGTTTTTCCTCCACCCGCTGGTCGAAGCACTCGTACAGGGCATTACCCCAAGTCTTGTCCGCCGTCTCGGGCAGCTCCACCCCGATGGCTTTTGCGGCGGCCACTGCCTCCTCATCGGAGGAAATAGCCATAAAGTCGATGCCACAGTACTGCTTTACCGCCTCGTGCATGGGCATGCGGGGCCAGCCGGGGGTCAGGTCGATGTCCTCCCCCTGCCACTGGACCTGATAGGTGCCCAAGATCTTCTGGGCTGCGGAGGTCAGCAGGTCCTCAAACAGGTCCATCATATCGTTGAAATCGGCGTAGGCCTGATAGAGCTCAATGGTGGTGAACTCCGGGTTATGCTTGGGGTCCATGCCCTCGTTGCGGAAGATGCGGCCAATCTCATAGACCCGATCCATACCCCCCACGATGAGCCGCTTCAGGGGCAGTTCAGTGGCGATACGCATGTACATGTCGATGTCCAAGGTGTTGTGGTGGGTGACGAAGGGCCGGGCGGTGGCCCCGCCGGAGATGGTGTTCAGCACCGGCGTTTCTACCTCCATAAAGCCCCGGCCATCCATAAAGTCCCGGACGTGCTTGATGAACTGGGAACGAATCATAAAGTTGCGCTTGACCTCCGGGTTGACGATCAGGTCCACATACCGCTGGCGGTAGCGCAGCTCGGTGCTGGTCAGGCCGTGGAACTTCTCAGGCAGGGGCAGCAACGACTTGCTCAGCAGGGTGACCTTCACCACCCGGACGGACATCTCCCCCCGCTGGGTGCGGAAGACCACACCGTGGACCCCCACGATGTCGCCAATGTCGTACTTCTTAAAGCGGTTGTACTCCGCCTCGTCCATCTCGTCCTTCCGGGCGTAGAGCTGGATGCGGCCGGATTTGTCCTGCAAATCGCAGAAGGACACCTTGCCCATCCCCCGCTTGGACATGAGCCGTCCGGCGACAGACACCTCCTGGCCCTCCAGGGCATCGAAATGGTCCTTGATGTTGGCGGAGTCGTTATCCACCACATACCGGGTGATCCGGAAGGGGTCGTTCCCGCCCTCCTGAAGCTCCCTGAGCTTGTCCCGGCGAATCTGAAGCAGCTGGGACAGGTTCTCCTGTTCCGCGGCGCCGGTCTGGTTGTTTCTATCGGACATGTGAATTACTCCTTTATCTCTCTACCTTGAGCAGCTTATACTCCACCAGGCCGCCGGGGGCGTCCACAGTGACGTCGTCCCCCGCGTTTTTGTTCAACAGGGCTTTGCCGAAGGGGGAGTCCTCAGAAATCGCGCCGTTCATGGGGTCGGCCTCCTGGGAGCCCACAATCTTATAGGTGATCTCCTCGTTGAACTCCTTGTCCAGCACGGTGATGGTGGAGCCCAGGCGGACATAGTCCCCTTCGGTCTCGTCCTCCTCAATGACCACGTAGTTACTCAGGATTTCCTCCAGCTCGCTCATGCGGGCGTAGAGCTTGCCCTGCTCATTTTTTGCTTCGTCGTATTCGCTGTTCTCGCTGAGGTCCCCAAAGGAGCGGGCTTCCTTGATCAGGTCGGCCACCTCCTTCTCCCGGACGGTCTTAAGGTATGTCATCTCATCCTGGAGCTCCTTGAGCCTCTCGGGGCTCAGCTTATATTCCTTCGCCATAAAATATTCGCACACCTTTCCATATATGATCTCAGCGGGCCGGTCAGGGGCCGGCCCTGCGCAAACCACAGGCGCCGCCGATCCCGGCGGCCCGCTAGCTCTAGATATAATCCTGCATTCTGTGCCATTATATGTGTTTCCACACCGTCTGTCAAGTGATTTTTATGTCTGCTGGGGTCAGTTTCCCCCCCTCCCACAGGGCTGTCAGCAGGGATAAATCCTCTCTATCCTCCTCCGCCAGCCCCGGGACGGCGAGGGTCAGCCCGGCCAGCGCTGGACGGGGGCCATACAGGTCCAGTGCCCCCTCCTCCCGGCGGGGACAGCCCTCCTGAAAACGCAGCGCCACCTGTCCCACCTCCCCGGGCGGCAGAACGGGAATGCCAAACTCCCGGCGCAGCTCCCAGGCCAGCTCCGCGCCCCCCCTGGGGGCGTCAATGACCAGATTCCGCACCCGAGCGCACAGGGCCTGTGCTGTCCGGGCCATGTCCCGGTCCGCCCGCAGGCCCCGGAGCGCCACCGTTGCCCGCTCCGGGGCCATCCCACGCCGCTCCAGCGCTTCCAGCGCCAAAGGGACCGACTGTGCCCGGACAAAGATCTCCGGATCCACCGGACGCAGGCCAAACTCCTCCAGCAGCGGCCACCGGGAGAATCCCCTTGGAACCAGTACCCGCAGCGCTCCGCCCAGCCGCAGACTCTTTCCGGCCCTTTTCAGCCGCCTCTCCCCCCAGAAGCCCACCGGATCCGCCTCCACCCGAAGGACCGGAAGTCCGTACAGCCTGTCCGGCCGCGCGCGTCCCCGCCCCTGGACCGCAATCACCAACTGTCCGATCAACACAAATTCCCCCCTCTCCACAAGATATGCGAAAGAGGGGGGCGGTTATGAAAAGGCGGCGCACCGCCTTACGATTCAAAAAAACCCTGTAATTCTCCCAGGAGCTCCATGGCCTTGAATTTAAGGACGTAGCCCTCCCCCTCGCCGGTGACCAAGGCAACCTGCCCAGGGGTGAAGAGGCCGGCCTGCGCCGCCTGGTCCACCGTCTCGCTGGCCGCCCCCAGGCACAGGGGCGGGAACGCCACGCACCACCAGTTCTGTCCCTCTCCCTCGCCGATGACCACCCGAAGGGCGGTGTAGTTCCCGGCGGGGAGGGCGAAGCCCTCATACTCCTTGGTGGGAAACCAGCAGTCGGTGAGCTGAGCGGTGACAGGATAGTCGTAGCCCTCCGCCTCCACCACCGCCCGACCGGCGGCGGCCAGGTCGCTCAGATGGCCCTCCAGGGCCGCCTGGGCCTCGGCCAGAGTAGCGTCCTGCGGGTACAGTCCCTCCGCTCGCTCCAGCACCTTGTCTCTTACGGCCAGCTTCAGCGTCTGGTCCGCCTGACTGTCTGAGTTGGCGATGACATGCAGCCGGATGACGCTGTCCGCCAGCTCCTTCTGCTCCTGCCCCAGCCAGCCGCCTGTCACCACGGCCACTAAAATCCCAAACATCAGCGCCAGTTCCCAACGCTTTAATTTTCGGTCCATATGTCCTCCCTGGAACGGAAAACCGTCCATACTGTAAGTTTCTTACAGTATGGACGGCTGAGCCGCTTTCTAAACCGTTCTGGTCAAAAAAATCTCGCCGCTGAAGTCGCCCAGCCGCTCCCGGGCCTCTTGAGCCAGGTCCTCGTCGTCGAAGAGGCCGAAGGCGGTGGGGCCGGTGCCGCTCATGCTGGCCCCCAGGGCTCCACATTGGATCAGCACGTTCTTGATGTCGTTCACCCTGGCGTGCTGGCGCTCCGGCAGGGCATCCTCAAAGACGTTGTACATCCTCCGGGCCACTCCGTGAAGGTCCCCCGCCTCCAAAGCGGCAATCATTCCCTGGGTGTCAGGCCGGCAGCGCAGGCGGACGCCATCAATTTTGGCGAACAGCGCGGGGGTGGAGATGGAGAACTCCGGCTTGCACAGCACGACCCAGCACTGGGGCAGGGGAGTCAGGGGGGTGAGGATCTCTCCCCGTCCCTCGGCCAAGGCGGTGCCGCCGATCACACAGTAGGGCACATCGGAGCCCACCAGAGCCCCCGTCTCGGCCACTGCTTCCGGACCCAGACAGGCGTCCTCCATCTCGTTCAGCGCCCGGAGGACGGCAGCGGCATCGCTGCTTCCCCCGCCCAGACCGGCGCAGACGGGGATGTGCTTCTCGATTGTGATATCCAGCCCGCTGAAGTTAAAGCTGCGCTTCAAGTCCTCCATATCCCACCTGCCTGGCTCCTGAGAGACCTCGCACTCATACCAGCGCAGAGCGGCCTGGGCGGCCAGGTTCTTCTCGTTGTTGGGCAGAAAGTGGAGGTTTGTGCTCACCCGAAGCTTACCCGTCTTGTTATATTCCAGGTTGAGGACATCGGCCAACTCCACCGACTGCATGATCATCCGCAGATCGTGGTAGCCGTCGGGCCGCCTGCCCAGCACGTCCAGGGTCAGATTCAGCTTGGCGTGGGCCTGGACCTCCATAACGACCGCCTCCTACTTTCTGATCTTTCTTGCCTCCAGGTAGAACCGCTTGTCCTGGGCCCTGCCCACCGAAAACGTCTTCCGGGGCAGAGCTCCGTGGTGGAGGATGGATGGGAACAGGTCTCCTTTATCCATGGCGGGCAGCAGAAAGGCCACCGCGTCCCCCCACTCCCGGGCCAAAGCCCGGGCCTCCGCCTCTCCGTGTATGTAGTCCACCCGGACCCTTGTGTTTCGCTCCAGATACTGGTCCAGGAAATGGTGGAGCGCTCCTGCCTCCGTCAAGGATGAGCTGTGGAGCAGGGCGAACACCCCTTCGCCCTCCTGATATACAAAGGAAATGCACTGGGCCTTCTCCCTGATCTGCGGGTCGATCTGCCTGCCCCGGAGGGCGTCCGGATAATAGCGGCCTATGGCGTCCAGCAGCGCCTCCGGCCTGACACCGAAAACCACCCGGTGAATGGGCTCAATTTCCATCCCCTCGCCGTGGAGCTCGACCAGCTCGCACAGGGCGTACCGGGAGGGCAGGTCGGGCCATTGCTCCGGGTTGGTGAGACTCTTGCGCCGCTCGTAGCACTCCTTGGCGGCGGCCAGGGAGTGGTTGCCGTCCCCCACCACAAAGAGCAGGCCGTCCCGCTCCCGGTCCGCCCAGGCCTTCCACTCCCGGATAGCCTGGGCGGTCTGTTCCATCTGCTCCCGGGTCAGCAGCCAGCCCTTGATATGGCCGCCCTCCTCCATCAGGTCGAAATCGTAGAGCAGTTCCATCTCCTCTGTCTGCTGGAACAGGGGCGAGACTATGTCGTTGCAGTCGGCCAGCAGCATGGCGTGGGGCAGCTCGATGGGGGCGTTTTTCCGTACCTTCACCCGGGGCGGGACTCGGGGCATCACCACCCCCTCGGTGGCCCGGACAGCGGACCTGGAGCCGGGCTCATAATCGTATTGCTCCAGGTCCACCATCCCCACCAGCCCCCGGCGGATATACCCGTTGGACAGGGTGCGCTCCACATAGATCATGCTGTCTGGGTACTCCTGAAAACGGCCCTCCCGGAGATAGCGGCTCATGGTGTTATTGATCTCCATGATATCCGTCTCCACGCTGGGGCCCTCCAGACAGCTCTCCGGCAGGATCAGCCGCAGGGCGGAGGGGGCCCGGCCCACCCGCTCCTCCACCCGCTGCCAGTATTCCGGCTGTGAGGTGTACTGGTCGCAGGCCACCACCGACCACAACGACAGGTCGCAGTCCCGGGGGAGGAGGATATTCGCGGGTTTGAAGGGTAAGCCGCCAAACATATCGTTCATAGAGGTCACTCCTCTTCCTTTTCTTTCAGCAGTTTGTTCAATTTCTTCTCCACCCGATCCAGCTTCTCCCACAGCATACGCAGGCCAGCCAGCGCCGCTCCGCCAAAGATAAGGCCGAAGATCAGCCAGTGGTCACCCAACGACGCAAGGAGCAAGGTGGAGAAAAAAAGTCCGGCAGCGCATAAAAAGAAATAGACTATAAAAGATATCATCTTAATTCAGCGCTCCCTCGATGGCGGCAAGCAGATCGTCAAACTCCTCAAAGGCGGGCAGTTCGGGGTGGGCGGCCTTGATGGCCTCGGTGGACTTGAACAAAAAGCCCGCCTTGCCGGCCTGAATCATGGCCAGATCGTTGAAGCTGTCCCCGGCGGCGATGGTGTCATAGCCCATGGACTGCAAAGCTTTCACGGTGGTCAGCTTGGACTTCTCACAGCGCATGATATAATCGGCGATAGTCCCGTCCGAGGCCACCTTCAGGGTGTTGCAGAACAGGGTGGGCCAGCCCAGCTTGGCCATCAGGGGCTTGGCGAACTGCTCAAAGGTATCGCTCAAAATGACCACCTGGGTCTCAGCCCGCAGCTTGTCCAGAAACTCCTTCGCCCCAGGCAGGGGGTCGATCCGGGCGATGACTGCCTGGATCTCCTTCAGACCCAGGCCGTGCTCCTTCAAAATATCCAGCCGGTAGCGCATCAGCTTGCCGTAGTCGGGCTCGTCCCGGGTAGTGCGGCGCAGCTCCGGGATGCCGGTCTCCTCCGCAAAGGCGATCCAGATCTCCGGGACCAGGACGCCCTCCATATCTAAGCATACGATGTTCATAATTACCCCTCTCTTCCTTGCTTTCTCCTCAGATTGGTCAGGAAGTTGTCCATCCGGGCGATGGCCTCGGCGATGTCCTTCATGGAGGCGGCGTAGCAGGCCCGGACGAAGCCCTCCCCTCCGGGGCCGAAAGCGTTCCCGGGGATCACGGCCACCTTTTCCTCCATGAGGAAGCGCTCACAGAACTCCTCCGAGGTCAGGCCGGTGGACCGGATGTCGGGGAAGACATAGAAGGCCCCCTTGGGCTCGAAGCAGCTCAGGCCGATGCGGTTCAGGTTCTCCACCAGATACCTCCGGCGGCGGTCGTACTCCTCCCGCATGTGCTCGATGTCCCCGTCCCCGTTTCGCATGGCCTCCACGGCGGCGTACTGGCTGGTGGTAGGGGCGGACATGATGCCGAACTGGTGGAGCTTGGTCATGGCGGCGATGACGGGCTTGGGCGCGCAGACATAGCCCATGCGCCAGCCCGTCATGGCGTGGCTCTTGGAGAAGCCGTTGACCACAATAGTGCGCTCGTACATATCGGTAATATTGGCCAGGGAGACGTGCCGGCGGCCGTAGGTCAGTTCGGCGTAAATCTCGTCGGAGATGACCATGATATCGGTGCCCCGGAGGACCTCGGCGATGGCCTCCAGATCCTTGCGGTCCATGGTGCCCCCGGTGGGGTTGGAGGGGAAGGGCAGCACCAGCACCTTGGTCTTGTCGGTGATGGCGGAGCGCAGCTCCTCCGGGGTGAGGCGGAACTCGTTCTCCGCCTTCAGGGGCAGATACCTGGGCACGCCGCCCGCCATTTCGGCCAGGGGGCCGTAGCAGACGAAGGAGGGCACGGGGACGATCACCTCATCCCCCGGGTTGACCAGCACCCGCAGGGCCAGGTCGATGGCCTCGCTGCCGCCCACGGTAACCAAAATCTGGCTGGCGTAGTCATATTGCAGGTCGAACCGCCGGTTCAGATAGGCGGCGATCTCCCGGCGCAGCTGGAGCATACCGGCGTTGGAGGTGTACTTGGTGTGGCCCCGCTCCAGGGAGTAGATGCCCGCGTCCCGGATGTGCCAGGGGGTAACGAAGTCGGGCTCGCCGATGCCCAGGGAGATGGCGTCGGTCATCTCCTCCAAAATGTCGAAGAACTTCCGGATACCGGAGGGCTTGATGCCTTGAATTTTTTGATTGAGAATATTGTCGTAATTCATACGAAAATGTACTCCCTTTCCTCCGGGTCCTGGGGGCGGAACACCAGATGCTTCTCTTTGTACTTTTTCAGAATAAAGTGGGTGGCCGTGCCGGTGACGCCCTGGATGGGGGCCAGCCGCTCGCCCACAAACTGGGCCACCTCCCGCAGAGTGCGGCCCGAGATGATAACGGTCAGGTCAAAGGAGCCGCTCATCAGGTACATGCTCTCCACCTCGTCATACTGGTAGATGCGCTCGGCGATGCGGTCGAAGCCATCCTTAGACTGGGGGGTGACGTTGACCTCAATGAGGGCAGTAACCGTCTCCTTGCGGACCCGGTCCCAGTCCACAATGGCCTGATAGCCCAGGATGGTGCGGTCGTCCTCATATTTTTTAATGGCGGCCTTGGCCTCGTCCTCTGAGACCCCCGCGGCGGCGGCCAGCGCCGACACCGGCATGGTGCAGTCCTGCTCCAGCAGCTCCAGCAGCTTTTCCATGATATTCCTCCTAATTATACGGTCAATAGTTCGGTAGTTTATATTATACACGCTGTTGTAGAGAAAAACAATCCCAAACATAGAACAAGTCCCCGGTTTTCACCGGGGACTTGAGATATTTGATGTTAGCCCAGGGTCACCAGCAGGTCATCGGTATTGACGGCGGTGCCAACGGAGGCGGCCACGGATTTCACTGTGCCGTCCACAGGGGCGGTGACTTCAATCTCCATCTTCATGGCCTCCAGGACCACCAGCACGTCGCCAGCCTTCACGGCCTGACCGGGCTTGCACTCCACCTTGAACACGTTGCCAGGCATGGGGCTGGGAACGGGGGTCTCGCCGGCAGCGGGCGCGGCAGGGGCGGGTGCGGCGGCAGGAGCCGGAGCGGGGGCAGGGGCTGCGGCGGGAGCCGGAGCGGGGGCGGCAGCCACCGGCGCGGCGGCCACAGGGGCGGCAGGAGCGGCGGCGGGGGCGGGACCGTCAGCGGCAGCCACGGAGACGGCGTAAGACTTGCCGTCGATGGTGATGGTGTAGGTGCCGGGGCAGGTGTCCCGGGCGCCCATCACCAGATGGGGGGGCTGATAACTGGCGGCAAAGGGCTGGATGGGCCGGGCGGTCACGCCGTTGGCCGCAGTGGCGGGTACATTGGCGTAGTACACATGGCCCTGCCACGCAGGCATGGGGGGCAGGTCAGACGCCTTGGGGGCGGCGGGAGCGGCCGCCTTCTTGGCAGGGTCCTCCTTCTTGGGAAAGCCGGCCTCCCGGTCCTTGAAGAAGGCCATGGCCACCTGGGGGAAGGCGATATAACTCAGCACGTCCTCGTCGCTCTTGGCGGTGGCGCCAAGCTCGGCCTTGGTCTTCTCAAACTCAGGGGCCAGGGAGTCGGCAAAGCGGCCCTCCACCACAGGGGTGTCGCCCAGAATCTTCTTCTGGATGGCGGGGTCGATGGGGGCGGGGGTGCGGCCGTACTCGCCCCGGCAATAGGCCTTAATCTCCTTGCCCACCACCTTGTAGCGCTCGCCGGCCAGCACGTTCTGCACGGCCTGAGAGCCCACCATCTGGCTGGTGGGGGTGACCAGGGGAGGATAGCCCAGGTCGGCCCGGACCTTGGGTGTCTCGGCCAGTGCCTGATCCAGCTTGTCGATGGCGTTCATCATCTTCAACTGGGAGATCAGGTTGGACAGCATGCCGCCAGGAATTTGATAGTTGAGGCACTGGGTGTCGGTGGTAAGGGAGATGGGGTCCAAGGTGCCGTCCTTGATAAAGTCCGCCCGGACGCCCTTGAAGTAGTCGGCCATCTGGATCAGCACCTTGTCGTCCAGGTCCACCTGATAGCCCAGGGAGCGCAGGGCGTAGGCCAAGGTCTCGGTGGCAGGCTGGGCAGTGCCGCCAGACATGGGAGAGATGGCGGTGTCGATTACGTCGGCCCCCGCCTCCACAGACTTCAGGCAGGTCATAAAGGCCAGGCCGGTGGTGCAGTGGGTGTGGATGACCACGGGCAGCTCAGGCACGGCGTCCTTAATGGCTGAGACCAGATCATATGCCTCCTTGGGGCCCATAATGCCGGCCATATCCTTGATGCAGATGGACTTCACGCCCATCTTCTGCAGGTCTTTCACCATCTGGACGTTCTTCTCCAGGGTGTGGACGGGGCTGGTGGTAAAGCAGATGGTGCCGGAGGCATGGGCCCCCTGCTTGACGGCTTCGTCAATGGCCACCTCCAGATTGCGGGCGTCGTTCAGGGCGTCGAAAATACGGATGATGTCAATGCCGTTCTTCACGGAGTGCTCCACAAACTTGCGTACCACGTCGTCAGGGTAGTGCTTATAGCCCAGGATATTCTGTCCGCGCAGCAGCATCTGAAGCTTGGTGTTGGGCATTTTGGCACGAATCTTCCGCAGCCGCTCCCAGGGGTCCTCCTGAAGATAGCGTAGACAGACGTCAAAGGTGGCCCCGCCCCACACCTCGGCGGAGTAGTAGCCGGCCTTGTCAATGGTCTCCAGAATGGACTCAAACTTGCTGTAGGGCAGGCGGGTGGCAATCAGGGACTGGTTGGCGTCGCGCAGGACGGTTTCGGTAAAGCCTACTTTTCTCATGTCAATCGACCTCCATATTGCTCCCCGGAGCAAACTGTCGGGGATAATTTGCCCCTTGGGGCGGACGTTCTTAGTCGCTTGTCTTATATTTTAGTATAATCTCCAAAAGAAAGCAAGCCCTTCCTGCTGAATTATCCGGGCTTTTTTTCCTCTGTTTTGTGTATATGACACTGTGCCGTCCCGGCGGCAGGGCGGCGGCCCCCTCCCGATGGAGAGAGCCGCCGGCTTCGTCTTGAGATATGCTTACGCCTTTCCGGCGGGTTCCTTTTTCTCCTTGGCAGGCTTGGGGGCCGCGACGCCCTTGGCGGCACTGACGGCCTGGACCACGCCCCGGCCCTGGTCGTTGGCCTCCTTGGCGTGCTTCTCCACGTCCAGCTTGTTCTTGGGGCTTCTCACCAGACAGCCGGCGCCCTGGACACAGCCGCCCTCGCAGGCCATGCCCTCGATAAAGTTGCCCTCCAGGCGGCCCACCTTCAACTTCATCAGGGCCACCTCACAGGCGGCGGTACCGCTGCAGGGGACAGCCTTCACCTCAAAGTCAGAGCCCTTCTCCTTCAGGGTCTGAATCACCGCCTCGGCCACGCCGCCGCTGCGGGCAAAATTCCGACCGTAGCCACTGGCCTCGTCCAGGGGGGCTTCCGCCAGCTTCTCCACCTCGATCTCCCGGGACTGGAACAGGGCGAACAGCTCCTCATAGGTGAGCACACAGTCGATGGCGTTCATGGTACGGCCCAGCTGGAACTCCTTCTTCTTGGCCACGCAGGGGCCGATGAAGACCACCTTGGCGTCTGGCTCCTTCTCCTTCAGGTGCAGGCCGATCATGACCATGGGAGAGGGGGTGTGGGAGACATACTGGTTCAACTCGGGGTGCTTCTTTTTCACATAGCCCACAAAGCCGGGACAGCAGGAGGAGGTGAGCACACCCTTCTCGATCAGCTCATCAGACTCCCGGTCGGCCACCATGTCGGCCCCCAGTGCCACCTCAGCCACACCGGAGAAGCCCAGTTGTTTGATACCGGCCACCACCTGGCCGTAGGTCGCCGGGGCAAACTGGCCGGCGATGGAGGGTGCAATGACGGCGTAGGTCTTGTAACCCCAGTGGGCACCACCCTGGATCATCTGGATGGCGTCCACGATCCAGGACTTGTCCTGAATGGCTCCGAAGGGACACTGATACACGCAGTTGCCGCAGGAGATGCACTCGTTGATGTCGATGGAGGCCTTTTTATCCGGGCCCATGGAGATGGCCTTGGCGGGACAGCCCTTCTCGCAGGGCCGCTGGTTCTTCACAATGGCGCTGTACTGACAGGCACTGACGCACTTGCCGCAGGTGATACATTTGCTGTGGTCAATACTGGCCCGGTGGTTGACGATGGTGATGGCGTCCTTGGGGCAGGCGTGGACGCAGCGGGTGGCCAGACAGCCCCGGCAGGAAGCGCTCACCGTCATTTCGGTGACAGGGCACTCGTCGCAGGCGATGGGCAGGACCTCCACCACGCTGGGGTTGGTCTTGTCGCCCCCCATGGCCATCTTCACCCGGCTGTTGATGATGGCCCGCTCCTTGTAGATGCAGCAGCGCAGGCTGGCCTCGGGGCCGGGGATAATCTTCTCGGGCACGTCCAGAATACCGGTCTGGAGCTTGTCCTCCCAGGTCAGACGGGCCACCTCAGTGAGCACAGAGGTCTTTAGCTCCTGAATTTTGGTTTCAAAAGTGTGCATATGTCCTCTCCTTCCTCAATATCCGCAGCTATGTGTTTCTTGCAGTTTTTGGTGAACACTCCTTCATTTTGCAGGATTTCTTTCATTTCGCCCCCCATTCTACTCCGGGGGACGCAGCTCTGTCAAGAGACATTTTACACCATTCCGCCCCCTTTGACCAGCCCCTTTTAACGTTTATTACAGAATCCCCCAGCCACCGCCTGTGGTGTGCCAGCCCCCCTTCACAAGAGGCCCTTTGGTACCGAAATGATAAGTTTTGTGTAAAGGCCTCCCTTGCCAAAGGGAGATGGATCAACGCAGAAGGCGGCGGTGGAGGGATTCTGTCACAAGAGAGCCCTCACCGGTAAAAATACCGCCAGCCCTCCTCTGTCTCCACCCGACCCAGACGGACCCCCATGACCCGCTTCAGAACTTCGCCTCCGTAGAGCTCCTCCGGTGTTCCAACCTGACAGATTTTCCCTCCGCTGAGCAGGGCGGCCCGATGGGCGCAGCGCAGGGCCAAGGTCAGGTCGTGGAGGACCATCACCACCGCCCGGCCCTCCTCCGCCAGCCGGCGGGACAGGGCCATCACCTCCAGCTGACAGCCCACGTCCAGATAGGTGGTGGGCTCGTCCATGAGGATGGTCTCGGTATCCTGGGCCAGAGCCATGGCCAGATAGACCTTTTGCCGCTGTCCGCCGGACAGCTCCGCCAACGGTCGGGAGGCCAGCTCCGCCGCCCCCACCCACTCCAGGGCCTTTTGCACCATTTCATGGTCCTCACGGCGGTATCGCCGGGGGTAAGACAGGTAGGGAAACCGGCCATGGAGGACCATCCGTCCGGCGGTAATATTGGGGACCGACCGGGACTGGGGCAGATAGGCGATTTTTCGGGCGATCTCCCGGGCGGACAGCTCCCCCAGGGGGACGCTGTCCACCAGCACCTCCCCGCCGGACTCGGCCAGCAGGCCGTTAGCCGTACGCAGGAGGGTGCTTTTGCCGCAGCCGTTGGGGCCCAGGATAGCCAGCACCTCGCCAGGGCGGAAGTCCAGGCTGACCCCCTCCAGTACCGGGCGGCCCTGGTAGCCCGCCTGAAGGTTTTTCAGCTCGATCACAGCCCGCCGCCCCCTCTCCTCTGCCGCAGGAGCAGCCAGATGAAAAAGGGCCCCCCTGTCAGGGACAGCACCACCCCCAGGGGCAGCTCAAAGGGGGCAAAGATGAGCCGGGAGGCCAGGTCGCAGACCGTCAGCAGCAGCCCGCCCCCCAGGGCGGAGGACAGGAGCAGGGGGAAGCTGTCCTCCCCCTGCAGCCGGCGCATGATGTGGGGCACCAGCAGGCCCGCAAAGCCCAGCAGCCCGGCGAAGCTCACTGCCGCCCCCGCCAGGGCCGCCGCCAGCATCAGCAACACCAGCCGCAGCCACTTGGCGGGCAGGCCCAGGCTCTGGGCGGTCTCCCGGCCCAGCAGGAGCAGGTCCAGCTCGTTGGACAGGGACAGAGCAATCAGCAGGGCAATCAAAATGACCCAGAAGGCCGGGGCCAGCCGGGCCATGGACAGGTTTTTCACCCCGCCCACCCGGAAATCGGTGTAGCCGCTGAGGGCGTCGGGAACAAAGGTGACCACCGCGTCGATGCCCGCGCTGAAGATACTGGACATAGCTACTCCTGCCAGCACCAGAGTGATTCGGGCGGCCCCCGCCCGCTCGGCGATGAACAGCACCAGCAGTACCCCAACCAGTGCCCCCAAAAAGGCGGCCAAGGGAGTCCACTGCACCGCGCCGGGGGCCAGGGCGCAGCACAGGGCGGTGGCCAGCCCCGCCCCGGAGTTGACCCCAATCACGTTGGGGGCGGCCAGGGGGTTGTTCAGCACGCCCTGGATGATGACCCCAGCACAGGCCAGAGCCGCCCCTGCCAGCAGACAGCCGCACAGCCGGGGCAGGCGGGCGTAGAGGACAATGGAGGCCGTCGTGCCGCTCCCCCGGCCCAGCAGGGCGGCCACCACCTCGCCCGGTGGGATGGGCACCGCCCCGAAGGTCAGACTGCCCACAGCCGCCAGTACCGTCAGCCCAGCCAGGGCGGCAATCAGGCCATACCGGCCCTTACTCCCCGCAGAGGATATCCGCAAGCTGTTCATAGGCATCCCCCCACAGGGCGTTGGGCTTCAGGCTGTACATCCTGCGCTCCAGGATATGGAACCTCCCCCCCTTCACCGCGCTGAGGGAGGCCCAGGCGGGGTTGGACAGGAGGGTCTCCTCCAGATTGGCCTGGGCACTGGCCTCGTCGGTGCCGTGGTAAACGGCAAAGATATAGTCCGGATCGGCCTGGAGGATGGCCTCCAGGCTCAGCTCCTCCAGCAGAGCGCCGTCCTGGTCAGCGATGTTGACGCAGAACAGGTCCTTCAGCATGGGGCCCAGCACGTTGTCCTCGCTGTTTTTTACCTTGACGCTGCTGCCCGACACCTGGATGGTCAGTACCGAAGGGGCGAAGCTATAAACAGCCCTGCGCAGTATGGCTCCGTCCACCTGCTCCTGGACGGCAGTCCCGTAGCTCTCAAAGTTCTCCGGATGGCCGGTGAGCCGGGTAAACAGCTCCAGCAGGTCCAGGTAGTCCTGGAAGGAGGACACGTCAAAGTAAGCGGCGGTGATTCCGGCGTTGTCGAAGGTCTCCTTCAGCTCCAGGTTGGAGGGGGACAGGCTGCTGGCAATCACCAGGTCGGGCTCCGCTCCCAGCACCAGTTCCACATTGGGCTTCATGGGGGAGCCGATGTTGACAACTGTCTCCCCCAGCTCCAGGCCATAGGACTCCCAGGCGTCGTTGGCGGTGGCGGCCAGGGTGCCCTCTCCCCCGGCCAGCACCCACACGTCGGCAAAGCTGCCGATCATCACCGCCGCCCGTTGAGGCGGGTCGATGGAAAAGTCCTGGCCCAAGGCGTCGGTGAAGGTGATTTTCCCCGCCTCTGAGGATATGTCCGCAGGCCGGGAACCGTCCCCCGGCTGAGACTTGGCAGGGGGCTCTGCCGGTCCGCCGCAGGCGGCGGTCATTAGAAGGGCAAAAAGCAGGGTGATACTGAAAATACGTCGTTTCATAGGTAAATCCTCCGGGATTTAAGATAACCACCGGCAGATCCGGTGGTTATGAGGCTTATGCGTACTTGGCGATGATGGCGTCCCGCTCAGCGGCGTGGTCCTCCGACCACCGCTCCCAGCGCTGACCGGCGGCTCCGGCGGCCTGACCCAGCTCCACCAGCAGGGCGGGCAGGTCAGCCTCCAGGATGGTGCCCACCTCCTGACCGAACGTGGCATGACCCAGCTTGTCTGTACCGTTCAGAAGCATCTTAAAGGCGGGCTGGGGCTTCTTGTCCACCAGCTTCACGCCCCCCTGGAAGCCCATGGTCCCCGCCTGGTGGGCGGCGCAGCTGGAAGGACAGCCGGAGATACAGATCTTGGGCAGGGCCCCGTCAGGGATGCCCGCTTCCCGGACAGCCTTCACCACCGTCTGGAGGACCGCCTGACTGTCCCGGACCCCCTGCTGACAGGTGGCCGCCCCAACGCAGGCCACGCTGTGTTCAAACTCGGTGGCGGCGCTGTCCTCGGTGACGGCCAGCACCTTCTCCGCCTCCGCGGAGGGGATGTTGATGATATAGAGGGTCTCGTTGGGGGCGACACGAATCTCCGCCCCGGGGATGTCCTTCAAAATGGCGTACAGCTGTCCCGGCTTCTCCACAGGCAGAATGCCGCCGATCGGGTGGTACTTCACAGCGTACATCCCGGGTTGCTTCTGGGGGATGGCCCGGGGGTGGTCCGCCGTGCCGCTGTTGTCCCGGGCGATACTGGCGGGGGCCTCCAGGTCTTTCAGCTCCAGGCCTCCCTCCGCCTTCCGGGCGGCCACGTTCTTGAGGAAGGCCTCCTTTAGGCCGTCGGGGCCCAGGGTGTCCTGCATATAGCGGGTGCGGGCGCGGGCCCGGTTCTCATAGTTGCCGTGGGCGCAGAAGGTGTCCACCATGGCCCGGACGTAGTAGAGGACCTCCCTGGGGTTCACATGCTCGTCCACCAGCACGCCCATGGAGGGCCGGGCCGCCCCCAGGCCGCCGGCGACGCGCAGGGCGAAGGTGCCGTCGGGCTGGGCCAGGAAGCCCATATCCCGGAAGGCACTGTGGACACAGTCGTCCACCCCGTTGCAGAAGGCGATCTTCAGCTTGCGGGGCATCTTGATGTCCCGGCAGATGGACAGCAGATATTTGGTCACCGCCTCGGCGTAGGGAACCACGTCGAAGGCCTCGCCGGGCTGGACGCCGCTGAGGGGGCTGGACATCACGTTCCGGGGGTTGTCGCCGCCGCCCCCCTTGGTGTAGATCTCACAGCCCACCGCCTCGGCCATGAGGGCGGGCACCTGATCGGCCGACAGGTCGTGGAGCTGGATGGTCTCGCAGGTGGTCAGCTTCATCCGGCCCACCTGCTCCCGCTCCACCACCTCGGCCAGGAATTTCAGCCGGGGCATGGTCAGCCGCCCGCCGGGCAGGCGCAGGCGGAGCATGTGTTTGGAGGCGTCCCGCTGGGCGTAGGAGCCCAGGCCGCCGGAGATGCCCTTATAGGCCTTCCGGTCGATCTCCCCCTGATTAAAAGCGCCAATGGTCTCTTTGAAACTCTCAATCTCCCCATGGAAGGTATCGGTCCACTGCTTGTTCATATGGTTTTCCAGCCTTTCCCTAATTCAGTTTGTGATTCCCCGGGATGCCCCCGGCCGATTTATAAATTAGTTTTCCACATTATATCAAAAGCAAAACCGGGATACAATCCCTGAGAGGTATTTTGGGCAGCCGTTTTTCTCACAAAACCGCCTGTCCGGGCATAGGCTGAGGCGTAAAATCGTTGATACGGAGGGTCGCTTATGACTGCTTTACCGCATATTGAATATTTCTTGGGGGCCAACTCCCCCGCCGGTTTCTATTCCCTGTATGACCACCTGCTTCCACCGGAACAGGCCAGAGCAATTTATATCCTAAAGGGCGGACCTGGCTGCGGCAAATCCACCCTGATGCGCAAAATCGGCGTTTGGGCCGAGGAGGCCGGGCTGGAAACAGAGTACATCCTCTGCTCCGGCGACCCCGACTCCCTGGACGCGCTTATCCTCCCTTCCAAAGCTGTGGCCATTGTGGACGGAACGGCACCCCAGGGGGTTGTTTCGTAAGTACATTAAAATTTCCAGGTGACTTTTACTTCCTGTTGTCCAGTTTCCATGTTTTTCTCGCAGATCTCGATTTTTTCCACCAATCCGACGACTAATTCCCGCGGGACAGTTTCCAGCTTCAAAAGCTCTTTTGCCCGCTCCATCAGGCCGGCCTGGTCCTCTGAACGCTCCCCCTCCGCCAGCTCCTCCCGGACGGAAGTAAGCCGCCGCTCCAGGCGGCTTTTTTCCTCCAGAAAGGACTGGTTCAGCTCCACAAACTGCCCCTCGCTGAGGATGCCCGCCACCCGGTCCAGGTACAGCGTTTTCAATGCCTGACTGCGCTTCTCCAGCTGGGCGGTCAGGCTTTTTTGCTCCTGCTCCAGGGCCTCCCGGCGGGTGTCCTTTTGAGGCTGGAGGTCCGCGGGGTCCAGTTGGTAGTAGGTTTGGACGTAGTACCGGATACGGTCGGAAATCAGGTCGATGAGCTGGTCCAGCCGGACGGAGTGCCGGGTACACAGCTTTTCCTTACTGCTGTCAGCATACAACTTGCACCGCAGGTAGGCCCGCTTACCGTTGGAACACTTGCTCATGGTGGACCCGCAGTCAGCGCACTTCACCAGGCCGGACAGCAGATGGGCCTCGCCGGTGCCGTCCGTTCTGGAGCGCAGCTTCAAGCCCCGCTGGACGGCCTCAAAGGTTGCCCGATCAATAACGGCCTCATGGGTACCCTCCACCCGGTACCACTCGCTCTCAGGCGTGTCAATGATAACCTTGGACTTGTAGCTGACCTTACGCCGCCGGCCCTGTATCATGACGCCTGTGTACATCTCGTTCGTTAAAATTCGTCCCACCGTCACCTTGTTCCACAGCCCAAAGTCGTTCTTGATTGGGTGGTTGCAGGTCCAGCCCCGCTCCGCCTTGTAGCGGGTAGGATTTGGGATACCGCGCTGGTTCAGCAGGTAGGCGATGTTCTGCCGTCCGTGTCCCTCCAGCGACCACTGATAGATCTGCCGCACCACCTCCGCCGCCTCCGGGTCGGGAATGATGCGGGCTTTGTCTGCCGGGTCCTTGCGGTAGCCGTAGATGGGAAAACCGCCGATGTATTTGCCCTCTTTCCGCTTCAGGTCGAACACCATGCGGACGTTTTCGGACAAATCCTCCAAATACCACTCGTTCACCAGGCCATTGATCTGCCGGGCCTTTTTGTTGCCCTTGACCTCCGTGTCGGCGTTGTCTGCCACCGCAATGAAGCGGATGCCCCAGAGGGGGAACAGGCCGTGGATGTACTTCTCCACCAGTTCCATATCTCGAGTGAAGCGGGACTGGCTCTTACACAGGATGATCTGGAATTTCTTCTGCTTGGCGGCCTCGATCATGCGGTTAAAGTCGGGACGCTGGCTGTCCACCCCGGAGTAGTCCTCATCACAAAACAGACCATAAATGTCCCACCCGTGGTCGACGGCGTAGCGGGTTAGCAGGGACTTCTGATTCTGAATACTCTCAGATTCTGGCTGCTGTTTGTCTTCGTCCTCTTTACTCAGTCGTGTATAGATTGCACAAAGGATTTGTTATACCTCCTTCAAGGCGTAACTGCTCGGTATCATCATGCGGCTCAGTAAAGATTATGAGATTTCCGTCTCTTCTGCTGAGGCTATGGTCGAAATTTCTCACTTCCACACCTTTCTCAAACACTTATGAATACAGATTCTTAAATGTCTTTTCCGATAAAATGGCAAAGGCATCATTGGTGTAGTTCTTTTATGAGCCATGTAGTAATAGTTCGATGGATAAACTGTTTGTCTGCTTTGATTTTCACCATGTGATACTCACTCAAAATCAAAATCGAGTCTTTCATTAAAATCACCTCCAGTAAACTTTATGAAGCATAATATGTGAAATATGAAACGGCACACATGATCTGCACATCTGCCGTTTAAGGGAGGGCTCAGGCAACGGTCCGGTCCGCGAACATGTGCCGGAGCTGGCGGTTCAGACCCTCGATGATGTTGGTCGCGTAGGGGATATCGAATTCCGGCAGGTCAGGCAAGGGAGCGCCGTATGCCACAACGCGCCCTACAGTCTCCAAATCGGAGAAGTCGGTGATGACCGTCGCCTGCTGGCAGCAGTATGTCAGATTGATGGAGTCTTTAATATCGGTTAACTCCAGCTTGTGGGCCATAGCACGGGCGCTGGGTGTATTGCGTTTTTCTGGAAAAGAAAAAAGCGCGGTCTGTCAATTCCCCTGGAACTGACGGATCGACACCCAAAGCGGGCGCTAAAGCCTCAGCGCCCTTTTTCAATTGTCTGTAACGAGGGTTCGGCTCCCGCCAGTTGCTTGAAAACCCTCATTTACATCTCTCATTTGACGGGTAAAAAATTCAAAAACCCCGAAAACCACTGATGCCGTAGGCTTTCCGCCTACGGCACCTAAAGTGGGCGTTTATTTTGGTGCGGCTGACGGGAGTCGAACCCGTACGCCCATCCGGACACAAGCACCTCAAGCTTGCCAGTCTACCAATTCCAGCACAGCCGCAAAGCGCAGTCATTGCACTGACCGCTTAATTATTATACTGTTCCTTAAAGGATTTGTCAACGGGATTTTTCAAGTTTTTAAGCACAATAGAAATCAACAAAAAAGTTCATTGACAGATAGTTCATTTTGCGCTAGAATAATAAAACTATCTGCTCTTTTTGCTTCCATAACTCAGCAGTATAGAGCGACTGCCTCCTAAATTACAAAGTGTACCCTTTGTCAACGACAAAATCAGAAATGGACACCCCAAGGTTTGGGCAAGGATCAGAAATGGTAGAAGGCCGGATAGAGTGATAGTAATTGTCACGGGGTCAACGAATCGGGAACAGTTTCTTGCTTCAAAAGATAAAGCACCAAGCTCGTGTGGAATTTTAAGGATCATAGGATAACCTGTCTAGTCAATCAAATCCTTCATGTGTTCGAAAAAGTTCTCTTGCATGTGGTATCCCAACAATTTCCTCTGCGGGACATGGCTCTGCCGCCTGACGTCATATAAAAACTGAATAATCTCATATAGCCCCAGCAGCTCAGGGGATAGAGCATTCGCCTCCTAAGTGTGCGCAGTTCGTCCGCCAGTGGCACCAAAAATTCCGTATGCGTCCGTAGCTCAGCAGGATAGAGCGTCCGCCTCCTAAGTAGAGGATGGAGCGCTTCCCCAAAACCGTATATTTAACGCATACAAGTGAATATGCCCCGATAGCTCAGATGGATAGAGCGGTCGCCTCCTAAGCGACAGGCCGCTGGTTCGAATCCAGTTCGGGGTGCCAAAACGCCGGATATCGCGAAATATCCGGCATTTTATAACTTTTTTCGGGTAATCTTGCCTACAAACTCAGTTCTCTTTTTATTCATTCGCTCTGAATATTTTGCCTACAAATTCTCGGCGTTTTTGGGCTGAAAATCGCCGTTTTGCCTACACTTGCCTACATTTAACCAATTTTACCCCTTCACTTCCGCTCCCCGTTGGCCTCTTTCAGCAATTCAGTCAATAGCTCCGGGTGCTGTCGTACCAACTGCTTCAGGAGGTCTACGGTGGCACTGTCGGCCTCTGCTGGCTTCTGGTCGGCTCCTACCTTGGAGAAGAATCCGCTGTCCATCTCCTGGGCAATCAGCTTGCGGTCAGCGTCAAAACCGTGAGCGTAGGTATCCGTGACCATCCGGGCCTCGGCGTGGCCTGTATCGCCTTGGACAGCCTTAATATTGCCCTTGCTCAGTTTCAGCTTTAGGGATGTGCTGCTGTGCCGCAGGCTATGAAAGACCACAGGGCGCAGAGAATTTTCCTCAATCAGCTTGTAGAACATCTTGTCGATGATACGCTGCTCGTAGGGCCGTCCGTTGATCTGAGCAACCACAAGGTCGTAGTCCTGGTATTCCTCGCCCAACATGGCCTTGTACTGCTCCTGCCGGACCTTGACAATGCGCAATTCGTCAATGACGGCCTGCGGCAGATAAATGGTGCGGTTGCTGCTCTCCGTCTTGGGGGCCTTCAGGACAAGGCTGGTCGTGGCCTTCTTGGGCATGACCTTGGGGAACTGGAAGATAATTGTACTGCGGTTGACCTTCTCCAAGGCCGCTATGCTCTCGTTGGAGCAGCGGCGAAGCTCACGATCCACTTTCAAATACGCCTCGCCAGCGGCGGCGTGAGGGCCGTCAATGTGGACATTGGCCCACTGCAAACCAAGGATTTCCCCCAGACGAAGGGAACATCCCAACGCCAGATAGAGACAGATGCGCAGGGCCATGTCTTCACACACATTCAGAGCCTTAATCGCTTCATCGTCTGACCATACGGCACGCTCTTTACTGTGACGCTCCGGCAGAGTAGCGCCAAGAGTTGGATTGATTGAAGTATACTCCCAGGCTACCGCTTTCCCAAAGGCACTTTTCAGCAGCTTGTGGATTCTGGACACTGTATTGGTGCTGATCTTTGCCCCAGTGTCATGATGGCCGGAGACAATCACGGCGGGTTGTTCCAGGAGCATCGTATAGTAGGCATCCATATCCCTGGTGGTTATGGAGCGGACATAACGATCTCCGATGTAGGGGATGATGTAATTCTTGATAAGGCCAAGATTGGCTGTATAGAAAGAATTGCCCCACTTTTTCAGCCCGTAGACCTCCACATACTCGTCCATGAACTCTTTGACCGTAATATCCTTCTTTGGTGCGATCTTGCCCTTGGCTTGGCGCACAGGCGGCTCAAAGGTGCCATTCTGTTTAGCAAGTCTGATTTGTGCATCCCGGATCAGGGCTTCATCCTCCGACTTGAAGGTTTCTGTCCTTGGTGTGGCCTCGCCAGGGACACGATAAGCAACCTGGTAACGATTACCCCTCTTTCTGATAGACATAGTGGCCTCCTTATGATAGCATACGGGCTGTCCGCCGCTTGCACAGCGGACAGCCCTGATATTCAGGCACTCTGTACGCCGCTTTTAACGAATTTGATAAACTCGTCTTTAGGAATCCGATAGTGCTGGCCGATTTTCAGTGCCTTGATGGTGCCGGAGTTGACTAGCCCGTAGGCCTTATTGCGCCCAATGGCGAGAGTGTCATCGCCAGTGATAAAATGTAAAAAAACGCCGAGGAAAAAATGTAGTTTTGTGGCGGAGGTGAAGGGAAAAAGA
>JBCLQX010000026.1:0-38342 GCA_041223805.1 Oscillospiraceae bacterium 44-34 | reverse complement strand
CTTTTTTTCGCCTCCTCCGCCACAAAACTACATTTTTTCCTCGGCGTTTTTTTACATTTTATCACTGGCGATGACACGGGGCGGGTCAACCGCCAGTATTTCAACGAACGGCTCTACGGGGCCGGAAAGGAAGTGAACGAAAATGCCGGTATTTAAGGACGAAAAGCGGGGCACATGGTACGTCATGGCATGGTATCGGGACTGGACGGGGGAGCGTAAGCAGAAGTGCAAGCGGGGCTTTCCCACCAAGCGGGAGGCCCAGGACTGGGAGCGCAGCTTTCAAATGCAGACCGCCGCCGACATGGATATGACCTTTGAAGCCTTTGTGGAGCTTTACACCAAGGATGTGAAGCCCCGGCTGAAGGAGAACACCTGGCTGACAAAGGAGAACATCATCCAGAAAAAGATTCTGCCCTACTTCGGCAAGCGAAAGATCAGCGAAATCACCACCAAGGACGTGATCGCATGGCAGAATGAGCTGCTGGCCTATCGGAACGAACAGCGCAATCCCTACTCCCAGACCTATCTTAAAACCCTGCACAACCAACTCAGCGCCATTTTCAACCACGCTGTCCGCTTCTATGAGCTTCGCTCCAACCCCGCCGCCAAAGCCGGGAACATGGGGACGGAGGAACGAAAGGAAATGCTGTTCTGGACGAAGGCGGAGTATCAGCGGTTTGCAGAGGCCATGATGGACAAGCCCCTCTCCTACTACGCCTTTGAAATGCTCTACTGGTGCGGTATCCGGGAGGGAGAGCTGCTGGCCCTCACCCCGGCGGACTTTGACTTTGAGGCCGGGACGGTGAAAATCAGCAAGTCCTACCAGCGGCTCCATGGCGAGGATGTGATTACCACCCCGAAAACCAAGAAAAGCAATCGTACCATCAAAATGCCCAATTTCCTCTGTGACGAAATGCGGGACTACCTGGGAATGCTCTACGGGGTCAAGAAGAAAGACCGCATTTTCACCGTCACGAAAAGCTATCTCCACCATGAGATGGACAGAGGGGCGAAAGAGGCCGGGGTCAAGCGTATCCGTATCCACGACCTCAGACATTCGCACATCTCGCTTCTGATTGATATGGGTTTCTCGGCGGTAGCGATTGCTGACCGGGTGGGCCATGAGAGTATCGAAATCACTTACCGCTACGCTCACCTGTTTCCGTCCAAGCAGACGGAAATGGCGGACAAGCTGGACTTTGAAAGGACGGGAGCATAATGTCGGCTAAGAATTTGGACAATCACAACCGCTGGCGGAACAAGACCGTGGCGTTCCGGGTGTCCCCGGAGGAAAACGAACAGCTTGAGATTGCCGTCCGCCTATCCGGGCTGACCAAGCAGGACTACATCACCCGGCGGCTGCTCAACCGGGACATTGTGGTGCAGGGCAATCCCAGAGTCTACAAGGCCCTGCGTGACCAGCTCGCCACCGTCCTGGGGGAGCTGCGGCGCATGGAGGCCGGGGGCGGGGTGGATGATGAACTTCTCGCCACCATCCGCCTTATCACTGTGACGCTGGACGGCATGAGGGAGGATTGATAGATTGATGGATTCCAGAGAGACGAAAAGGACTGTCCCATATCCGTCTGTTGGCGCAGACGGGGAACAGCCCATTTCACAAACAACCACCCCAAGTATAGCAGAGGAACCGGCTGAAAACAAGTCCCAGGATGAAAGAATGGAGGATATTCTTCGGGAGCTTCAACGGACAAGCGACCCGGCCTACCTCCACACGGTTTCTATGAACGAGCTTTACCAGAACATCTACCAGAGCAGACCGCCAATCATTGACGGTCTGCTCTACCCTGGAACGTACCTCTTTGCGGGAGCGCCCAAGGTGGGCAAGTCGTTCCTGATGGCCCAGCTTGCCTATCATGTGAGCATGGGCCTCCCCCTGTGGGGCTACCCCGTCCACAAGGGCACCGTCCTCTATCTGGCCTTGGAGGACGACCACCGCCGCTTGCAGGGGCGGCTGTATCGGATGTTCGGTATGGAGGGCACAAACGACCTGCTCTTTGCGATCTACGCCAAACAGCTCGGCCTGGGCCTGGAGGAACAGCTAAAGAAGTTCGTCCGTCAGCACCCCGACACCAAGCTGATTATCATTGACACCCTCCAGAAAGTCCGGGAGGTCGGCGGGGACAAGTACAGCTATGCCAACGATTACGAGGTGGTGGGCAAGCTAAAACGCCTTGCCGATGATTGCGGTATCTGTCTCCTGCTGGTACACCACACCCGAAAGCAGCAGGCAGACGATAAGTTTGACATGATTTCTGGCACCAACGGCCTGTTGGGAGCTGCGGACGGGGCCTTTCTTCTTCAAAAGGAGAAGCGGACGGACGGCAGCGCCATTCTGGATGTGGCCGGGCGTGACCAGCAAGACCAGCGGATGTATCTCACCAAGGAGAAAGAGCGGCTTGTGTGGGAGCTGGAACGGCTGGAAACAGAGCCGTGGATGGAACCGCCCGACCCGGTATTGGAGGCCGTTGCCGCCCTTGTGACGGCGGACAGGCCCGCCTGGGGCGGTACGGCCACGGAGCTGGCAGCGGCGCTCCAGACCGACATGAAGCCCAACGCCCTGGCTATGCGGCTGAATGTCCGGGCCGGGAGGCTGGCGGCGGAGTACCACATCCGCTATGAGAACAGCAGGAGCCATGCTGGGAGAAGTATCACCCTCACCCTGGAACTGCCCCAGGCGTGACGACCGTGACGGCTGTGACGGCTTTTTTGAGAGCGGGGGCGGTG
The DNA here is from genome assembly GCA_041223805.1 of Oscillospiraceae bacterium 44-34. Classification (GTDB taxonomy): domain Bacteria; phylum Bacillota; class Clostridia; order Oscillospirales; family Oscillospiraceae; genus Lawsonibacter. The sequence goes on along the minus strand of JBCLQX010000026.1, from coordinate 35,597 downwards.
TGTAAAACATCGTCACGGTCGTCACGGCCGTCACGGGGAGCGGGGCCAAAAGTCAAGGGGGCATACCTGCGGGTGGAGATTGCCGCAAGGCAATACAACCCGAACCCCTTGACTTTTGGCCCACGGAGGACACTGGCCGGGTGGGGGGAAAGGCTGTGCCTTTCCCCCTGCCCAACGGCGAGTGTCAAAGTTTAGGCGGGGTGCAGGGCGCCCTTTTCAAAGGGCGGCCCTGCTGGGGGAGCCGTCCGCAGACGGCGGGGGCAACGCCCCCACTCCACCCCGTAGGGCGCAAATGCGCTTTTGATGGCCACAAGGCCGTCAAAAGTGCTTTTGCGTTACTTTCGCAGAAAGTAACAAAGGCCGCCGCTGGCGCGGCGAAAGGAGTGTTGATTTGAAAAGGACGATTAGCGCAATGGTGGGGCAGGGTTCGGTGAACCACAACAGCAGGGCGTTCAACGCCAAGAACACCGACCGGTCACGCTCCCATCTGAATATAACCTACTGCCACGAAAATATCAAGACAGTTTTCCATGAGCTTTTTGACGAGGCCCTCAAGCGGTACAATGACAAGCAGACCAGGGCAGACCGCAAAATTGAGGACTACTACGAAAAGATACGTTCCAGCAAGCAGGAAAAGCCGTTCCATGAAATCATCCTGCAAGTGGGCAACAAGGACGACATGAGCGCAGAGAGCGAGGACGGCCAGCTTGCGGCGGCGGTGCTGGACGAGTACATGAGAGGTTTCCAGGAGCGCAACCCCCAGCTTCGGGTGTTCTCCGCCCACCTCCACATGGACGAGGCTACGCCCCATCTGCACATCGACTTCGTACCGTTCACCACCGGGAGCAAGCGGGGCCTGGACACGAGGGTATCGCTGAAACAGGCGTTAGCGGCCCAAGGCTTCAAGGGCGGCACCAGGGGCGACACGGAGTGGAGCCAGTGGGTACGCTCTGAAAAGGAACAGCTTGCCGCCGTAATGGAGCGCCACGGGATAGAGTGGGAGGATAAGGGCACCCACGACAAGCACCTGTCTGTACTGGACTTCAAAAAGGAGCAACGGGTGAAAGAGATTGCCGAGTTGGAGGCGGTCAAGGCCAAAAAGCAGGGACAGGTGGAACAGCAGGAGCAGCGTCTAAAGGAGCTGGCCCCGGCTGTGAGAAACATGGAGCAGTTGGCGGCGCAGTTCTCCGATGACCCGGAGCGGATATTGCCGGAGCCGGGGCCGCTGGAGAGCGCCAAGTCCTACCGGGAGAAGAAAGCCAAGCCCCTTTGGGAGAAGATCGTCAAGGTGCTGCGCTCCGTCTACCGGGCTTATTTCGACCTCAAAAGCAAGTTTGAGCGATTGCAGAGCGCCTATGACCGGGAGGTCAGCAAAAATAGTTCCCTTTCAGCCAGGATTTACGAGGTTTGCGCCGAAAGAGACAGTTTAAAGGGGCAGGTCAAGGACTATGAGCGGGTCAAACGGGCTTTCGGCCCGGAGGAGGTGGAGCGGGCCGTAGAGGACGCAAAGCGCCGGGAGGCGCAAGAGCGGGAGCAGAAGAAAGCAAAGCGGAAGTTCAGCCGAGGGGCAAGGTAACAAACAACAGGAGGGCACTTTGAAGTGAGGTGCCGCAACGAAGTATTCTATGTACGGCAGGGCTGTGACTGTAAAAGGTCACAGTCCTGCACCTTTTCAGGCCGTTTTCCGTTCTTTACGCCACTGACCCCTGCCGTCCCCGGCTTCACAGAGGTCGTCAGCGATGTCGATGATCCCAGCGGCCTTGTAGTAAATCTCAATCTTTTGCCTACGGTGCCCACTACTCTTGTCGGGAGCGTGGACGATGATCTTGTCAACCAATTCATTCAGCATTTCCGCCGTCAGTTCTTCCGGGTCGGTGTACTTTCGGACACTTTTCAGGAATTGCCGGAGGTCGTGGGTTTCCTGTTCGCCATCGTCGATCAGCGATTGCAGTTCCCCAATGACCTGCCTCACCTGCTTCTGCTCCTCCTCATACTGCGTGGAAAGTTTGTCAAACCGCTCCGGGCTGAGCCGTCCCGCCACCATGTCCTCGTAGATACGCTTGAACAGCACATCCAAGTCCTCATCCCGCCGTTTCAACGTCACAATGTCCAGCTTGGCCTTTTCCACGGAGGTCTGGCGCTTGAGGTTGACTTTCTCCATTTCCCGTTTGACAAAAGCCGTTTCAAACTGCTGGACGTAGGCCAGGACACGCTTCATGTGGGCCAACACGATCTTCTCCAGCGTCACCGCCCGGATAAAGTGGGCAGTACAAGTCCCAGTGTTGCTGCGGTAGTTGCCGCAGTTGAAGAAATCCTGATTCGCTGAAAAGTTGTTTGCCGTGTTGTATTGCAGCTTGGCCCCGCAGTCGGCGCAGAACACCTTGCCGGAGAAGATGCTGACCTTCCCCGTAGCCGTCGGCCTGTGGCGGTGAGATCGTATCTCCTGTACCACCTGGAAAGTGTGTTCATCCACGATGGCCGGGTGGGTATCCCGGAACAGCTTACGCTCCTCCTTGGCGGTCTTGACCCGCTTTTTGCTGCGGTAGTTCTTGGATGCGGTCTTGAAATTCTCCGTGTGCCCCAGGTATTCCACCTTGTCCAAAATCCCGGATACAGTTTTCTGTGCCCACTGGAAGGGCCTCTCTGGAAGCAGTTCACCCCGCTGTTGGGCCTTGTACGCCGTGGGGGTGAGTACCTGCTCCCGCCTCAGCCGGTTGGCGATCTGCGTGGGGCCAAGGCCGTCACAGCACAGCTTGAAGATGTACCGAACTATTTTTGCGGCTTCCTCGTCGATCAGCCACCTGTCCTTATCCTGTTCGTCCTTGACGTAGCCGAATGGGGGATTTGTGGTGAGATGCCTGCCGCTATCGCCTTTCATCTTGAACGTGGACTTGATTTTTTTGGCGGTATCTCTGGCATAAAGTTCGTTACAAAAATTGCGGATCGGGGTCATGTCAAACTCCGTCTGTACCGCCGAGTCCACGTTATCGTTGACAGCGATGAAGCGCACATCGTTCTCAACAAACACGATGTCCGTATACATCCCCACTTGCAGATAGTTCCGGCCCAGCCGGGACATATCCTTGACAATGACCGTCCCCACCTCGCCGGCTTCGATCATCTGCTCCATCTGGCGGAAACTCGGCCGGTCGAAGTTCGTTCCGCTCCATCCGTCATCCACAAAAAATTGCAAATTTTTGAAGCGGTGCTGGCGAGCGTATCCTTGAAGCAATTCCTTTTGGTTGACAATACTGTTGCTCTCTCCCTCCCGCCCATCGTCCTGGGACAGACGGCAGTAGAGGGCTGTGATCCTGTTTTCTTTCGATTGCCTGCTCACGGTATCTCCTTTCCGACAATCGGATACGGTGTATTGCGAAATCAGTATACCATATCCCTGCCAATAATTCAACGCTTTAAAGTGAGATTGCCCGGCTTTTTAATTATCATCCGCAGTCCTCAATTTGCGGCTAATCTGTTCCAGCAGAAATTCATCGCCGTTCGGGTCAAAGCAGCCCACCACCTCATACTCGGTGTGGCCGTCTTTCATGGTAAAATCCATATCTGGCGGAATGCGGCAGAGGAGAAGTGGTTCCCGCCCTGTGTCCAAATCAAGCTCGTGACTTGCCATAATTTTCTCAATTTCGGGCCATTCAGCGTCTAATTTAGCAATATAGTCCTCGATTTTTGACGTTCTTTCTTCTGCGGTCATCTGTATCGCTCTCCCTTCATTCGGGTCTGCGCCATTTGGCGGTGCTGTTCCTCATTGGTGTAAATCATATCCATCGTGTCCTGGATTTTGGCGGAGCGTTCCTCCACGCCGACATTCAGCTTCAATTTTTTGCGGCAGGCGGTGATTTGGGCTGTCACAGCTTGTTTTTCAGCCCGCAATCGTTCCTTTTCAGCCGGTGACGCTCTGCGGATTTTGTTTTGAAGTTTTGTCCGCTGGCCGGTCAGTGTGTCCATTTCGCTTTGGAGCGTTTCACGGGCTGAAAGAAGATTATCCAACGTTTTAATGCGGTTTTTCGCCAGATAATCCACCTGGGCGGTAATTTCATTCAGTTTCCGCAGTTCCTCTTTTAGAAATGGGCTGGTAGGCTGATAGGTCGTCCCTTTGGGTAGAATGCCAAGCTGATACTCCCAATAGAGGAACAGCCGGTAAATGTGGGCGGTGCGCTGGAACGGAACATAGACCCGCAGCTCCTCCGGCAGCTCCGGGGCGAAATTGACGGCGGGGCGTTTATTACCAAAGCTGGCCTGTGCGCCCAGGCCGCGCCTGATGTTCTCCGGCGTCCACCGCTCGTCCAGGGTGTCCAGACGGGTGAAGTGCTGATACTGCGGCAGGCGTATCTTCCAGTGTTTGCCCGTGAAGTCGGTGAGATAGCCTTTGCGCCGGAGATACCTCTCCATCATCTCCACGGTTCGGCTGCCGTTGACGGCTTCCCGTACGTCCGCCCGGTAGATATTGTAGCGGGTGGGTTTGCCGCTCTGCTCGTCCAGCCAGATGGGGCGGCTGGGGGCCTTTCTACCATGCTCTATGACGGACAACCCGTACTCCCGGCAAAGCCGGTCTGAAATATCCCGGAGACGCTGCTGTTCGGCCTTGGAGTAGTTGTACTTTCTGCCGTCCTTGAACGATACCGAATTGAAACAGAAATGATTGTGCAGATGGCCTTTGTCCAAGTGGCTGGTGACGATAACTTGGAATTTATCTCCCCACATCTCCTGTGCCAGCTTTACACCGATCTCATGGCACCGTTCCGGGGTAACTTCCCCCGGTTTGAAGCTCTGATAGCCATGCCAGGCGATATAGTTGTCCTTTTTGCCGTATCGTTGTTTCGTCAAAATCATCTGTTGAAGCGCCGTCTGCTTCAGGCAGTTGATGGCGGTGACAAGGGAGCCGTCCGCCGTTTTCTGCGGGTTCTGGATGTACGAAAATACGTTGAAAAAGTCCTCGGTGCCCTTGGGTACAGTTTTCTCCGGGTTCTCAACGTAGGCAATAAGGTCACTGAGCCGTCCCTTAATGTGCCATAGGCTGGTAGTCGCCATCACGACACCTCCTGCAAAAACAGGACAAGATTTTCAAGGCGGGAACATTCCTCGGCGGCTTCCGGGGAGTAGACCGCAAGCTGTTCCAGTTTAGAGTGACAATCATAGATTGCGTCCAGCAGTTCCCAAAACTCTGGCGGCTGCTTGGGTCGGGGCCGCTTGTCCAAGCAAAGTTGCCGGAAATATTCGGATTGGGTCAGGCCGCACAGGACGGCGTTGTGCTCCAACTTGACTTTTTCTTCTTCGGTCAGTCTGATTTTCAGCCGTACTTTTTCATCGTTCGCACTCAAAATGATTCCTCCATTCTGTCAGATTTCCGCCGCGAGAGGGGGTATTCAGGGGTCTCCCCTGGGAATGGATTTTGCCCCCTGGGGGCATAAATCCGATGCTCGCTATCCCTGTGGACAGGGATAGTTCTGTTGCTCCTGGGGCATGGGAAGCGGGCGGGTTTGGCTTCTTTCTGCGGAGTTGCGCTGAGACCGTTTAGATTTGTTTGGCTTGTTCCACGTCTGGGCTATGGCATTATGGTAATACCATTCTCATAGATAGCCCGTACAAAAGTGGTGTCACCTGTGATGTCATACAGAGGTGACGGCACATGACGTCAAAAATGCCGTCATGATTGGTTACGGTTGGCTAAGTGACGTCAATTTTGGCGTCACTTTAATTGGAGGGGCGAAATAGTGACGGCAAATAGGGTCATTTTTGCCGTCACACTGTTTTGCCGCTTTCTCCGAATGGCGTTCCTGCCCCTTTTCAGCGGCGTTGTCTCGCTCCCTCTCAAGTGGAGGTCATGGCGGAGTATTCCATTCAGACGGTCATTCAGTTGTTAGGGCAAAAAAGAAGCCGGTATATCAAAACCAGCCCCAGCAGAATTTTTGTTCCGCTGAAGCAAATTTGATGTACCGGCCTTGTATTTCACAAGCGCCAAAAGGGATGTGCTTATGTGTTATTCAGTTGGCCCACTTACATGGGAGTATAGTTTACCATATAGAACCGATGTTTGTCAATGCTTTTTGAGAAATCCAGTCATTCACTGTTGACGTCACCTGATTTTAGCTTAAACAACATATATTCAACTGCATGAGCTTTGGGGAATAGATAATTCACTTGCTCGCACCGCGCTATCACCCATTTGTCACGGGCCTGCATCATTCCATATACTACAAACGGCAATCCTCGCCCCATGCTTACACTTCGCGTGGCTTGCCAGGCATCTTTTTCCAAAACATCATGGTCAATTAGATACTGGTAAATATCATCTTGAAATGCAATCATGTCCGACAGAGAATAGCCAAGTTGGTCAATCATAAGCGCAGTTATTTCATCCCACACCCCCGTTGAATGGATCAGCCCAAACATGGCTATAACATCGGCAACATCATGCGGTTCATACGTTTCAATCCTGTTTTCCGATGAACAGCAAATAAGAGCTTCACAATGCCGTACGATGTAATTTTGATCCGTTGCGGTGAATTTTCGACTATAAAATTCGGGAGCAATCGTATTCGCTTTCAAAGTAAACATCAGGCTTAAATTTGAGAGTTTGAGGCACCTCAGTGTCTCTTTATGAAATTTGCTATCAGATTTGACTTTTAGCAGCCAGTGTAGACACAGCGTTTCTTGAAACCTTTCATATAAGTCACTGGGTAAATCAATATCAAATGTCGCTTGAAACCCACCAAATCCCCAAAGTATCTGCCACGGAATGTTATGGCCATCGGCTATCAGTGGAACCCCGTCTTTATCGCAGGTGTAATCTTGCGGAATATCAAGGCCATCTACGTATAGGGGTTCCCATCGAACTGATTTACATTTGGGGCAACATAGATGTGCGGGCAAAGGATTTCCGGTTGTTATTTCGAGTAGATACAAAATAAAGCTGGAACCTGAATGTCCCCTCATCCAATAAGGACTTTGATTCTTTTTAAGCCAGATGGTCAGCTCGTATAGTGCCGCAACGTCGAGGGTGACACCGCTTTGCTCCATAGCTGTCCATTCCGCATTAACTCTTCGCTGAATGGAACAGTCGGGTTTCTCTCCATATTTCTGACACAGTTGCGATTTGACCTCACAATATAGCGCAGTTTCAATTTCTCGTGCACTTAATCCGGCGTATTTAGCAGTAAGATCATGCAGCACCATGGGCTTACCTCATTTGACTTTGCATAATATCGTCTAAATAGCTGAATATAGAAAGAAAGTTCTCCTTTGTCTTTCCCACAATTCTGTTGTCACCTAAATGCTTATACCACCCCGCTATAACAGGATTTAACTGCTGTATTGACAATTTTGGATATTCGTTTATACGCAAGTTTATGTTTCGGGCATTAATCTGATAGATTGGGATAATTTTTGCGGTTCCTTTGATTTTATCTATGAAATCCCGATCTGCCCAATAAATTGTTTTTGGCATGATAATATAGTCCGGCTTCAAAATTTTGATGTCATTTTCAACATACGCATGAGATTCAGATAAATAATTTGGATTTCCAGCATAATCCAGGTTTTTAGGTTTGCTGGGGTCTGGTTGAATTGAGTACTTGCAATAATTCGCCAGTGAAATTCTTTCCAAAAATTCTGCTGGTAAAATTTTGTCAATACTTTGAAATTTCAGATATACATAGAGCGCCACGATTGCAAGGCACCCATCATTGATTGGCTGGATGTGAACATCGGGAAAAAACACATCTGGCTTTGATACTGATGAATCAAAACTGTTCTTATGCCGGTTGATAGCATAATCATCACAGTCCAAATAATCCTGTCCTTTGCGGCAATAGTCCGACAAATTCTCGGCGCTGGCATATAGCAGAATTTTTGTTTTTTCCTGATGATAACATTTGCCAACAAAGGGAATTGAACAATGAATTAGTTCATGGGTATGGTTAGGCGTAGTTTTATGTACTGCCCAAACTGGCTCGTTCATTCTACTTGAGAATATTTGCTTATAGACCTCTAACAGCCTTTCCTCCATAATTGAACCGACCTTTCCTCATTTAATATGTACACTTTTTACGTTATTCATCTTCTAAGTGGTCTCCAAACAAAACCGATATGCCAAATTGGAGCCGCCAGCCTTTTTTAGCAGTATCATATTCAATCCATTCTCCAGCCGCTTGCAGGGTGGAAATATACCGTTGAACCGTTCTTACTGATACTTCCAGCTTGTCAGCGAGTTCCTGAGTTCTAATGCCAGGCTTCAAGCGAATGAACGATAAAATCATTAAACAATCTGCCATTTTCTTGCTGAACTCTTTTGATTTTTTGACTTTTCTGTGGGCGGTTAAAAGATGATATTTCAGATTTTTGGCCAGTTGCGGAAAATATTCATAACATTTGAACCTCACACGCAAGGGGTGAGGGGGTTTTGGACATCCAATCCAAAATACGGTTTCATCCATATTAGCACCGAGCTCTGTGTAATAGTCAAAAATCATGCCCCGGCTATCCGTATCCAGAGCAGATACATTGATAATGACCGCCGCCGCAGAGATGGCAATCAGGTCAGTTGGCACATCCGTAACAAATAATTCATAGTTTTTTGTTGGCAGAGCGCTTTTCACTAACTTGTTATCTTCTTCGTCAAGTCCAAATGTCATAATTCGACCATCCGGGGCAGCGATGCGTTCACCGTTTGGAGCAAGAAACATTTCCACATACATCCCTCCTGTTGTGCGGATGATTAAATTATATCATACTATTGCGACAACAGGGTGGCACACACGACAACTTTCTCTAAATCATATATCAGAAGTGACATAAGCAAAAATATAAGTAACCTGTGGATTTTTGATTGCAAAGTATATCATATTCTGCTATAATGTGTCGAAGATTGGAGTGAGAAGATGATAGATTTTTTTAATAGTCTTGCACCATGGGGAAATGTTTGTAGTATTGGTGGCTTGCTCTTATCGGTTTGGCTAATGTTTCAGACCGGCAGAATAAAGAAAAGTGTAGATGATGCCCTAAAAAAGAACAATAATACCATTAACTACATAAAAATGCGGAAAGATATATTAGATGGATTGTTAGAATGTGCAAAGCATCTGATGAATGAGCTTCCGCCAAAAGATCAACTATATTACCGGCAAAAAATGGATGAGTACTTGGCAGATTTAATTGCTTGTTACCCAAATATGACAGCCAGTATTAAGAAAGATATTGATACCGTAAGAAGTTCCTGTAATGGAAAGAAATTCAGTTACATAGAGATAGTCAAACCGCTTCACAATATTATTTCAATACTAAAAATGGAGGCAATTGCGCTATGATTGAAAAAGAATTTACTGTTAAGCTGATTTCTAAACTTATTGATCTCACTACGCAAAACCGAATTATTTGGACAACTCTCCCTAAATATTTTGATGCAAATGAAAATGAACCATTGCGAAAAACTGTGATTTCTGATAACCAATATGCTTATACTCCTATTGAAGCCAAAAGAGTTTATTTGATAAATGAGTATAAATCATATTGTACTGCTATTAATGGAGGAATTATTACTCTGTTTTGTAAGCAAAGAGAGAACGATTCACGTCTTACTATAAGCATACAGACCGATCCGAATCACTATTTACAAGATTTGTTTTGCGATTATGAAATTGAAGAAATGCTTAAAGAGTTACTTCTGCAACTTTCGGCAAATATTGATGATGGGATAAAATTTATTAATGATATTTTGAATATGTAACATGAAAGTATTAACAAAAGAACAGGTTGCATCACAGGCGGAAGGAAGGGCTTGGGCATCAACAAAAAAGTCGTGCATAAAATTTGGTAATGAGTATGGAGTAAATCCAAATGTACTTTTGTCTATCTTCACTATTGAGTCATTCTATCGTCCACTCTGGATGCGGCTGGTCGAATATGGTGTGGTCTTTTTCGGTTGTATACGCTGTTTGCTGTTAAAAATACCAATGAAAAATCGTACAATAGGTAAATGCCAATTGGGACTTGCTACTATTCTGAATTTTTATGGAAGCAATCACTATCAGCATTCACATAGCGTTTTGATTTCTTCTATTTCTGAGGTGTGTCAGATTTTTAGTGTTTTGTCAAAAGAACGAGCGATTGAAATTTTGGCATATAGGATACAGCCCATTACTCTTAGAGCAGTTTGCATATATCCAAATTTACGTGAAAATCGCATTCGATACATAGGCGAACAGTTTAATGGCCGATACTCATACGGTATGCTATTAACGGAAGTATTTCACCAATTAGCATGAGAAACCGCAAGGCATAGTCACGCTATGCCTTGCGGTTTTTTGGATGTCAGTCACAGATTAATTTGGAGCAAATGATTTCTTCCACCCGATTTCGGACACTATTCATCTGTCTAACCCATTCCATCTGATTTTCAGCCTTGAGTTGCTCTGTAACACCATCCCGCTCCGCCAGTTGTTTGACCAACTGAAAAAACATAGCTTCTGCCTGGGTATCAATCGCAATCAAATGGTCATTCAGCTTGCCGCTGAGAAGCAGGGCATTGTAGAGTGGTCTCCGTTGTGTTTTCAGGTAGTGTCTCCGCTGTTGCCCCCAGATACCAACAGGAGCGGTTTCAGGCAGAGACAAATCGGGCAGAAAATAATCGCCTTTCTGATAATAGGTGCCGCCCAGTTCTTCAAATAATGACTTCATTGCAGATTCCTCCGTTTGTTCAGATTTTCTGCAATACACCGTATCGACTGTCTCTACTACATTTTTTAAACCATCGTTACGGAACCTCATTATGCGGAGCGCCCTCCTGATTTATACTTGTAAGGGGGTGCTTTTGCTGCTATAATGATAACGAAAAAATTAAATTTTGGAGTAGGGTAAATATGATACGAAAAGAGAAGAAAACCGCCTTTCGGCTTTTGATAGGCATAGGTGCAGTTTTGCTGATTATTTTAATTGCAGTACTCATTTTATTTGGGAATGAACTGCGCTCTCTTATGTCATTAAAAAAGATTGATAATTATGGAATGTATCAAATGACCTATTACGGCGATTATGGCTTTGATGACTTCCTGGAAGTCGGTGCCAGCAATGATGCGGATATTGAAACCTTTGTCACAAAACGGCTGTTGAAAGGGTTGCCAATAGATTTAGGTGTTACAGGAGATGGCTGCACCGCTTTTGTCGTGAAAAACGGAAATGGCAACATTCTGTTCGGGCGAAATTTTGATTTTACATATGCTCCATCTTTACAACTCTATACCACGCCTGATAATGGTTATGCTTCGGTTTCCACAGTCAATCTTGCCTTTGCCGGATATTCAGAGAACAATTTGCCAGATGGTTCATTTTTTGATTGTTTCTTAACGTTGGCCGCACCATTTCTTCCTTTTGATGGAATGAATGAGAAAGGTCTTGCTATTGCCTTGCTTGCGGTTCCAGAGGCAGATGTTCCTTATGACCCGGATAAAATAACACTAAATACAACCACCGCAATTCGCCTTGTACTTGATAAGGCGGCTACTGTAGAAGAAGCTGTTGACTTATTAAAACAATACAACATTTATTTTTCTGGGGGTATTGAGTGTCATTACTTAATTGCTGACGCAAGTGGACGTTCTGTAATTGTAGAATATGTAAACCAAGAGCTTTGTGTCGTTGGAACAGAGGCAGAATATCAAATTGCTTCTAATTTCATTGCCTATGATGGATTGAATATTGGAGAAGGCTTTACAGAATTCGAACGCTATGACAAGGTGCAGAATGCAATAGAAGCAAATAACGGCATACTTGAAGCAAATCAGGCAATTCAACTACTGGCCAACATCGGTGTTTTTGACGGTGATACGGACAAACTACAGTGGAGTGTTCTTTACAATCTTACGACTGGCGATGGAGCGATTTTTGCAAATAGAAAAGCAAATGATTTGATAAATTTTCAACTTATTGAGGATTCTCTTCAATAGACAGTTCGGTGAAAGGTTCCGAATGTAGTTGTATTTTTTCGCCTTTTGTGCTATCATTAGAGTAGCAAACCAGCAGAGAAAAGCAACGTGGTTTACTTGCCGTTATCATCGTTGATAACAATTTGATAACAGCCCATCGTATAGGCTGGATAATATGGATATATCAAATAATCAAAAGAATAGGGTATCATATTTCTAAAGCAAAATCCGTTAGAATATGATACCCAGCAACGAATGGGAAGATGTATGTTGTAAAGGGTAAGGTTATCACCTTGCCAAATACAACATAGCTGCGGCTCATTTGTGGCAAAATGGCATAAGCAGTTGTGAGAAAGGCGGTGATACCGCAAACTTTGTCGTTTCCTTCAACTGCATCCATATCAACCACGAATGGAGGACACATCATGGAATTGACCTACACAAAAGTCGGAGACTACTACATCCCGGACCTGATTCTGGACGATCAGCCGGACAAACCCCTGGGGCGGTATGGCCGGATGCGCCAGAAGTTCTTGGAGGAACACCACCCCGGCACCTATAACCGGCTGCTGCTCTCCGGCAAACTCTGGACGCACCTGATTGACACTGATACCGCCTGCAATGAACGGATGGATCGGCTTATCCCCGTCATGGCACAGCGCGAGGGCGTGACGGAGGCACTGAAAGCAGCGGATCAGATGGAATGGGTAAGGCGTATGAACAGCATCCGCAATCGGGCGGAGGAAATAATCCTGCACGAATTGGTCTATGCTCTATGAGAAAGTGGGGGAAGCGTGGTGACTGCCACGCTCCCCCGTATTTTTTGTATTATTCTTTCCCTCTGCTCTTGTAAACATTATAGCGGTTCTTGCATTGAGGACTGCAAAACTCGGCGTTGGGCCGACTGGCGGTGAAAATCTTGTTGCAGTGCTTGCAGGCTTTCAGCGTGCTGTCCGTATCTGTCAGCATAAAACTGAACATCATTTGCAGGCACAGCAGCAGGGAATGAAAGTCCCATATGATGGTCGGCCTGTCCAGCAGGGCAATGTGGTAGGTCGGCGCGATACCGCCAAATGCCGCCATACCTTGCCGGTAAAGGTCGCGGGTCATTTCATCCAGTACATCATAGTCGTTGTAGTAGAGAAAGCTGGAATAGAACGAAAATGCCAAATCCTTAAACTGCCGCGCCAGCCAGTCATACCGCTCGGCATACTCCCGCTGAAAGCTCATACTCACCGCCTGGGGCGCGTCCTGCATGGTCAAGGCCAGCGCCATCATTGCTCTGTCTCCTGTCAGATTCCATTGGGATTGTTTTCCCTTCTTCTGAATATCCAGCTTCTCAAAAGGGAAAAACAGCGCCAAGTAGTCTTGGGTCGGCATGGATTCCTCCCGGATAAAATGATTCTTCGGCAGATACACGGCCTCATAGTCCATGAAAGACGGCGTGGTGGGCAGGGCAGTCAGAAACCCCAGCAGCCCATAGCGGCTGACAAACCCCATAACTGCCTCCCGGACCTCAGCCTCTCCCTTGCGGTTCATCTGCAAAGCCCCTACATTCAGCGCGTCCAGCACCATCCGCTCCGCATCTTTCAGCGGATCATAAATCTCTGGTTTCGCTCCCGCTGCCGGAATGATATAAAAATGACCGTCTCCGGCTTTCTTGTATTCATACTCGCTGTATCTCACCCAAGGGGAGCTTGCCTTTTGAAACAGATTCTTCATCCCGTCCCTCCCATTCTGTAATCTATGTATCTCAAAATCATATTACCATCCGTCCTTGCCATCGTCAAGGACGGATTTTTTATATTCCTCCAGAAAAGTTTTCTCCCACAGTATCAGGGACCGTCCTCTGCTACTCTGTTCTGTTATATGCTCGAACAACTTCTTTTGAAGCCGTTTCAGCAGCCTTGCCCACTTCTTTCGGATATTCCGGTCCGACTGGCTCAGTACAGCACCCAGTTCCAAGCTGCTATACCGCCGGAGGATCTTGTAATAGAAAAGCTCCTTGTGATCTTCCTTCAACTCAAAAATCATCTTTGAGAGAAAATCGTCCGCCAGCAATTCGTGCATCTCATAGGGACAGTCAAAGATGATGTTGAGGAAATATCCGCTGCAAAGCTCCCGCCAAAAAGGACTGCAAAGGAAAACCGGAAAGATGGTTCCCTCCTGCACAGCGCCGTACTCCAGCGGCACATCTCCGCGCAATACCTCATGGTCCCGCTCCCGCCGTTCCCGGTTTTCGTCCAGCTTGTCCCACCACGCTACCACTTCATCAAAGTCCGTCTGTGTCCTGGCGGCTTCTTCCAGACGGGTCAAGGCCTCCCGCCGAAGCTCACGCTTCAGCTTCTTCTTTCTCGGAGGCTCCTTCGGTTCCAAGGACCGCCGCCGTGACCGTTCGTCTTGCCTGAGCTGGATTTTCAAAGCCTGCTCACGCTCATCCTCCAACTCTGCCGCGATACGTTCCTCCTGCGAAATTTCAAATTCCATGTCGTTTTCCCTGTGATACACCGCCGGTCCACCCCCTCCGAAAAAATATTTTCTTGATTTTCTGAAAATGGTTCCGCTTGACCCCCTGTTTTTCTCCTATCAGTGAAGGGGTAATCGAATTGCTGTGATAAAGATTACTTCCGACAACCTGCCATGACCAGGGAACGTAGCGGGCCTCTATCTTTTTATGGAACGAGGGAGAGCGCAAAACAATTACATTGAGCAGGAACAGTTCACATTATAACACGGGTTGCGGCCTATCCGCAAGAAAGGAAGGTAACTATCAGTACAATTCAGAAAACCAGCGAGAACACCGCCGTCATGTACCGGCGTATCGGCTCCACCACCTACAAGGTGACAGTCCACTTCGATGATGCTGAACGGGAGACGATGACGGACAAAATTGTGCGGCTGATCGGCAATGAGGCTCTGGACAAAAGCCAGGAGTGTGGTATAATTGAGATGCCACAAATGAGCCGTCAGCCTGAAAGGAGCACCCTATGAGCAGCGGGCAGACGGAGAAGATCACCGCATTATACGAGAGACTTAGCCGCGACGATGAGGCCGCAGGGGACAGCAACAGCATTGTGAATCAAAAAATGCTGTTGGAAAGCTATGCGGCCCAGCGCGGCTTTACAAATTGTGTCCATTATACGGATGATGGATGGTCCGGGGGTAACTTTGAGCGCCCGGATTGGAAGCGGCTGATTGCCGACATTGAGGCCGGGAAGGTCGGCTGTGTTATCGCCAAGGACATGAGCCGAATCGGACGCGACTATCTCCAAACTGGATTTTATACCGAGGTCCTCTTTCGGGAGAAGGGCGTCCGGTTCATCGCTATCGGTAACAGCGTGGATAGCGCGGACCGCAGCTCGGGAGAATTTGTGCCGTTTCTTAATATCGTAAATGAATGGTTTTTACGGGATTGCAGCCGCAAACAGTGCGCGGCGTACCAGGCGCGGGGCAATGCTGGCAAGCCCACAACCAACCATGCGATCTACGGTTACCGGAAGGACCCGGAGGACAAGCACCACTGGCTGATCGACGAGGATGCCGCCGCCGTTGTACGGCGTATTTTTCATCTGAGCATGGAGGGCCACGGTCCCCATGAAATTGCCAGCATCCTCCGGGATGATAGAATTGAGCGGCCCTCAGTCTATATGGGTAAGCGGGGACAGGGGACGCAGAGGAACAGCTACGATGACAGCCGCCCCTACGACTGGAGCGGCACGTCTGTCTCGAATATCCTCGCCAAGCCGGAGTACATGGGGCATACGGTCAACTTTCGTTCCTATAAGGAATCATACAAAGATAAACACGCCATCAAGCGGCCTCCAGAGGAATGGACGGTTTTCGAGCATACCCATGAGGCCATTGTGGACCCGGAGACTTGGAAACTGGCACAGCAGGTCAGAAAGACCGTCCACCGTACCGACACCACCGGGGAGGCCAACCCGCTGACGGGCCTACTTTATTGTGCCGACTGCGGTGCAAAGATGTATAACCACCGGGGCCGGGCGCAGGCCAACAAAGAGAACCGGGGCAAAGACCCGGTAAGCGGCCTTTACCCCTATGACCACTACGACTGCTCCACCTATGCGCTGACGTTTCGCCATTACCATCAGGAGTGCTTCGGCCACTACATCAGCACCAAGGCGCTCCGGGCGTTGATTTTGGACACGATCAGGACCGTCAGCGCCTATGCGATTACCAATGAGGCTGAGTTCATTGAGAAGGTCCGGGCGGCATCGGAGGTCCGGCAGGCCCAGGCCGCAAAGGATTTGAAGCGGAAACTCAACAAGGACCGCAAACGGTCTGGTGAGCTGAATGGGCTGATAAAGAAACTCTATGAATCCTACGCCACCGAGAAGATTTCGGAGAAGCGGTTCGAGCTGTTGTCCGACGAGTATGAACGGGAGCAGGAGGCGCTGGAGGAATCCATCGCCAAGGCCCAGGCGGAGTTGGATGCTTTCGAGGCGGACACGACCAGGGTGGACCAGTTCTTGGCGCTGACGAAGAAGTACACCGACTTCTCCGTACTGACCACGCCGATGATTTACGAGTTCGTGGACAAGATTCTCGTCCACGCGCCGGACCGCTCCACCGGGGACCGGACACAGGAGGTAGACATCTATCTGAAATTTATCGGCAAGTTTGATGTTCCTCTGCCGGAGCCGACAGTGGAGGAATTGGCAGAGATGGAGAAGCAACGGAAACAGAGGGCTTATTACCGTGAGCGCAGTAAGCGGCAGCGGGAACGGGACAAGCAGAAGAAGCTGTCAGAACAGGAAAAAAGCGCATAACCTACTACGGGGGCTTGCCATGTGGCAGGCCCCCTTTTTGCTCTGTGAATTTCAATCCATGTGAAATCAGCGAACAAAACAGCACCAGCGCAACAATTTATCGCGAAAATACGCAACGCTGGGCAGCGAATACAGTACACGGTTCTCTGTTGGTATTTCATCGTTCCGTATAACATCACGCTGAATGCTGAAATCCGATGTGCGCTCCCGTGACCTGGACATGGTGAACGGCCTGCCCGGTTCGCTGGGGGCGCTTTCTAATCTTACGCCGGATGGCGAATGCAATTTTGAAAAGGAGTACGTTTTTTATGAATATCAGGAACGAAATCAAAGCCTATATTGTTCGGGAGGGCTTCACCATGAGCGAGCTGGTGGAGAAGCTGGCCGAGCAGTACGGGTGGAGTCCCAGCGTCCCCAACCTTTCCGACAAGCTGCGCCGGGAATCCCTGCGCTACAAGGAGGCGGTAGAGTTGGCGGATACCCTCGGTTATGACCTCGTATGGCAGAAGCGGAGATAAGGAGGAGAAAACTATGAAGGTTGCGATCAGTGAGATCAAAATAAACCCAGGGCGGCGTCCGGCCAACCTGGATGGGATCAACGAATTGGCACGGAGCATTTCCGAGATTGGACTACTCAATCCCATCACCATTGACCAGGAATATATCCTTGTCGCTGGCCTGCACCGTCTGGAAGCCACAAAAATGTTAGGATGGACGGAGATTGAGT
The DNA here is from genome assembly GCA_041223805.1 of Oscillospiraceae bacterium 44-34. Classification (GTDB taxonomy): domain Bacteria; phylum Bacillota; class Clostridia; order Oscillospirales; family Oscillospiraceae; genus Lawsonibacter. The sequence goes on along the minus strand of JBCLQX010000026.1, from coordinate 18,147 downwards.
GTAACGTCTGTACCCTTGATGCTTTGCAAACGGAACTGGCTGAAATTGACGAAAATGTTGTGCGTACCGAACTGTCCGTGATCGAGTATGGGGAACTGCTGGAGCGCCGGAAGGAGATTTATGAATCCCTTCACCCAGAGACTAAGGTCGGGCAGGCACAGGCGGCTGGAATGAACCGGGCGATTGGGAACAACGTCAGCGACAAAATGTCGGTCACGTTGAGATCGTTCGCCCAGGATACCGCCGACAAGCTGGGCGTATCGTCCCGGACGGTAGAGCGGACTGTCCAGATGATGAACGGTCTGACGGAAGATACGCGGGAAGTTTTTCGCCATTTTCCCAATTATAAACTCAGCCAGAGCAATGCGATGAAGCTCTCGCGTATGGAACCCGGCAAGCAGAAAACAGCCGCCATTTTACTGGCTTCCGGTCAGATTCGGTCTTTGGACGAGTACCAGCCCGTAGAGGTACGCGCCGCTCCAGGACACGCAAAATCGTCCCGGCAGCAGAAAGTTGAATTTTTGGAGAGCGTTGCGGACCTGAAGGACCCTACCAAAGATTGCAGGCAGTCGCCGGAAGCCTTTATTTTGGAATACAGCGCCTTCATTGAAAGAGTTCAGCGAGGTGTGGAGAGTTTCCATCTGCCCAATTATGAGGAAGTGCTTCCCAATCTTTCACAGGAACAGCTTCACACTTTGATGGGTTTGACTGATTCCTGCCGCAAAACACTGGAGGACTATCTCAGCTTTGTTAAGGAGGCCTGCGCCAATGTCTGAATGCGCCAAAGGCAAAAGCGGCGGCATCTATTTCAAAGTTACGGACGAGGAACGGAGGTTGATTGAGCAGAGGATGGCTCTGATGGGCATTCATAATATGAGTGCCTATATTCGTAAGATGTGTATTGACGGCTACATTGTCCAATTGCAAATCAAGGAGCTGGACGAGTGTGCCAAGCTCCTGCGGTATACCTCCAACAATGTGAACCAGATCGCCCGCCGGGTCAACTCCGGCGGCGGTGTCTATCCCGACGAAGTGGATGAAATCTGCGGCAAGCTGACGGAGGCCAGCGGGCTTTTCGGCAGCATATTGGAGCAGTTATCTAAAATCAAATAACGGTCTGGAGGTGGGCGAAAATTTTTCGTCCACCTCCATTTCCTTTTGAGGGGAGGTTTTGAAAATGGCAACAACACGCTTGATGCCCCTGCACAGCGGAAAGGGCCGGACCGTGGCGGAGGCCCTGGGCCGGGTAACAGACTATGTGGAGAATCCAGAGAAAACCAATGGCGGCGATTTGGTCACGGCCTATCAGTGCAATCCGTCTATCGCTGACCAGGAGTTTCTCTTTTCCAAGCGGCAGTATGCCGCCATTACCGGCAGGGAACGGAAGGACAATGATGTGATCGCCTACCACCTGCGGCAGTCCTTCAAGCCGGGGGAGATTACGCCGGAACTGGCGAACAAGATCGGCTATGATCTCGCTATGTCTCTGACCAAGGGCAATCATGCTTTTATCGTCTGCACCCATGTTGACAAGCACCACATTCACTCGCATATCGTGTTCAACTCGACCGCCATAGACTGCACCCGGAAATTCCGGAACTTCTGGCGGTCCTCATTCACAGTTCGGAGAATCTCCGATATGCTGTGCCTGGAAAATGGGCTGTCGGTGATTGCGGAGCCGAAGCCCAGCCGGGGCAGCTACGGCGCATGGTTAGGTGAGGGCAAGCCACCTACCGTCCGGGGACAGTTGGAGCAGATCATCGACACCGCCCTCGGTCAAGGTTGCAAGGATTTTGACAGCTTCCTCGCCGCTATGAAAGCGGCGGGAGCGGAGGTCAAGCGGAGCAAACATCTGGCGTTCAAAATCCCAAATGGCAAACGGTTTGTCCGCTGTGATTCTCTCGGTGACGATTACACCGAAGCGGCGATTATGGAGCGCATTTCCGGCAAGCGTATTGTCGCTCCTAAGGCAAAGACGGCGATAAAGTCCAAGCCCAATTTGATGATTGACATTCAAGCGAAAATGCAGCAGATTCACGCTCCTGGATTTGAGCGGTGGGCGAAAATTTTCAATCTCAAGGAGATGGCAAGGACGGTCATTTACTTGCAGGAAAACGGATTGACAGACCTCGGAGAATTGGAAAGAGCCTGTGATGCGGCAGTCCAGAAATTTAACGATTTGGGCGATCAGATGAAAGTCGCTGAACGGAGAATGAAAGACATTTCCGAACTGCAAAGGCAGATCGGCACCTACGGAAAAACACAGGAGATTTACGCGCAATATCGGAAATTGACGGGCAGGAAAAAGGAGAAATTTTATGAACAACATAGCAGTGAAATCACGGCTTGTCAAGCGGCGAAGCAGTACTTCAATTCACTTGATTTGAAAAAGCTGCCCTCCATGCAATCGCTGAAACAGGAGTATGCCGTGTTGCAGGCTGAGAAGAAAAAACGGTATCCAGAGTACAGGCAGGCGAAGGAAAAAATGATAGAACTGCTCACGGCCAAAAACAACGTGGAGCGGATTTTGGGCCTGATGGAGAAAGAGAAAAATCGTGACCGCCAGCAGGGGGCGCGGTGATGATTTCTTCTCTCCCTGCGGGTAACAGCAGACGCCGAAGGCGGCTTAAAAGGACCGGCGCAAATGCGCCGGTCCTTACGGGGGCTTGGGGGCGTCAGCCACCAACAAGCGAGCGCCGGTATATACCGGGGCATTGCTTGCCGCTACTACCATCCCCGTCTCTTGTCAGGGGAAATATGGCTACTTCCCTATCCATTTGATAAAAGTAGCTACTTTTTCCAGCGTTTCATTGTCCAGTTCCCGCATTTTCTCCCGGAGTTCAGAGCGCAAAGAGTTTTTATCTTCCAGACCCTCAAAAAATTCTGATGGACTGATTTCAAAATAGTCGATGATATTGAATAATTCCTTGACCGATGGCAAGGTTAGCCCATTGGTGATAGCGCGGATGTAGGAACCGCCTCTGCCCAACTCCAGACTTAATTTGTGTTCGGAGATTCCTCGCTGTGCGAGTAGTTCTGAAATGCGGGAGCGCAGAAAAGCAACATATCGTTCATTCGTGTCCATCGTACACCTCCGCTCTGCATATGTAATATTTTACCCTTAATCAAAACGGAGTATTAATGTTACCTGCATAAAATATGGTCTTGTGTTTGCTGGAATTGATGGTATAATCATTAATATCAAAAAGAAGTTTATGCTTGTACCATGAAAACCATATGTAGGAGTGAATAGACTATGAAAATCTGCGCATTTACTGGACACCGGCCCAAAAGCTTTCCCTGGGGCTATGACGAAAGCGCCCCCGGATGCGTTCTCTTGAAGGAAGTCCTGGCAGCGCAGATCTCCGCGCTGGCAGAGCAAGGTGTGACGGACTTTTTGTCAGGTATGGCTCAAGGGGTAGATCTCTGGTGCGCTCAGATTGTCCTTGACCTGAAAAAGAAAAATCCTGCGCTGAAGCTCCATGCCATCCTCCCCTGTGAAGGGCAAGAAAGCAAGTGGTCAGTTTCAGCGCGGGAAATCTATCATTCAATTTTGGAGCAGGCTGACGAGGTTGTCTATGTGGGGCAGGAGTACAGCCGTGGTTGTATGCTGGAGCGGAACCGGTACATGGTGGAGCAAGCCTCTATCCTTCTGGCCGTCTACAATGGTGCCTACCGAAGTGGGACGGGGATGACAGTGCGCTATGCCCAGCAACTAAAAAAAGAGCTCTACATACTTGCTCCGGTCACCAGAGACGTTACTCACGAGCCTGCCAACGTGGATGCGGTTTCTTCAAAAAAGCCAGTTGAGATTTTTCCCAGTATGTGTTAGAATTTGTATAGAATTTTCTTGAAAGCCCTTGCTCTGCGGCAAGGGCTTTGCATTAAGGAGACATCCAATGTTTTACCGTATGATAACCAACGCCCGCAATCGCTGGCTGGCATCTCAGGATTGTACCGTCAAAGACCTGATTGGCTATATCGAAAGCACCGGTCAGATGCGGGACGCACAGGTCGATGCCGTCAAAACATACCTTTTCCTCAAGATTGGCTGTGACAGCAAGCCGCTCTTCAGTCTTTTTCGGGAGGGGTGCTTCAATACGCTGGATTTGCAGACTGTAGAGCTTTCCACCACAACCCGGATTTATCTGGAAGGTCATCCGGCGGCGGCAGCTCTACTGGAATATGCGTGTCTCAAAAATGATGCGGGGGAACAGGTTTCTCAAAAGATGGAACAACAAATTCGCAAAGCCCCAGAGAGCATTGACTACCAGCGTTTCTTCTACGACGCTTTCTATGGCGTTTCCTATACGGATTATTTGTTCAGTCTCCCCATGGGTGCGGGGAAAACCTACCTGATGGCGGCATTCATCTATCTGGATTTATATTTTGCGGTAAACGAACCGCAGAACCCGGCCTTTGCCCACAATTTCATTATCTTTGCGCCCTCCGGTTTGAAGTCGTCCGTAGTGCCCAGTCTGAAGACTATTCAGAAATTCGACCCTGCCTGGGTCATCCCGGAGCCGTCGGCATCTGCGATCAAACGGATGCTCTCTTTTGAAGTGCTGGATCAGAATAAGACGGCTAATAAGTCCAATAAAACCAAAAATCCCAACGTCCAGAAAATCGCCAACCACCAGCCTCTGTCGGAATTGTTTGGGTTGGTGGCTGTGACCAATGCAGAGAAGGTCATCCTTGACCGCATTCAGGAAAAGGATGGACAAATTAGTTGGTTCGACGAAAGCAACGATGACAAAGACCGTCAGGCCAATGAACTGCGCAACCTAATCGGTAAACTGCCCGCCCTGTCTATTTTCATCGACGAAGTACATCATGCGGTCAGCGACGAAATCAAGTTGCGGGCCGTCGTCAATCACTGGACTGAGGGGGGAACTGTCAACTCCGTCATCGGCTTTTCCGGCACACCCTACCTGGAAAAAGCGGAGAAGATCACAGTGACGGACAAGCTCACCGTCGGCACCGCCGAAATTACCAACACGGTTTACTACTACCCCTTGGTGGACGGCGTGGGAAACTTCCTCAAATATCCGACGGTGAAGATTGCCGATATTGCCGACAGTAGCCGGATTATCGAAAACGGTGTGCGGGAGTTTTTGGACACCTACAAAGACACTGTGTACCAGGACGGGACTGCCGCCAAGTTGGGTATTTACTGTAGCACAATTCCCAAACTGGAAGAGCAGGTCTATCCTCTTGTCTCCCGGATCATCGGAGAGTATGGTCTGGCTGCTGACTGTATTCTGAAATTTCACAAGGGGAACAAGCAGTACCCCCAGCCTGCTGACAGCCAAATGCAGTTTGATACGCTGGACCAACCCATCTCAAAAATCTGTATTGTCTTGCTGGTGCAGATTGGCAAAGAGGGCTGGGACTGCCGCAGTTTGACCGGAATTATCCTCTCCCAGGAGGGGGACTGCCCCAAGAACATGGTACTGCAAACCTCCTGCCGGTGCCTGCGCCAAGTGGACAGGGGGCAGCCGGAAACGGCGCTGGTCTACCTCAACCGCACCAACGGCGACAAGCTAGTCGCTCAGCTCCAACAGCGTCACCATATCTCCTTGGCGGAATTTGCCAAAGGAGGGCCAGAAAAAATCGAAGTAAAACGCTACGACCGAACTGATTATCTGAAACTGCCCAAGGTGGATTTCTATCAGCTAAAGGTTAGCTATGAAACTATCCTGGAAAAAGAAGCTGACCCGGAAAATGGGATCATCGGTTCTGCCGTGAAATGCGCGGAGGGTGTTGTCCGAAGCACAGATTTCTCCTTGGAGAACCTCGGATCCGACATCGATGACGAGGAACGCGGGACTGAGCCCGCCGTATTCTCCCAATGGCTGTATGGCTTGACCCGGAGCAGCGTCGGAACGCTCTCCATGGAACAGCTGAACCACTATCGGGACGAGATGCATATCGTTTTTGAAACGATTACCTATGAGCGCGGAGAACAGAAATATTTCAGTTCCAAGTACGACCGTCCAGCAACTGAGGCCAATATCCGCAAGGCGTTCTGCCAACAGCGCGACTACAGGAACAGGACGGAATGTATCCCGGAGGCGGCGTCTCTGCTGAATATCGCCAACTTCTCGCCGGTTGTTTATGCGCAGGATACGGCGGATTACTTTCCGGCTCAGGATGTGGTGGAGAAAATCATCCTGGATGACAGAGGTAAGCTGAAACCGGACAAAAATACACTGCAAATGATGGAACTGGCGGAACAAACCGGGCAGGCCCAGGTTTTGGAGATACTCCGCAGGCAAATTGTCTCCCACCCCCAGAAGGACCGCTCCTTCCACTACCTGCCCTACCACACGGACAGCGGCTTTGAACAGACATTCCTGCGGGATGTGCTGCCTCTCCCGGAGGTGGAGCAGTTCGGGCTGGAGGTCTACTACAATGGCGACCGGGCTATGACGGAGTTCAAAATCAAGTGCTACAAATCCACCGGCCACGGCTGGAATTACATCGGGATGTATACCCCGGATTTCCTTATCATCCAGCGCAGGAATGGGAAGATACATAAGGCGTTGATTGTGGAAACGAAAGGCAAAATCTATGCCAATGACCCAACGTTTAAGGACAAGCGAACCTTTGTAGAATCTGAGTTTCTGCGGCAGAACAACGCTGCTTTCGGCTATGAGCGGTTTGAGTATCTGTATTTAGAGGATATTATGCCGGACAGTGAGCGGATTGTAAGGACACATGAGAAAATTTGTGAGTTTTTTGAGGAGGAGTAAGGTGGATTTTTTAGACTACAGGAAAAAACTTGGAATAGGATTCTGCGATGAGGAAAAATTTAAGTATTTTTTAGCTCGCATATACAACATTATGAATATGATTGCAGAGGACTACAGCATTGAGACGATTAGCCCGGAAGAGTATGCCGCATTTTGTGACATAACTGGAACAGCCATTGATTATGCGGCTCTCAATAACGCATATACTTGCCAAGAAAGGTACAGACATTGCTTAGCAACTCTTGATAGGCACAATCGAGATTTGCGAGATTTTTTATCTTACTACATTGCCTTTGCTAACTCCATAAAGGCCAAAAAGGAAGATGAACATGCATGGATAAGGGGGAATTTTATCGCTATTTTGACCAAAGCTCTTGAAGAATCGCATATTCCATTTGAGACATTGGTGGATGGAGAAGAGTACTTTATTTTTCCAAAGGGTGCAATTGAATTGGACTTTGCCCTTGTATCCCAACCGCTTGAATGGCTGAAAGATTATCCCAAATCACACAAAACATATTGTACAGCTTTAAAGCAATATTCGGATGGCATTTTTGTTAGAGATGTTGCAGACAATCTTCGTAAAACTTTGGAAGGTTTTCTGCAAGAATTTCTCTGTAATGATAAAAATTTAGAAACAAATAAAAACGAAATATGCAAATACCTTGGGGCGCAAGGCATAGATGCCGGAATCAGCGGCCTGTTTCAGCCATTGATAAATGCTTATAAAAATATAAATGATCGAATTGCCAAACACAACGATAAAGTTGATAAAAAGGTGCTTGAGTTTCTGCTGTATCAAACTGGTGTGTTAATTCGGATGGTGCTTGTCGTAAAGCAAGCAGAAATGGAGGAACCGACCAATGCCGATTAAATACGTCCCCTTCATCCCCGAACCCATCGAAGGCCAAGCCGTCCTCGGCAACTTCAACCGCATTCTGAAATACAAAGGCGCGGACGACACCTCCATGGTCCTCCAGCGGGGAATGCCGCTGTACGAGATGGAGAAACAGGAAACCGTTGGCGAGAACACCGGCGGCAACATGATTATTCGAGGCGAGTGCGTCTCCGCCTGCGCTCATCTGAAAGAGCGGGGCATCCAGGTTGATCTGGTCTACATCGACCCGCCCTTTGCCAGCGGGGCGGACTACGCTAAAAAGGTCTATATCCGCCGGAATCCCAAGGTGGCGGAGGCAATTGCCCAGGCAGAACAGGAACTGGACATCGACGAACTGAAAGCCTTTGAGGAAAAGATGTATGGTGACGTGTGGGAGAAGGAAAAGTACCTCAGCTGGATGTATGAAAACCTCATGGCTATTAAATCCGTTATGAGTGAAACGGCATCCATTTATGTGCATTTGGACTGGCATATTGGGCATTATGTGAAAATTTTGTTGGATGAAATTTTCGGTGAAGATAATTTTCGAAATGAAATCACATGGGTGCGTACAGCATCGCACAATGATAGCGTACAGAACTATAGCCGAGTAAAAGACTACATATTCTTCTATACGGCTTCTGATTCGTACCTATTTAATATTCAATATACACCATATAGTGAAGAATATATTGCAGACGAATGGACAAAAGCTCCATCTGGAAGATATTATAAATTTGAGAATATGCTTGATCCTCAGAACAAAATGTTGGCATATGACTTCCATGGAACCACTGCCCGCTGGAGAACTACGCCAGAAAAGTTTGAAGAATTGTGGAACGCTCCACAGACAGAGGTTCCCAATAGTCACGGTCGGATTAGGCTAGGGAAGAACGGAAAGCCAATAAAGCGGTGTCGAATTGTATTTATGGATGAACTTCCAGGGGTTCCTATAAACGACAATTGGACAGATATTGCTTATGTTGCGGGGCGCGCAACTGAATCTGTGAATTATGCAACTCAAAAGCCGGAAGCACTTTTAGAGCGTATTATCAAAACTTCCTCTAATGAGGGAATGATTGTCGCCGACTTCTTCGGCGGCAGCGGTGTTACCGCCGCCACCGCCCACAAGCTAGGTCGGCACTTTCTCCACTGCGACATCGGCCTCAACTCTATCCAGACCACCCGCGACCGGCTGAAAGCGGACGGTGCTGAGTTTGACGTGCTGGAAATCAAGGACGGCGTGCAGCTCTACCGCAACCCGGTGCAGACCATGGAGAAGATCAAGTCCCTGATCCCCGGACTGAAAAACGAGGACTCGCTGGATTCCTTCTGGGAGGGAGCTATCTCCGACAGCAAGCTGGGGACAGTTCCGGTTTACGTTCCAAACCTGATGGACAGCTCCTCCAAGCTGCTGGACACGGTGATGATGAACCGTATTATCCACCAGGCCATCCCTGATTTGGACACAACAGTCAAAAGAGTAATCGTCTACTATATCGACATCACCAGTGAGGATGAAATCCGCAAGTTTATCAAGGACGATGACAGCACGACCGTCGAAATCGAACTGCGGGATTTGAAAACCATTCTGGATGATGTGGTGATTGGCGACTATGCGGAATTTCACATGGAGGAAACCCACGATGATCTGTACGGCGGCTACGCTGTCTTGGTGGACAAGTTCCTCAGCGACCGGGTGATGCAGAAGATTTTTGAGTTCAACGAAAAGGCACGGATGAGCGCCACTGAAAAGAAACCCTTTAAGCCCATTGAGATCAGTGAGGAGGGGCTGGAGCTGATCGAGTACCTGAGCGTTGACTGTACCGCCGTTGAGGGCGAGTGGCACTCGGACAGTGAGATCAAAATCGACAAGCTGGGATATGTGATCCGCAATGGGACGAAAACAAAGGAGTTTTGGGATGGGACAGTCCGGAGCGATAAGCGGCCTTTGCGGTTGAAGATACGGAATATATGTGGAGATGAGACGGAGTGGGAGGTGTGCTGATTTGAACTGCTTGGTGACAAAAGAAACTTTGAATGAATTTTATGACAGCTATATCGTTTTGTCTCTCAGTAATCAACAAACAGCACTTTTTCTGAGATGTGTCCAGCGGTGTAAGGAAATCATATCGGCATACAAAGCTACTTTCCCTTGCGATTGTGCGCAGCTTGACCTTTTGCTATGGTTGAGAACGCATAATTTAATCAGCATAAAAGATTGCCTTGTAGCTATGAGCGAAGTGGTTAAGTATATGTATGACCATTTTGACGAAATGTATAAGGCCCCTAAAATCTTTATCAGCCATTCCACGGATGACAAGCCCATTGTTGAGAAATTTGTTACCATGCTTGAGCAAATGGGTGTGAAACAAAACCAATTGTTTTGCAGTTCTGTTGCTGGGTATGGAATTCCGCAGGGAGCTGGAGATTTATACGATTTCATTCGCAATGAAATGGACAGTGATAATCTCTTTTTCATTATGATGCTGTCAAAAAATTATTATAAAAGTCCGGTTTGCCTAAATGAAATGGGGGCCGCGTGGGTAAAGCAGAGCGCATATCAAAGCATTTTATTGCCAGGATTTCAGTACACTAAAATTGAAGGTGCTGTTAATCCAAGGGATATGACATTCCGTCTGGCTGATAAGGAAAAGCGAAATTATGCACTAAATGACCTCAAAGACCGCATTGTTAGTCATCTTGGAATGGTAGATGATTTATCTCAAAATCTCTGGGAACGTTTTAGGGACAAATTCCTGGAGGAAGTTGATTGTATGGCGGAGTAACGGATTCTGCTTCAAAAGTCTGCATAGCTACACTTTTCAGAAATCCCTGGCATGGTTGATGACTTTAATAAAATGCTGTATGACCTACAATTATGAAGGTCATACAGCATTTTATAAATTTACCCTTGACAAAAGCTCTCTGAATAAGAATTTTTAATCTTTTCTATCCGCAGAACCGTTGATTTTCAATGGTCCTGCGGATTCCTTTGTTTTAGATGGCTACAAATTGGCTACATCAAACGGATTTTTTGTAGCCATCAGCCCTCCGGCATGAGGCCGTCAAGCTGTCTGGCTACTTCGGTCTGCTTGTTGGGGTACAGGTGGCTGTAAGTTTCCATGGTGGTTTGGACACGCTCATGACAATGGCAAGAAACGACGGGATTGACCGTACCAGCGTCAGGAATGTGAACCTGACAAAGAAACAGATCGGAAATACACAACAGCACAACGAGAGAGAAAAAGATTCCTACACCAATCCTGACATTGTGCCGGAACGGGAAACACTAAACATCCATTTTAAGGAGCCAACAGGCAGCTACGCAGAGATGTTCGCTCAGATGGAGGCAGACAAGGTAATCTCTACCAGGGGGCTGAAAGCAGATGCCCACTTGTACGGCGAACTGATCTTTGATGTGAACTCGGCCTACTTCGATAACCATGGCGGCTACGACTTCGCAAAACAATTCTACACCGATGCCTATAAAAGTGCAATAGAAATTGTGGGCGGAGAACAATACATTTTGTCTGCTGTGATGCACGCCGATGAACGCAACCGGGCTATGTCGGAGGCCTTGGGGTGGAATGTGTATCACTACCATCTTCATGTGGTTTACATACCTGTGGTGGAGAAGCAGGTGCTATGGTCAAAACGATGCAAGGACAAGTCCCTGGTTGGCACAGCCAAAGAAACGATCACTCAAGTAAGCAGCAGCAAGAAGTGGAAGTCCCATCCGGCAGTGGACGAGAGGGGTAAGCCCATCATACAAAAGAATGGAAAGCCTGTGCTGCGAAAGTCGTATAGCGTTCTCCAGGATGATTTCTTCAATGCAATGCGGACTGCTGGATACACCGATGTGGAGCGGGGTGAGCGTGGCAGTTCCGAGGAACATCTGACAGTGGCGCAGTTTAAGACGGAACGTGAGCAGGAACGGCTGGCGATTTTGGAACGTCAGGTTGAGAAAAAAGAGAAGGTCCTCCAGAAGGTCGAGCAGAAAATAGAAGTCCAAAAAGAAACAGCGGCAACCTTTGCGGAAATCGACAATATGGGCCGTAGGACGCTGATTGGCAAGGTGGAGTTGTCCCAGCAAGAGGCTAAGGATTTGAAACAGCTTGCCAAAAAGGGGGTAGCGGCAGACAGTACCATAGGAGATTTGAAGCGTGATCTGAAATCGGCCCGGCGTGATGCACAGATATGGAAACGGCGGTATGAGGAGTTGAAAGAGCTGACAAAGGACTTCCTTGTGGCTATTAGAAAGCGCCGGAACGGGTAAGGGCGTTTATTTCCAATGTTCTCCATACAGAGCAGATTGAGTTGCCTAGGGTCCAACGGCAGCGGGAGAGTGCCATGAAACGGTAATCAGTCAAGATCTGGAAAAGTTTGAAAAAATCGAATAGGAGCGTTTCAAATGAACGCTACTTCGTTGGATCGCCTCTCATCAAAAAATCAGGGCAGTTTTCCGGCACAAGAGGTGGAGAAACATTTCAAAATCAAGAGGTTTTATGCAAACAGGGCTTACAAAGAGGCAAAAGACAACAGGCATCTTGGCATCTTTTTGATGAGCAGAGCAACATTATCGAGGTGCAGACCCACAGCACGGGCTTGAAGAAGCGGCTTCGGGCCTACGCCCAGCAGTACCTGTGCAGGCAGACCGATGATGATAGGCATGGCGGGCTGACGTTCGAGATCGAGAAGGGGCGGTTGAGTTTTCGGCTGACGGCTCCCTACAGCGAGGAGCAGCGGAGTAAAGCTGGTGCTCGGGCGAAAGCACAGGGGATATAGGCAGAGAAAAATAAGAGGGAAGTGCGATGGGGTGTCCTTACCGCACTTCCATTTTTTGTGTCCAATCTTATTATGATGTTGCGAAAAGGGTCTTTGTGTGATATACTGTCACTATTAAATGCCATGTAAAGGGAGGTGGGAATTTTGGCGGAGCAAGCTGTTAAAAAGTTATCTACCACGCAGGTAAAACCGATTTTGAAGTGGGCTGGTGGTAAGACGCAGATGTTGAGTGATCTTTTGCCCAAAGTCCCTTCTTCCTACGGTCGCTATATTGAACCGTTTTTAGGCGGCGGAGCGATGTTTTTTGCTTTGCAGCCGGAAAATGCAATTATAGCTGACAGTAATCCAGAACTCATCAATATGTATCGACAGGTTTCAGACCACGTTGATGATGTTATCCAGTATTTGGAGCAGTACGAGAACACAAAAGAGATGTTTTATGCGGTCCGCAGTCAGAAGTGGGAAGCTCTTCCTGCGGCAGAGGCGGCAGCAAGAACAATTTTTTTGAATAAGACTTGCTTTAATGGCTTGTATCGGGTAAATAAGAAAGGTGAATTTAATGTTCCTTACGGGAAATATGTCAACCCCACAATCTGTGATCGTGACGCATTGTTTGCAGCCTCTGCTGTATTGAAAAAGGCAGAAATCTTGTGTGGTGACTACTTCTTGGTTCTGGAGCATTATGCGCGGGAGAGTGACTTTGTCTTTTTAGATCCTCCATATCTACCTATTTCGGAATATTCTGATTTTAAGCGATACACAAAAGAGCAGTTTTATGAGGAAGATCATATTGAACTGTCAAAAATTATCATGCGTCTGCATGAGCGCGGATGTCATGTCATTCTGACAAATTCCAATCATCCTCTGGTACACGAACTATATTCGCCGTTTACGATTGACGTTGTTCATACGAAACGATATATTTCCTGCCGAGGAAACAGCAGGAAAGGCGAAGATGTAATTATTGCAATACCGCCAAAGCAAAAGACATTAATTAAGCTCATGCCGCAACCCCTTCCCCAGCAGGTGTCTGCTTATCCCCCTACTAGATTTATGGGTTCAAAAAGCAAGTTGCTCTCTGAGATCTGGTCAGTAGCCTCACAATTCAAGTTTGATAGCGCAGTTGATTTGTTCGCTGGTTCCGGAGTTGTAGGGTATATGTTCAAAGCCCAGGGCAAAAGCGTAATCAGCAATGACTATATGGCAATGTCAGCAACCTTTGCAAAGGCCATGATTGAAAACAACGCTGTTGTTCTGTCTATGGAAGAAGCAAAGGCACTATTGATTGACCAAAAGGTGTCCGATCATTTTGTTGCCGAGACATTTCAGGGGCTTTACTTTAAAGACGATGAAAATGATCTGATCGATGTGCTACGCACGAATATCGCATCAATACGAGAACCATATAAACGCGCAATTGCTATGACTGCGCTTATTCGGGCCTGCACAAAAAAGCGGCCGCGCGGTATCTTTACTTATACTGGTGATCGGTATAACGATGGACGAAAGGATTTGCAAAAATCACTTGCCCAGCAATTCTTAGAGGCAGTTGAAGCAGTTAATCGAGCTGTATTTGATAACGGGAAACAAAATCGAGCCAGACACGGCGACGCTATGGAGCTTCGTGTTGATCTGCCTGAACTTATCTATATTGACCCACCCTACTACTCCCCACTCTCTGATAATGAGTATGTTCGGAGATACCACTTTGTTGAAGGGCTGGCACGAGATTGGCAGGGAGTTGAAATCCAGCAGCATACTCTCACCAAGAAATTCAAATCTTATCCTACACCATTTTCTACCCGAACCGGAGCGGCAGATGCATTTGATCGGCTTTTCAAGAAATTTTCTGGTAGTATTTTAATTGTTTCTTATTCCTCCAACAGTCTTCCAACACAGAATGAAATGGTTGCGATCATGTCGAAGTATAAGAAACATGTTGAAGTTATCCCTGTGGATTACAAGTATTCTTTTGGCAATCAGGGCAAGGCAAAGACACACAGAAATTCTGTACAGGAGTATCTGTTTGTTGGTTATTAAGGAGGCATCAAACGTGGAGTTTTGGCAGCTTGGCAATACATCAGTAAGAAGCGCTATGAGAATAAAGGATGGCCTTACTGCATACTCAACGTCCTCCCTTCAAGGCAATATCCGCAGGGGCGATGGTGATATTGCTTTCCGCCGCCTATTGGGACAATGTGGAGTGGTTTCTCTTGGTGAAGACTCTACCCATAGTGTGGGTCGGAAATGGCGTTCTGCAATGGGGAAACTTGGATTTATTTATCCGAAAATAGAGCATAGCATGGGTTTTGCTCAGACCGATCTGGGACAGATCGATATGATTACACCAGCAGGCTGGAACTTGGTGCGGGCCGAAACGGTTGCGGCTATGCAGGAGTGTTATTTACGTTCGATGGTAACACCGCTTTTCCCTGCCGGTGATAAGCATACTTTTTCTCCTTTGTGCTGGACACTGGCAATCCTTTTGGAACTGGAGCGGCGAGGCGAAGACGAATTTATCAATTTTCTTGAGATGGCGTTGATTGTCCAAACAACATCACCCATAGATGGCTTGGTAAATACCGTTGATCGCATCTTTGCTTTACGAACCAAGAGAAATGCAAGCGACCGAAAACGGGTATATGATCGCAACGAGTATGACCGCGCAGCTGAGAAAACCGGTAAAGTTGCAAGTACGTTCCGAGATTATGCTGACATGAATATACGTTATCTGAAAGCTACAGGTATGGTACAGTCAAAAGGAAAAGGCATTGCCTTAATCCCTGAAAAACGCACGTTAGCCGTTGAATTGACGAAGGAACTGTTGTCGGATAAGCCTTTGCTGGAACTATACCGCTCATTATGTAATGGAATGCCGCTTCCAACAGATAATGCCACGATTGCTCACCAGGTTTTGTCCGATTTGCTGACGCAGATGCGGCAGTATGGTATTGCCTATTCTACTGCTGGTAAACCGCTTGATACCCCGGCGCATATCAATCAGGTTCGCTATGAGATTGAAGAGTTGATTGCTAAAGAGAAAGAGGAAGTCTATGCAGCGCAGCAAGCCGGTCAGTGGCAAGAGATTGCCGCTTACATGGATTTAATTGCCTCTCACAGAGAACGTATGCGTATCGGTGAGGACGAGGAAATTCGCGTTCCTAAAACTGAAGCGCCGGCCTACTTGGAGTGGAGCCTCTGGCGGGCATTCTTGGCGATTGATACACTGACAAACAAGCCTTATGAGGTTCGTCGCTTCAAGGTCGACCAGGATTTTATGCCAGTCAGCACAGCACCGGGAAACGGTCCTGATCTGGTTGCGGAGTTTGAGGATTATGTAGTAGTTATTGAAGTTACACTTTCTGAAAGTTCCAGGCAAGAGGCTATGGAGGGAGAGCCTGTTCGGCGTCATGTGGCCGATCTGATGCAGCAGTACGATAAACCGGTTTATGGCTTGTTTATTGCCAACAGGATCGATTCTAATACTGCTGAAACTTTCAGAATTGGTGTTTGGTATACACGCGATGATGTGAAGCTGAATTTGCATATTGTTCCATTTACTTTGGCACAGTTTTCAACTTTTTTTAGAGCGATCTTTTCAACTGGAAATGTTACTCCGGAGACTGTTTTTAACTTACTTGCAGATTGCGAATGTGATCGTGTAAAATATGAAGCACCTGAATGGAAAACTAATATTAGTAAAATTGTTACAGGACACATATTTAGATTACAGGCCCAATAAGTATACTGAAAGGAATTTCTGTCAATGGATACAGGCGGAGAAGAGAAAAAACGCCACAAGTTCTTAGCACCGCTATATGTAGTGAAGAATGAGCGCTTATATGCTGTTTGGATAGTATTTGTTTTGTTTTTTGGCCTCATAAATATTTGGGGAGGTCTCTTACTTGGAGAAATAGCTAGCGTTAAAGAAGCTCTTGATGGCGGAGTAATATATACATTTTCAATTTCCATCTGCGCTCCATTCTTAGCAGAGGTTTTGGTTAGACAGGTTGTACTTAGAAAGATGAAAAAGGGCCAAGCATTTGTTTTTTATCAAATGATTACCTGTATAATCAATATTCTGTGGATCGTTATACTAACTTTCTTATGGCTGGGTGAACATAAAGGTGGAGTATTGCTTCAAGTAATATTGGGCATAATTTCAGTTTTTTTCGCTTTCTATATGTATTGCGTTAGCCAAATGGACCAGTATGGCCCTATACTATCAGAATATGATGATGATCCCTACGATTATCTTGAGAAAGAAAAAGGCCGAATGAAAGAAACCGAAGAGAAATCTCGACAACTTGCGAGTATCACCAGTAACAAGGGGGACATTGAAATATGATACATAGCGTTGCCGTTATGGAATTAACACAACCAATCGGTTCCTTTTATCTCGGCAAAATAGACTCAGATATTTTAATTCGGATTACCAAGACAGTCAGGCGAAACCTAAACGATGGTATCCAAAGAGAGCTTTCAGGAAAACGGGCTAAAGAAATTTCCAAATATTGTGAAGATCCGGATGCTGCATTCCCAACTCCAATTATTCTTGCGGTTGTGGAATCAGATATTAAATCTATGTCAGAAATCAGTGGTCTAAAAGATATTTATCAAATTACCTTTGATGACGATCATGCTTTTGCCGAAATTTTGGATGGTCAACATAGAGTAGAAGGAATTAAATTAGCAAAAGCCTTTCATATTGATCTTCCGGTCGTCTTGATGTTCGATTTAACCGAGGAAGAAAAGGCTTATATTTTTTCAACAATTAATAGTACACAAACGAAAGTAGATAAATCGCTCATTTATGACCTCTTTGACCTTAACCAAGGCAGGAGTCCATACAAGACTTGCCATGAAATCGCTCGAATAATGAATTCAGATTCTGCATCGCCCTTTTTTGGAAGGCTGAAAATGCTTGGTAAAAAAAGTACTCCAGACGCAATCTTATCACAGGGAACATTTGTAAATTATTTATGCAAGTTAATAAGCAATACCCCTCAGGAAGATATGATAAATCTTAAGAAGAACAGAAAACTAAAAAGCTCAGATCACCTTGTGCTGCGTGATTACTTTATTACAGAACGTGATGATATCATACTTAAGCTCTTAACCAACTATTTTAGTGCTGTTGCAGAGGTTTTTTCTGAAGAATGGAACAATACATCTAAATACATACTATCAAAAACAACAGGATATGGTGCTCTGATGAAGGTATTCCCTTATTTTTATAAAAAGGGCGTTGATCTGCGAAGTCTATCACAAAAGTTTTTTGTCGCTGAATTTATGAATGTAAAGTCCACCCTACAAATTAGAGACATTGAATTGACTTCAAAAGATATCCCCTCAGGAGAGCAGGGGCAAAGCTTTTTGGCGAAGCTAATAAAACAAGCGTCAAACTGATTATTGCGATAGAGTAGTTCTGACTGGCTTTGAGGTGAACCAGACATGGCTACAAATTGGCTACAAAAAGTTTGTGGACGCTGAGGAAGGGTCGGATTATCCGGATTATGTGTATGAAAAGCGAATTGAGAGTGCGGTTTATCACAACAAATCAATGTCCGGCACTAGAGTGGGAATAATTTTCATTTTTTCGCAGTTCTAAAATATCGTGTAGAAATAGGGCGCTCCAATGAGCGCCCTGCAGCCTGTCGAAAAAGTCTGCCAAGAGGCAGACTTTTTCATGTAAAGATGATAAAATAGGGAGTAAGGGGTGAGGGA
>JBCLQX010000025.1:0-43472 GCA_041223805.1 Oscillospiraceae bacterium 44-34 | reverse complement strand
CTGTTTCATACCCAGCGCCCCCTTTCCCTTATTTTATCACATCTTTTATCATTTGGGGGGATTAAATCAGCGTTTCCTTAGAAAACACTCACAGCAGCGTCCCTGTGAAGCCTCCGGAAATCCACCTTGCACAAGAAATGACAGCCGAGTTCCAGATGTTGTTTTAGGGGGCAGGCTCTCTAAGAACTCAAGCATTGTTCCGGGAACATTCTCCACATACAGCGGCAACGCAAACAAGATATTGCTATTTTCACAAAAGGCCGCTCTTGCTCCCGCCCAGCTTGTCCTGTCAGAAAGATACCAGACCTCGGCGGTGTGACCACATTTCTGAAAGCCTGTCAAAAATGCGCTGATGATTTTTGCCGTATTACTCCTTTCACGCGGGCGTGTCGCCCCACTGATAATTGTCAGGTGCATAGAGATACCTCCTGTATTTTTTCGACAGGAAATGCGCCAATACTCACACTGTTGAAGTTTAGAGCAAACCGTTTTAGCCAAAGCTCCAAATACTCCCGATCAGCTTCGCCTGTGTAGATAAGACCAAAGTGGAACACTTTATCGTAGCGCGGGACGTGACGCATTTGTCCATTAACAATATGGGTATACATGGTGCCGAGGGGAATTGACCGGTCGATGAGGTTTTTCGTCCTATGGTCAATGAAGCCCAGGCTGGTGCCGGAAATGTGTTACAGGTGGCGGTGCGGACAAAATCTGTCCGCACTACTATCGGTAACGCCCCATCTCCCTGTTACGATTGTGGTAAGTGGCCAAATTGATCTCTTAGCGAAAACCGCAGCGCGCTCTGTTACAGCTAAATCAAGTGTCCATTTTGACCACTTGATTTAGCCGCAACACGCTGGCGGTATGCGTTCTGGCGGCAGGCGTTGGAGCAGTAGAGGGCGTCAGACCGGGTGGGGGTGAACTTCTTCCCGCATACGGCACACACCCTGTCCGCCCTCACCGCAAGCCGCCTCTGCCTCTGATGCTTCCAGTTGCCCAGCTTGGCGCACCAGCAGTTGCAGTACCGCTTGGAGTGGATTCGCGTGTAGAAGATGCCTCCACACCCCTCGCAGTGGATCTTCCGCACCGCCGAGTCCGGGGCTTTGCCTGTGACCTTATCCAGATACCATTCTTTCAGCAACTCCTGGTTTTCTTGTTCCCACTGGCTGTTGTTCCACATCGCTTTGTCACCATCCCATATCTTTTTAATAATAGGTTGAATTTCTCCTAAAATCGGATATAATAGAAGTGTAAAGATTTATCCGAAGGAGGGTCTGTCATGAATATCAGCACAAAAAATCTTGTCTCCATCACAGAGGCCAATCAGAACTTCTCGCGGGTCGCCAGACTGGTGGACGAGGGCGGGCCGGTCGTAATCTTGAAAAACAATGTTCCCCGCTACATGGTGGTGGAGTTCAAGACCGCCGAGGCCGAAGAAATCGCCGCCGATGAAGATGTCACCGCCATTTCCCGGCGCCTGATCGCGAAGAACCAGGCGGCCTATGAGGAACTTGCGAAATGACCGTCCTGACAAAGAAACAGCTTCTCATGCTCCACAGCCAGCTGATCGCCGAGACCGGCGGCGTTGACGGGCTTCGTGACGAGGGGATGCTGGAGTCCGCCATGAACGCCCCGTTCCAGTCCTTTGCCGGGGAGGAAGTGTACCCGTCCCTCCAGCAGAAGGCCGCCCGCCTGTGCTTCAGCCTTGTGAAAAATCACCCGTTCATAGACGGCAACAAGCGGACCGGCACACACGCCATGCTGATCTTTCTTGCCTTGAACGGCATTGAGCTGGACTACACGCAGGAGGAACTGTCCGGCGTGATACTCTCCCTCGCCGCCGGGGAGATCGGCCATGGCGAACTGCTCCGCTGGGTCATTGAGCATCAGGAATAAATTTTGTGACGGACTTCAAAATCACGCGCTCATGCTGCTCATACTGCTCCAGCTTTCGCAGGATGAGCAGCATGAGCGCGTGATTTCCGGCTTCGCTCAAACTTTTTTCAATGCCAGGGCAAATCCGGGTCATCATCATTGACCGGCACAAACGGTGTCAGGCAGACATTGTGGAACCCCCGGCTCGTTCCAACACACTTTTCATCATAGACGATGCCGAGGGCCTGCTGATGCTCTTTCAGGTAGTGCAGGAAGGTCTTGGCCGCCAGCGGCTTTTCCAGATTGTCCTGGCACCAGCATTCATAGACATTGTAAAAATCCTTGGACCTGCACCGCGCCCCCGGCGTGATCGCAAAGTAGCCCTCGGACTTCAAAAAGACAAGGATGTTGTTGCCCTTCTCCCGTGCTTCTTCCAGATTGGCGGCGGCGCGCTCGCTGATGGTAAAGCGGAACCTGCTGGCCATCAGCCTGTGCAGGCCCTCCAGCCCCCAGAGGAAGATGCCCTCCTTTTCCTGCTTCATTTTGTCGATCAGAAACGGGTCATCCTCCCGCCCGTCCGCCTTGTCCCTGGTGGTCAGGAGCAGCTGGCGGCGGTAGAACCCGTCCGACTTGTCATAGAGTGCCTGCAAGCTGCCGTTGCCGAAGCAGGCGAAGCGGACATAGAGCGTCCCCTGCACACTCTGGCTGCCCTTGCGCTCAATGTCCATCCTGTCCTCCAGCGGTTCTGTATGACCTCCCATTCATGCCGCCATATCTCGCCATATTTCTGCTCGTTCCAGTCAACGGTGTTGACCCTCCGGCTTTTCCATTCGCCGTTTTTCATTTTGATGCGCTGGCCGTGTTCATCAAGGACATACTCTTTGCGGCACTTCGGCATCCAGTGCCCGTGTTCGTCCATCGAGCGGAGGGTGAGGAGGATATGGGCGTGGGGGTTGCCGTCACCTTTGTCATGGAGTGCAAGGAACGGACTTTAGCTTGTGGGGGCGGTTTTCTGCGCCTTTTCCGCCGTTTCCTCTGCTCCCGGCAGACGGGAAAGGTCAATCAGGAACGCCTTGATTGCCTCACCGTCCATGCTGGTGGTGAAGGGGAACACACCCTCCAGAATTGCGCCATGTACGATTAGGCGGTGGTTCCGGGCGTGGCGCTCCGCGTCCCTCTGCTTGTTCAGCAAAATCTTCACCTGGTTCTCGTATTGGGCTGCTTCTTTTTTTGCTTCGTCACGCTGTCTCAACAGGGATTCTTTTTTATCCACGGTGTGATAGACCTCCTTTCTGCCAGGGAACAAGCTGGTGCTTGTCCCCTGGCGGTGATGGAGCAAACGCCCCTCACTTGGTAAGCCTCAAAACAGCCCGCTGTCAGGGTGATTTGAGAAAAATTTTAGAAATTTTCTGCGGACGGCCTGGATGCTCTCATAAACGGATTCCCTGGAACAGCCCTGCATCATTCCAATCTCCGTATAACCGAAACCGTCCAGCGCAAACAGCAAAAACCGCTCCCGCTGAATTGCTGTGCAGGTGTCCAGAATGGACAGTAGCAGAGCCAGAGTTTCCCGCTGACATACAATGTCCTCCGGGGTAGGCTGATAGGGCAGCAACCCCTCGGCAGCAGCTATGTACTCGTCAAACTCGCGGCTGTCCCAATGCCGCCTCCGTTCGTGGGAAAGATTCTCGGCCTTCCGTCTGCCCTGGTCATAGCACTCGGCCACTTCATCGCTGACCTCAATGGACACCATGCGCCCATTGATTTTGATGGTAATTTCCATCATGCTTTCCTCCTGTTCAGATTTGAGTTTTGGAAATCTGAACAGGAGGGCGGGGAGCGACACCGGGGCCGTTTTCCATTTGCTCTGAAAATGAGAAAATCCGCATGGCAAAAGGCCACACGGATAGATAAAATGCAATATTCAGCTACATAAGAAATTGTCGTATCTTCAAGGCTGGATTTTGCCGTCAGAGAGGAAAGAATTTTTTTGACGTTTCATCCAGCTTTGTTAATGGCCTTGGCACAGCGGCTACCTCCTAGAGCCGCCAATTTTGAATAGACAACAGGCGGCGGCACTTGCCAAAGTACCGCCGCCATGTGGAACCTATATAAAGCCAATATGGAACCTGTGTGAAACGGGAATTTTTTGTTAGTCCCTCGGCGTGACTACAATACCGTCCGCATTATCCGGGTCACGGAAGCTGTAGGTAAAGCCGTCAGGCAAGGTAACATCGTCGGGATTGTCCTCGGTGTCCAGCCCCGGTTCGGTGTCGATTGCAATGTCTGTATCATCAATTTCCACGGAGTTCCCCAAATTTGTGTCCTGATCATCGCCGTTTTTCTGATTGGTACAGCCGGCGAACAGCGAGAAACAGACCAGCATACACACCAAAATAACAGTAATTTTCTTCATCACATTTCCCCCTCTTTCAAATGTCCCCGTTTGATTTCCAGCACCACATCCGCCTGCTTTGCCACCTCGCCAGAGTGGGTCACGACCACCACGCACTTCCCGAATGCATGGGCGCTCTCTTTCAAAATCGCCGTGATTTCCTCGGTGGTGTCGGCATCCAAGTTCCCGGTCGGCTCGTCCGCCAGAATGACCGGGGCATCGGAGGCCAGCGCCCGCGCAATCGCCACCCGCTGCTGCTGTCCGCCGGACAGTTTCAGCACGTTCCGGGTGATCTCGTCCTGCTCCAGCCCCAGCCGTTCCAGAATGGGGGCGGCGTCCAGTTTGGCGGTAAGCCGCACATTTTCAACGGGCGTCATGTAGTCAATCAGGTTATAGCTTTGGAAAATCAGCGAGATATGGTTCCTGCGGTGGTGTTCCAGGCCCTTTGCCGCAATATCCTCGCCGTCAAACAGGACGCTACCCTGTGTCGGCACATCCAGCCCGCCCAGCAGGGACAGCAGCGTGGTCTTGCCCGACCCGGACGGGCCGAGGATGGCATACATCTTCCCGGTTTCCAGTTCTGCGCTGACGTTCTGCAAAACCGCTTTGCCCTTTTCGTAGGCGTAAGAAACATTTTTCAATTCCAGCGTAGGCATGATCGTACCTCCTTCAGCTCATTTTCGACAGAATTTCACGGGGTTTCAGCCGCATGACCGTGATAGACGATGCGCTGACCGCCACAATGATGATGGCAAATCCGATCAAGTAGAGCTGGGCAAGGTTATCCAGCCAAACCGATACCTGGATGCCGTTTTCAGTGGGTAAGGGCTTTTGCACGAGATTATCCGCGCCTATCTCAACGGAGGCGGCAACGGAAACAACATCGTTATCGTCCTCCGGCCCGGTCTGCATACTCTGCTCCAACAGGTGGTTGCCGATCTGCCCCGCTATGACGTTGCTGGTGAAGTAGGACAGGCCAAAAGCGAGGACGGCGATCAGCAGCACTTCAATCAAATACTGCCCGATGATGGCCGATTTCCTGATACCCACGGACAGGAACACGCCGATCTCGTGAATACGGGTCTTTGTCCAAAGGGTCAATATCAGGGCCAGAATGATGGCGCTGACAACGATAATCACCACCAGCAGGGTCACGACCAACTCATTCAGCGTAGCCAGCGGAGCGGCGGCGTTCTCGTAGGTTTCATTGTCCACCTCCACGGTAAAGGCTTTCCAGTCAATACCCGGCAGGGCCTTGACATCGGCCACCACCCGCGCCATGTCCTGCGGGTCGTCTATAGTAACGTGGAGAGCAGAAAAGCCGTAGTTGATCTCTCCGCCGTCCAATTCCTTTGAGGTCTGCAAATCCACAAACACCCGGTTCTGGATTTTATCGTAGGTGGTGACAGTTTCCCCAAACTGCTCCACCGCATGAGGGGTAAACAGTCCAATAATTTGTATCCTGATTTCCAGCCCGGTAAAGCCCTGATCTTCCACGCTGTAACTGTGGGCGGTGAGATAGTCCCCGATCTTCAACTCGTTTCTTTCCGCCAAGTCCTGGCTGATGATTGCCACATGGGTATCGTCGGTGGTAATATGCCGTCCCTCTGCCAGCGTCAGTGTGCCGGTGGTGAAAAGTTCATCATCTTCCGTGTTGCAGACGCCCAAGGCCTTTGTATATCCCTGATATTTTGCGTCGGTTGAGATCGTTCCGGGGAACAGGGAAAGCCCATCAAACGGGAGAAGATTGTCCTGCCTTGCGCCGCAGTACTTCACGCCGGAAACGCCTTTGATGGCCGCGATATTTTCCGGGGTAAATTGTACGGTAGAATACATGAGGAAGCTGCTTGATGTTTTGCCGGTTTCCTCGTCCACTTCATCTTTGACGGGTTCTTTCACCACATAGGGGCTGTTGCTCCAATCCACAAAAACATCAAATTTGCCGCCCAAGCTCTGCCGCAGGTCAAGCTGCGCGGCTTCCGATGCTTTCCAGATGGAGAGGCCCGTCAGGACAAAAGTTGCCATAATCAGCAGAATGGCGAACAGGAGAAGTGTCTTCCCCCGTTTTCGTGTGACGTATAAAAACGCCCTTTTGAAAATGCTCATGATCGATACCTCCATATTGTTGTGCTGTTCTTCTGAACGCACCCGTAGAATAGCACCCCAATGTGGAATGGGTATGAAACAGGGATGGAATTGTGGTGGAAATGAAAAAACTCCCCGGCTGGAGAGTTTTTCACGCTTATAGATAAATGGTAAATCGCATCCCTGGTGGGGATTTCATCGGTGCGAAGGCATAGAAAATATTCATAGAGGTTAAGATCGTATCCACGATATAGAGGCCCAGGCCGTTGCCTCCACTCTCCCGGCTCCGGGAAAAGTCTGGACGGTAAAATGGTTCAAACAGACGGCGGATTTCATCGTCAGGGATAGGCTTGCACTCGTTTTCGACCACAAGGCTGCGCCCCTCCATATAGACGGAAACATTTTTCCCGGCCTCTGTATAAGCGACAGCATTTGCGAGGATATTAGACGCCGCTTTACTGAACGGGCCAACAGGCAGCACAGCGGAAAACTGCTCCGGCAAGTCAAGAGAGAATGTAATTTGATGTGCCGCCGCAATCAGTTGGTAGGGTTCACATAGTTCCGCCAGCAGTTCAGACACATCAATCTGCTTTGGCGGTTCAGTGGCCAAATTCAGTTTGGAGGTTTCCAAAATCTCATGTATCATCCCGGAAAGCTGCTCGACCATTTCTTTGCACTCCGGGAGATAGGTAGCATAGTCCTGATATTTTCCCACGCCTAAAATCATGTTTTCCAGTGTGGCGTTCAATGCGGTCACAGGTGTTTTCAGTTCATGGGACGCCGCCCGCAGGAAGTCCACCTTGGCCCGCTCCATATCACGCACAGCGTCCTTTTCCCGTTCTAAATGTTCAATGGTAGACAGCAGATTAGAGTACAGATCATTGACGTTCTGCGCCAGTGTACCAATTTCATCCTTGGTATGAATAAAGCAGTTTGCTCCGTGGTCTAATTTCATCATCTGCTCGGTTGACGCAGAAATCTTCTTGATAGGGTCGGCAATCGCTTTGGAAAACAGGAGGGAACAGACAACGGAAATCAGCAGGGAACAGATTAACGAGATAGGCAGGGCCTTTTCTACTGCCTCGGTTACAAACTGTTCCTGCCTGATGCTGACAACAACATCATCTTGGGTACTCAATGCAAGCTGCATCTGTGGGGCAAGCAGATAGATCAGCCCATGTGTGACAACAACGACAAAGAGCATGATGCTCATGGTATACAGAAATATCTTCGGAAACAGTTTTAATCGCTTCATAGCTGTACCTCGTATTTGTAGCCGATGCCCTTGACTGTTACGATACAGTCAAGCCGCAGCTTCTTCCGCAGATTTTTGATGTAGGTGTCCACGGTTCGGTCGATGATCGGATAGTCAGCGCCCCACAGTTCGTCCAAAATCTGCGAACGGGTCAACACCAGCCCTTTATGCTCCACCAGCAGCCGGAGCAAATCAATTTCCTTTGGCATGATGTCGATTTTCCCGGCGCTGTCGTTGGCGGTGTAGCCGGAGAAATCAACGGTCACGTCGCCAAAGGTTATCGTTTGGGGTAACGGGGCCTGCCCGCTTCGACGCAAAAGGGCGGTAATCCGCCTCCCCAGCAATACCATAGAAAAGGGCTTTGTCATGTAGTCATCGGCCTGCTCGTCAAAACTTCTGACTTGGGTATATTCGTCCTCAATAGCTGTGAGCATCAGAATAGGTGTTGCGTTTGTTTGCCGTATCTCATGCAGGACAGACAGGCCGCTGACGTGGGGCAGCATAATGTCCAGCACAACAAGGTCGATGCTGTTCTCACGGAAAAGCTGTAACGCCTCCCCGCCGTCATAAGCCGGGATAACCTTGTGGCCTGCGGGCTTTAGATATTCACAAATCGCATCGTTGGTCTTGCGGTCGTCCTCAACAATCAATAGTGTTGCCATTGGCGCACCTCCTTTGGGGGCAGTATAACATGGGAATATGGAATGTGTGTGAAATCACCTGCGGTTTTTCAATTCTTCAGTATCAGGATATAGAATGAAATAGTATCCAACATAGAATTTCATTTTGTTTTCATATCCGCCCATACAATGTAGAATGACATAGGGTGATATGACAATGTACGACAAACAAATCCGATTCGACTTTCGTCCTCTTGGTCGAGAAATCAAACGAAAAAGGGAAAGTATGGGCTGGACGCAGGAACACCTTGCCCAGCTTATAGACCGCACTTCACATACCGTGATGTATATGGAAACGCGGGGCCTTGAACGTCTTTTATCAGGTTGTCACTCTGCTGGATATTTCAGTAGATCGGTTTTTCTTCACCAATCGGCACAATAAAGAAAGCAAACGCCGGCAGCGGATAGATATGCTTCTTGATTCGCTGGATGAGAGGGAATTATCAGTCATAGAAGCAACTGCGGAAGGACTGAAAAAATCAAGAGAAATTGAATCTGGCAAATAGCAGCACAGGCACCCGCTGAGGGATAGCCTGTGCTGCTGTTGCGTTAGCCGAGTTTTGCAATATATTCTTGGCGCTGGGCGCTGACTTGGGCCATATCCTCATAGGTGAGATCTCTGCGGCCTAACGTGGCCTTTTATTCCAGATAGCCGGTCAAATCGTCCAGTAGTGTCTCTGCCAGTTCTCCTGGTGTGGCACACAGCTTCACGCTGATCCACTCTTGGTGAAGCGTTTTGTCAAGTGCTTTTTTTAGTTATTGACGCAAAACTTTTCAACGCGGCGGGAAACGGACAGGAAGAACGGGCGCAAAACGCGCCTGTGGACGTTTAGAAGCCGTTTTCGTGGGTAGGTAGCATAAAACCCTTGGAAAGCTTCTATGCCATGCGGGAGGAATTACACTTTTACCTGAATCGCACTCAATTACTGGAGACTGTTTTGACTGCCAACGGCATCCCCATCCCCGACTGCGATGACTGATCCCTGGCTCTGCCCGCCGCCTCGGCTGGCAGGGCCTTTCCTCTAAAACTGCTCGTGGAATAGTGGGGCTCCTTTCCGGCAGGGTGGGGCTAATACTCCGTGCAGACGGGGCTCTCGGTCCGGTATATGCACAGGGCCTTGTTTTCCAACTTCACCTCCTGCAAGCGGTCAGACAATCTCTCGTTGCCCTCCCTGGCCCGTCCGTAGTCCCCCAGCAAACGCTCATGCCCCGCGGTGGGGCGGGGAGGCAATCCAAAAACTCAACGATTTGATGTGGTAATACCATTTTAATGCCACAAAAAGAAGCCTTGCAGCCATTGTAGTACAACAGTCGCAAGGCCTTTGATATGTCGTAGGGCAATAACGGTCACTCCCACTCGATGGTGCCAGTGGGTTTCGCCGTGAGATCAAACAGCACCCGGTTGACCCCTTTGACCTCGCTGGTGATGCGGGCGGTGATTTTATCCATCATCAGCCAGGGAAGATGTGGAACTGTTGCGGTCATGGCGTCCACCGTGTTGACGGCCCGGATGATGACACACCACTCCTCCGTCCGGCGGTTGTCCCGGACGCCTACCGATTTCAGATCAGGGATGGCGGTGAAATACTGCCACACCCTGCCCTCCAAACCGTTCTTAGCGAATTCCTCCCGGAGGATGGCATCGCTCTCCCGGACGGCCTCCAGCCGGTCCCGGGTAATGGCCCCCAGGCAGCGCACCCCCAGGCCGGGACCGGGGAAGGGCTGGCGATAGACCATGCTGTCGGGCAGGCCCAGGGCCTTGCCGCAGGCGCGGACCTCGTCCTTGAAGAGCATTTTCAGCGGCTCCACCAGCTCAAAGTTCAAATCCTCGGGCAGGCCGCCCACATTGTGGTGGCTCTTCACCGCCTTGACGGTCTTGGTGCCGCTCTCGATGATGTCAGGGTAGATGGTGCCCTGGCCTAGGAATTGAATCCCGTCCAGCTTGCGGGCCTCCTCCTCAAACACCCGGATGAACTCCGCGCCGATGATCTTGCGCTTCTTCTCCGGCTCGGCCACCCCGGCCAGCTTGTCCAGGAAGCGGTCCACCGCGTCCACATAGATGAGGTTGGCGTCCATCTCGTCCCGAAATACTTTTACCACCTGTTCAGGCTCCCCCTTGCGCAACAGGCCGTGGTTGACGTGAACGCAGGTCAGCTGCTTGCCGATGGCCCGAATGAGCAAAGCGGCCACCACCGAGGAGTCCACCCCGCCGGACAGAGCCAGCAGCACCTTCTTATCCCCCACCTGATTGCGGATGAGCTCCACCTGGTCGGCGATGAAGTTCTCCATGTTCCAGTTGGCCTCGGCCCCGCAGATGGTAAAGACGAAATTTTTCAGGGCGGTCTCCCGCTCCCCGTCATCGGCGGGCCAGGGGTCGTCCCCCCGATGGTCCACCAGCAGGGCGGGAATATCGCAGTCATAAATCTCCTGGGCCACATCGATCTCCACTCCATCGACCACCCGGTTGGGCCCGCCGTTGAGGATGATCCCCTTCACATTGGGCAGGGCCTTCAGCTGGGCCAGGGTGATATCGTGGGGATGGATTTCCGAGTAGATCCCCAGAGCCCGAATTTCCCGGGCAATCTTGGGGTTCTCCTCACTGCCCAGATCCAGTACGACAATCATGTCCTGTTTCATTGGCATTTCCTCCTGTGTATTCAATTTCGACCTATTTTACCACAGGGGGGAGGGAAAACGCAAGAATTATTGTGGCGGCTCGGCCGTCATCCCTCCACTCTCTCCGGCATACCGCCGCAGCTGAAACAGGGAAACCATAATCATCACCACCAGGACCAGGAGGACCACTACCAGACAGACGACAGCCCCCGCCAGCACCACCGCCTGCCTCTCGCTCCGGAGGAGCTGCGCCATGCTGCTCAGCAGGTTGGCGGCGGTGGTCAGCACCAGCAGAGCCGTCCGGCGGCGGCGGAAGCGCAGGTCCAGGGTCTCCCCCTCGGGTTGATACTTCTCCGCCAGGGCGGCCATATCGGTGAGGAACTGGAAATGGAAATACAGGGCGGCCGCTGTGACCAGCATCCCCAAAAAGCTGCCCCCCCTCTCCTCCAGGCCGCTGCCTAAAACAGCCAGCACCCAGTCCGCCCCGTGCCACACCGCCAGCAGCACGCACAGGGGCCGCAGGAGAAGCAGGTCCCGCCGCTCCGCCGACAGCTTCCCGACGGCGGACAGCAGAAGCAGCGCCCCCACGAAGTTGGGCAGGATGTTGATCGACGCTGCGTCGAAATTGAGGTTGAAGTTGAAGTGGAGCAGGAAGTACCCCCAGGCGGCCTGGGACAGCCCCGCACACAGCTGTTCTCTGTCAGTCAAGGTCCAGTCCTCCCTTCACCGGGCGCAGGGTCAGCGCCCCCGCCTTTTCTCCGTTGACATAGAGGTTCACCGCATAGGCGCTGGGGTGGTCAAAGGGGTCCTCCCCTGCGGTGCTGCCGCCCCCGCCCAGGAAGACGGGGCTCTCCCAGCCGTCCCGCAGTGTGGTGTTCGCCCAGGAGCTGCCCTGGTTGCTGCTTCCGGTCCAGTCCATGGCATCCGGGACTACGTCGGGCGGGGCCAGCGGCTCCGGCTCAGGCCGCTCTCCCTCCCCCCAGACGGGGAGACTGGAGGCCCCCAGGCTGGTATACCGCCCCTTGTCCGCCGGGCTGCCGGTATAGTCCGCCTCCAGGTGCTGATAATACCAGGTATCAAATGTCCCGTTCGGCTGGGGCACCATGCTGAAAGTCGACTGGGAGCCAAACATCCAGTTGTCCTCCTGTACATAGCTGTCCACAGCGGAGGAGGTCTGCCGCCGCATCCGCAGGGTGAAGTCCCCCGACCGGGCCTCATACTCCCAGGCGGGCAGCTCGTCGCAGCTGGAGGGCCAGCTCCTCCAGCCGTAGGCCTGGGTCGCCCAAAACGCTTCCTGGGGGATGACCACCCAGCGCTCCCCCTCCCTCTCGGCCCGAAGAGTCTGGACGGCCAGCCACATATAGGGATCGTCCTCCGCCCGCGGGCGCCCCGGCGGATTGCGCAGCTCCAGCACCAGCAGTCCCTCATAGGCGTCCTCTCCCACCTGTGTCAGGTTACGGAGCTGGTAGCCGCTGGAGCCTTTCACGTTGCTCAAAATACCCTCCTGAGCATCGGCCTTCCAAAGCTGCCACACCTCCCCCGCCAGCTGGTTCTGCTCCGACAGCGGAGTACACATGGCCCGGTAATCCCGCCGCCAGGTCATCACCGCCTTGGCGTAGGTGTCAAAAGCCCCGGCATAGGTGGTGCAGGGCACTGTCCGGGCGTAGGCGAGGTCGGCGGCGGCAAAACCGGCCAGCCCATGATTCACCACCCCCGCCCGGACCCCTATGACCATAGGCGTGGCCAACACCAGCAGCACACATACCGACACCAGTCCCATTCCCGCCGGATATTTTTTAAACCGGGCGATGGCCTCGATCCTCCGGCGGATGTTCTTCCCGCCGTTGGCCATGGAGGAGGTGCCTGGGACCCGGGCATACCTGTCGTCTGCCATCTCCAGGAGGATGCGGCCATAGTCCCGCCGGTCCTCCCCCTCCAGCCGCTCCAGCACCCGCTGGTCGCACAGGGATTCCAAATCGTTCCCCGCCCGGTCGGCGCAATGCCAGAGGAGCGGGTTGCACCAGTGGACACACCGGAAGAAGCAGATTACCAGTCCCCAGAGGGTATCGTGACAGCTCAGGTGGAGCAGCTCGTGGAGGATGACCTTTTCGTCGATCTCCGTCCCGGCGGGCAGGGCCAGCACGGGCTTGAATACCCCGCAGATGAAGGCCGAGGGCAGGCTCTCCACCTCCACCACAGCGCAGACGGACAGGCCGTACCGCTCCGCCACCGCCCGGACCCGCCTGTCCTCAACGGCCCTTCCCCGGCCCAGAGCCCGACGCAGGCGGATGTAAGCGAGCACATACCGGACCAGTAAAATCGCCGCCCCCAGCAGATAGAGGGCAAACAGCCAATCCACCGCAGTCCGGGGCACAGCCCCCTGCGGGAGAGGGACCGGGGCGGTCACCCGGGCCAGCGCCCCGTACTCCCCGGTGAGGGTTGAGCGGAGCAGCTCCACATAGAACGGCCAGTTGAGCAGGGTATACCGTCCTCCCCTCCCCGCCGGAAGCAGCAGGACCACAGCCAGCACTCCCCAGGCGGCAAACTGCCAACGTGGAGACAGCTTATCCCGGAACATGGCCTTGAGGATCAGCAGCAGCGCCGCCACACCGGAGGCTGTCAGCGTTTGGAGCAGAAAGGACCAAATATCCGTCATAGGTCACACCTCCATCTCATCCAGCAGGCGGCGCAGGGCCGCCCGCTCCTGGCTGGATATAGACTTCTCCTTCAAAAAGGCGGCCACCAGATCACTGGTGGCGCCCCGGTACACGTTCTGAAGGAAGCTGTCCCGGGCCTGTGCCTGACAGTCCTCTCGGCTCAGCGCCGCCCGGTATTTTCTGGGATAGCCCTCCTTGTCGATGGACACCAGGCCCTTGGCCTCCATCCGGGTCAGATAGGTCAGCACCGTGTTCCGGCTCCAGCCGGTCTCCTCCTGAAGTGCCTGGGTCACTTCCCCCAGCGCCGCGCCCTCTGTCTCCCACAGCACGTCCAGCACGATCCACTCCTTATCAGACAGCTTTATCATAAGCTTCCCTCCTACAGTTGTAGTCTTCCACACCATACTACACCTGTAGGAAGCAAATGTCAAGAAAAACCGGCGCATACTTTCTATTCCTTTACCCTCCTTATTGATAATGCGTGAAATAGGATTCCAGATATTTCCAGCTTATCGAAACACACAGACTTGCTGGGATGTTGACGGATTTGATATGAATCCATAAAGAAAGCCAGTCAGGTAAACCTGACCGGCTTTTACTGGATGTAATACCTACTTCCTGAATCTGCCTGCCATATCGAAAGCCTCCCGTTCATAGTTCAATTCTACCAGCGCTTTCAAATGGGGCACACTCCTCAATCAGCGCCACCGCATGGGCCGCCATGCCCTCTCCGGAGCCGGTAAATCCCAGCCCCTCCTCGGTGGTGGCCTTCACACTGACCCGCGCAGGGTCCACCCCCATCGCCTGGGCCAGATTCTCCCGTATCCTCAGGATATAAGGGGCCAGCTTGGGCCGCTGAGCTATCACGGTGGCATCTATGTTGCTTACAACAAAGCCCCGTTCTTTCAGCAGCCTCGTCACATGCTCCAACAATTTCAGGCTGTCCGCCCCAGCATAGGCGGAATCACTGTCCGGAAAATGCGTTCCAATGTCCCCCAGCCCCGCCGCACCCAAAAGCGCGTCCATCACGGCGTGGGTGAGAACATCAGCGTCAGAGTGCCCCAGCAGCCCCACCTCATAGGGAACTGCCACTCCACCTAGAATCAGCTTTCTCCCCTCGGTCAGACGGTGGACGTCATAGCCATGCCCGATCCGGATTCCCATCACAGCATTCCCTCCACTCTGGCCCGCAGGATAGCCTCTCCAATCATCAAATCCAAAGGTGTGGTGATCTTGATGTTCTCCCGACTGCCCCGGGTCAGGGTAACCGGCATCCCCAGCCGCTCCACCGCACCGCAGTCGTCGGTGAGAAGCTCGCCGTCGTCTAAAGCCTTCTGGACGGCCGCCCTGATCAGGCCCGCCTCAAAGACCTGTGGGGTCTGCACCGCCCATAGCTGGGAGCGGTCCACTGTCTCCACCGCCCGTTCTTCCTCAACCCGTTTCACTGTGTCAGTCAGCGGAATTGCGGGAGCCGCCGACCCGGTAGCGGAGGCGGCGGATACCGCCGCCTGAATTATCTCTTGGGATACCAGGGGCCGGGCACCATCGTGAATGGCGATGATATCCGCCTTGGGGCTGACTTCCCTCAAGCCAGCCTGAACGGAGTGGATGCGTTCCGCACCCCCCACCACTATCCTAGTCACCTTGTCAAAGACAAAGTCCTTACATATACGGCCCACCTCCACCAGCAGGTCCTCCCGCGTGACCACCACAATCTCGTCAACGACAGGCGAGTCCTGAAATGCGTAGAGGGTATGGACCAGCACAGGCAGTTCGCCCAGAGGGGCCAGCGTCTTGTCAATGCCCTCCATCCGTCGAGCGGACCCAGCGGCCACAATCACCGCGGAGCATTTTGGCTCCTCGTTATTCTTCTTTTTGAAGAGAGACAACAGGCCCATTATCCTCGCTCCTTACTCCTCAATTTTTTCTCCCGCACCGCGTCCACGATTTTTTCCTGGGGCACCAGCAGTTCCTGCCAGCCGATGTTCCCGGTGGCGCTGGTGCAGCGAAAACGCGTCCAGCCCCTGACGTTCCAATTTTCCATTTCAATGTTGTCATAGAGATCGTAGTCCGGGTCAACCACCTCGTGCATCTCCACCCAGCAGCCACAATCCTGCTCCATCAGAGGGTCGGAAAAATCCAAAAAGACCATGGAATTGGGACAGGCCCAGTAGCAGCCCCAAACAGCCAGCAGATTTGACTTTGGGTCATAGGCCGCCCCGGTCCAGATGAAGGTCTCTTGAGCCTGTCTGCCGTCCAGCGGCCAGGACTGCTCCGGAACATAGTGCGCCGTCTCTCCCGTCTCCAGTTCCAAAACGCTGTAGCCGTACAGGTCCTCCCGGAAAATCAGATAGTGCCTCCCATTGGCGTGGGGAATCAAACGATAAAACTCCCCGTCATTGTCCAGATTGTCCCAAGTATACACCACCTGTCCCCCGCTGTCCAGCAGGCTATGACGGGCGGCGCGTATCTGGTATTGCAGATGTCCCACATAGTAGTCTGTACGGACGGAATACCCCTCCAAAAGCGGCTCGGTTTTTCCCGGCAGACCGGAGCGGCACTCCTCAGAGAAAACAAAGCTGTTCTCCCTTCTGAACTGCTGATACTGCGGGGTGTGGTAGACATTCATAGGATCACCTCACCCCCGATTATAGCACAAAAGTCCCCTTCGGAAAAGCATAGAATACGGCGGCCTTTTCATTCCCGTTCGGAACAAAAAAGCCGCCCTGATTCTTGAAGCATTCATGCCAGCGCGGTGTTCAGCTCCTCCTCCACCGACTCGTAGCTGACGCTTTTGGACAGCACAATCTCAGAAATAAGGATCTGCTTGGCGGAATGGAGCATCTTCCGCTCGCCGGTGGACAGGCCCCGTTTCTGGTCGCGGATGGTCAAGCCCTTGATGACCCGGGCCACCTCCAGCAGGTCGCCGCTCTTCATCCGCTCCATATTCTCCCGGTAACGGTGATTCCAGTTGGCCGTCATCTCCACCTGAATGTCGGGGATGGCGGCCATCACCTGATCCGCCTGTGTCTGGTCCACCACCCGGCGAACGCCGATCTCCTCACAGTTCTCCGTGGGGACCATCACCACCATAGAGCGGTTGGGCAGCTTCAGAATATAATAATCCCTCACCACGCCATCCACTGTCTTCTGGACGATACTGTCCACCACGCCCGCCCCATACATGGGATGGACCACCTTATCCCCAATTTGGTACACCTGCTACCTCACTTTCTCTCAGCCAATCTTGGAATATCTCTCCTCCACTTTCCCTTATCTGATGTTATTGTAACAAATATTCCCTGATTTTGCAAGAGAAAAACCACCAATTTTTAATTTTTTCTCCTATTTAATCCCAAATTTTTCTGTCCACAGGTAAAAAAATGAGCCTGACCGCCACACAGTCAGGCTCATTTCATCTCAAATTACTGCTCCTCAGCGGAAGCGTCCTCCTCAATGGGCTCCTCCTCATAGGCAGGCTCCAGCAGGGCGCGGATGGACAGGGAAATCTTCTTGTTATCCATGTCCACGTCGGTGATCTTCACATCCACCTTGTCACCCTCGGTCACCACGTCGCCGGGCTTCTCCACTCGGTGATCAGCCAACTGGGAGATGTGAATCAGACCGTCCACGCCGGGCACCACCTCAGCAAAGGCACCGAAGGTCATCAGCTTGACAATGCGCACATTGGCGGTGTCGCCCACCTGATAGGTGGTGGTAAATACGGTCCAGGGGTCCTGGCTGTGGTCCTTCATGCCCAGAGAGATTTTCTTTTTCTCCTTGTCGGCGGAGATGACATACACATCCACGGTGTCGCCCACCTTGACCACCTCGGAGGGGTGCTTGATGCGGCTCCAGGACAGTTCGGAGATGTGGACCATACCGTCCACGCCGCCGATGTCCACGAAAGCACCGTAGGAGGTCAGGGACTTCACAGTGCCAGTGTATCGCTTGCCGTCCTCGATCTCAGCCCAGACCTTCTCAGCGGCGGCGGCCCGCTCGGCGCGGGTAACCTTGCTGATGGAACCGACAACCCGGCGGCGGGCCCGGTTGACCTCGGTGATGACCAGGCGGACCTTCTGCTTGAGCAGCTCGCTCATGGGAGTCTCCCGGGGCAGACCGGTTTGGGAGGCCGGAACGAACACCCGCACGCCCTTGACAGAGACGACCACGCCGCCCTTGTTGTCCTCGGTGACGAAGCCCTCCACTACAGCCTCATTTTCCCGAGCGGCCTCGATCTCCTCCCAGCCCTTGTTGATGTCCAGGCGGCGCTTGGACAGCTTGACCAGGCAGTCCCGATCGCTGACCTGCATGACGATGGACTCGATCTCGTCGCCCACCTTGACAATGTCTTCCACCTTGACGGTGGGGTCGTCGCTCAACTCGGTCAGGGCAATGTAGCCAGGGTACTTGATGCCCAGCTCCACCTGGACTTCGGTGGGCGTGATAGCTACAACGGTGCCGGTAACCTTATCTCCATTATTCAAAATTTTGAACGACTCCTCCAGCATTTCCTGGAAAGATTTGTCCATCTCTAAAATTTCTTCGCTCATTTTATCAATGACCTCCTTTATTATCCACGCGGGCGTGGACGCGCCCGCCGTGATGCCGACCATATCCACTTGAGGCAGTTGGCTGAAGTCGATCTCCCCCGCCCGCTCAATGAGCAGAACGCTGGAACAGCGCTCCCGGCAGATTTCCCCAAGCCGCCTGGTATTGGAGCTGTGTCTGTCACCAACCACCACCATCAGGCCACATTGGGCAGCAAGCTGGCGGGCCTCCTCCTGGCGTTTGGACGTCGCTCCGCATATTGTATCAAAAAATTCTGCGTTTGTACATAGTTTTTTTGCTTTTTTCACGCAATCTTCCCAAATTTTCTTGGTAGAGGTAGTTTGAGAAACAAACGTGAGTGGAAAATTTGTGCGTTTTTCATCCTCATTCAGCCATTTTTCCAGGTTTTCCGCTCCGGAAAGTATCACCGGAGCCCTGCACCATCCCGCAATGGCCAATACCTCCGGATGCTCCGGTGTGCCCACGATGACGGGCTGCCGGCCCCGTGCCTCGGCCTGGGAGACAATTTCGTGGATGTGGGTGACGTTGGGGCAGGTGGCGTCGAAGACCTCCACCCCCCGGCGGGCGAACTCCTCGTGGACTGCCCTGCTCTCCCCATGGGAGCGGATAATGACGGCGCAGCCGTCGGGCACCTCCTCCGGCCGGTCCACCGCACGCAGCCCCTGCTCAGCCAATCGGCCCACCACCTCCCGGTTGTGGATGATAGACCCCAGCATCACGCAGGGCACACCCCGGGCGGCCTTCTCCTCGGCCAGCTCCACCGCACGCCGCACGCCGTAGCAGAAGCCGGCAGACTCCGCCAGCACTACCTTCATTCTACCCCCTCCCCCAAGAGGCGGACCCGTTCCATCAGGTCCTGGGCCATAGCCCGCAGCTCCTCGCTGGAGGGCTTACGGCCCTCATACTTTGGATAATAGGGTTCCCCAATTACCACAGTATTACGCCGGAACCGCTTTTTTTTCCGCTGTATATACACCGGCATTAGTGGCACGCCGGTACGGGTGGCAAACAGAGCCGCTCCCACCTTGGCCTGGACATCCTCTCCATCGTGGACCCGGGTGCCCTCGGGGAACATGAGCAGCTTGTCGCCCTCTTTCAAAAATTTCATGGCAGTGCGCACCGCTTTCACATCGGTGGTGTCCCGGTCCACGCCAAACACCCCGGCCTTGCTCAGGATCCAGCCAATAAAGGGTACCCGCATGATCTCCACCTTGGCCATGGCCCGCATGGTCCACTTGAAGCCGAAGGCAAAGACTACATAGAAAGGGTCTCCAGCGGTGGAGTGGTTGGGACAGATGACCGCCGGCCCCTCAGGAATGTTTTCCCGGCCCACCGCCCGGACGGGGTGGATCAGCCGGAAGTAGGGCCAGACGATACAGTACAGCAGATGGAAAAACCAGTCCATCCGCTTTTTCCGCTGCTCTGGGGTCTCCTTAGCTTTTTTTTCACCTTTGATGGCAGTTTCCTCACTCACAGGGCGATCTTCTCCTTTACCAGGGACAGCAGCGCCTCCAGGCTCTGGTCCAGATTCAGTTGGGTGGTGTCCAGCAGGGTGGCATCTTCCGCCCGTCTCAGGGGAGCGGAGGGACGGTGCTCGTCCTGCCAGTCCCGCTCTTTGATATCCTGGAGAACACGGTCAAAGTTCGCCTCCTGTCCCCGCTGCTCCAGCTCCAGCAGACGGCGCTTCGCCCGGGCCTCCGGAGCGGCGGTGAGGAAAATCTTCACGTCCGCCTGGGGCAGCACCACCGTGCCGATATCCCGGCCGTCCATGACCACACTGCTCTCCCGGGCCAGCCTTCGCTGATAGTCCAGCAGGAAGGCCCGCACAGCCGGAATGGCAGAGGTTTTCGACGCCACTCCAGACACCTGATGTTCCCGGATAGTGTCAGACACGTCCTCCCCGGACAGATACATCCGCTGTTCCCCTGACTCGTTATGGGCCATTTTAATATCCAGCCCGTCCAGGAGCGGGACCACCTGGCCCTCATCAGCCGGGTCCGCCCCCGCCCGCAGGACCGCCAGGGCCACCGTGCGGTAGATCGCCCCGGTGTCCACATACAAAAACCCCAGCTCTCCCGCCAGCCTTCGGGCCAAGGTGCTCTTCCCCGCCCCGGCGGGGCCGTCAATGGCGACACTTTTAAAACTCATGCTGATCGCTCCGTTTCCGCTCCCTCCAAGCCTCCCCTCCAAAAGGGAGGGGAACCGCTGCCTTCGGCTGCGGTGGAGGGATTCCATTTTTCGTATTAGATTTCCGGTGGAATCCCCCCGCCACTTCGTGGCCCTACTCCCTTTCGCAAGGGGGCCCTGCGGGGGACGCAGGCTTTACTCTCCTCTGCCCAGGAGATAATCTGTGGTCACGCCGAAGAAATCGGCGAAGCGACCCGGGTTAGGAGACAAAATACTTCGGGTCCACATGCTCACACAGCCACACACCATTTTCCGAGCGGTAAAAGATCGCCCCGTCCCTTGCCATAGCCGCCGCGTCGATGGTGATGACCACCGGACTTCCGTGGCGCTTGCCCACCGCCATAGCGGTGTTGAAGTCCCCAGAGAGGTGGACATATTGCCGGCTCATCTTCCGGATGCCCTCCCCTTGAATAGACGGGAGAAACCGGGATGCCGTGCCGTGGTAGAGGTATTGAGGTGGGGTCTCCTCCTTCAGCTCCACATCCACCGGAATGGAGTGGCCCTGGTTGGCCCGGATCCTGGTGTGGTCCTCATTGAAAGCGTACCGCTGCTTGTTATTTTCCCGGACGATGCGTTCCAAGGTGTCTATGTCGATTTTCCGCCCGGTGCAGTTCACCCCGGCCAGCAGCTCGTTCACGTCCGCCCAGCCGCGCTCGTCCAGCGTGATTCCCGCCGCATGGGGGTCATGACGCAGGACCAGGCTCAAAAACCGGCCTAGCTTTACATCAGAATTGCTTTGATTCATCGCTTTCTCCTAAATATGCCGCTGCGCCCTCTCCCGCCGCCCGGCCGGTGGCCCAGGCGATTTGCAGGTTGAACCCGCCGGTGTAGGCGTCCACGTCCAGCATTTCCCCGGCAAAAAACAGGCCGGGGACTTTTTTTGACCCCATGGTCCTGGGGTCCACCTCGGACACTTTCACACCTCCGGAGGTAATGATGGCCTCGTCGATGGGCCGGGGGCCGGACACCGCCACTGTGAAGTTCTTGAACAGCTCCAGCAGACGACGGCGCTCCCCTTTTGTCAGGTCGTGGGCCTTTTTATTTCCCGGGATATCCGCCCGCTCAAGCAGGACAGGGACCAAAAGCCGGGGGGCCAGGGTCCCCAGCAGGTTATCCATGTCCCGGTTGGCCCCCTCCGTCAACTCCCGCACCAGACGGGCATCCAGAGTGGGCTCGTCCAAGGCGGGCTTTAAGTCGATGGCGCAGGTGTACTGCTCCTTCTCAAAGTCCCGCATGTGGGCGCTGGCCGACAGCACCAGCGGCCCGGACAGGCCGAAGTGGGTGAACAGCAACTCCCCCTGCTCCTGGTAGACTGTCTTTTTTTTACCGTTTTTTACCGTCAGAGTGACGTTTTTCAGGGCCAGGCCCTGCATCTGTCCACAAAACGCATCGGGGGACTCCAGAGGCACCAGGGACGGTTTTATGTCAACCAAGGTGTGACCCAGCTCCTCCGCCATCCAGAGGCCGTCGCCGGTGGAGCCGGTGGCGGGGTAGGACAGCCCGCCGGTGGCCAGGATCACAGCCTTGCAGGGCTCTCCCCAGCCCCATTTGTCCCTGGCTGTACCAATTTCCACACCGGATACCGCGCCATCCTTCAAGGTCACACTGGACACGCGCTGCCAGGTGGTCATGGTCACGTTCAGCCGTTTCAACTCGAAAAATAGCGCATCGATGATGTCAGCGGACTTGTCGGAAACGGGAAAGACCCGGTTGCCCCGCTCCACCTTTAAAGGTACGCCCAGCGCCTCAAAAAATTCCTCCACCCAGGCAGGAGGGGTGTGCTCCAGGGCGCTGTAAAGAAACTTCCCGTTCCGTGGTGTGGCGGCCCGCACCTCCTCGGGAGAACAGTGGTTAGTCACGTTACAACGTCCCTTGCCGGTGATGTACAGCTTGCGGCCCACCTTCTGGTTGCGCTCGACTAGCGTCACGGCGGCCCCCTGCCGGGCCGCGCAGATGGCCGCCATCATGCCGGCGGCCCCGCCGCCCACTACCACGATATCAGGCCACTTCATTCGGGCACCTTCTCATAGACATTGTACTCCTCCCAAATCTCCTCCAGATTCTGGAAGGTACGAGCCAACTCATCATTTTTCCGCTGACTGACCGCCACCAGCAGGGCGTTGACCAGAGACAGGGGAGCTACCAGGGAGTCCACAAAGGAAGCCATGTCGCTGCGAGCCATCAGGCTGCAGGTGGAGATAGGGGCCAGGGGTGAGGCCTCACTGTCCGTAATGGCGACGGTGGTGGCTCCTCGGTCCCGCGCGAAGCTCATAGCCTGAACGGTGCGGCTGGAGTACCGGGGAAAGCTGACTCCAATGACCAC
Source organism: Oscillospiraceae bacterium 44-34 (assembly GCA_041223805.1). Taxonomy (GTDB): domain Bacteria; phylum Bacillota; class Clostridia; order Oscillospirales; family Oscillospiraceae; genus Lawsonibacter. The sequence goes on along the minus strand of JBCLQX010000025.1, from coordinate 20,827 downwards.
ATCCCTCTCCCCCACTCGCAGGAGACTTTCAAAAATCTCACTGGCGGTGTTGGCGGACACCAAGGTCACATTGTCAAAAATCAGGTTGAAATAGAAATGTAAAAACGAGGCCACAGAGGCGGAGGAACGTACGCCGATCACATAAATTTTCCTTGCGGAGACGATGGCGTCCACCGCCCGGTTGAAGCTCTCCCGGTCCAACTCCTCCAAGGTCATGCGTATTTTCTCCATGTCCGACTGAAGCACCATAGACAGCAGGTCCTGGTTGCCCAGCCGGTCCTTGGCTACCTCAATACGCTGAACAGTAGTCAGCCGGTTCCGAATCATTTTCTGGAGGGAACGCTGCATGTCCGGATAGCCGTCATATCCCAACTCAGAGGCGAACCGAACTACGGTGGACTCGCTGACTCCCACCTTTTTCCCCAAACGGCTGGCCGTCATAAAAGCGGCCTTGTCGTAGGACTCCAAAATGAAATTTGCAATTTTCCGTTGTCCCTTGGAAAAGGTCTGCATTCCCTCCTGGATGACAGACAGGATATCCTGATTCACAGCTCTCACCCTCCTGATTGGCTCATTGAGCTATATCATACTCGCTTTTTAGGGAAAAAGCAAGAGATTCCTGCAAGAAAACAAGATTTTTCCTGCAAGAATCTCCTACTGTCCACTGAGCGGACCGGTCAGGCTGAGCAACTCAGCCTCTGTAAGGGGCCTCCACTGCCCCGGCTTCAGGGAGCGGTCCAGGGCCAGCGCCCCCTCCCGCACCCGTTTCAGGCGCAGCACCCTCAATCCGGCCTGGGCGCACATCCGCCGCACCTGCCGGTTTTTCCCTTGGTGGATGGTGACAGACAGCTGATGAACCCCACCGCTATCCCGGCCCCGGCGCACCTGGGCGGGGGCCAGCTGTTCCCCGTCCAGCACCATGGTGGCGGACAGAATGGGCAGGGCGCTGTTGACATTCCCTGTCACCCACACCAGATACTCCTTTTCCACCTCATGGCTGGGGTGGAGCAGCCGCTGGGTGAGGGCACCGTCGTCAGTAAGAATCAGCAGCCCCTCCGAATCCATGTCCAGCCGGCCCACCGGCCAGACCCGGACTCCGCAGCCGGCCACCAGGTCGGAGACGGTCTTCCGCCCCTTCTCGTCGGACAGGGTGGTCACATAACCCCGGGGTTTGTTCAGCATGAGGTAGGTCCGTCCGCCGCCGGGGTCGAGGGGCCGTCCGTCCACCAGAACGGTATCCCGGTCCAGGTCCGCCCGGTCTCCCAGATGGGCCTTCTCTCCGTTGACAGTTACCCGTCCGGCGGTGATCCACCCCTCCGCCGCCCTTCTGGAGGCCAGCCCGCAGGCAGAGATCAGTTTTTGAATACGTTCCTCCACAGCCAGCCTCCTCTCTTCGGCGCTGAAATATCAGAAATATCCCGGCCAGTTACTAACGGCACCCTGGTCAGCTCTTCAGAATTGACATAATATATAAGCTCACCTACCTGGACCCCCTCGGCTACCGGGGCGGTGAGGGGCGTCTCCGCCAGCTTCCAGACCGCCTCCAGCTTCTCTCCGGGGGCCAGGACGGCTGTTTGGTCCGCTCCTGTCTCCACAGGACAGACGGGGGTCAGTCCACCGGTTATGGGCAGCTGCCCCACCTGCTCCCCCATCCTGGACAAGGTCCTGGCCTCATAATTGGCAAAGCCCCAGTCAAAGAGGGCGGCGTGGTCCGCCCAGTCGCTGGGCGCATTGAGGGTGACGCAGATCAAAGTCATGCCGTCCCGCCGGGCGGCGGAGACCAGGGTCCGGCCCGCCTCCTTGGTAAAACCAGTTTTCAGGCCGACACAGCCCTCATACCGCCACAGCAGCTTGTTGTGGTTGGTGAAGGTACGGGTGCCCAGGGTGATAGACTTGGTGGAGACAATTTCAGCCAGCGTCTTATTCTCCAAGCAAGCCCGGGCCAGGAGAGCCATGTCGTAGGCAGTGGAATGGTGGCCCTCCGCATCCAGGCCATTGGGGTTGGCAAAGCCGGTGTCCTTCATTCCCAGCTTCCGGGCCTTCCGGTTCATTTGAGCCACAAAATCCTCCACCGTCCCCCCGCAGTGGCCGGCAATGGCAAGGGCGGCATCGTTCCCTGAGCGGAGGAGCAACCCGTAGAGCAAGGCTTCCAGGGTAATTTCCTCCCCCGGCCGCAGGTAGATGGAAGAGCCCTCCACCCCGGCCCACTCAGGGGCGACAGTGACTACCTCCTCCAGGCTGTGCCCCGACTCCAGGGCCACCAGGGCAGTCATCAGCTTGGTAGTGCTGGCAATGAGCCGGCGGGTGTGCCCCTCCTTTTCCCAGAGCACCCGGCCGGTACCGGCGTCCATCACTATGGCGCTGGCGGCGGAGATTTTGGGCAGGGCGCTCCCCTCCGCCCGAACGGCGGGCAGGGCGCGCCACACCAGCGTCCCGACCAACAGAACGGAAAAAAACCGCTTCATTTTACCACCTTCTTTTCAGTCGATAGCATTAGTATGGAGCGGCTTTTGACCTTTCTTTCCAGGAAATATTTTATTCAGCGAAGTCCCCTTCGGCTTCCTTCTGCGCCTTCTTCTCCTGCTGCTTCTCGATAAAACCGGTCACTTTGTCCACCACCTCGGGCACCGTCTCAATGACACGGTCCACAGTGGTGGCGGGGGGCGGGGCCACGGGGAGAAGCTTCACGTTCCCGTCTTCCCGGACCACCAGAAAGGCCACCGGCTCCAGCTTGGCGCTGGCGGCGCTGCCGCCGCCAAAGCCCTCCTTGGGGGCTCCGGATTTGGTGGTGAACTCCGAGCCGCCGCCCCCCATCCCGAAGGACATCCGGGACACCGGGATCAGGGTGACCCCCTCCGCATGAATGGGGGTGCCGATAATGGTGTTGGCGTCCGCCATCGTCTTAATATGCTCCATGGTAATCTTCATCAGCTCGCCAAGAGAATTCTTTTTCTCCTGTTCCATAGGTCATGCCGCCTTTCTCTGCTGTCGTTTTAATTTCAGCCGCTTTTTTGCGGCAAGTGCTCCAAACAGGGCTTTTACCCCTGCCCGCAGGCCAATCCAGACCGCCGTCCCAATCTTGATGGACAAGGCCGCCGTACCATACACCGTCATGCCTGGGACGTCGAAGTCCAGCTTCACTCGGGCGGTGCCGTCCTTTACATGGAACGCCTTGGTCAGCGGATACCAAAGCGCCCCCAGGACGGCGTTGGCCTGGCCGTAGAGCATAGCCGTGTCCGCTGGGTCGCTTCCACCAGCCGTCAGTTCCAGCTCCAGTACATCCACCCGCAGGCCCCGCCACATGCCCCTCGCCGCCTCCAGCACCACAGGGAGCAGGGTCTGGGCGTACTCCAGTGCTCCGCCCACCTTCTCCGGAAGGGTGGCAGGCTCCTTCTCTTTTTTGGGCTTCCTGGGTTCCTTCTTTTTCCTGGGTTTTTGGGGCTTCTCAGGTTTCTTCTCCCTGGGCTTTGCCGGGAGGAGCTTGATATGAAACCGCCCCAGCTTGATCCACAGAAAAAAGCCCCCGGCGTTGAACTCCGCCCGGCCGCCCACCCGGACCTGTCCAACGAGAAACAGGACCAGAATCACGGCGGCCAGGATATACAGGGCCCTCACGCCCCCTCCGCCGGGGGGGCCGGCCGAACTTCAGGCTCCTCCTCCAACGTTTCCGCCTCCCGGAGACGTTGGAGGCTGGCCTCCAGCTCCAATGCCATCTGGCTGCCCTCCTGAGACTGACTGGGCAGCTCGGGCAGCTCCTCCAAGCTGGACAGTCCGAAAGAACGCAGGAAGTTTTTGGTAGTTTTAAACTGCACCGGCCGGCCTGGAACGGCCAGACGGCCCGCCTCCTCGATAAGCTCCCGCTCCAGCAGCAGGCCCATGGTGTAGGAGCTGTCTACCCCCCGCACCTGATCCACATAGGCCCGGGTGACAGGCTGGTAGTAGGCGATGATGGACAGCACCTCCAGCGCCGGCTGAGACAGCCGGGCAGGCTTGCGGCTCTCCAGCGTCTTACGGACATAGCCGGCAAACTCCGGAGCGGAGCACAGCTGATAGCTGGTATCCAGCCGCACCAGACGGATACCCCGGCGATCGTAGCTGTAACGGTCCATCAGTCGCTGGGCCACCGCGTCCAGGGTAGGCCGGTCCACCTCCAGACCAAGGCACAGCCGCTCCACCGGCACCGGCTCCCCGGCAGCGAACAGCACCCCCTCCAGGGCGGATTCCAGTTCTTTTACCTCCATCGGGGGCACCCTCTTTCATTAATAATTTTCCGACGTGAACTCCACCGCACCCTCCTCCCGGGTGCAGGTAACGGTGCAGTCGGTCTCGGTCCCGGCCAGGAGCAGGCGGCGGTTTTTGCACAGCTCCAGCACCGCCAAAAAGGTAGCCACCACCTCTGACCGGCTGCGGCTGCCCTTAAACAGCGCCCGGAATCGGGTGACACCGAAGGTGATCAGTCGCTTGATGATCTCCCCCGCCTTGTCGGCCACGGGGTAGGGCTCCCGGCCCACGATGCCCTGAAAGGCGGACACCGGCGGGGGCAGCTTGTTGTCCAGCCGGCCCAGCACATCGGTCATAGCCTTGAGCAAATCTTTCCTGTCGTGGACATAGCGGTATACCTTATCGGGCTGGACCGCCTCGGGCACCTTGGTCAGGTAGTCCCGGCCGATTTGATAGCGACTGTCCAGCGCGGGGACTACCGCCTTGATCTTCAAATAGTTCTCGTTGCGCTGGTGGGCCTCCAAAGTGGCGATGAGCTGTTCCATCTCGCTCATAGCCTCCTCGTCGTTGATGGACAACAGCATCCGGGTCTTGATATAAACCAAGTGGGAGGCCATGGTCACAAAGTCGCTGGCCACCTCCAGGTCCAGCTCTCGCCGCTGATTCATCCACTCCATATACTGGTCCAGAATGAGAGCGATTTGGATGTCCTTAATCTCCAGCTTATTCTTGCTCAGCAGGTGGAGAATCAGATCCAATGGGCCTACAAAGTCCTCCATGTTCTCCTCTTTTGCCTTCACCACCCCTTCCAGGTGATAAATGGGTGCCTCCAAGGGCCCACCTCCCCATTATAGAATCATCTTTGCTGTTATTATAACAGTTTGTCCTGGAAAAGACAAGCTAAAATCAAAAGAACATATGTTTCCGGGAGTATTCAAAATAAAGATATTACAATATAATGAGCAACTATAGAGTCGGAAAGACTGGATCAATGGACTGTACCGGGAGGGCAATGTCATCAAGTTAAGAGATTCGGTGACCGGATTACGGCTGGCATAAATAGAGGAAGAAGCTTGAAAACATTGGATTTTTACTTGGATCTATAGTATAATTAGAATTATAAAAGAGCAAAAAATAGAAACAAGGAGCACGAAAACTATTATGATTTCCTGTGCGGAATATGAGGAATTGAAAAACCAAAACACTGAGCTAGGCGGATCATCCTAACCGGAAATGGGTCACAGATATTTCTTATACCCACACTTGGCAGGGTGTCCTCTATTTGTCTATGATCCGGGACCTCTATAACAACAGTATTGTAGCTTACAAGATGGCCACTCAACAAACAGTAAGCCTGGTGTTGGATACCATACGGCTTGCAAAGAGAAAAGAAAAAGTGGCCGCTGGGAGATTGCAGCTCCACAGCGACCAAGGCAGTCAGTACACATCCCAAGCATACTTTGACCTGACTAAAGAATATGGTATTACACCCTCGATGTCAAGACGAGGAAACTGTTATGACAACACAATGGCGGAAAATTTCTTCCCCATTCTCAAGACAGAGTGTATTTACCGCCAAAAAATAAAATCTTTCCAGCAAGCTAGGGAGCTCATAGATGAATTTATCCAGTTTTATAATTATGAACGTATCCAGTTGAAAACTGGAGAGACGCCGCATGCGCGACGCCTCTCCGCTTAAAACTTCATTCTTCCTACCCAGGGGCCTTTTTGTGCTGTCCACTCAACCTGGGGCGGTGCATAGTCTTATTTTCCTACATCAGGGGGCCTTTGTCTATTGTCCGTTTTTACTGGTTCGGTACAGTCCTTTGTTGCTGTCAAAATTGAAACACTGCACCAATCACGGCTGCGGCGGCAATAAACGCCACGGGGTGGAGCTTTTTCAACGGAGTATACCGCATACACACAAATACCGCTGCACACAGAATCACAGCTGGCCAATGGATTACAAAAGTGTGCTCCGCCGCGCCGCCCACAGAAGCCAACACCGACAGGGCTACGCTCAGTCCAGCGGCGGCAATCAAGGCCGTGGAGGCGGGACGCAGCCCGGAAAAGACGGCGTCCACTGTTCTGGACTGTCGAAACTTCTGCAAAAATCCAGCGATAATGATAATCACAATGACGGACGGAGTAATCAGACCCAAAGTGGCCAGTATAGCACCCGCCGCGCCCCCCAGCGGCCCGCCAGCCAGACTGCCCGTCTGGAAGCCCACATAGGTAGCCATGTTCACCCCCATGGGGCCCGGGGTGGATTCAGACACAGCGATCATGGTTGTCAGGTCGGCGTTGGTGAACCAGCCCGTCCGCACCCCCATATCCTGGAGGAACGGAATGGTGGCCAGCCCACCGCCCACGGCAAAGAGGCCCACCTTGGCAAATTCAAAAAACAGCCGCAGAAAAGTCATTTCCCCTCACCGCCTTTCTTTGCCCCAAAGATGCCCTTAATCAGCCAGCCCACGCCCCCGGCCAGCACAATCAGCACAGCAGGAGAGGTAATCAGTTCCATCGCTTTCCCCAGCACTCCATAGGCCCCAGTGTCGAAGCTGACCAGATTCCCCGACACAGCCAATACCAGCACACACAGGAAAATAGCAATGGCCGTCCCATTTTTCAGAGTAGACTTTCCCAGCTTCAGCACGCTGGAAGCGATCAAAGCCACCACTGCGGCGTTAATACCTGTCAATGCGTGCCGCACCACCGGGATATCGGCAAAATTGGATAGAAAGGCGGCAATTGCAGTGATGATGACCAAAGAGGGAAACACCACCCCCAGAGTGGTCAGAATTCCCCCCGAAATGCCCTTGTGCTTGTAGCCAATAAAGGTGGCTGTATTGACGGCGATAATGCCGGGGGTACACTGGCCCACAGCGAAATAGTCCGTGAGTTCCTCGTCGGTGGCCCATCCCTTTTTTTCCACCACCTCCCGCTGGAGGATGGGCAGCATGGCGTAGCCTCCGCCAAAGGTGCACACCCCTACCTTGGCAAACGTGAGGAAGAGGTCAAAATAAATATTCAAACAAATGCACTCCTTATTTTGAAACGGTCCGCATGTATGTTACAAAAGGCAGAGCAGTCAAACATTAAACCGGAACAGAATAATATCCCCATCCTGGACCACGTAGTCCTTCCCCTCGGAACGGATCAGACCCTTTTCCCGGGCAGCGGCCATGGTGCCGCAGGCCACCAGGTCCTCATAGGAGACCACCTCCGCCCGGATGAAGCCCCGCTCAAAATCGGAATGGATTTTACCCGCCGCCTGAGGGGCCTTGGTTCCCCGGGTGATGGTCCAGGCCCGGCACTCGTCCTCGCCGGAGGTCAGGTAGGAGATGAGGCCCAGCAGGGTGTAGCTTGCCCTCACCAGCCGGTCCAGACCGCTCTCAGCAATGCCCAGGTCGTCCAGAAACAATTGCTTCTCCTCGGCGGGCAGTTGGGCGATCTCCTCCTCTAGCTTGGCACACACGGGGATTACCTGGGCTCCCTGCTCCCTGGCTCGGCTCTCCACCTGGCGGTAATACTCCACGCTACCCGGATCAGCCAATCCATCCTCGTCCAGATTGGCGGCGTAGATGACGGGCTTCAAAGACAGCAGCTCACAGTCGGGATACTCAGCGGCAATGTCCACATCAGGATAACTCCGGGCAGACTTCCCGTCGTTGAGCCATGTGCGTAGCCCCTCAAAATCCTCCGCCTCCTGAAGAAATTTCTTGTCTCCCTTCGCAGCCTTTTTGGCCTTTTCAATGCGCCGCTCCACCATCTCCAGGTCTGCCATGATCAGCTCCAGGTCGATGGTATCCATGTCCCGGAGGGGATCGGTGGAACCATCCACATGGATGATATTGTCGTCATCGAAGCAGCGCACCACATGGACGATGGCATCGGTGGCCCGGACGTTGCCCAGAAACTTGTTGCCCAGCCCTTCACCCCGGCTGGCCCCCTTTACCAAACCGGCGATGTCCACAAACTCGATCACAGCCGGGGTGGTTTTTTTGGGGTGATACATCTCGGATAGCCAGTCCAGCCGGGCATCGGGCACCGCCACCATGCCTACATTGGGGTCGATTGTACAGAAGGGATAGTTGGCGCTCTCTGCGCCGGCATTGGTAATGGCGTTGAACAGGGTACTTTTGCCCACATTGGGCAGACCCAAAATACCTAATTTCATAGCGGCTTCCTCTTTCCTCTTATTTTTCCAAGTCAGCCCACATATTATATCCGTTTTGTCCTTCAGTTGCAATAGTTTCTTTTTCGAGGGAGTATCTGAAAATGCAAAAAGCCGCGCAAAACCTCCGTCCGCCGGAGAACGGCTGAAAACCGCCGACGGTGCCGGCGGTTTTCTCACAGCATCGTCTCCACAGGAATGGAGACAATATAGTTTTCTCTGTCCAAATGCCGCAGCAGGGCGGGCAGCACCCGGGCAGCGTTTTTTTCTCCCTCCAAAGTAAGACAGACCGGCTGCTTCTGTTTCCCCAGCTGTCTGACAGTATTTGAGGCAAAAGAGGTTGAGTTTACCGTATCGCTGGGGCGAAGCAGAACTGTCTCCTTCCAACATACCCATCCCTCACCTTCGAGTGCGGTCCTCTGCCCGTCTGGGACGCAGGCTAGTGTCGCGCGGGTATGCGCTGCCCGTTCCAAAGCCCGATTCCCCCGCCCCAGCTCTTCCTGGGTATTCTCTCCATTTTCGACCAGAATACCAATACTGTGCCCCGTACCCAGGATCTGACGGATCAAATCTCCTTCCTCTTCCAAAAGCTGAGGTGTTAGAAAAAATACAGCGCAGCGGCTGTTTCCATTCAGCACACCTAAAACACTTTCCAGTCCGTCAGCCTTCTTGCAGCGAAAGGCCAGATAAGCTGTCGTGTCGCTCTCGTCTTCCTGGCTGGGAGCAATGGGGCTGACGGGCGGCGCAGGGGGATTGACCGGTTCCACCGGGTCGGTGCTCTCTGCTGGATTAAGGCTCTGTGTATACTCCCGCAGACGGTTGTTGAGCGGCGTTTTGGCCGCATCAATAAAATCGCTGTCATTCATCACCGCATCAACGCTTTTAATGCGTACCAGATAACTCTGGGGGATATTAGGCAGCAGACTGTAGCTGTACTCCAGTTCAAAAAAAGAACACACAGTATTCAATGCCAGGTAGGGCCGCCCGTTGCGCATAATGGCACGGGATACATAGACAGTCCCCGTCATATCGTCCCGGCAGGTCCCGTTATTCAAGTCAAATACCAGCATCTGCCGCAGATTGAAAAGAGTGACTGTTCCACTGCTCCGGTTGTAGCTGGTATAGAGCCCCAATCCTACGCCAACGCCGTTGAGATTTCCGTCAAAAACACTGTATGGCACATAGAGCGTTCCACCAAACCAGAGAGGCATGGTGTCTGAAGTCAACGGCGCTACACTGTCATTAACAGCGGTGAAATATAAGGTGGCCGCCGATGCCGGCATTGGCCAGGACAACCCCAAAAACAGAGCCACCGCCAGCAAAATCATCGGTATACGGCACCTTTTCTTCATTCCATCATTCCCTCCTTCGCTTTCCTATTGTGCTTTTGATTATATTAACCAATAGTAAAAAACAAAGATAATCGAGTAAAAAGCAAGAATAGTTGTACAAACTCACCGAATTAAACTGCACCATTTGTCAATGTGCTAGTTTTATAAAATATTTCTCCACTTTTTGTGCAGTACGCCAGCTCTCCTTAAGCTGTTGTTGGGATACGACTGCCCTTTCTGTTTTTCCATACCATTATTTTATCACATTCTTTTGCCTTTGTGAATACAGTTTCTTAAATTCACGCTGTAATCCCCCAAACGCGCCAAAGGGGCGCTCACTGCCAAGCCAGTGCGGCCAGCGCGCTGGCTCCGACCCGGTCTGCCCCAGCCTCCAGCATGGCCTGCGCCTGCTCAAAGGTGCGAATGCCCCCGGCGGCCTTCACTCTCATGTCGGGGCTGATGTGCTCCCGCAGAAAGCGGACGTCCTCCAGGGTGGCTCCGCCGGCGGCAAACCCGGTGGAGGTTTTAATGAAATCGGCTCCCGACATGGACACCACCCGGCAAAGGGTGAGCTTCTCCTCCCAGTTGAAGTTGCATGCCTCGATAATCACCTTTAAAATGCGGCCCTTACAGGAGGCCTTCACCGCCCGGATCTCAGCCAGCACGCCCTCCCAGTCCCGCGATTTGGCCAGTCCCTGACTGATCACCATGTCGATTTCGTCGGCTCCGTTCCGGATGGCGTCCTCTGTCTCAAAGACCTTCACCTCGGGGGAGGAATAGCCGTTGGGGAAGCCGATCACGGTACATATTTTCAGGCTACCGCCCACGTAGTCGTTGGCCCGCTTCACAAAGCGGGGCGGAATACAGACGCTGGCTGTCCCCAGCTCCCTGCCCTCGTCGCACACAGTCCTGACCTGCTCCCACGAGGCTGTGGGCGTGAGGATGGTGTGATCCACCCGGCTTAAAATTTCTTTCTGGTCCATCATGCGCTGTCCTCCTCTACTCCACCGCTTGTTTCGCCGCGTCCAAGTCGCTGGCCACTACCAGCAGGACGCTCTCCCCCCGCCGGTCCACCAAGGCCTCCTCCAGCTTGGGAATCTCGTCAGGCCGATAGTCGGTGTTGCTGTCGATCTGGCTCTGGATATAGTCCTTCAGGGCACTCTCGGCCGTCTTTGCCTTGTCCGCGCTGGTGAACACCAGCACCGCTACCTCCTCGCAAGTGGCCCCGGCGGAACGCAGGACAGCGCACTCCTTCAGGTCCTCCCGGTCCAGCCCGCAGTCCGACAGCCGGTACAGCACAAAGGCGGTGTCGCCGTCCAGATCCTCCAGTTCCTCGGAGAAGGCTCCCGCCTCCGCCATGGCCTCCACATGGCCCGTCTCATAGAGGGGCGGAGCGTCGTTCTGATCTCCCCTGCCGCAGGCGGTCAGTTCCAAGGTCAGCGCCAGGGCCAGGACCGCTGTCATTACTTTTTTCATGCTTGTCCACTCCCATTATCAGTCATCGTATCCGGCTCTGCCGCAGGCGGCCCGTCGGGATACAGGGTGTCGTAGTCCACCGTGTGGGTCTGGAGATAGGCCAGCCACTGTTTACATGCGTCCTTCCCCAGATGGACGCCGTCCCGGCTGACCCCCTCGGGCAGCCCGCCGTTCTCGTCCACAAACTCGGCGTACAGGTCCAGATAGACCACCTGCTTCTCCTCGGCCACTCTTCGCATCAGGTCGTTGTAAACCCGCAGATGTTCATTGGTCAGGTTGTACTTGTTGCCGTTGTAATCCTCAAGCTGCTTCTCATTCACAGGGATCAGCCCCTGTATGTAGATAATGGCCGCCGGCTGAAGTCGGCGGATCTCGTCCACAGCCTGACTGTACTTCTCATAATAGCGGTCGTTGTTGCCATAGCCCAGCTCGTTCACCCCCAGGGAGATATAGACCTTACCGTACTCCTCCAGGGCCAGGGCCTCCAGCAGAGTGTACTTCTCCCCTCCAATGGTCAGCGCCTTTTTGGTGGGCAGGCTGAAAACGGACAGGCCGTTGGAGGTCAGGTTTTTCCCGGTCCCAATCCCGCTGTACAGCATGAAGCCGTCGGTGCGGGAATCGCCCACAAAGGCGGCGTCACTGAAATAGCTGTTGTCCATCGCCTCCCGCTCCGGGGCGGGCTGTGAGAAGTCATAGGCCGGGACCTCCGGCACACTCACATCCGGGGAGACGTCCGGCTCCTCGGGCGGTGTCTGAGGCTCTCCGGGGCCGTCAGGAATGACCGCGCTCCCACCCACCTGCTGGACCGGTCCCTGGTCGTCCGGCGGCGGCTCCTTTCCCTTCAGAAGAAAAACAGCCGCCGCGGTCAGAAGCAGTGCGGCCAGAATACCGGCGGCCAGCAACGTCCTCTCTCCTCCGGAGGACCTGCTGTGCTTTCCCCGATAACCGTGGAACATATGAAAACACCTCCAATAGCCCATGCCCGGCCCTGTCGAAATCGCTCCTATTTAGGATAGCACATCTCCGACAAATTTCAAGTGACAAAACCGTTACAAAGTTTCCCTCCGTCGGCGGATTCTGGATACAGTCCCTCACCCCGGGACGCGACACGCCCCCGGCCCTGGGGGACCGGGGGTGGCTCATGTTCTCTTATGCCCGGCGGAGCAGGCCCACGCCGATGGGCGTGGGGCCGGTATGGACCCCGATGGTCACCCCGATCTGACAGGGGCGCTTCACCTCGGGCCGGTCCCAGCCCAGCTCCAGAAGACCTTGATACACCTCCTGGGCAAAAGCCTGGTGCTCCTCCCGGTCCAGCCCGAAACCGGTGGCAACCCGGTAGCCTGCCAGATCGATTCCTTCCCGCTTCAAGTAGCGGAAAAACAGCTCCCGCACCTTGGCCATCGACTTTTTCCGCCCCTGGGCGATGCCGTCGGAGACCAGCTCCGCGTCCTGGTATCCGATGAGGGGCTTTACCTTCAGCAGGGTCCCCGTGGCCGCCGCCGCCCGGCCGATACGGCCCCCGTGATGGAGATATTCCAGGTCCCCGGTGGTAAAGAAAATGCGGCCGGTGGGTCGGACGGACTTCAGCCGCTCCACCGCCTCCTCCAGGGCGCAGCCCCTGTCCCGAAGCTCCGCCGCCTCCAGGACGAGCAGGCCCTGAAGCACAGTAGCCAGGGTGGAATCCAGCACCTCCACCCTGACGCCGGGAAACTCCTCCCGCAGCTCCTCGGCGGCGTTGCGCGCCGACTGAAGGGAGCCGCTGAACCGGGCGTTGAGGCAGATGCACAGGATGGGCATGCCCCGGGCCGCGGCGGGCCGGAAGGCCTCCAGGTAGTCCTCCATGGTGGGCATGGAGGTCTTGGGAAACACCCCGGGGCGCTCCGCCATCATCTCATAGAACCGGTGGGTAGAGATGTCCCGCTCCTCCCGAAAGTACACCTCATCCTCAAAGGCCGCATAGTAGGATACCATGGATATGTCCAGCCGCTCTGTTTCCTCCCGCCCCAAATCACAGGAGCTGTCGGTGACAATATGGAATTTCATCTTTTTCTCCTTTGCTTCTGGGCCTCGCTCTCCCCGGCCCGTGACCGGGCCCCGCCCGGTGGGTAACAGTACTATCATACAGGAAACGCTTCAATATCTCAATCACTTTTTGGAAGTTCCGCAATTTGTTCCCGATTTTTTCCCTTTGGCCGCCCTCTCCGACCGAATCCAGGCCCACAGGGGGACCAGATAGATATAAAAGGTCAGGGGCAGTATCTCCGCACCCATCTCCAGGGCGGCGAAGGGGACGCTCGCTGCGATGGACCAGGGCAGCAGCGCCGCCAGATTGATGACGGAGTTCCCGATGTTCTCCGCCAGGTCCAGGTCGGACAGCCCCCGCTTCGGATACTCCCGCTCCAAAAGCTGTCCGCTCATCACAATGCCCACCGTCTGATTGCAGAACAGCGCGCAGGAACCGAGGGATACCGCCTCGTGCGCCCCAAACAGGCCGATCCGTCCCGCCAGTGCCTCCACCCGGCCGGTCACCGGGTCCAGCAGCCCTGTGCCGCTGAACATCCCGGAGTAAGCGCAGGACAGAATCACGATCAGCACCACGCCGGCCATGGAAATCAAGCCGCCGCCCGACATCAGCTCGGCCAGCTCCGGCAGAGCGGGGCGGTAGCCCAGCACGCAGGCCCGGAGCAGCTCCCCCGGCGGGAGATTCTGGACAAACAGGGCGCACCCGGCGGCCAGCGCGCAGCTCGCCAGAATGGCCGCCCCAGCCCCCACACGGAACCAGGGCAGGAGCAGCAAGACCGCAGCAGGCAGCATTACGGGCCATACCAGAGAGAATCCGCTCTCCAATGCCGCCGTCACTTGGGCATCCACCCGCTGAATGGGGTATATAACTGACAGCGCCCCATAGAGCAGCAGGGTGAGCAGCAGCGGAACGGGGGTAGTCTTCCACATCCGGATCTGAAAGTCGTGCTGGTCCACCCCGGCCACCGCCGCCGTCAGGGCTGCTGCGGAGGAAGCGGGAGACAGCCGTTCCCCCATCTTTCGTCCGCGCCCGATTGCCGGCGCTCTCATTTTTCCTTCTCCGGCAGCAGGGTTTTCCGCTTGCGGAGGAAAAGGGTCAGGGTGGTGGCGGAGGCCAGGACGTCGGCCACCGGCTCGGCCACATAGATGCCCATCACGTTGTGGGTGACCAGGGGCAGCACGATGGCCAGGGGCACCAGCAGGATGACCTTCCGCAGCAGGGCCAGGAACAGGCTGGTTTTAGCCTGACCCATGGCCATAAAAGCGGACTGACAGGCCATCTGCGCCCCGAAGGCCCAGATACCCCCGAAGAAGATGGGCATGACCTTCCCCACCAGCTCCACCAGCTCTTGGTCGTCGTTGAAGACGAGGGCCAGGGGGCGGGGGAAGAGGGCCACCAGCACGCAGGCGGTGACGGTGACGGTGAGGGTGGTGCGCAGCAGCAGGCGGAAGACCTGCCGCACACGAGCGTAGTTTTTGGCCCCGAAGTTGTAGCTCATGATGGGCTGGACCCCCTGGGTGACGCCCTGGACGGGCATGACCACCATCTGCATCACACTCTGCATCACGGTGACGGTGCCCACATACAGGTCGCCGCCGTAGAATTGCAGGCCGGAGTTGAGGACCACCGTCACCAGACTCTCGGTGGACTGCATGATGAAGGGGGCGATTCCCAGAGAGGCGATGCTGCCTATCACCCTGAGCTCCAGTCCCATGTTTTTGCGGCGGATGCGCAGGCCGGACCGTTTGGAGCAGAGAAAGCTCACTACCCAGCAGGCGCTCACCCCCTGGGAAATTATGGTGGCCAGGGCCGCACCTTTCACCCCCATGTGGAGGGCGAAGATAAACAGCGGGTCCAGCAGGATGTTCAGCACCGCCCCGATGAGCACCGAGGCCATGGCCACTAGGGCCTGCCCCTGGGCGGTGATATAGGCGTTGAGGCCCAGGGCCAGCTGGACAAAGACGGTGCCCATCAGGTAGATGGAGATGTAGTCCAGAGCGTAGCCGATGGTATCCTCCGAGGCGCCGAAGGCCATCAGGACAGGCTCCTTGATAATGGTGAACACGGTGGTGAGCACGGCGGCCAGGATGAGCAGCAGGGTGGTGGAGTTGCCCAAAATTTTCTCCGCTCCCTCCCGGTCTCCCGCCCCCAGACGGATGGAAGCCAGGGGGGCTCCCCCCATACCGGCAAAGGCGGTAAAGGCGGAGATGAGCATGAGAATGGGGAAGGTGATCCCCAGGCCGGTGAGGGCGGTGCGCCCCACCTCCGGGATGTGGCCGATATAGATGCGGTCCACAATGTTGTACAGCATGTTGATGAGCTGGGCCGCCACCGCAGGCAGGGCCAGCTTCACCATCAGCGGGCCGACGGGAGCACTGGCCAGCGCCTCCTCGCTTCTGTGGGACTGGGACAAGCTGTTTTCCTCCAATCAAATCTGCGCCTCAGCCAGCTGGGCCTAAGGCGCGCCTGTTTTTTGACGTTAAAGGGTAGTATATCACGAACAGCACAAAAAAGAAAGGGCCCGGCGGACCCTTTCCTGTTAAAACTTCGCGCCGCCGAACTCGGCCAGCTTGAGGCCCTTGTTCCGCTCTGCCACCCACTGGATGGACCACTGGGAGGCAAAGAGCAGCAACTGATTGCCCTTGTAGTCCTCCACCAGCTTGGCGTCGTTGGGGAGAAGCAGGTCCTCCTCTTTGAGGGGCGGGGCGTCCTCGTCCTCTCGCACGATCCACCGCAGATACTCGAAGGGCAGGCCCTCCTTGTACAGCTCCACGTTGTACTCCGACCGCAGGCGGTACTCCAGCACGTCGAATTGCAGTGTACCCACCACGCCCACGATCACTTCCTCCATGCCGGAGTAGGGGGTCTTGAAGATCTGAATGGCTCCCTCTTGGGCGATCTGCTCCACGCCCTTGAGGAACTGCTTGCGCTTCATGGTGTCGATGGAGCGGATGCGCTCAAAGTGCTCCGGGGCGAAGGTGGGGATGGGGTCGAAGGCAAATTTCTTCCCTGGGGCGCACAGGGTATCGCCGATGGAGAACAGCCCTGGGTCGAACACGCCGATGATGTCCCCGGCGTAGGCCTCCTCAATGATCTCCCGCTCCGCCGCCATCAGCTGCTGGGGCCGGGACAGACGGATCTTCTTGTTCCCCTGGAGGTGATAGACCTCCTTGTCCGCCTCGAACTTGCCGGACACCACCCGCATAAAGGCGATGCGGTCCCGGTGGGCCTTGTTCATGTTGGCCTGGATTTTGAACACGAAAGCAGAAAAGTCGCCGTCAAAGGCGTCCACCACCTCATCCCCCGCCTTCCGGGCCAGGGGGGCGGTGGTCATGCGCAGAAACTCCTCCAGAAAGGGCTCTACGCCGAAGTTGGTGAGGGCGGAGCCGAAGAACACCGGCGACAGTTTGCCGTGGCGCACCCGGTCCAGGTCGAAGTCGCAGGAGGCCCCGTCCAGCAGCTCGATCTCGTCCACCAGCTGATCCCGCTTCCCCGCGCCGATGAGATCGGCCAGGGCGGGGTCGTCGGGCTCGATCTGGGTGGCGGTGGCCGCCTTGGCGTTGGTGTTGGAGGTGAAATGAATCACCTTCCGGTTCTGCCGGTCGTAGACCCCCTTGAACTCCTTGCCGCAGCCAATGGGCCAGTTCATGGCGTAGGTGTCGATGCCCAGCTCGTGCTCCAGCTCCTCGCACAGCTCAAAGGGATCCCGGGCCTCCCGGTCCATCTTGTTGATGAAGGTGAAGATGGGGATGTCCCGCATGGCGCACACCTTGAACAGCTTCCTCGTCTGGGCCTCCACACCCTTGGCTGCGTCGATGACCATGACGGCGCTGTCAGCGGCCATCAGGGTGCGGTAGGTGTCCTCGGAGAAGTCCTGGTGGCCGGGTGTGTCCAGGATGTTGATGCAGAAGCCCTCATATTGGAACTGCATCACCGAGGAGGTCACCGAGATGCCGCGCTGCTTCTCAATCTCCATCCAGTCCGACGTGGCGGCCCGGGTGTTCTTCTTCCCCTTCACCTGCCCCGCCTGAGCGATGGCCCCACCGTAGAGGAGAAACTTCTCCGTCAGGGTGGTCTTGCCCGCGTCCGGGTGGGAGATAATGGCGAAGGTGCGCCGACGCTTGATTTCCGCTTCGTAGTTCGACAAAAGGGTCCACTCCCTTGTATATTATTCCCAGTTTGGCAAGTTATTGTATCATAAGATGGCAGCGATGGCAAGAAAAACTTCCACTCACATACTTCCTGAAGCAGTAGATTGCCTGATTGACACTGACACCGCCTGCAATGATGGGAGGGTGTGACCGAGGTGTTGAAAGCAGGGGACCAAATGGAGTGGGTGAGACGTATGAACAGCATCCGCGCAAAACCTCATGGTTCCGCTCCCGTCGCAGTTCGCATTTCAGAAGGTATATTCACAAAGGCAAAGGAACGTGGTAAAACAATGGCATGGAAAAACAGGAAAAGAAGTCGTATGCCAGCGATTTGACAGATAAGCAGTGGGAAGAAATCGCCCCACCGTATATGGGGATACGCAACTGTACGTGGAGCAAACGGGAATTGACGGATGCCAATCTACTGCTTCAGCGAAAAAACTGTTGCAATAGAAAAACAGTTATGGTATACTATCAAAGCATTATGCGTGGGTGTGCGGATTTTCCGCCCGGTGCCTGGATTTTCCAGGTTGGCGGAGGAGATGATGTCCCCAGAAGAATAACTGAAAAGCAGGAGGAAAAAACTATGGCAGTCGTATCTATGAAGCAGTTGCTGGAGGCCGGCGTTCATTTTGGCCACCAGACTCGCCGGTGGAACCCTAAGATGGCCACCTACATCTACACGGAACGCAACGGGATCTATATCATTGATCTCCAGAAGACCGTGAAGAAACTGGAGGAGGCCTATAACTTCGTTCGTTCCCTGGGTGAGAAGGGCGAGACCCTGCTCTTCGTTGGCACCAAGAAGCAGGCTCAGGAGGCCATCAAGGAAGAGGCAGGTCGGGTAGGCATGTACTGGGTGAACGCCCGCTGGCTGGGCGGAATGCTCACCAACTTCAAGACTATGCGGGGCCGTGTGGACCGTCTGGCCCAGTTGAAGAAGATGCAGGAGGACGGCACCTTTGACATGCTGCCCAAGAAGGAAGTTATCAAGCACATGGGCGAGATTGCCAAGCTGGAGAAGTATCTGGGCGGCGTGACCGAGATGCGTAAGCTCCCCGGCGCCCTGTTCGTGGTCGACCCCCGTAAGGAGCGCAACGCCATCAACGAGGCCCGCAAGCTCCACATCCCCATCGTGGCCATCGTGGACACCAACTGTGACCCTGACGAGATCGACTACGTGATCCCCGGCAACGACGACGCCATCCGCGCCATCAAGCTGATCTCCTCCGTCATGGCCAACGCCATCCAGGAGGGCCGTCAGGGCCGGGACGCCACCCCTGCTGAGGAGTCCGCTACCGTTACCGCTGAGTAATTCAGAATGTTTCAGCGCCCGCCCAGGCGGGCGGGCGCTGTCTTTTTACAACAACAATTTGGAGGTATTATATTATGGCAATCACCGCGAAAGATGTACAGAAGTTGCGTGAGATGACCGGCGTGGGCATGATGGACTGTAAAAAGGCCTTGGTAGAGGCCGACGGCGACTTCGACAAGGCCATCGAGTGGCTGCGCGAGAAGGGCCTCGCCGCCCAGACCAAAAAGGCCGGCAAGGTGGCCGCCGAGGGCGTGTCTATGGCATTCACCGCCGACAATGGCGTGGGCGTCATCATTGAGGTCAATTCTCAGACCGACTTTGTCGCCAAGAACGATGTGTTCCAGGGTTTTGTCAAGGATGTGGCCGCCGTTGTAGCTGACGAGAACCCCGCCGACGTGGAGGCTTTGAAGGCCTGCAAGTATCCCGGCACTGACCGCACCATTGCCGACGTTACTGCCGACAAGGTGCTGGCCATCGGTGAGAACATCCAGATCCGTCGCTTTGTCCGCTATGGCGAGGGCGTGAACGTGCCCTATATCCACATGAACGGCAAGGTGGGCGTGTTGGTCAATATGGCTGTGGAGGGCATCGACGCGGCCAAGGTCGTGGGGCTGGGCAAAGACGTTGCCATGCAGATCTGCGCCATGAACCCCACTTACCTGGACAAGACCGACGTGAGCCAGGAGATCCTGGACAAGGAGAAAGAAATCCAGCTGGCCATCATGGCCAATGACCCCAAGATGGCCGCCAAGCCCGATAAGGTGAAAGAGGGCATCGTCATGGGCAAGCTGGGCAAGTACTATGAGGAGAACTGCCTGCTTCAGCAAGCCTTCGTAAAGGAGAACAAGATCTCCGTGGAGAAGCACGTGGAAGCCGTTGCCAAGGAGTTGGGCGGCAGGATCACCGTGAAGGCCTTTACCCGCTTTGCTACCGGCGAGGGCATCGAGAAGAAGGAAGACGACTTCGCCGCCGAGGTCGCCTCTATGATCAAGTAAGAACCAAACTGAATTGCCAGGGCCCGCAGTCTGTCGCCGCGGGCCCCGCTTTTTGCTACTACTCTCTGGGGAGATTCGGTCGGCTGACAGGGCCTGCGATGGGGCTGAACTTTGGTTCCGGGTCCATGGCCTGCTTTGTCCCCACACAACGATTGATGGGAGCCCCCATCAGGTGAAATTTCTCCTCATAGTCCGTCATAACCCCCTGGATGCCTACGCCGTGAAGGTCCCGGGTCACCTCAGACAGGGTGTAGCCCGCTTTGTGGAACTGAAACAGCGACCACTCAAAGAGGTCACGGTTGTCACTTTTGAAATGGAGCTGTCCCCCCTTTTTTAGAATCCCCCGATAGAGCAGTAGAAACTGCTCGTGGGTCAGCCGCCGCCGGGCGTGCTTCACTCCTGGCCAAGGGTCGCAGAAGTTGATATACAGCTGGTCCACCTCGTCCGGTGCGAAGTAATTCCGCAGCAGCGCTGCGTCCGCGTCGATGAAATGGATGTTGGTCAGCCCCTTGGCCTGACAGCGCTCCATAGCTATGACCATGGCGTCCGGCACCCGCTCCAAAGCAATGTACAGCACGTCGGGATTTTGTTCCGCTGTTTCAGCGGAGAAGCGGCCCTTGCCACAGCCCAGCTCTAGCCACAGTTGGCTGGCCTGTGGGTACAGATCCCGCCAACGGCCCCGCATAGAGGCGGGATCTGCGATCAGGAAGGCGGAACACCGATCCATCCGCACCGCAAGATTGGGCTTTTTTCTCATTCGCATCTTGGGTTCTCCTCTCTCCTAGAATAAAAATATCTTACCATATTTAACGGAACACTTGCAATTGTTTTTGAATTATATTATACTGTAGGTGACAGAGGTTCCGCCGTGAAAAGCCAATGTCGGACTTGTTTTCTGTCAGAAGCGGCGAAACTTAATATCTGGGTGTAGCGCAGTTGGTAGCGCACTTGCTTTGAAGCACACGTGCTACCAGGGGAAATTTCATATCGGGGTGTTGCGCAGTTGGTAGCGCGCCTGCTTTGGGAGCAGGAGGCCCGGGGTTCGAGTCCCCGCACTCCGACCAGAAAAAGAGGTCAAAAAAGATTTTTGGTGAAAAAACCGAGAGATCTCAAGACCTCAGAGGCCCTTGGATAATGA
>JBCLQX010000024.1:41984-52945 GCA_041223805.1 Oscillospiraceae bacterium 44-34 | reverse complement strand
CCCTGCTTCTTCCGCTCGATCAGACCGACGCCCTTGCCGGTGTCCAGCTCGGCCAGCAGCCTCATGGCCTTGTCCCGTCCGCAGTTCAGATTGCTGCATACCTCGTCTACAGTGTAGTAAATATAGACGCGCCCAGTATCGTCGTACCATTCGTTTTTGATGGACAGGCTCATGCGGTCAAGCAGCATCCCATAGAGCAGCTTGGAGTCTGTGGAGAGGTGCTTAAACCGGGGGTGGGTGATAAGCTGGCAGGGGATACGGAAATAGGTAAACTGCATCGCCTCATCGCCGTAAAAATAGCTTGGTAATTTCATATCCGGCATAGTTGCTGCCTCCTTTTGGGCATGAAAAAAACACGATTGTCAAATCGTGTTTTTTTCTGGATGTTCGATTTTGTCACAAAGGATTAGTTTTTTGGTGACTGCTCGTAAATATTGTCGTTTTATAAATGGTTCTTTACGAGTGTAAATCCAACGATTGAGGGACAAAGTAAGCATAAGCACCAATGTGAACAGTTGATAGAACGAAAAAGCCGCCCGCCGTCCTTACCAATGCTTGGCAGGACAGCGGGCGGCCTTCTTCGCTTTTTGAGTGCTTGGGAGTTCGAGTCTCGTGTGTTTCCTGAAATCCCCAAATTCGGCGGATTTGCATCTCCGGCACGTTATTTTTATTTTACGCTCTCTGATTTTTCCAATATGCGGTTATTGTTTCTGATTACTCTTGTTTTTCTGCTTTGTGTGCAAAAATCCCGCACTTCAGTGCGGGATTTTTGTCTGCATCTTTTTTGTCAATGCAAGTTGGTGGAGACAACAGAACTCGAATCTGTGACCTCTCGCGTGTGAGGCGAGCGCTCTACCGGCTGAGCTATGCCTCCATATGGAAACGGCAGAAAAAGGTGGTGACCCGGACGGGACTCGAACCCGTGTTGCCGCCGTGAAAGGGCGGAGTCTTAACCGCTTGACCACCGGGCCGCTTTATATGGAAACGGACAGCTTGTCCGCTTTTTAAAATGGTAGCGGCAACTGGATTTGAACCAGTGACACCGCGGGTATGAACCGCGTGCTCTAGCCAACTGAGCTATGCCGCCGTATCACGCCCTTCAAACAGGGCAAGAGTTAGTATAGCCGATTTTCTTTCTATTGTCAACAGTTATTTTTATTTTTTTTAAAGAATATGGTACCGCAGTTTTAGGCCGGCGGGGCATTCTGCCCCGCCGCGGCCATCTGGACCCTGTTTTTCCCCAAAAAAGCCTGAAAAATCTGTCAAAGCTGCCATTGACATAAAAATTTGTTTCCTCTATAATGGTGCCTTGAACGAAAAAAGAAGAAATCTGGTATTCCCGACCTGCGGGCGGGAATACCGCTGTTTTGTGGAGGGAGGAATTCAGATGGCACAGCCCGAGAACAAGATGGGCGTTATGCCCGAGAACAGGCTGCTGCTGAACATGGCGGTACCCATGATATTGTCCATGCTGGTTCAGGCACTTTATAATGTGGTGGACAGCTACTTTGTGGCTCAGCTCAGCGAGGACGCACTGAACGCAGTGTCGCTGGCCTTTCCGGTGCAGAACCTGATGATCTCTGTGGCGGTGGGCACCGGAGTAGGCATCAATGCGCTTTTGTCCCGCAGTCTGGGTCAAAAGGACCAGGCAAGGGCCAACCGGACCGCCATGAACGGCGTGCTGCTGGAGGGGCTGAGCTGCCTTGTCTTCACCATTCTGGGCCTGACCTGCTCCCGCCTGTTCTACTCCGTCCAGACCGATATTTCCAGCATTGTGAACTACGGAACCGACTATCTGACCATCGTCTGCGGCGTCAGCATTGGTCTATTCATGGCAGTTGCCAGCGAGCGGCTGGTCCAGGCTACCGGTCGGACGGTGTACGCTATGATCACCCAGGGCATCGGGGCTCTGACCAACATTATTCTGGACCCTATCCTCATCTTCGGTCTGGGTCCCTTTCCCAGAATGGAGGTGGCGGGGGCCGCCCTGGCCACCGTCATTGGGCAGATCATCGGCGGGCTGGCGGGGATATACTTCAATCTGCGCCACAACCCGGAGCTTCAGTTGTCCCTGAAAGACCTGCGTCCGGACCGGGGCATTATCGGCGGCATCTACAGCGTGGGTCTGCCCTCCGTTGTCATGCAGTCCATCGGCTCGATTATGGTCTTTGGCATGAACCAGATCCTGATCTCCTTCACCGCCACCGCCACAGCAGTGTTTGGGGTTTACTTCAAGCTCCAGTCCCTTATTTTCATGCCTGTCTTCGGTCTGAACAACGGCATGGTCCCCATTGTGGCCTATAACTACGGCGCCCGAAAGCCGGACCGCATCATCAGAACCATCAAGCTGGCTATAGCTTACGCCATGGGCATTATGGCGGTGGGTTTTCTTCTCTTTCAGCTGTTCCCCGATGTATTTCTCAAGCTGTTTGTGGAGAAAAGAAAGATCTCCGAGGAACTGCTGGCCACCGGCTTCTTTGCGCTGCGCGCCGGCCTGACCCAGCTGGACCCCCAGGTTTTCCCGGCTGCGGCTCAGTCCGTCGGCAGCCTGCTGGACATCGGGGTTCCAGCCCTGCGCACCATCTCTTGGTGCTTTGTGGCCGCCGGATTCGGTATTGTGGCCTCGTCTGTCTTTCAGGCCCTGGGCCATGGCGTGCTGTCCCTGATGGTGTCTGTGGTCCGTCAGCTTGTGGTGTTGCTCCCCTCCGCCTTTGTCTTGTCCAAAATCGGCGGTCTGGACACCGTCTGGTGGGCTTTCCCCTTCGCGGAAATATTCGCTATGGTCCTGTGCTCCCTGTTTGTTTACTGGGTATATCAAAAGGAAATCAAGCCTCTGCGGGAGCCTACGCAGGGAATTCCCATGGAATGAGGCATGTTCTTTTCCTCCGGCCAATCATGGAGAAATATAGAAAAAACCCGCAGGAACATCAAAATTCCTGCGGGCTTTTGAAGTCGGGGCGGAAATCGAACCCACAGTCGGCGACTGCCGGCAAGTTGCTCTCTTTACTTGACAAAAGAGACCAGCATTGTTATTCCTGCCGGTCACTGGCTGGAGCTGGAGATCACCAGTCAGTGCCCCAACGAGTGCCACAGCGAGACCTGGACAGGCAAGGTGGGCAACATGAATGTGATCCCCTCCAGCACCACCACCGGCTACAAGATCTATCGGGACAACAACCACCCCTCCTATGTGCTGCTGCCCCTGGTGCCCTATACCCCTGCGGAAAACTGGGTCCAGCCCTTCTCCGACTCCGACGAGATCGAGGTGGAGGACTGAGCGCCCCCCTGTCCCCGCCCTTCCGGGCGGGGACACCCCCATCTGCTGCTGTGATAAAATGAGAGGAGCTGTCTGAGCGATGAAAGAATTTGAGTACAGCGCGGTCAAGGCGGAGTTCGAGGCCTGGAAGGAGCAAGGCCTGTCCCTGAATATGGCCCGAGGGAAGCCCAGCCTGGAGCAGCTGGAGCTGTCCCGGGGGCTGCTGAACGCCCTGGACTTTGACGATTGCGTGGCCGATGGCGTAGACGCCCGGAACTACGGTGAGCTGGCTGGTATGCCCTGTGCCCGGCGGTACTGGGCGGAGATGCTGGACACCACCCCGGAGCAGTGCTTTGTGGGGGGCGGCTCCAGCCTGACCATGATGTACGACCTGGTGGCCAAGGCGTGGTCCAACGGCCTGCTCCACAGCGAGAGACCCTGGTCCCAGGAGAGAACGGTAAAGTTCCTGTGCCCCGTTCCCGGATACGACCGGCATTTCCGCATCACGGAGTCCTTCGGAATGGAGCTGATCCCTGTGAAATGCGGCGGCGACGGCCCCGACATGGATGAGGTGGAGCGGCTGGTCCGGGATCCCCAGGTGAAGGGCATCTGGTGCGTCCCCAAATACTCCAATCCCGACGGCTTCCTCTACTCCGACCGGGTCATCGGCCGCATCGCCGCCCTGCGGCCCGCCGCCCCCGACTTCCTGGTCATCTGGGACAATGCCTACTGTGTCCACGAGATTCGGGGGGAGTATGTCCCATTCCCCGATATTTTGAAGCTCTGCGCCGAGGCTGGGAACCCCGACCTGGTGTTTGAGTTCGCCTCCACTTCCAAGATGACCCTGCCCGGAGCAGGTATGGCGGTGATGGCGGCCAGCAAGGCCAATATCCAGCACATGAGCAGGCTGATGGACGCTCAGATGATCAGCTGTGACAAGCTCAACCAGCTGCGGCAGGTGCGGTTCCTCAAAGACAAGGCCCACACCCTGGAGTTGATGAAGAAGCATGGCGATATCCTCCGCCCACGGTTCGACGCGTTCCTCAAGGAGCTGGACAAGCAGATCAGACCCCTGGGCATCGCCCGCTGGACCGACCCCCAAGGAGGCTATTTCATCAGCCTGTACACCACCCCTGGCTGCGCGAAGCGGGTGGTCGAACTATGCAAAGAGGCCGGACTGGTGATGACCGGCGCCGGGGCCGCCTACCCCTGCGGCAGAGACCCGGAGGACAGCCATATCCGCATCGCCCCCTCTTTCCCGGCCTTGCAGGACGTGGAAAAGGCCGCGCAGGTCTTCTGCACCTGTCTGAAGCTGGCCGCGTTGGAGCGGCAGGGAAGCGAGTGCGAGACTTAAAAAACCACTGATTTAATCCTCCAACGGCAAAAGATGTGATAAAACAAGGAAAAAGGGGAAAGAAAACGCAATGTCATTAAGTTAAAGAGATTCGGTCAAAAAATCCCACTTAAAAAGTTGGGAATAGCCACGGAAGTGAGCAAAACGCAACGTTTTTAATGGGGACTTTGAGCGTATTGGCTTAGCTTAATGGCATTGGCAGGAAATGAGACAGAAAAGTTTCAGCGATATGGAATACAGGTGCCGGAAAAAGAAAACAAAACAGGAAAAATTTCTGGAAATCATGGAAGAGATCATCCCGTGGGACGAATGGATATCTCTGATTGTGCCCCACTACCCTAATGGGCAGTGGGGCCGTCTGTCTATCAAGATCGAAACCATGCTGCGAATGTATTTGCTGCAGTGCTGGTTCAACCTGTCCGATGAGGGTGTGTAGGATGCCATGCGCAAATTCATGGAGATCAACTTCTTTGATCGGGACGCTCCAGATGCCACCACACTGTTACACTTCCAGCATCTGCCGGAGGAGAAAAGGATCGGCAAGCTGTTTTTCGACGCGATCAGCTGTTGCCGGGAGCGAGCAGACCAGACGTTGCGGGGTGGAAGGTCTGTGGACGCTACACTGATCAGCGCACCCAGTTCGACCAAAAACGCGGACAAGAAGCGTGGCTCGGAGATACACCAGATGAAAAAGGGAAACGAGTGGCATTTCGGCATGAAGTACCACACCGGAGTGGATGCAGGCATCGATTTTGCGGATGCGGGCTTTCTAGGTTCGGAGTAGTAGTGAAAGCGTAAGGCACTCCGTGAAATTCTGTGTAAGCGAGATTTGTCAAAGTCAAAAGACGGTGCGGAGGAAACAGTACAGAGGTGTATGCTGAAGCCCTTCCTAACTTATCATCCCGGCGGTCGGGGCGGTATGCGCGCCGGAATATTCTTAAAGAAAGGGCACAGCCTGCAGCCCGGTCCGCGAGCATGTACCGGAACTGGCGGTTCAGGCCCTCGATGATGTTGGTCGTGTATATGATTTTTCGAATCTCAGATGGGTATTCGTAAAAAGCACTCAAAACATCCTGATTTTCCTCCCAGCTCGTTACGCAGGAGGGATACTGACAGCGCCGCGTTTTCCCAAACTGGAGCGGGGCGTCTTCTGTTTCCTCTGTCACAGTCTTTCCCCTGTTCAATGGGCCTCCGCCCAGGTTTTCCCGGCATGGGTCTCGGCAAGAAGGGGGACAGCCAGGGTGGCCACATTCTCCATCTCCTCCTCCACCAGCCTGCACACGGCCTCGGCTTCATCCTCCGGACACTCCACAATAAGTTCGTCGTGGACCTGGAGGACCAGTTTTCCCCGCAAATTCTCCTGTTTCAGCCGGTTTCTCACTCGAATCATGGCCAATTTGATAATATCGGCGGCGGTGCCCTGGATGGGGGCGTTGAGGGCCACCCGCTCCCCGAAAGACCGGGTGTTGAAGTTGGAGGACTTAATCTCGGGAATCCACCGTCTCCGACCCCATAACGTGGACACATATCCGGCCTGCCTGGCCTGCTCCACCACCCCGTCCATATAGGCCCGTACCCCGGAATAGTGGGCAAAATAGCGGTCCATATACTCCTTGGCCTCCTGGACGGTGACGCCGATGTCCTGGGACAGGGAGAAGGGGGAGATGCCGTAGACAATGCCGAAGTTCACCGCCTTGGCGCTGCGCCGCATCTGTGGGGTGACCTCCTCCACCGGTACGCCGAAGACCTGGGAGGCGGTAACGGTGTGGATGTCCTCGCCGCTTTTGAAGCCGTCAATCATGGCCTGGTCCCCGGCCATATGGGCCAGCAGGCGCAGCTCGATTTGGGAGTAGTCGGCGTCCACCAGCACCTTTCCGGCGGGGACGGCGAACATTTTCCTTAACTCCGCTCCCAGCTCGGTGCGGACTGGGATATTTTGCAGGTTGGGCTCGGTGGAGGAAAGCCGTCCGGTGGCGGTGACAGTGTTCTGGAAGGAGGTGTGGATGCGCCCGTCGGGGCCGATCATCTTGCCCAGGCCATCCACATAGGTAGACTTCAGCTTGGTGAGCTGGCGGTACTCCAGGATGCTGTCGATGATGGGGTGCTGGCCTTGCAGCTTTTCCAGCACATCGGCCTTGGTGGAGTAGCCCGTCTTGGTCTTTTTCACCGGAGGCAGGCCCAACTTCTCAAAGAGAACTGCACCTAGCTGTTGGGTGGAGTTAATATTAAAGGTGTCCTCTCCAGCCAGGGCATAGATGGTTTTCTGGACCTCGTCAATCCGCCCGGACAGCATGTCGCCAAACTCCGCCAGCGCCCCCCGGTCAATGAGGAAGCCCTCGGCCTCCATCTCGGCCAGCACGGGGCACAGGGGCAGCTCCACTTTTTCGTACAGCTCCCACATGCCCAACTCCTTGAGCCGCTTTTCCAGCACCTCATGCAGCGCGCCGATCCAGGCGCAGTGGGACATGAGAGCCGCCATAGGGGCCGCCGGGTCGGACAGCGGCCCAAAGGCCCCCTCGTCCAGATAGACGGAGGCCGGGTCGGCCTGGGTCTTGAAGTAGGTCAGCGCCAGCTTTTCCAGCTCGTAGCTGCCGTCAGTGGGGGCCAGGAGGTAGGCGGCCACCTCGGTGTCAAAGACGAAGCCGGCGGGGGCGATCCCCTCAGCCAACAGGGCGCGGCACAGGTTTTTCACCCCGTGGGCCGCCTTTTTGATGGTGGGGTCGGAGAAAAAGCCCCGCAGAAAGTCGTTGTGGCAGTCCAGCCTGCCGGCGAAAAACAGGGCGGCATGGCTGTCCGATTCCCCCTCCTGCCACTCCACGCACACGATATCCAAACCGGGCAGAGCCAGCGCGTCTACGCAGCCCTTCCTTCGCCACAGCTCCAGCAGCTCCTCCATCCGGGCCTGGCTTTCCACAATTTCGCTGGTGCAGGTACACTCAAAGACAGGGGCCTCCTCCGCTGTCTCCCCCTGGGGGGCGGTGAGGCCGTACTTGTCGATGAGCTTGGCAAATTCCAGGTCCAGGAAGAGCTGGTACAGCCTGTTGTTGTCCGGATCCCGGCGCAGGTTGTCCTCCGGCTTGAAGTCGATAGGGGCGTCGGTGCGAATGGTGGCCAGGTCGTGGGACAGCAGGGCGCTCTCCCTGCCCTCCTCCAGCTTTTTGACAAGGCCGGGCTTGGCGGGGGTGTCGGGCGCGGAGCAGATCTCCGGCATGTGGTCGTAGAGATGGGCGATGGTGTGGTAGAGCCGGATCAGGGCCATGGCCGTCTTTTCCCCCACTCCCTTTACGCCGGGGTAGTTGTCAGAGCTGTCTCCCATGAGGGCCTTCAGGTCGATGATGCTTTTGGGCTCGAAGCCGTACTCCTCCCGGAAGCTCTCCGGGGTCACGTCCCGGGTGGTGGTTCTCCCCATACGGGTGGACACCAGCTTGACGGTGGTGGTCTCGGTCACCAGTTGGAGGGCGTCCTTGTCCCCGGTGACGATGGCGGTGGCCCAGCCCGCCCCTTCGTCCAGTCGGGCGATGGTGCCCAGCAGGTCGTCAGCCTCCCAGCCGTCCAGCTCGTACATGGGCACGTTCAGAGCAGACAGCACCTTCTTTAAAAGAGGCATCTGACTGGCAAGCTCGTCGGGCATCCCCTTGCGGTTGGCCTTGTACTCTGAATAGGCCTGGTGGCGGAAGGTGGGGGCGGAACGGTCGAAGGTGACGCATAGGGCGTCGGGCCTGTCCTCCTCCAGCAGCTTGTTCAGAATGTTCAGAAAGCCGAATATGGCGTTGGTGGGCTGGCCCTCCCGGGTGGACAGATTTTGACTGACCCCGTAAAAGGCCCGGTTGACAATAGAATTGCCGTCGATGACCATCAGTTTTTTCATAGCGGAAGCTCCTTTTAAAGTCTGAGTATAGTATATCATTTTTGACCCCATTGGACAAGAAAAAACCGTCTTTTCCGGATAGTTTGACCATTGACTTCCCAGGGGCCGGTGCGTATAATACAGGGACGCCCGGAGAGCCGGGCTGTTATTTTGAAGGGAGAACGAGATGGAATCTTATACATATCTATTGCTGCTGGCGGTGATTCTGCTGTCTACCAAAGTGTTCGGCCTGCTCACGGAGCATGTCCACCTGCCCCAGGTGGTGGGGGCGCTGCTGGCGGGCATCATCATGGGCCCCAGCGGGTTTGGGGTGCTTCAGAGCACCGACTTCCTGGTGAAGGCAGCGGAGATCGGCGTGATCATGCTCATGTTCACCGCCGGCATCGACACTGACATGAAGGAACTGAAGGAGACCGGACTTCAGGCCGGCCTGATCGCCGTGCTAGGGGTATTTGTGCCCCTGTTCCTGTGCGGCGGGCTGTACTTCTTTTTCTTCTGCGGCGGGGAACTGACCGCCTATAACCTGCTCAAATCCGCCTTTATGGGTTCGGTGTTCTCCGCCACCTCGGTGTCTATCACGGTGGAGACCCTGAACGAGATGGGCAAGCTGAAAACCAGAACAGGAACTACCCTCCTCAGCGCCGCCCTCATTGACGATATTATCGGCATTGTGGTGCTGTCCGTCCTCAGCGCCTTCAGTTCCGGGGATTCCGACCCGGTGCTGGTGCTGGTCCACATCGTCATGTTTTTCGCATTTGTGCTGGCAGTTGGGCTGGTGGTCCGCCGGATCTTCACCTATGTGGCCGAGGAGCACTGGCACAGCCGCCGGGTAGCGGTGTGGTCGCTGGCCTTCTGTCTGCTGATGGCCTACTGCTCTGAGGTGTGGTTCGGCGTGGCCGATATCACAGGAGCCTATTTCGCCGGACTGATTTTGTGCAACGTGACCAAGGCCCGGAAGTTCGTGGCAAAAAAGTTTACCATCACCTCTTACATGGTGTTTACCCCGGTGTTCTTCGCTGGCGTGGGCATGAAGACCAACCTGCGAGACATGAACGCCGATATCCTAGTCTTTGCCCTGCTGCTGGTGCTGGCCGCCGTGCTGTCTAAGGTTGTAGGCTGTGGTCTGGGTGGGCTGGCCTGCCGTATGAGCCGCCACCAGTCTTTGGTGATAGGCATCGGCATGGTGGCCCGGAGTGAGGTGGCCCTGATGGTGGCTCAGAGAGGCATCAGCGCCGGAATGATCGACCCGGTAATCCTGCCCGCCATTGTACTGGCTGTGATCGCCTCCGCCCTGCTGACCCCTGTCCTGCTGAAACTGGCCATCTCCAGAGGTCCTGAACTGGCGTAAGCAAGTCAAACTCCCATCCGCGCCGCAGCGGATGGGAGTTTTTTAATTCAACTCTGCGGCCCGTTCCTCCAGCCAGGCAGAGGCTTGGGACAGCCCCTCCTGGGAGACGGAAAAGGTGGAGGAGGCCATGATTTCACTCAGCTCCATGGCCAGCGGCCCCCGCCAGAGCCGGACGGTGAGCTGCTTTTCTTCTGTTCCATCGGGGACCTCTGGCTTGATAAAAAACCGGGCGCTGCCCAGGCTGCCATACCAGCTGTTTCCATTTTCCCAGAAAAGCAGGGTGGGGATCTCAATCTTGTTCAACGCTGCCGCCTCCTTCCTCCCCATTATAGAGGAAACTGCCGCCGATGTAAAGACCTGCGCACCAAAGACAGCGGCGGTCATAGTATGGGATGTGGCACTGCCACAACCATTACTTCAACGCAAAGGAGCGCGCTATGAGAAGATACTATGCTTCTGATTGGGAGCAGAGCAGCCGTGACGGCGTTGTGGCCCATCTGACCGGATGTGGCTGCAACACGGGCTGCGGCTGTAACACAGGGTGTGGCTGCAACTGCAATACAGGCTGCGGATGTGATTCCGGCTGCGGCTGTCCTACTCTGCCCCCTGTACCTCCCTGCTCTACCTGTCCTCCTGTTCCGGGTCCGTTCCCTCCCTGCCCCGGCGTCGGACCTACCGGGCCGATGGGCCCAACCGGCCCTCAGGGATATCCGGGACCTAACGGAGCTGTCGGTCCCACCGGTCCCCAGGGTATTCCTGGTCCCGCCGGCGCCACTGGGGCAACCGGAGCCCAGGGCCCCGCCGGCGCAACGGGCGCAACCGGGGCTACAGGTGCTCAGGGCCCTGCCGGCCCCATTGGTCCCACCGGCCCTGCCGGAGCAGCGGGCGCAACCGGGGCCACAGGCGCCCAAGGTCCTGCCGGTCCCACTGGTCCCACCGGCCCTGCCGGAGCAGCGGGCGCAACCGGGGCCACAGGCGCTCAGGGCCCTGCCGGTCCCGCTGGTCCCACCGGCCCTGCCGGAGCAGCGGGCGCAACCGGGGCCACAGGCGCCCAGGGTCCTGCCGGTCCCGCTGGTCCCACCGGCCCTGCCGGAGCAGCGGGCGCAACCGGGGCCACAGGCGCCCAGGGTCCTGC
>JBCLQX010000024.1:362-41884 GCA_041223805.1 Oscillospiraceae bacterium 44-34 | reverse complement strand
GGCGCTCAGGGCCCTGCCGGCCCCATTGGTCCCACCGGCCCTGCCGGAGCAGCGGGCGCAACCGGGGCCACAGGCGCTCAGGGCCCTGCCGGCCCCATTGGTCCCACCGGCCCTGCCGGAGCAGCGGGCGCAACCGGGGCCACAGGCGCCCAGGGTCCTGCCGGTCCTGCTGGTCCCACCGGCCCTGCCGGTCCCGCAATTACTCCTGGTCCTGCTGTGGCTGACGAGGATCCAGGCGCTGGAACGCCAGAGCTCGTGGACAAGATCAATGAACTGCTGGCCTCTCTGAGGACCGCCGGCGTCATCGCAACCTGATTTCAGACAGTCGGCGCTCCCAATCCGGGAGCGCCGGTCTTTTAAAAGGAGGTTCACTATGAAGCGGTACAAGGTATGCGTCTACGCCATCTGTAAAAATGAGGAGCGGTTCGCGGACCGCTGGATGGATTCCATGTCTGAGGCAGACCAGGTAGTGGTACTGGATACCGGCTCTGAGGACAAGACGGTGGAAAAGCTCCGGACCCGCGGGGCTCAGGTAACAGTAGAGAAATTCTCCCCCTGGCGTTTTGACACGGCCCGAAACCGCTCTCTGGAGTTGGTGCCCGAGGATACAGACATCTGTGTCTGTACCGATCTGGACGAGGTCTTTCACCCGGGCTGGAGGGAGGAACTGGAAAAGGTATGGGTCCCGGGAGCGGGACAGGCGTCCTATCGGTACACCTGGTCCTTCAACGCCGACGGCTCCGAGGGCGTGGTGTTCTGGTATGAGAAAATTCACGCCCGCCGGGGCTATCAGTGGGTCCACCCCGTTCACGAGGTGCTCAAGTGGGTGGGAGAGGGTCGGCCGGGCCCTATGATCAGCGCGGAGGGCATCCAGCTGGACCACCATCCGGACCCCGCCAAGTCCCGGGAACAGTATCTGCCGCTGCTGGAGCTCTCCGTTCGGGAGGAGCCGGAGGACGACCGCAACGTCCACTATCTGGGCCGGGAATACATGTACTGGGGCCGGTGGGACGACTGCATCCGGACGCTGAAGAGCCATCTGGCCATGCCCACTGCCGTCTGGCGGGACGAGCGGGCGGCCTCCATGCGGTACATCGCCAAGGCATATTGGAATAAGGGGGACCCGGCTCAGGCCCGAGACTGGTTTCTCCGGGCCATCACTGAGGCCCCACATCTGCGGGAACCATATATGGATTTGGCGCTCATGCTCTACGATCAAGGTGAGTGGGAGGGTGTGCTTTATTTTACCGCCTGCGCCCTGGCCATCACCGTCCGGCCCAGGAGCTATATCTGCGAGGCCGCGGCCTGGGGGAGCCTGCCCCATGACCTGCGCTCCATTGCCTTCTACCACACCGGAGCCTGGCAGGAGGCGCTGAAGGAGGTCAAAAAAGCTCTGGAGCTGGAGCCCGGAAACGGGCGGCTGAAAGACAATCTGCGGATGATAGAGCGCGCGCTCCCCGGCATGTGACAGCAGTCAGACAGTGCACAGGAAGCGCAGGAAGGCCTCTCTGCCCTCTGGGGTGCGCTTGTAGACCCCGGCGTGTTCCAGCACCTGGGCAAAGACCAGCCCGGTCTCCCTGTGGACGATATCCAAGGCGTTATCTGGGGTGATGGTATAGTTTTTGGCGAAAGCTTCCGCCCAATCGGCGTGCTTGGCGGTGAGCTCGCCGGCCCGCAGATCGGAGCCGGAGGCCAGAGCGTCGGCCACCGCGGCCAGCTCCTCCTTCAGCCGGGCGGGCAGAACCGCCAGGCCCATCACCTCGATCAGGCCGATGTTCTCTTTTTTGATGTGGTGGAGCTCACTGTGGGGGTGGTAGACCCCCAGAGGGTGCTCCTCGGTGGTGATGTTGTTCCGGAGGACCAGGTCCAGCTCAAATTTACCGTCCCGCATCCGGGCGATGGGGGTGATGGTGTTGTGGGGCTCGCCGCCGGTCTCGGCGAAGATGAAGGCCTCCTCATCGGTGTAGCCCCGCCAGGCCAGCAGAATCTTGTCCGCCAGATCGATGAGCCGCTCTGGAGCCTTGGAGGAGATGCGGACGACCGACATGGGCCACTTCACGATGCCGGCCTCCACGTCCTCATAGCCGGGGAAAGTGAAGGGGACCTCTATCGGGGCATTCTCCATGGCAAAGGTGTAGTGTCCGCCCTGGAAGTGGTCGTGGGCCAGAATGGAGCCGCCCACGATGGGCAGATCGGCGTTGGAGCCCACGAAGTAGTGGGGGAACTGGCCCACAAAGTCCAGCAGCTTGGCAAAACAGGCCCGGTCGATCTTCATAGGTACGTGCTCGCTGTTGAGGCAAATGCAGTGCTCGTTGTAGTAGACATAGGGGGAGTACTGCAAGAACCAGGGGGAGCCGTTAATGGTGATGGGGACAATCCGGTGATTCTGCCGGGCGGGGTGGTTGACCCGGCCGACGTAGCCCTCGTTCTCGGCGCACAGCTGGCACCGGGGATAGGCGGAGGCGGGCAGGTTCTTGGCGGCGGCAATGGCCTTGGGGTCCTTCTCCGGCTTAGACAGGTTGATGGTGATGTCCAGCTCACCGTACTCGGTGGGGGCTTTCCACTTGACATCTTTGGCAATGCGGTCCCGGCGGATATAATTGGTGTCCTGGCTGAAGGCGTAGTACCAGTCGGTAGCCCCTTTGGGGTCGTCGTGGTAGATGTACTGGAACTTCTCAATTACCTGGGAGGGCCGGGGGGTGAGGCGGCCCATGAGCTCGGTGTCGAACAGGTCCCGGTAGACCACGGAATTTTCCGTCAGCACCCCCCGGGCATAGGCGTCGTCCAGCAGCTCCTCCAGAATGGGGGCCAGCTCCAGGCTGTCTATATCCCAGGTCCACTCCGGTTCTGTATAGCTGTCCAGCTTTAATACATCTAGTATTGTATTGATGGCCCAGGTCCGGTCACATTCTTCCACCAGGCCCGAGCGGATGGCATAGTCCGCCAGCTTGGCAATGGCTTTGTTTTGATCCATTTTGCGTTTCCTCCCTTATTCTGCCACGACGCAGCCGCCCCGGGGACGGATGTGGAGCACGTGACATTTTCCCTCACCCAGGAGGGCCTCCATGCCGGCCTTGAACTGCTCCAAATCGCTGTTGGGAACCCAGGCCTGGATGGTGCCGGCGAAGCCTCCGCCATGGACCCGGCAGGCCCCTCCGTCCAGCAGGCGCCCGGCCTCGGTCAGGCACAGGGGAATGGCCTGCTGGCGCGGGTCGGAAATGGACCAGGTGTTTTGCAGGCACAGGGAGGAGGACAGGCCGGACTGGTTCACCAGGGCCAGGAAGAAGTCGAAGTCCCCGTTTTTCAGGGCCGCGGCCTCTTTCACCGCCCGGCGGTCGTCGTCGAAGAAGTGCATGGCCCGGAGCACTGCCCGGTCGCCGCACTCCTGGCGCAGGGCGGGGATGGCGGCGCGGAAGTCCTCCAGAGGTACGTCCCTCAGGACGGCCTTCCCGAAGCGGGCCGCCACCGCTCCCATCTCCCGGGTGATGTCGGCGTAATCATCGGTCAGGTCGCCGTGGCTGGAGGCGGTGTCCACGATACACAGGGCGTGGCCCGACTTGGTGAAATCGTAGTCCACCCGCTCCACCACCGGGTTGGCGGGGTCGTTGAAATCGATGAACACCACACCCCCTACCGAGGAGCCCATCTGGTCCATCAGGCCACAGGGCTTGCCGAAGTAGACGTTTTCGGCGTACTGGCCGATTTTGGCGATGGTGACGGGGTCCAGCGCCCCGCCGCAGCAGAAGCGGTTGAAGATATTGCCCACCAGCGTCTCGTAGGCGGCGGAGGAGCTGAGACCGGAGCCGGACAGCACGGTGGAGGTCACATAGGCGTCAAAGCCGGTCAGGGTATAGCCCAGCTCCTTCACCTTGGCGGCCACCCCCCGCACCAGGGCGGCGGAGGTGTTTTTCTCCTCCTCCCGGACGGACAGGCTGTCCAGGCCGATTTCCAGGGCGGGGTAGCCCTCGGACTGGATGCGGATAAGGTTCAGCCCGTTAGGGGCGGCGCAGGCCAGCATGTCCATGTCCACGCTGCCGCACAGCACCCGGCCGTGCTGGTGGTCAGTGTGGTTGCCGCCGATCTCGGTGCGGCCGGGGCCACTGAACAGGGCGGCCGGGGCAGTTTCAGCGGGGGAAAAGGTATCCATGAGGGTGCGGACCGTGCAGATGGCCCGCGTCCTGGCGGCTCCAAGACTTGCGTTGCTTTCGTCCAGCGCATAGAGCGCGGCCAGTCCGGCGTCGCAGATCCCGGCTTCCAGGGCCTGGAGCAGTTGCTTGCAGGAGCGCATTATCATCACCTCTACTAAAGTGTAAGATCAGTATAGTGTATTGGGGAAAAAAATTCAACCTCTTCTAATTACAATGTAAATCAATAATAGATTGGGATTGCACTCCAAAGCATATCAAAGCGTTTTTTCACTGGATTGATATTCAATCTGCTGTTCAAAACGCGTCCCATATTTGTTCCCTGGCCAGTTTATTCTTTCACATCTCTATCCCTAACTTTTGTTGATATTTTTTGCTCTTCTACCATTAATTTACATTAAGATAAGGGGAACTGCGATCGCTTCTATGTTCCTCAGAAGACAATTTTTCGGCTCAATTCCATTCATATCTGTTATTACTGTTTCTTTCTGGTTATTTTTTCCACCCTTTCATTTTCCTTCATCTCTTCAGGTTTATACTAAAAAACCTCGCTGTCGGCGAGGTTTTTGACAGATAGACAGCGCCGGCATTTCTGTCAGCGCTGTCTACTTTGCTGGCGGGATAATGTAATTGGAATATAAGGACAATATTTGCCGTATCATGAAAGATTCTGCGGCGTTAAAGATAGCAGCTCATTTTTCAGAAGCCAAATCTGACAGACGTTTCATGTCCAGAATGATAATACGGTTTTGCTTTCTGAGCACGATTTTTTCGCCGGACAAAAACTGGAAAGCCTTGGTAACTGTCACACGGCTGGTGTGGAGAAGGTTGGCGACATCCTGATGACTAAAGCGAATGGAGATCTTGATTCCCTCCGCGGTCTCTGTACCATATTCCTGTACCATGTCCAGCAGGATCCGGGCGATTCGCCGCAGGGCGTCGGAGGAGGATTGGGACAGCAGACGGTGGACCTGCATGGAATTTTTTTTGCACAGAATTTTCAAAACGGTCTGGGTTAACTCTGGAGAGGCCTCCAACCGGGAAAAGAACGTTGGAATTGGGATTGCGTAGAGGGAGGAATCAACGATCGCGAAGGCTGATGTGGTATGAGGGGTGTCCAAAAAGCAGGAGCGTTCGCCGAACAAGGCTCCCTGCTCCGCGATATAAAGCTGAAGCTCCATTCCCGTCTGAGAATATGTCGTAATACATACCCTCCCCTTTTTTACCACATAGACGCTCTGTGGAATATCTCCCTGATAAAAAATCGGTTGCTTGTGCCGCAGGTGCATCAGGCTCTGATTTGCTGTCAAAGGCGCGAGCTGATCCGGGTCCAATCGGAGCCACAGGGAAGTCCCGGCGAATTGCATAAAAACCCCCTTTTTTCTATATGAGAATCAGCCTTCCAAACAAAATGGAAAGAGTGTTATTTCTTTGGAATTGACATAAATATTTTATAAGATATATTATAACACAAAAAATTTATTGAAAATTGATATTTAAATGTCAGCGAGCGAAAATTGTCGTTTTAACCAAAAAGAATTTTCTCTTTTGAATCGATTCTGTACATTAAGCTTTGACCTGTAAAACGGTTTACAGAATTGAAAAAAGAAATGTGATATGTTAGTCGCACAAAAGGACAGTGGATATGCCCTGTTACACTGTTAATTTGGTATAAATTTGAAGAAACAGGAGGAAATCATTATGGCTGTTGATTTTGAGGCGATCCGGAAGCGTGAGTGGCCTGTACTGGAGACCATGACATTTCTGGATGCGGCCTGTGTCAGCTTCGCTCCCCAGCGCTCGGTACAGGCGCTAAAGGATCTGGCCGACTTCTCCGCCCGTCAGGACGAGGCCAACTCCAGCGCCCACCATATCGCCATGGACAGCAAACGGAACAAGGCCTATGAGGAAGCGCGCAGGCTTTTGAACGCCGATCCGGAGGAGATCGCCCTGGTAGAGAGCACATCCCATGGTCTGAATATTGCGGCAAACGGTATTGAACTGAAGGATGGAGACAACATTATCACTACGAACCTGGAATTTATCCAGGTGGCCCTTCCCTGGTGCGTCATGCGCAAGGAGAAAAACATTGAGATCCGGGTGGCCAAGACTGCGGACACCCGCTTCACCGCCGCTGACTTTGCCAAATTGTGCGACGACCGTACCCGGATTATCGTGCTGTCCACGGTGGAGTGGTGCAACGGCTGGCGGATGGACCTGAAGGAAATCGGCGATTTTTGCAAATCCAAGGGAATTTTCCTAGTGGTTGACGCAGTTCAGGAGTTGGGCATCAACAAGCTGGATACCAAGCAGTTCCATGTGGACATCCTCACCGCCGGCGGGCACAAGTGGCTCAATTCTCCCTTCGGCACCGGTGTGCTCTACATCAATAAGGAGACCCTGCCCAAGCTGAAGAGCGTATATCACGGTTATTTGAACACCAAGGAGCCCCCCGAGGGGTGGGGCGGCTACTGGGAGAACCCGGCGGCGTCCTCAGTGAACGACTGGGAGTTTGATATGACGGCCCGGAAATTTGAGATCGGCGGCACCTCCAATTACCCCGGCGCCGTAGCTCTGGGAGAATCTCTGGCGCTGGTCAACGAGATCGGCATTGAGAACATCCAGGCCCGTGTAGAGGAGCTGAGCTCCTATTGTATGGAGCAGCTGGAAGCAATTGGAGCCACAGTTATCACACATAAGGATCCGGGCCGCCGGGCCGGTATTGTCATCGCACGGATGTATGAGGACCTGGATACCGAGCGGACCATCCTGAAAAAGCTTCACGCGCGGAAGATCTTCGTGGCCCACCGCTTTACCGATTATGTGGGCGGATTCCGAATTTCTTGTCAGTATTTCAATAACCATCAGGACATTGACGCCCTGACTGCCGCCCTGAAGGAGTTGATTCAGGAGGTTGGCTGTACGCCCGACTACAAAAAACCCTGGTAAAAGGAGGAATTTCTGTGGCAAAACTGGATTTGACGTCCAACATTACTTTTCTGTATTTCAATGATCTCCCCAAGGCGAAGGAATTTTTTTCCGAAACTCTGGAGCTGCCTGTGGCCTATGATCCCGGCTGGGCCTGCGTTTACCGGCTGAAGGACAAGTCCTTCCTGGGCGCGGTGGATAACGCGTCCGGATCCATCCAGGTGGATTCCACTAGCAGTGTTCTGGTCAGCCTCACAGTGAGCAACATCCATGAGGTTCATCAGGCGCTTCAGGGGGCCAAAGGGGTAGAGGGTCTGTCCCCAATCAAGCAGGTGAAGGATATGGCGCTGGAGTCATTCTTCTTTACCGGCCCCGAGGGCTATCACTTCGAGGTGGAGCAGTTTACCTCCGGTGAGCTGCAGCAGCTGTTCTGACGGGGGAATGCGAGATATGTATGAGCAGAAAGTGATTGATCTTGGACTTGAAATTCCACAAGTGGCCGCTCCTGTCGCCAACTACGCCCCCTTTGTGGTGGAGGACGGCTGGATCTATATCTCCGGGCAGCTTCCCCTGGTGAAGGGTCAGCTGGCTTTCGCCGGCAAACTGGGGCAGGATCTGGAACTGGAGCAGGGCTGCCAGGCCGCCCAGATCTGCGCACTGAACTGTCTGGGGGCCATGAAGACGGCCCTGGGCTCGCTGGACCGGGTGGAGCGGATTGTAAAAATCAGCGGCTTTGTCAACAGCGCGCCGGACTTTACCGACCAGCCCAAGGTGGTCAATGGGGCTTCCGATTTATTGGGAAAGGTGTTTGGCGAGGAGTGCGGCGTTCATGCCCGCAGTGCCGTTGGGGTGGCGGCCCTTCCCCTGGGCGCCTGCTGCGAGGTGGAATTGATTGCGAAACTCAAGGATTGATTCCACCGCACCCATTGGCATCCTGCTGTTCGCAAGTGCGGGCGACCGAATCGTAGGAGATCCGGGGGCTCCGGGCACATTCCCCTTTCCTGTTCGGTATGGGGTGGTGTCCGGGAGCTATCGGGACCTGGTGCAGGGTTCGCCGGAGGCCTGTCAAAGGCTTTGTGACGTGGCGCGTCAGCTTGAGAGCCAGGGCGTGTCAGCTATCGTTGGAGACTGCGGGCTTATGGCGCTGTATCAGTCAGAGCTTACCGCATGTGTCAAGGTTCCCGTTATTTCCTCCAGCCTGGTGCTTCTCCCTCTGGCCCAGGCGCTGATTCGGAAGGATAGAAAGATCGGCATCATAACGGGACATTCTCAGCTGCTGGGCAGCCAGCATTTGCTTGGGGCGAAGGCGGATCCCTCCCGCCTTGCCATTCAGGGGATGGAGGACCAGCCGCACTTCCGGCAGGTGGTGCTGGAGGGAAAGTGTCCGCAGAGCTATGACCTGATGGCGGACGATGTTCTGCGAGCGGTGGAGCAGCTGCTCCTCCGGGAGGAGAACATAGGAGCCATCCTGCTGGAGTGCAGCAATCTGGCCACATTCGCGTGGGAGGTCTCGAAACGGTATGATATTCTGGTTCTGGACGTGAATCTGGCAATTCAAATGCTGTATTTAGGAAGAAATCCCGTTCATTATCAAAACATATAACAGGAGGTTTTTAACATGCGTTTTCTGGAGTACGAGACCTGGCGGCTGAAAAAGGATATTGATCCCGCCGCCTATGACAAGATCATTGCCGACTGGTTCCAGTTCCTGAAGGACAACTATGAGGAGCTGTTCCCCGAGTGGGTCAGCGCCAGGTATTATCGGGAGACGGACCGGGAGGGCAGACCCACCGGCAAGTTTATTATGATCTTTGAGTACGACGATATTGAGGGACATCACGCCTACAAGGAGCGCCGCAAGAATTGGGACGGCCCCTATGAGGCCTATAAGAAGGTGGACCCCTATCAGGAGTTCTTTGACTTGGAGACGGTTACCACCGACTATTGGCAGCCCCTGGAGACCGACAAGTGGGCTCAGTTTAAGTAATGGATGAATCATCAGACTGTTAGCCTGATCGTGAGAAACATTCATATTGGAGGAGGAAAACTATGAAAAAGATTCTTTCATTGGTGCTGGCCGCCGCCATGGTCATGTCTCTGGCTGCCTGTGGTGATAAAGGCAAAACATCTCAAAGCGGCGACGATTCCGGTAGCGGACAGGGGACGACAGCCAAGGACACCCTGATTATCGGTCACTATGGCGACACCCCAAACTTTGACACCCACAACAACCTGAACGATAACGGCATGCGGATCAACCTGTCAGTGTATGACCCTCTGGTCCGGATGGACAACACCTCCTATGAGATCAAGCCTTGTATCGCCGAATCCTGGACTATCTCCGAGAACGGCAGAGAGTACACCTTCGCCATCAAGTCGGGCGTCAAGTTCTCCGACGGCACGGATATGACCATTGACGATGTGATCTTCTCCATGGAGCGGGGCATGGAGATGCCCATGGCCGTTCCCAGCTTCGCCCGGGTGACCGGCGTTGAGAAGGTGGACGACAGCCATGTCAAGCTGATCCTGGACGGTCCCTACCCCGAGTTCCTGTTCGCTATGGCCCTGCCCACCGCCGGCATCCTGTCCAAGGCCGCCTTCGAGTCCATGGGTGAGGAGGCCTATGCCCAGAAGCCCGTGACCACCGGCCCTTATCAGGTGAGTGACTGGAAGGTCGGCGAGCAGGTCGTTCTCAAGGCCAACGAGTATTACCACATGGGCGAGGTTCCCATCAAGAATGTGGTGTATCAGGTGATCGCTGACGCGAACTCCGCCGTTTTGGCGCTGGAATCCGGCGACATCGACGCTTATGTGGATGTGCAGCAGAGCAGCTTCGGCCGGATCAAGGAGAACAAGAATCTGGTCCTCCACACCGGCGAGGCCTTTGGCATGAACTTCATCCAGCTCAACTGCTCCATCCCTCCCTTTGACAAGCTGGAGGCCCGTCAGGCCATGGCGCACGCCACGGACAAGGAGGCCATGCTGTACGGTATTCTGGACAACGTGGGCACCATCGTGGATACCTTCGCGACCCCGGGCTATCTGGGCTATACCGACGATGTAACCAAGTATCCCTATGATCTGGAGAAGGCCAAGGAGCTGTTTGCCCAGGCCGGCGTCAAGGAGGGCGACACATTAGAGATCATCCTCTACGGCACCACCACCTCCAAGTTTGCCCAGGTGCTTCAGAATTCTCTGCGTGAGATCGGTATTATTGCCCACATTAACCAGATGGAGCGTTCTGCCTTTGACGCCGCCGCGCTGGAGGGTTCAGCGAACATCATTGTGGACGGCGGAACCTTCACCGCCCCTACCATTGACGAGGTCCTGTATACCTTGGTCCACTCCTCTCAGATGGAGATCCGGAATTACAGCAAGTACAGCAACGCCAAAGTGGACGAGCTGCTTGACACGGCCCGGATCACCCTGGACGAGAATGAGCGCGACGCAATCTATCAGGAGCTGCTGATCAAGCTGAGCGACGATGTTCCCTCGATTCCCACCATTTGGAACACCAAGAACATTGCCGCCAACAAGGATTTGAAGGGCGTGGCTTCTAACCCCTGGTCCTTCTACAACCTGTACGAATTTAGCTGGAGCTAACCCGTTAGGCGATGGTACCATAAAGGCAACCATCGCCTCTTTAAAAAATTGATATGCCCCCTGATGAGAAAGGGAGTATAGGCCCAAGGAGGGATGCCTATATGTGGAAATATATACTTAAACGCCTGGCATTAATGGTGCCTGTCATTGCTGGCGTATCGTTTATTATCTTTACGATCATGAGCTTTATGCCTGGCAATCCGGCGCGAATGCTGCTTGGATTCAAGGCAACACCGGAAGCCATCGCACAACTGGAGGAGGAGCTTGGCCTGAACGATCCGATTCCGGTCCGGTATGTCAACTATATGAAAGACGCGCTGCGGGGGGATTTCGGAAAATCCTGGAGCAGCAGGAACCCTGTGGTGGAATCGATTGCGGCCCGTTTCCCCACCACACTGAAGCTGGCCTGCCTCAGCGTGCTGTTCGCCACGCTCATCGGACTGCCGCTGGGCATATTGTCAGCGGTGAAGCAGTATTCGTGGATCGATAATTTGACGACGGTGTTGGGACTGGGCTTTATCTCAGTGCCTCCTTTCTGGCTGGGCCTGCTGCTCATTATATTCTTCTCGGCTCAATTGGGGTGGCTGCCATCCTACGGTTCCGAGTCCTGGGCGCATTTTATTCTGCCTGCCATCACCAGCTCGGCCTCCACCTTCGCCACCCTTCTGCGCATGACCCGCTCCACCATGCTGGAGGTCATCCGGCAGGATTATGTGACCACCGCCAACGCCAAGGGCGCGAGCAAGCGGCGGGTAATTTTCAAGCACTGCCTGCCCAACGCCCTCATCCCCCTGATCACCGTGGTGGGCGTCAACTTCGGCGGTATGCTGGCCGGGTCTGTGATCACCGAATCGGTCTTCGGCATGTCAGGAATCGGCAGCCTTCTGGTCAATTCCATCCGTTCCCAGGATGTTCCCACTGTTATGGCCTGTACCCTGCTGCTGGCGGTCCTGTTTGGTCTGGTAAACCTGATGGTGGACATCATTTATGCCTTTGTGGACCCCCGCATCAAGGCACAGTATCAAAAGTAAGGAGGTGGTATCATGACGGGAAGAACCTTGGAAGCATCCCCTGCGGCGCCGAAAAAGCGTTCTCAGTTGGGGATGATCTGGCATCAGCTGGTCAAAAACAAGCTGGCTGTTTTGGGCATGATCATTATTCTGGGTATTATTGCAGCGTCCTTGCTGGCTGGATTGGTGGTGGATTATGATACCATCATCATCCACGACTTGAAAAATAAGAATCAGGTGCCTAGCTTGGCCCACTGGTTTGGAACAGACAG
This sequence comes from Oscillospiraceae bacterium 44-34, assembly GCA_041223805.1. GTDB lineage: Bacteria > Bacillota > Clostridia > Oscillospirales > Oscillospiraceae > Lawsonibacter. The sequence continues at coordinate 29,926 of JBCLQX010000024.1, read as the reverse complement.
CTATGGGCGTGACCTTCTGATGCGCATTATCTATGGCGCGCGTATCTCCCTGTTTATCGGCTTTGTGTCGGTGCTGGGCGGCATGGTGCTGGGAGGCGCTGTGGGCGCCATCTCCGGCTTCTATGGCGGGATGACCGATATCATTGTGATGAGATTTATGGATATCCTGATGTCGATTCCCTCAACCCTGATGGCTATCTGCGTGGTGTCCGCTCTGGGACAAGGTGTGATCAATCTGCTGCTGGCCATCATGATCTCGCTGATTCCGCAGTTTGCCATGATTGTCCGCTCCTCCGTGCTGACCATCAAGAACAGTGAGTTTATCGAAGCGGCCCGGTGCGGCGGCACCTCCACTGCCCGGATTATCATCCGGCATATCCTGCCAAACGCCATGGGCCCCATTATTGTGCAGGCGACCCTGGCCATGGGCGGCGTGATCCTGACCGCCGCCTCCATGAGCTTTATCAGCCTGGGCGTGCAGCCCCCTGATCCCGAATGGGGCGCCATCCTGACGGAGGGGCAGGAATTCATGCAGGACTATCCCCACCTGGTTATTTTCCCCGGTGTGACCATTATGCTGGCGGTGCTGGCCTGTAACTTCCTGGGCGACGGCCTGCGGGACGCCCTCGACCCGAAACTGAAATAACGGAGGTGGATGAGTTTTGAGCGATATTTTATTGGATATCCACAATCTGGAAGTCAGCTATGATACAGAGGATGGCATTGTCCGGGCGGTTAACGGGATTGACCTTCAGGTCCGCAGAGGCAAAACCCTGGGGATCGTGGGAGAAACCGGCGCGGGCAAAACCACCACGGCGAAAAGCATTCTGCGTCTGCTCCCGGAGCGTACCGGGAATATCCGTTCCGGCGAGATCATTTTTGACGGTGAAAACCTTCTTCAGCTGCCCCTGGAGGAGATGCAGCAGCGAATCCGGGGAGAAAAAATATCCATGATTTTTCAGGATCCCATGAGCAGTTTAAACCCGGTAATCCCCATTGGAGAGCAGATTGCCGAGGTGCTGGAGCTCCATCAGAAGAACCGCAGCGGCAAGAGAACGTTCGGCAGGGGGAAGCGGGATGCGGAGATCAACCGCAGGGTGGATCAGATTCTGGAGATGGTGGGGATTCCCACTGAGCGCAAAAATGAGTACCCCCATCAGTTTTCCGGCGGCATGAAGCAGCGCGTGGTCATCGCTATGGCACTGGTCTGCGAGCCTGCTCTGGTCATCGCCGACGAGCCCACAACCGCCCTGGATGTAACCATTCAGGCCCAGGTTCTGGATATGATGGAGGACCTGAAACACCGGTTTAACACCTCCATGCTGTTGATTACCCATGATTTGGGTGTGGTGGCCCAGACCTGTGACGATGTGGCTATTATGTACGCCGGCGAGATCATCGAGTATGGCACGATGGAGGATATATTTGACCCCAAGCTGCCCCATCACCCCTATACTGTGGGACTGTTTAATTCTGTGCCCCGTCTGGACGACGAGGCGGAGCGGCTGGAGCCTATTCCGGGTCTGATGCCTGATCCCACCGACCTGCCCCAGGGATGCAGATTTCATCCCCGGTGCCCCCACTGTATGGAGCAGTGCCGGGCAGAGTCCGGCGTCCTGTATCAGGACGGAACTCACCGGATTTGCTGCCGCTTGATGGAGGGCAAGATGTCCCGTGCCAAGGAGCGGATCAACACAACAACAGCGGAGGAGGCATGAGCGATGGCGGAAGCTTTTATCCAGGCAAACCACCTGAAAAAATATTTCAAGACCCCCAAAGGCATGCTCCACGCCGTGGACGATGTTACGCTGTCCATTGAAAAGGGGAAAACGCTGGGCATTGTGGGCGAATCGGGCTGCGGCAAGTCTACCTTAGGGCGGCTGATGCTCAACCTGCTGGAGCCCACCTCCGGCGAGATGCTGCTGGATGGACAGAATATCTATAAGCTCCGCTCGGCCCAGATGAAGAAAATGCGTCTGCGCGCCCAGATGATCTTTCAGGACCCCTATTCTTCTCTGAATCCCCGCATGTCGGTCAGCGAGATCATCGCCGAACCCATCATCGCGAATGGTCTGATGAAGAACCGCCAGGAGATTCAAAAGCGGGTAGAGGACCTGATGGACACCGTTGGACTGGCTCAGCGGTTTATCAACTCCTACCCGCACGAATTGGACGGGGGACGCCGCCAACGGATCGGGGTAGCCCGGGCGCTGGCCGTCAACCCCGACTTCATCGTCTGTGACGAGCCGGTATCCGCCCTGGATGTATCCATCCAGGCTCAGATTTTGAATCTGATGATGGACCTTCAGGACCAGATGGGCCTGACATATGTATTCATTACCCATGACTTGTCGGTGGTCAAGCACATCAGTGATGAGATTGCTGTCATGTACCTGGGGCAGTGTGTGGAGCGGGTGCCCAGCAAGGAGCTGTTCCGCAACCCCCTGCACCCCTACACCAAGGCCCTTTTGTCAGCTATTCCAATTCCGAGCCTGTCCTCCCGTGGGATGAAGCGGCAAATCCTCACCGGTGAGGTGCGAAGCCCCATTGAGCCTAAGCCGGGCTGCCGCTTCGCGGCCCGGTGTCCCAACGCCACAGACGCGTGCAAAGAGCATGTATGCGACCTGCGGGAGGCGGAACCCGGACATTTTGTGTCCTGTGTACTCTACAAATAGGGGGCGGAGCTGTGTATAAAAGGATACAGGCCTATTTCCAGGAACACCGGGAGGAGCTGCTGGAGGATATTATGACGCTGGTTCGCATCCCCAGCGTCAACGCCCCCCCGCAGGAGGGAGCCCCCTTTGGTACCGCCTGTGCCCAAGTGCTGGATGCCGCGGCGGACATGGCCCGAGCTTATGGCATGAGCGCGCAGATATTGGAGCACAAGGTGGCTGCGGTGGATCTGAACAGCTGTCCTGCTCAGTTGGATATCCTGGTTCACCTGGATGTGGTGCCCGCCGGGGACGGCTGGACCGTGACCGATCCGTTTGACCCTCTGCTTCAGGATGGAAAGCTCTATGGCCGGGGTACCAGCGACGACAAGGGCCCCGCTGTGGCCGCTCTCTACGCCATGCGGGCGGTGAAAGAGCTGGGTATTCCCCTGAAATATAATACCCGACTGATTCTGGGCGCTGACGAGGAGACCGGCTGCCGGGATACCGATTGCTACTACAGTCATTTTTCTGAGGCGCCCTGTTCCTTCTCTCCGGATGGGGAGTACCCGGTAATCAATCTGGAGAAGGGAGGCCTGTATACCAGCTACGAGGGAACCTGGGATGGAGACAGTCCTCTTCCAAGAGTGTGTTCTGTAGATGGCGGAACCGTGGGGAACGCTATCCCCGGCAAAGCGCAGGCGGTCACGGAGGGGTTGGAGTGGGAAGAGACAGTCCGGCTGGCCCGGCAGGTGGAGGAACGTACCGGCGTAACATTCGGCCTCAGCAGAGACGAGGATCGGATTGTCATCCAGGCCAAGGGACGCGGAGCCCACGCGTCCACCCCCTGGGAGGGGTGCAGCGCGGTGACTGGTCTGCTGGAGCTGCTGATGGAGCTCCCCTTCGCTCCCTGTGAGGGACTGAAGCGGCTCCAAGGGCTGGTACAGCTGTTCCCTCATGGGGAATTCTATGGCAGAGCCGCTGGAGTGGCTCAGGAGGACGCCCTCTCCGGCAAGCTGACTCTGACCTCCAACGTGATTCATTACGGGGGGAATCGCATCAGCGGACGTGTGGACTGCCGGGCCCCCTTATGCGCCAACGAGGATAATGTGCTCCACGTTCTGCGTGAGAACATGGCAGCATGGGGGCTGTATCTCCCGGAGGGATGCAGGATGATCCCGCCTCACCACGTCCCGAAGGATTCCCCCTTTGTCCAGACCTTGCTCCGATGCTATGAGCAGGTGACAGGGGAGCAGGGGAGGTGTCTGGCCATCGGCGGCGGCACCTATGCCCACTTCCTGAAAAACGGCGTGGCCTTTGGCGCTTGCCGCTTGGGAACAGATTACCACATTCATGGCCCCAATGAGTATCTTGTCGCAGATGAGGTTGTCCAAAGTGCCCAGCTGTTCGCGCTGGCCATTGTGGAGCTGTGCGGAGAAAAATAAGATTCATATGAGAACGCCCCTCCCCAAGAACCGATGGAACTTGAGGTGGGGCGTTTCTTCATCCATACCCATTATGGGGACCTTCTCTCGACTTTCCGGCCTGAATATGATATACTGGACAAAAATGAGTGCTGCGCAGAAGGAAAAGAGGAAAATATGCCTGATTTAATAGACATTTCGCTTCAAGTGGATGTGGACATGGTGGTCCGCCAGGTGCAGGTACACAGGGATGGGCTGCCTGCCGCGCTGACGAAGGCGCTGCCCAAATGGGTCGGCTTACCCCTGGAGAGGCTGCCGGAGCTTGACCGTGGTGACGGAATCTGGCATTGGGGAAAGCTCCGGTTTCAGGAGCAGAGGATTGAGTTGCCCCAGGGTGGCTTCTGTCTGCTTCTTCGGCAGGAGCTGCTGAGGGAGCGCCTGATCGAGGCGGCGCTGGACCTTATGCCGGACAGCATTCAGCTCTACGGCCCGGACGGCACCATCCAGTTTTTCAATCGGGCCACCAAGCAGCTGCTGGACATCCCCCAGGAGGATCAGGTGGAGGGACAGCATCTGCTGGATCTCTTTCTGGTGGATGAGGCGTTCAGCACCACCCTGACTGCGCTGCGCACCCAAATGCCGGTGCGCAACCGGTTTGACTGCTATAAGTCTACCTCCGGTAAGGACCTGGCCACAGTAAACGCGTCCTATCCGGTGACCTGTGCGGACGGCTCTCTGATAGGGGCGGTCACACTGGAGCGGGACATCTCCATGGTGCGCCGACAGCTGCCTGAGCTTCAGTATATCCAGCGTGTCCTCACCAGCCACCTTTCAGACGCCCTGCTGGGGGAAAAGAATACCCGCTACACCCTGGACGATCTGATGGGCTCCAGCCCCCAGATGCGGGAGGCGGTGGATATGGCCCGACAGATGGCGCAGAAGGATATCAACGTTCTGATCCAGGGGGAGACCGGAACAGGGAAGGAGCTCTTTGCCCAAGGTATTCATGCTCTCAGCTCACAAAGAGGCGGGAAATTTGTGGCGGTAAACTGTGCGGCCTTCCCTGAGACGCTGATTGAGGGGATGCTGTTCGGCACAGTAAAGGGAGCTTACACAGGGAGCACGGACAAGGCGGGACTGATTGAGGCGGCCAACCACGGGACGCTGTTCCTGGACGAGCTTAACTCCATGAGCCTGCCGATGCAGGCCAAGCTGCTCCGGGTGCTGGAGGAGGGGACACTCCAGCGGGTGGGCAGCACCAAGGACATCCGAGTGGATATCCGGGTCCTGTCCGCCTGTAATCAGGAGGTTTTTGCGCTGGTAGAGGCCGGCGTGCTGCGCCGGGACCTGTTTTACCGTCTGGCCTCCGCAATGGTTGAGATTCCGCCTCTGCGGGAAAGAATGGATGACTTGGAGGAGCTGGTCTGGTACTACGTCCGGGAGCGCAGCTCCAAGTCTGCCCATCTGATCGAACGGATTGAGCCCGATTTTTGGGAGAGTCTGCGGCAGTACAGCTGGCCCGGAAACGTGCGGGAGCTGTTCCATATTTTGGAGTGCTCCGTCGGCATGGCGAAGCAGAGCGTGCTGCGCCGGGAAAATCTGCCGGTCTATTTTCTGCGCCGCTCCGTCTTGCCCGTCTCCGCCCCGGCTTCTGCTGCGGTTTCCGCAGGTCCTGAGCTTCTGTTTAAAAAAGGGCTGGACGGCATGGTTCAGGCATATGAGCGGCAGGTTCTGTCACAGGCCTATGAGGCCTGTGGAAAAAATGCCACCAGGACCGCCGAATTGCTGAAAATCAGCCGTCAGAGCTTTCAATACTACCGGAAAAAATATGGCCTGAACTGAAAAAATTTTTTGCGCCAAAAAAGCTGACAGTCCAAAAAATTTGCGTCCTGAGTGGAACGCGGAATTTTTGGACTGTCTTCTATTTTGCTGATTTGTGCCGCGATCTGCGTGAAAAACTGCTGTTTGAAAAAAATATTGGTTTTTCGGGCAGTTGGCACGACAGATGCTCTATCAATAATTCCATTGGGAGACACCCAGAGACAGAAATAGAAAAGGAGATCGAAATCATGAATCTGTCTGTCAGGTCCGCAAGGACCATTTCCAGCGTTACCCTGACTGACTGCATGCCCACCCTGGAGGAGTTTATCGCAGTGGCCAAGTTTGGCGCGAAGCTGGAATTTTCCAAGGAGATGGAGGAGGCGGTCCGGGCCAACCGCAAGCTGCTGGACAAATTCCTGGAGGAGGGCCGCATTATTTACGGCGTCACCACCGGGTTCGGTGAAAATGTCCGCTATACCATTTCACCCGAGGACGCCACTAAGCTTCAGGAGAATATCGTCCGCACCCACGCCTGCGCGGTGGGCGAGCCCCTGGATACAGTCCAGGCCCGGGCGGTGATGCTGATGACCATTCTCAATGCCGGGAAGGGCCACTCTGGAATCCGCTTCGAGACCTTGGAGCTCATTCGGCAGATGCTCAACAAGAATCTGATTCCCTTTGCGCCCGGTGAGGGATCTGTGGGGTATCTTGGGGTGGAGGCCCATCTGGTGATGGCCTACATCGGAGAAGGGAAAATTTTCCAGGACGGAAAGGCGGTCCCCGCCCTCCCGGTGCTGGAGGCCAACGGGCTGAAGCCTCTGGTCCTCTCCTATAAGGAGGGGCTGACCATGCTCAACGGCACCATCACCGTCACCGCGCTGGGTCTGCTGGCCCTCTATGAGTCCGTCACCGCCATGCAGAATGTGGAGCTGGCGGGGGCCATGTGCTATGAGGCGCTGCGCGGCACCACCAAGGCGCTGGACCCCCGGATCCATAACGCGAAGCGCCACGAGGAGCAGGCCGGCTCCGCCCGCAATCTCAGCCGGATGCTGGAGGGGAGTGAAATCGCCGCCAAGTATGTGGACGCCAAGGTGCAGGACGCCTATGTGATGCGCTCCATGGCCCATATCCACGGCGCGGCCAAAAAGCTGGTGAAGGAGGCCTACGAGGTCATTGTAAAGGAGATGCACTCCATCAGCGACAATCCGGAGATCTTCGCCGAGGGGGAGGACGACGGCGTGGCCCTGATGTGCGGCAACTTCGACGGCAGCTTTGTGGGCGCCCACGCCGACATGATCGCCATGGCCTGCGCCATCGCCGGCAACCTGGTGGAGCGGGGCACCGACCGGATGGTCAACCGCAATCTGAACGACGGTCTGCCCGCATTCCTGGTGTCCAACCCGGGGCTGAACAGCGGCCTCATGATTACCCAGTACACCGCCGCTGGCCTGGTGAACGAGATCAAGCACCTGGCCGTTCCCGTCACCATTGACAGCATCTCCACCTGCGCCAATCAGGAGGACCCTGTCTCTATGGCCTACTACGCATCTAAAAAGGCCGGGGCGGCGGTGCGCAAGCTGCAGTATGTCACCGCCATTGAGATCTATGTGGCCCTCCAGGCTATGGATTTCCTCAAGCCGCTGGAGCCCTCCCCGGCCATCGCCAAAGTCCGGGACTTCCTGCGCCAGACCATCCCCTTTGTGGACAATGACCGTTTTCTCCATCCCGATATGGAATACATTTTTGACCGGGTGCGGGACTGCTCCCTCATCGACCTGCTGGAAGAAGTAACCGGCGAGCTGGAATTTTAACAGACGCCAGGAGAGAAAAGGAGAAGAATATGGAACTTGCAATTATTGCCCTGTATCTCATTGCCATTTTTGGTGTTGGAATCTACTGCAACAAGTTCAACAACAATATTGACGATTACCTGCTGGCCGGACGGAGGCTGGGGGTGGGGTTGACCACATTCACCCTGGTGGCCACCTATTTCGGCGGCGGCTATGTCATCGGCGTGGGCGGCGAGGCCTTCAACAACGGCATGAGCGCCTACTGGAGTCCGGTGGCCGGCGCGGTGGGTATTCTGGCCGTCTGCCTGATTTTGAAGAAAATGGAGGGCATGAAGGTCTGCACTGTGACGGAGATCATGGAGAACCGGTATAACAGCCCCATGCTCCGCCTGCTCACCACCATCCTGTCCCTGCTGGCCCTGGTGGGCATTCTGGCCGGACAGGTCACCTCCGCAGGTAGTGTACTGGCCTCTCTGGGCGTCGGTTCTACCACCACCTGTGCTATTATCGTGGCGGTCTTCTTTATCGGCTTCACCGCCTTCGGTGGCCTATGGGCGGTGACTGTAACTGACTTTATTCAGATCATTATCGCGGGCGTCGGCCTGGTTGCGGCCACCCTCTTTGTGATATTCAAGAGCGGCGGCTGGGATGACATTGCCGCCCAGCTGACGGCGGCTGACGTGCCTGACAACTACTTCAGCCTGCTTCAGGGGACCGAGCCCTCCTATGTGCTGTGGCTGATTCTGCCTATGTTCATCTACACGCTGATTGGACAGGATGTCTATCAGAGGCTCTTTGCAGCCAAGGATACCAAAACTGCCTATAAGTCTGCTATCCTTGCCTGCGTTATTTTGCTGGTGATCTGCTTCTTCCCCGTGGTTCTGGGTATGGCTGGCCGGGTTCTGTTCCCTGAACTGGAGGTCTCCTCCCTAGTGGTGCCCACCATCATCCGCACCATGCTGCCCCCTGTGTTCTCCGGATTTACTCTGGCCGCTATCATCGCGGCTGTGGTATCCACTGCCGATTCTATTCTGACGGCCGCTACCTCCCATGTTGTAAACGACATATATGTGCGCTATATCTGCAAGGACAATGTGGAGGACCCCGCCATCCAGAAAAAGCTGCTGAACATTTCCCGTATCATGACGCTGGTAATCGGCGTGATCTCTGTGGTGGTCGCCCTGGCCATCCCCTCTGTCCTGATGGTGCTGAATTCCTCCTACACGCTCTTTACAGCCGGTGTCTTTTCTCCTGTGGTGGCCGGCTTGCTGTGGAAAAAAGCCACCAAGATCGGCGCCTTTTCCGGCCTGTTCAGCGGCCTGATTTTTGTGGCTCTGGGTTGGAGCGGGTTCTCCTTCTTTGGCATTCCCAGCGATATTGCCAGTTCTCTGCTGTCCCTAGTGGTATTGATTGTGGTATCTCTCCTTACCTGCAAGGCTGAGCAGAAGACAGAATCTTAGTCCACTTTTCTCTCTTCCGGATTCACATATGTCAAGCAGCCGCGGACCGCCTGATCAAGAGGCGGTTCGCGGCCGCTGTCCGCTGGGAAATACGTTTCCATGGGAAGAGGCCCGGCTTCAGATGTAGATGAAGTTGGACCACAGGGCGATGATGAAGTGTAGATCATGTATACACTGGCGCACGTTCAAAATGATTTGCTTTTGCGGAAACTACATTTTCTTTTCCTTGCAAGATAACTTAGTTTAGGGTTTGTTTGAAAAATAGATATTGCACAAATTATGAATAAGCGTAAAATAGGGGTATGAAACAATATGAATTAACAAGAGAACAATGGGAACGCATAAAAGCAGTGCTGCCGCCGGAAAGAACAGGGAAGCAAGGCTGTCCCCGGAAGATGACCGGAGAATGCTCAATGGGATGCTCTGGATTGCCCGCATCGGAGCTCAGTGGAGAGAATACTGGAGGCGTATGCCCCTGGCAGTTCGTGTATGCCCGATTTGCCAAGTGGCGGACTGAATACAAAGCTGCACGTAATTGTGGATGGATTGTGGAACCCGGTTGAATTTATGCTGTCGGCAGGGAAAGACCATGATTCAATCTATACCATTGAATTGTTGGAAAAGATAGAGATTAGCGGCAGCAATGAATTGGCAGACCGTGCTTATGGGGCAAAAGCCATCTGAGATTGTATCTCAGAACGGGGAGCCAGCTATATGATCCCGCCTCAGAGCAATGTTTCTGAGCCGTGGCCAGTTGATTGGTGGTTATATAAAGAGCGCCATTTGCTTAAGTGCTTCTTCCAAAAGCTCAAATGGTTTTGCAGAATTACCGCCAGATATGACAAGTTGGACGCTTCTTTTCTCGCCTTTGTTTACTTGGCTTCCATCGCTATTTTGTTGATTTAGCACAGCTTTCTTGATTTTTCTAACAAGACCTGGCATTCTACATATTTGAGTGCTAATATTTGAACAAAAGAAAAACGACCCTCCACCGGTCGCAGGCAAAAGAAATGACCCTTGACTGTCCGTTTCGTAATCCGTTACAGTCAAGGGTCATTTCTGTTCTGTCTTATTATCTAACATCATATGGCTACCTCCGTTTCTATTGGATACGCTCCGCCGCACCATCCACCTGACAATTTCTCCGGCTCTTCTACGACCGTCCTTTTCCCGCCGTTACTACGGCCTGACTCCCCATATGTGAGGCCCCTGGTCGGATTACCTTCTATTTGCCCTTTGGATATGCCGCTTTGCGCTGACTGAAACCTGTCTGCTCTGGTCGTTTTTTGAGACGCATCTCTTTGGGAATCCTGAAGCTCGCTAATCTTTCCTGGCTCCCTCTCATGGCCGACACACGATTTTAATACAAAATATCTTGACCACGCATCCGGTTTCAGCCGCTGAGGCTCTTACCTGTACATTGGTATCACCCTTCCTTGTTCTGGTTATAATATACCACAAGCAATGGATTTTGTCAACTGTTTTTGTTCGTTTTATTCAACAAAGAGAGCCCCTGTTTTTGTACATTTTGCATAATTCACCCCCACGTCCACAAAAAAGCCCCCTGGAGGGGGCTTTCACATATGATCCGGCTCAGGGTCTCCGGGGAGGGAACAGAGAAACTGATACTGCGTCACCAGAGACCGCCACCCCTCCAGCACCTGAGCGGCCAACTCCGGGGAGAAAAACAGGCCCTCGCAGTTATGCTCGCAGGTAAAGCTGATCTGCCGGCTGTTGTACCATGCGTAGAGCAGGGGACCTGGGTCCCCCTTGGGGCGCTTATATGTCCGCCCGTCCATGTGAAACTCTCCCCGCTTTTCCACCGCCAGGGCCAGCTTTTCCACTGGCTTGGGGTCCCGATCAATGCGGGCGCGCAACTTGGCCAGGGTGGCTGTCGTCATCTCCCAGCAACCCATCCCATAGCCATAGTGCTCCGGGGCCACCTCAAACCAAAAGCAGGGGATCACCCCGTCCCGCTCTCCCGGCCTGCGCAGGGAAAACCACAGGTGGTCCTTATAGGGTCCCCGGCCAAAGAGCCGCCGGGCGTCCCGGTAGATACGGCTCACCTTCAACTCCAGGCCCAGCTTGGGGAACGCCTGCGTCATCTCATGGGTCAGCTGGGCCGCCAGCTCCCGGGTGGGTCGGTCTACCAGCTCCGCAAACTCCTCCTTGTGGGCCTGAAACCAGCCGCGCTCATTGTTGAATCTCAGGTTCCAAAGAAAATCAATGGTCCCCTGCGTGTAGCCTTGAAACATGGTCTGTCCTCTCTGTCTGTCAGAAAATCAAGCCGCCGCAACGTTGGGGTCGGTCACCGTCAGTCCGGAATCGGAGCCCGGGCCAGCAGTTCCGGGGTCCGTTGTACCCGGGTCGGTTACATCGGGGCCGGCAACGCCGGGATCAGTGGTCCCGGGGTCCGTTGTACCTGGATCGGTTACACCCGGATCACCAGTCCCAGGATCTGTCGTCCCAGGATCGGTTGTGCCAGGGTCGGTTGTGCCAGGGTCGGTTGTGCCTGGGTCAGTGGTCCCAGGGTCGGTCGTGCCTGGAACGGGGGGCTTGCCGTCCACCCAGGTGGAGGGGTCGCCGTCGGCGGGGTTGTAGTGGTAGGTATTGGGCCGCATATTATACTTGCTGTTGCCCATATCCTGCTTCTCCATCAGGTTTCCGTCCTTGTCATAGACATTCCGGTAGGTGCGGGCGCTGACTCCGGTATAGGCGTACTGCTCCCGGTCCAGCACCAAGGTGCCCTGGGGCACCTCCGGGTCGGGCTGGTAGACGGTGGTGGGGCTCACCCAGTTGTAGACATCGCTCTTGGGAACGGCATAAATCCCCTCCGGATTGGTGCCGTAGATCTTCACGTTCAGATAGCGGCTCCCCTTGGAGTCGTAGCTGCTGGTGACAATTTTGACCGGGTAGTCGGTGCTGTTTTTAAAGCGGAAGTCCTGGACACCAAAGAACACAGTGGCGTCCATGCCTGGGTCCACATAGCCGGTATTGAAGCCGTGGGCGTGGCGCTCCACAATCTCCAGATTGGTGTGGAGCACGGCAAAGTAGATGGTGGAGGATGGCTGGCACACTCCGCCGCCCACTCCCATGTCGGACTTACTGCCTGCGTAGATGGGGGCCTCCTTATAGCCCTTGGCCTCCGTCCGGCTGCCGGTGGTGTTGTTGTAGGAGAACTCCTCTCCGGGCAGAAGGATCACGCCGTCGCAGGCCGCGGCGGCAAGCTTCACATTGTGCTTCCGGTTGGCTGAGCCGCTCACCTGGGTAGTGCCCTCTCCCAGCAGGTCGCTGAACAACCGTCCTCCCAAGTCCTCCTTGGTCACTTTGGGCTGGGTGACGGTGAGTGGGATGGAGAAGGTCTCGCCCCCCTTGGCGCTCTGCCATGCGGCCCGCAGGGCGGGGACCTCAAAGTCCACTCCCACCACATGGTCGGTGATCTCCATAGATTCCAGGTCCAGCGTGGCGTCCTTGGCCTCCGCGTACAGCTCCCGGTGAATCGCCTCGAAGTCGGGCTCCTCCGTCTCGCTCTGGGTGGTCAGGACGACCCGCTTTTCCACCGGACCGTCCTCCTCAAAGGCCTCCTGGAGGGCCTTTGAGGCCTCATCCCTCACGGCATCCCAGTCCACGGTGGCTGTGGGGGCGCCCTTGGTCATCACCAGCCGGTCCCCCTCCACCTGATATCCCTGGTCCTCCGCAGCCTCGGACACCGTTCGCTCCATCCGCTCCATCAGGTCCGTCAGGGCGGGGTCGTCCTCCGTCAGCGCCAGGGGCACCCTGGCGGACATGCCCAGCAGGTGTCCCACCAACCTCCAGCCGCTGTCGAGAAACTGCTCATGTCCTATGGAAAAGGCCCGTGCAGCGTCTCCCACCGGATACGCCAGCTGGCTGGCGTCCATGCTCTCCTCCAGGTCCTCATAGACCAGGGTGAGCTTGATGTCCCTTCCCCGCTGGTCCACCGCTGTCCGAATGGCGTTCTCGGCCTGGGTTACCGTCATGTTGGACACGTCGATCCCTGCCACCGATACGTTGGGCAGGATAGTGTCCCGTCCCTTGGCCCAGACGCACAGGGCGAGGTAACCAACGGCCAGCAGAGCGGCCACACAGCCGGCAATCGTCCACGGCAGCCAGCTCTTTCCGCCGCTCTCTTCCTTTGCCACACGATTTCCATCCATCGCGCGCTTCCCTCCTAATTTCGGCCCGCGCCGAAGCGTTTTTCCATGTAAAATCAGGAACCGTTTCCCGTCTCCTCAGGTACTCTATACTTCACTAATTTTATATTATAGCATGGGCGTCTGATGAAATAATTACAAAACAGTTACAACTCCCCTGAAAATCTCTGTAAATTTTCCATCAATTACCAAAATCGAGGTATAACTCTTTTCCCCACCAGCAAAGTAGACAGCGCCGGCAAAAATGCCGGCGCTGTTTGAGGTTTACGCTGTGTTTTGCGGGGAAGGGTCAGGCATTACGCCTCTTCATCCTCCCGCTTTTTGCCAAGCAGGGCGAGCATTCCGAACAGGGAGAACCCGCACAGAGCCGCCCACAGGCCGGTACGGCTGTTGTCGCCGGTCTTGGGGGTGGGGTCCAGGGGAGTCTCTGCCAGAGGGGGCTCCTCCTCAGGAATCTCTACCAGGGGAGGCTCTTCCTCGGGGATGTTCACCAGCGGGGGCTCCTCGTCGGGGAGATCCACCAGAGGAGGCTCCTCGTCGGGGATATCCTGTCCCTCAGGGGTGTAGACCACCGTCACGGTCAGGCTGCGGCCCGGCATCTCGCCGCTTACCACGGCCTGGTCGGGGATGTAGCCCTCGATGACGGGGGAATCCACACTGTAGGCGTCGCCCCGGGCCAGCCGCTCGGTGTGCGTGGGCGCGGCCTGAGTGCCGTCCTCGTACTCATAGCGGACTGTCAGGGTGTAGCGGGTGGTCCCGCCGCCGTTGCCGCCGCCGTTGCCGCCGGTGGTCCGGTCGTAGCGCAGTGTGATGGTGTTCTCGCTGTCCGCCAGAACCAGGATCTCAGGATTGGCGGAGGTGTAGGTGTAGCTGTTGCCTCCGAAAGTGGTGACCTTGGTGATCTCCTCGGCGTTAACAGTCTGGCCCACCTTGCCGTTCATGGTATCCTGGTTGGAACCGGTCAGCGCGCCGTTGGTGTAGTACTCGTGTACCACAGTGTAGGTGGTGTCTTTTGCGTCAGGGGCGGGCGCGGTGTAAGTGTTCCGGAGACCATAACGGCTCTGGATGTGGTTGCTGACACCAGACTGCTCTACCTCATAGATCACCGTATTGGTAGCACCCTCCAGCTTGTTCGTCTCATCCAATTTATAGATGGACTTCACGGTGCAGGTGTAACCATCAACATTGTAGTTTTTCTCGGTAATGGTGATCACAGTGTTGTAATCAGCAAGGTCAGCCTCAGTCTTGCCAGTTCCGGCAAAGTCATATTGCCAGTCGGGTAGCTGGAACACATTAAGCCAGGTCAGATCTGTAAGGTTAAACTCATCCTTATCGTAGGAAGTCTTGGGATTATCAGCCAGCTTCAAGGTCTTGGTCTCGCTGACCCGCTCTGTGCCGTTGTGATACTCCACGGTGACATCAATGGCAAAGTCGGCGGGGAGGTTACCATGAAGTACAGGCTTGCCGGACTGGTTGCCATAGTTGGAAATTTGCTTGGTAATATCCAGCTGCCAGGTGCCGTTCTGCTCAGGCTTGAGCTCCTTGAGCCACACGGTAACTACCTTGGTATCAGTTGTCCAGACTCCGTCCACATAAGTGAACCTCACCGGGATGTCCTTCCCGCCGGTCTTCGTCTCGTTAAAGACGTGTTTGATACCGGTCGCTTGCAGAGTTGCACCGTTGATACGCAGATCTGCCCACGGCACAGCGTGGAGGGTCACGACGCACTGGTAAATGCCGTCTACCTTCTCCACCGCACCGATGGTGCGCCAGGTATCAAACCATGGACGCAGACCATTTTCTTTCTGCTTGCCGCCCAACTGCCACCAGCCGGCTCCGCTGTCGTGGGAGGCGTTGTCCGCGCACCTGACCATAACGCCGACCTGCTGGAGGTCCTGCGCCTCGATCTTGGGGGTCTCATCACCGGGCTGCTCTGTTCCGCCGCCGGGCTTCACGGTCACGGTGGCGTTGTCCTCGTTGCTGGTGAAGTCGTATTTTCCGGGGAGAACAACGGTCACGTTGCTGCTGTCAGAGCCGGAGACAAAATCATTGGCCATGCTGGCCGCATACTGCGCCACGCCCTGAGCCATCCGAGGAGCAGGAGCTTCATTCTGATTGGCAAACGCCTGCGCGGTATTTGTCAGAGTGATTTGCTCCGCAGCCGCACCGGGAACAGTGGCGTTGTAGGTCAGGATGACCTTGCCGTCAACAGGAATCACACCGTCCACAGTCCAGCTGCAGGTCTGGCCGTCCTGCGTCAGGCTAACATTCCGCGCCGCACCATTGACGGTGACCTTTCCGCTGCCCTCAACCAGGGTCACGCCCTCGGGCATGACGTCCTTGATCTTCAGGTCTTTCAGGGCCACCTTGGTCTCGTTGGAGACAGTGATGGTGTAGGTGACAGTGCCGCCCAGATCGGGCTTGCTGTTGTCCACAGACTTGGTGAGCTTCAGACCGGCCTTGTCGGGCTCAACACCAGGACCAGGGCCGGGGTTCTCGCCGCCGCCGTTCTTCCTGAAGTACATCTTCAGGACGACATTGCTGTTGTCCAGGGTGTCGGACAGGACGTTTCTGCTGTCCTCATCGCCCACATAAGTGTAGCCGGTGTAGGACTTGTCGGCCTCAGCGACACTGACCGTGGTACCGATGGTGCCCTTGCGCTCCTCAGTCTTGAGGACCTTGCTGCCGGCCTCGTCGATCCACTGCACCTTGTAGGTGACTGTCTCGGGCTTAGTGGTTTCCGCACACTCAGTCCAGAACTTCACAACACCCTTTGCTGCCGGCTCCCACTTTTCGGTCTCCGCATTCCAGTTGAATACGATGGTCTTGTTTTGACCATTCTCACCAGCAACCAGTGTGTGATCACAGCTCTTGAGCTTGGAGTACCCGACACAGAACGCCTGCGCCAGGAAGGTCACGTCGCAGGTGTAGCCGTCGGTGTCGTTGCCCTTGACCTCACCGATGGCGACGCGGTCAGTGTCCTTTTTGTTGGCGCTGAAATAGCCGACCAGGTGACGTCCAGGCTCGCAGTAGACCCGTACAGAAGCCCATCTCTGCTTGCCCTCGGAATCAGTATATTCCTCTTTGAGCGAGTTCTCAACATCATCCTTAGTGGGCGCCTCGGGCTTGTTCTCGGTGGGGGGCGGGGTGTTGTCTTTCGTCCAAGTGGCGGTATAGATGATCTCGCCGTTCTCATTGGCATCCTCAGCACTCACCACAGAGTTGACTGTGGGCGCCCAGCCCATGAAGGTGTAGCCCTCGCGTTCGGTGCTACCGGTAAACGCCGGAGTCGCGTCGTCCTCCTTGAGGTTGCTGTGGGACTCGTTGCCAAACACCTCGCCGCTCACACCATCGGTGTACACGACGGTGTAGGTGGTGTCGCTATGGTCAGGCTTGTTAGGGTCAGGCGTGACTGTAACAGTACAAATCATATGCCTGGAAAAATATCCTGTCAGCCGTTCTCCTGTCTGAATCGTTAACCCCTTCAATTCTCTGATATAATACACCAGAAGGACGTCAACTGTAGCAGTTCCCTCAACATCCTCATTTGTATCAATGTTGACGCTGAAACAAGGCCTACCAGTGCCTTGGTTCCCTGTCCAACTATCGACGCTGTAAGAAATGTTTTTTACAATCCCCTTGGAGTCAGTTACACTCTTCAGCTCATAATAATACGCATCTGGATAGTAGGTGCCCGCATACCAACCGCCCGTAATCTGTCTTGTGGGCAGTGTGCTGAATACAAAAGTGTCCCCACTATAGCGAGTTTCCGTCCCGTAGACGGGGTTTTCGGCATAACCTACCACGCCATTGGGGAACTTATCCTTGTATGGGCTGGCTGTTACAGCCAAGGTATCTGTATCCAGCTCCAGCGCCGCATCCACCGCCGCATAGACGGCGTAGACGGTGTTCAGGGCCTCGGCGACCTCATCGGTCTCGGTCCCGATGGCCTCGTAGAGGTCCAGCACCGCGCTGACCTGCTCGCCGATCTCCTCCGCATTCTCAGCGGTGACCTCGGATGCGTCGGGCAGCTCGGCCGCAGCGTCCAGGAACGCCTGGACCTCGGCGGGGGCCTCCTCGACCACGGGCGCGGTGCAGGTCCACTCGCCCTCGGTGACGGTGTAGCACTCGTCGCCGTGCTGGTGGTCCTCCTCCTCACAGACCTTCACGGTCTCGGCCGCGTAGCAGTCCTCGCCGTGGGTGTGCTCGGTCTCCGCACAGGTCAGAACGTCCTCACCCTGGGTGTAGCAGCTGTCGCCGTGGGTGTGCTCGGCGTCGGCGCAGGTCAGCTGAGGCTCGGCGGCCTCGTAGCAGCCGTCGCCGTGCTGATGCTCCTCAGCCTCGCAGGTCAGCTCGCCCTGGACGGTTTGATAGCAGTTGTCGTTGTGAACATGCTTGTCGCAGCTCAGTTCCCTGACAGAGTCGTCCTGTGTGCAGGACCAGCCGTCCTCGTTGTGGACGTGGCCGTCCACGGCGAAGGCGGTGATCTGGACCATACTCAGGCACATGACCAGAGCGAGGAACAGAGCCAGACCGCGCTTGCTCAAATTCTTGCAAGTTTTCATAATATCTTCCTTTCTTTGCAAAGTCGGATGCAAAGTATCCGGCGGCTGGGCTGGCATGTCGCCGCGGCCCCCAGCGCGGGGGTCCAGCGATTTAGCCCCCTTGCTTTGCGCCCTGCCGTTTCCGGCAGTTTGCTATGGCTGCAGCCCGGCTGGCATAGCCCGGAGGCACTCTCCCGCGGCCTTAGCCCCGCAGCTTTGCGCCCCGCCGTTTCCAGCGGTTTGCCCATGTGCAGCCCGGCGAACATAGTGCAGGGGGTCGTTTTTCTTCCCCAACGCCTTAGCCCCGTAGCTTTGCGCCCCACAGTTTCCCGTGGTTTGCCAACCGCGCCGCAGGGGTTGCTCCCGCCAACCTCGACGCGTTCGGCGGCGGGGCAGGTCCACGGCGGACTCTCCTTGCTCATCGCAAATCCCTCCTTCTTTACCATTCTATGAATTAACCGCGGGCGGGCGTTTCGTCCGTCCCGGAAAATTCCCGCAGAAAATTGTCGTGGAGGTTCTCCTCCGCCAGCTTCCGGGCCCGGACCGCGTCCTCAAAGCGGGCGTAGCTCCCCAGATAGTAGCGCTTGCCCTTGAAGCAGATGGTAGCCCGCCACAGCCCCTTGGGGGTCCACCAGTCCACCCCGGGCACTCCGCTGGTGTTGTTCCTCCTCACCGTCTTGGCCGCCAGCATTTCCACGCAGGTGCCGTCCACATAGGTCAGCCCCAGCGCGCAGGGCTTTCTCCGCGTGGCCACGCAGCCGCAGCTGGTGGTGTGGCCTGAGCGCAGGCGGTAGGTCTTCACCACTGTCTCCTGACCGCAGTCGCACCGGCAGCGCCAGGCCGTGCGCCCGCCGACGTTCTCCGCCGGGCCCAGAACCGTCAGCTTTCCGTACCGCTGCCCTATCAGGTCCAGCTTCTTCCGCGAGTGCGACACCTTCTTTGCCTCCCCCCTGTAGACAAAATGAGCCTTTTGTCCCCCTGCCTGCACTGACCGCGTCAGCCTCAGATGAATTTCAGCGGCTGAAGAGGACGATTATCCTATTTGTATCCACAGTCATTATAGCACACCGGACCAGTAAAGGAAGGCCCGCTTCTAAAAATCAGCGAAATACCGAATTTTGGTATGATAATTAAAGTCCGCAAATTTTTACGGGTTTGCGGACCAGGTTTTCATGCCTTTTTCACATCATTTTAATTCATAATCTGTCTTAAATCTCCTTTTTTTAGACAAAAGGCTCATTTTGTCTATTCTGCCCACCGCTAGCTGACCAGCCTCAGCCGGTCCAGCTGACGGGCGTGCTCCGCGCCGGTGGTCCGCAAATAGATTCTCGTGGTGTTGATCGAGCTGTGGCCCAGAATATCCGCCAATTTGACAATGTCCTGGCAGGCCTGGTAGAACACTGTGGCAAACAAATGGCGCAAATTGTGGGGGAAGACCTTGGACGGCGCCACCCCCGCCCTTTCGCACAGGTTTTTCATCTCCCGCCAGATTTGCCGCCGGGAGAGACTGCTCCCGCTTTTGGTAACAAAAATCTCCCCGGAGGCGGTCTTCTGTTTTTTGGCGTATTTCAAAAGCTTCCGGCGCAGCTTCCCCGGCAGCAGCACGGTGCGGATTTTCCCCTTCAGGGTCACGTCCGCCCGCCCGGACCGCGCCGCCTCCACTGTGATATAACACACCTCGCTGACCCGTATCCCCGTGGCGCAGATGGTCTCCAGCAGCAGCTCCAGCCGCTGCTGTCCCGTCTCCCGGGCGGCGGAAATCAGCCGGCTGTATTCCGTCCGGCTCAATTCCCGGTCCCTGGCCCGGAAGACGCTCCGCTGAAGCTTTAAAAACTTCACCCGGCACTCCTCCCAGCCCAGGAACCGCAAGAAGCTGTTCAGCGCCGACAGCTTGGAGTTCACCGTGACCGGGCTCAGTCCGGAGGCCAGCAGATGCGCTTTCCACCCGGCCGCCGTCTCCGCCGTCACCGCCCTTCCCTCCAGCCAGAGGGCAAATCCCGTCAGGTCCCGCCGGTACTTCTCCACCGTCCCCCAGGCCCGCTCCTCCCGCCGCAGAGCCTCCAGAAACCGCTCCAGCCGTTCCATCGTCATCAGATATTCTTCCATTTCGGCATCCCCTTTCCGGTTTTCCCGTATTTTACCTTGTTTGGGGACTCTTTTCCATTTTTTGAGGCAAGGTTCTGCCACCTTCGACCAATTTTTTCTAAAACAGAGCCGCGGGGAAGCATCCGGACTGCTTCGGATGCTTCCCCGCGGCTGAGATGTCTGAGATAAAATTGGAAACGGGAGCGGCTACTGCCGCCGCACCACCACGGACAGAAAACGTGTGATAACGCCGTTCGCCTCCTCGCAGATCAGACCGCTCCGGGGTGAAAGTGTACTGTCAGAGGTGCCTGTAATCACACCGGAGGCGTGGGCCCAGGCCATGGCGGGCTGCGCTATGGGCCGGATCTGTCCAAAGTCGGCATAATGTGTAATACCGGAGGTCTGAGAGGTGTTATAGCCCTTGTATTGAGCATAGCAGTAGAGAATCATAGCCGTCTGCTCGCGGTTTATCGGCTTATCGACGCCCCAAAGCACACTCTCATATATGTTGGGAACAATGTTGTGATTGGACGCCCAAAAGGCCGGGTCACCGGAGCTGTTATCGTCCATGTTGTAAAGGACCGAGATCAGCATATCCCTGGTCAGCGGACTGCCGGCCGGAACAAGGCCGTCGGTGACATGGTAGATATGGCCGTCCTTATAATACCATCTGATGGGCTTGGCGCTTACCGGCGGCTTGTTGGTCGGGTAGTAACCGCCGCCGCGCTCGTCAGAATACGACAGCTCTATCTCCACATCGCTGGCAGGCATTGTGAAGGTGTATTCGTCGCTGTACCGTTCGGTGAGAGACACCTTCCGCCCGGTGTCCAGGTTGGTCACGGTAAGGCGGTCTAGTTCAAACCCGCTCCGGGGGTCAAGCTCTATCGTGATGCGGGTGCCCTTGACCGCGGAGCTGTGGCTCACAGAAAAGCTGCCTCCGGAAACACGGTCAGGTGTGTAGATCCGATAGCGGACATCAGGTGTGCCGGGGTCGGTGGTTCCGCCAGGGTCTGTAGTCCCACCAGGGTCAGTGCTCCCGCCGGGGTCAGTGTTCCCGCCGGGGTCGGTGTTCCCGCCAGGATCGGTGGTTCCCCCCGGGTCTGTAGTTCCGCCGCTCTTGGTCCACCTCGCATAGAGCGTGATATTCCTCGTCACCGTATCCGTTTCAAAGCTCCACCCGTTGGAGCAGGCCGACTCCTTAAACCAGCCACCGAAGGTATAGCCGGAGCGGATGGGATTGGCGGGCCGGGCCGCCCTGCTCCCCGAGGCAACATTCTGGGGCGACACCAGACTGCCGCCCTGGCTGTCAAATGTGACGGTGAAAGTCTTGGGCACATCGGGATTTTCCTCGCTGCCGTTTTTGATCCAATAGGCATACAGCTTCATGCTCGACTGGAAAATGGCAGAGGTCTCCACATATGCGCCGCCCTCACCGCCCTTGGGGCCGTCATACCAGCCGCCGAAGGTATAGCCGGGCAATTCCGGGTCGGCGGGCCAGTTCTCCGGGGCCAGCGTGCCGTATTTGCTGGTATTCCGAACCTCCGGGGCCGCGCCGCTGCCGTCGTTGGGATCGAAGGTGATGGTGTAACCCTCGTTGGGAGTCCAGCGGGCGTACAGGGTAACATCCTTATAAAAGGCAAAGTTCTCTTGGGGAAAGATATCATAGGACCGGGAATGGCTCCAGCCCCTGAAGTAATAACCGTTCCGGATGGGGGCGGCGGGCCAGGAGCTCAGCTTCCCGTCCATACCGGTCGTCTGTGTTATAACGGCGCCGCTGCCGCCGTTGGGATCGAAGGTAATGGTATGGGGCCGCACCGGGGCTCCCCAGTGGGCATAGACGGTGGTATCGGCGGTAAAGACATGGTCATAGGAATACTCCGTGCCGCCCTCCTCTTCGGTGAACCAGCCCATAAAAACCTCTCCTTGGTGGTTGACGCCGGAGTAATCGGGCCAGTCCAGAAGCACCCCGTCAATACTGGTAACCCTGTATTTGCTGACCCAGGGTCCGCCAAAGGTGATAACATAGGCACCCTCCGGAATCCAGACAGCGTAGAGCGTATGGTCATAGTCGAAGGTATAGGATCGGCTGACCATTCCTTCAAACTGTGACGTGTAAGACGCTGGACTATATCTGCTCCAGCCCAGGAAAACGTATCCCTCCCGGACAGGATCCGCAGGCCACTCGATCTCTCCGTTGGCGTTTGTGACCTGTGTTGCGTACGGCTCCCCGGAAGCGCCGCCGTCTGTCCGGAATTCCACCGTGGCAAAGTATCCAAAGGAATATCGGACGGTTCTGAAGGAGGGCTCAATCGAGCTGTTGTCTTCCACAATCCGCAGTCCGTAGCCCTCATCAGGATAGGCCTTTGGCGTAAGCTCGGCTTTGTTTTGAACGTTTTGATACACTGTGACCCTGGCATTGTTGCGCAGTGCGGCTCTGCCCACCTGGTCCATGACGACGCCCTGTCCGGCGGTCAGCTCCGGACCGGTTCCGATGGTCCCCTTGCCGGAGCCGCCGGTATAGATCCGCATAGGCTTATTTTTGAGGTCGTTCAGGCTTAAACTGCCGCCCCGCATGAGGATGCCCACACCGCCCTCGGCGTGTATCTCGCTGCCCCGGACCCGCAGCTGTCCCCTCTGAGGGTGGTATATGCCGCAGGGCAGACAGCCGGCCATGGTGCTTCCGGCGATCAAAGCGGCGTTCTCTATGTTGATGCTTGTGCTGCCCTCCTCCTCTTTCTCTCCGCCGGCGACCACCGGACCGTTTCTGCTGAGCAGGACACCGCCGTTGATATCCGCCTTTCCCCCGTCGCCCAGGACGCTGAGGGCGGAATCTCCCGCCTCCACATAGCCGCTGTCGATCTGAGCGGCAGTCTGGAAGTAGGAGCCGTCCTCGTTACGGTCGGCGTAGACTATGATCCCCTTGCCGGCCGCCCTCACCGTGCCGCTGAGGAGGGTGAATGTACAGCCCGGCTGAACATAAATGCCGTGGCCGGCACTGGCGCGCAAAAGGCCGGAGGAATAGTTCACAGCGGTGCCCGAAAGGGCGGGGCCAGTGGTCACTGTGCTGTCCAGAATGGTCAGATCCCCCAGCATCTCAATGGCCGGCGAGGCGGCGGAGGTGAGCTTGTGCCCCTTGAGGTCCAGCACCAGCCGGCAGCCCTTGGGAATTTCCAGGGTGACGGCGCCCAGGTCCAGGTCGGCAGCCAGCTCCACATCGGTGCGTCCAGCGCCGATTCCATCCTCAATCAGCTTCTTCAGGGTGTCTGTGTCCCCCGCCTCCGTCTCGGGGAAGCCTGTCGCTTCAAAAATCGGGACAGGGAACCCGTCGTCCCTCACCGCCTTGGGGCCGCCGCAGGCCTTCCAGTCCTCCTCCGTACCGCCAAAGAACACATTTTTCAGCCCGTGGGAGGAGATGAACGCCTCACCGTCGATGGCTTGGGCGGAATGGATATACAGGGAAATCAGATTGTCACCAGAGAAGGCGTAAGGACCGACGCTGTCTATCCCGCCGGGAAACTCAAGTTTGGTCAGGCTGTCACAGCCTTCAAAGGCCCCTTCGTCAACAAAGCCCACCTTTCCGTCAAAACTGATATTCGTAAGCCCGGCGCATTCTTTGAAAACATATTTTCCGACAGATCCCACCTCACCGGAGAAGGTAACGTCAGCCAGCTTGCCGCAGTAGCCGAATGCGGACTCCCCGATAGAATCCACATTTCCAGAAAAAACAGCGCTGGTCAGCCCGCTGCAATCGTTAAAAGCACCCTCGCCGATTGTGCCCACGTTTTGAGGGAACGCAACCCTGGTAAGTCCGTTACAGCCGTAAAACGCGTATTCTCCAATAGAATTTATATTTCCAGAAAATGAGATACTGGCCAGCTTGCTGCAGCTATCAAAGGCCCGCCCGCCGATTGTGCCCACATCGCCCGCAAATGTCACTCCGGCCAGCTCATAGCAATCATCAAAAGCCTGCTCGCTAATCGTGCCCACGTCACCCGCAAACGTCACTCCCTTCAGCTCGCTGCAATTATAAAAGGCCAGTTTACCAATCGAGTTAATATCCCCGGAAAAGGTGACGCTGGTCAAGCTGCTTCCCATAAAGGCCCAGTCTCCAATGGAAGTCACGCTGTCAGGGATGGTAATGCTGGTCAGGACGGTATCCTCAAACGCGCTATTTCCTATGGATGTGACACTGTCAGGGATAGTAATGCTGGTCAGGACAGTATCCTCAAACGCGCTGTTTCCTATGGATGTGACACTGTCAGGGATGGTAACGCCAGTCAATCTCTCGCAGTAATCGAAGGCATGATCTCCGATGTTGGTTACACCGTCGGGAATCACGTAGACCCCCTCTTTTCCCTTCGGGCAGCTCACCAGGGTTTTCCTATCCCTGGTGAACAGAACCCCACCCTCGGAGGTGTAAGCGGGATTGCCGGAATCCACTTGAATTTCGGTCAGAAAGCTACAGTTATAGAAGGCAGCAGCTCCAATATCAGTCACACTGCCCGGGATGGTCACACTAGTCAATTCTGCGCAGGAGCTGAACGCATAATCTCCAATGCTGGTCACGCTGTCTGGAATGGTCACACCACTCAGACGCCAGCAGTTGGCGAACGCGCCTCTTCCAATGCCGGTCACACCGTTAGGGATGGTCACGCCAGTCAATTTCTCGCAGTAATTAAAGGCATACTCTCCAATGCTGGTCACACTGCCGGGAATCACGTAGGCCCCCGCTTTTCCCTCCGGGCAGACCACCAGAGTTTTCATATCCTTGGTAAACACCACCCCGCCGTCTGAAGCATAGCTTTGGCTGCCGGGGGCAACATGAATTTCCGTCAAATAATCGCAGCCAGAAAACGTGGAGCTCCCCAGACTGGTCAAGCTGCTGGGGAGGGTAACGCTGGTCAGGCTGCTGGACCGAAAGGCCGCATTCCCGATCGAGGTCACGCTGTCAGGAATCGCAATGCTTTGAAGGCCGCGGCAGCCCTCAAAGGCATTCATCCCGATGCTGGTAACGCCAAAAGAAATCTCAATATGACTGACGCCATTGCTGTACCAGTCGCACCTGCGGAACGGTGAAGCGTTGATCGTCGGGACGTCGGGCATCGCGCCCGCGCCTGAGATGGTCAGCGTCCGGGCGGCACTGTCATAGCTCCAGCTCAGGTCTGCCCACTGGCCGCTGGTCGGACTGGCCGCCCACACCCCAGCGGGCAGAAGTGTCAGCGTCAGGCACAGCGCCAGCACCGACGATGTAATTCGTTTTATCATAACTGCTCCCCCTCTTTCCATGGTCCGCCGCGGAACCCCTGTCCCGCTCTGAACGCATAGCACACAAATTCTCCCGCGTTCTTTCTCGTGTAAGTTACATTGTGTTAGAATTATAGTAGAAAATACCACAATTGTCAATAACCTTTCCTGCGTTCAAAATTTTTGATTTCAAATCAGGTTCTGGACGGGCAATCAAAATTATTTTTATAAAAAACGTACATAGTTCTGTAAATTCGTCCAATTATCACAAAATTTAGCTTGATATTTTGTGTATATCGTACAAAATATTAGAATTAATTTGTATGATCTGTGAAGTGCTTTTTTCCCTTTCATTGGTTATAATGGAAGCGTATTTTTGTTGTAGTTAGAGCCTTTCAGAGGGTCAATCAAACCCAAAAAGGAGCTCCTTTTTGGGGCCATGCACGCGTGCATGGCCGAGGTGCTTTAGCTGCGGAAAGGGGGAGGGAACACCTTATTTGCGGGAACAGGCAAACGCGCTAAATGAGAAAGGACAGTGCAGAGATGAGAAGAAAGTGGAATCGCCCTCTGGCGGCGCTTCTGGCGGCATGTATGCTGTTCTCACTGCTCCCTGCCGCCGCGGCTGTGGAGACAGCGGAGGAAGTGGACAATTCCTCCAGCACAGTACTGCCGGAAAAGACCGCACCCGTTGAGGACGGGAACGAGAACCAGGAAACTCCCGCAACAGACGAAAACGCAGACAGCACCACACCAGACAGTTCCTCCGAGGAGGAGACTGAGCCGGACAGCCCGCCGGAACAGGAGGTCGAGGCGCCCGAGGTCCCCGCTGAGCCGGTGCTCCCCCTTGAGCCGGAGGGAGACGGGGAGAATCCTCTTCCGGCAGAGGAGGAAAAAGAGGAGAATCCGCCCTTGGAGGAGGATCAGAAGGAAGAGCCGCCCGCGGTTCTCCCGGCCCCGGATCAAATTCTGGAAGACGTTGTGAATGACGCCG
Source organism: Oscillospiraceae bacterium 44-34 (assembly GCA_041223805.1). Lineage (GTDB taxonomy): Bacteria > Bacillota > Clostridia > Oscillospirales > Oscillospiraceae > Lawsonibacter. The sequence continues at coordinate 3,744 of JBCLQX010000024.1, read as the reverse complement.
GAAACGGGGCCGCAGACGGACTTCTGGAGTTCATAGACCTTCCGGCTGTATTCTCTGATACCGCTGAAAGCTATGAGTACATACTGGACACCGACGGAATCGACAGCGGCTCAATCTACGCAATCTACACCAATGTGGAGAGCATCGCTTACAACCGCATTCTCTACCATACCGGTACAGGACAGACTGACAAGGTGCCAAGCACCGGGTTGACAGACAACCAGCTACTGTTACATCAAAACTTTCCTCCAGCACGGCAGATATGGATTATCACTGCGGTCGAGGGTGGCTACACTGTCAAAAGCGTGGACAGCGGCCGCTATCTTGATTTGACTGCTCCTTCTGCTAAGAACATCAACACTTCCGAAAGTGCCGTAGTTCTGGAGATTGAACAGAACAGTGATGGTACCTATACCATCAGCAAGGACGGCGGCAGTGCGCTGGCATTCAATCCGGAGGATGTTGGCGGAAAAGGTTACGGCAACATCTACGCCGGAACGGAAGCCGCTTCTCTGCGCCTCTTCAAGCAGACCCCGGCGGGAGAAGAGCCCGAGGTCCCTGACGGCGTCCTCGTGACCAACGCCAACGGCGGAACCATCACCGCTGTGGACGGTGTGTACATCATCCCCGCCGACGGCAGGGTCTATGTGGGCGAAGACACCGAGGCCGCTTTCACCGTTCCCATGGGCGTGAAGGAGATCCGCATCTCCGCCGGCAAAGCCGGTGAGCTTACTCTGGGCGAGGTAAACGGCGAAATCGCGGCCATTGAGGGCATGACCGTCGTGATGCCCAACGGTGAGACCGCCGCCGAACTGGTTGGTTCCGGCCTATGCGGCGATCATGTGTATTACGCGCTGGTCAAGGACGAAGACTGGACTTCGGACAGCCCCTACACCCGTATGCACATCTCCGGAAGCGGTCCTATGTGGGATATGTACACCAGCCCCGATTATGCCAATACGTTCCCCAACGGCCACCTCCGCCCCTATCAGTCCCTGGCGATCAACGTCAAGTCGGCGAAAGTCTACGAAGGCGTGACCACCATTGGAAATTACGCCTTCTATAATACCTCCAGCGGCAGCGGCGCCCGTTTCTCCGGCGGTATTGAGCTTCCCTCAACCTTGACGACCATCGGACGGGAAGCATTTACCAATGTCAGAATGCCAGAGATCACCATCCCTGAAGGCGTGACCACCATTGGAGTGCGTGCGTTCTACAACGCTGGACAGCCCTACAAAAAAGGCATTGGCGCAAACCCGGACATCCCCGCCCGCTTTGTTCCCACACTGCCCGGCACCCTGACAGAGCTGGGAGAAAGTGTCTTCTCTAACTCCAATCTGACAGAGATCACTGTTCCCCAGGGCGTCAAGCAAATCCCGAGCATGGCTTTCCATTCCTGCAAGTATTTGGAGCAGGTGACCATCCTGGGGGCGGAAGCGATCGGACCCAAGGCCTTTGGGGCAAGCGGAACCTACACCACCAGCACGATCCAGCTCTCCCTCCCCGAGACCTTGACGACGATCCAGGATCAGGCCTTCAACAACGCCAAGGTGCGGTCCCTGACCATCCCGGCCAGCGTGACCACCATCAGCGGCAGCAGCGTTTTTGGCAGCCAGCTGGGCAATCTGCGGTTCCTGGGCGTTCCTGGGAGCATCAGTGAGAAAGCCTTTCAGACACAGCTGACCAAAGCGATGGTCGTCTATGTGCCTGACGCTCAGGCGGTGGAACAGCTGCGTAATACACTGAGCACCATCAACGGCACATATTATGTGGCCAACCTGAACGGCCATGACACGACCCTGTCTACACTTTATACCGGCTACCTGTTTGCGCCCCTTAAGAACGGCGCCGCAAGCTCCTGGTATGATGAAGCGGGCAACGCGGTGGAGGCTGGCACATATTATACCCAGATCCCCAATGGGACAGTGTCCGGCACTGTCTTTACCGCTGGCACAACTGAGTCAGCTGTCAGAGCAGTGACGGCGGACGGAGAAAAAATTGCCGCTGTGGACGGCGTGTACACCATCCCCGCCGGCGGCAGGGTCATGACGGGCGACGAGGTTCTCTTCACCGTCCCCATGGGCGTGGCTCACATCAGCATCCCCGAGGCCAAGGCGGAAGACCTCACACTGAGCGATACCGGAGCGATTGCCGCCATTGACGGCATGACCCTCTCCTTGCCCGATGGCAGTACCGCGGCCAGCCTGACGAAATCCGGCCATTGCGGCAAGACAGAGAATGACCTGGTTTATTTCGCCGCCACAGCGGAGTATAAAGTAGTCATCTCCGGCCGGGGCAGCATGAAAGACTACCCCGGATACAATTCTGCTAATCCTTTTGGCTACACCGTTCAGGAAGTGGTCATTACAGAGGGTGTAACCAGCGTTGGCGAGTGGGCGTTTTACGGCAAGGCCTGCACCAGTGTCATCCTTCCGGATGGACTGCTGAAAATCGGCGCCCATGCCTTTGACGGCTGTTCCTCGATTACCTCTATCGTCATTCCTGACAGTGTCACTACGGTTGGCGTCGACGCCTTCAAAGGCTGCTCTAAAATCGAACGGATTGACTTTCCTGCCGGTATGACCGCGGTGCCTGCCAGCCTGTTCAGTAGTGGTATCCCTACCCACCTGTACCGAGTGACCTTTGCGGGCGCAGTGGATATCGTGGGCAGCGGGGCGTTCACCCACGGAGCAGGTGCAAGATCCTCGCTGGGTACGGTCCTGTTCCAAAGCAGTCCCCAAACCGTTGCCGCAAACGCTTTCAGCGGTCTGACTGCGAATTCGGTAATCTACACCCAAGGCGCGCCCAGTGCAAGCATGAAAGCCGCCGTCAAGGGCTATCTTGCTGACCTGAATGGCGGCAGTATCTCCGACGAGGTCTTCAATACGCTTCAGTCCGCCCGCCTGCCCAAGACTCTGACCCACTCCGATTCCGGCCTGAAGTTCCAGGGCTGGAGGGCCTCCAGCGATAACCAGCTTGTCACGATCCAAAGTCAGTGGAGCGATCTTTTTGACATCTCCAGCTATCCTCAGGGTACAGTTTTCACCGCCCAGTGGGAGTGTCTTGACCACACCTGGGGCGATTGGGAGGTAACGACCCCCGCCGCCTGCACCACGCTCGGAGCCAAAACCCACACCTGTAGTGCCTGCGGCAAAACTGAGACTGAGGAAATCCCCGCTCTCAACCACGACCTTGTGAGCCATGCCGCCCAGGATGCCACCTGTACCGAGGCCGGCTGGCACGCTTTCGAAACTTGTAACCGTTGTGATTACAGCGGCAAGGTGGAGATTGCGGCTCTCGGCCATGACCTTGTGAGCCATGCCGCCCAGGATGCCACCTGTACCGAGGCCGGCTGGCACGCTTTCGAAACTTGTAACCGTTG
>JBCLQX010000024.1:0-262 GCA_041223805.1 Oscillospiraceae bacterium 44-34 | reverse complement strand
TGATTACAGCGGCAAGGTGGAGATTGCGGCTCTCGGCCACACCCCCAAGCCCATCCCCGCAGTTCAGCCCACCTACGACCAAACCGGTCTGACCGAGGGTGAGGAATGCTCTGTGTGCGGTGTCATCACCAAGGAACAGGAGACAATCCCCGCTCTAACCCGTCCCAGCACCGGCGGCAGCCGGCCCCGTCCCACTCCTCCTGTTGTGGAGATTGAGGACCCCGACACTCCGTTGGTGGAGCTGCCCTTCGAGGACGTGGAG